>NZ_CP107008.1:3615837-4218477 GCF_025725685.1 Halomonas sp. M4R1S46
CAGAGCTCGCCCCGGCGATTGCGCACGACGATGTAGGTGGCGCGATGCCAGTAGCGAAAGCGTCGCATGGTGGCCCGGGACGCGCTGCCGCAGGGACGGTTGCGGGCATCCACCAGCTGGATGCTCTCGTCGGCGATATGCGGCGCCGGCAGCGGCGGGGACACCAGGGTATCGTCGGTCATGACGGGTCTCCGGGGAAATGCCTTCAGCCTACTCAGTCAGGCGCGAAGCGTCACGCCCGGTATCGGCGATGGCGCGGATCATCGCTTGCGTGCAGTCTGAGTGATATCCCTGTGACGGCCCAACCCCACCATCCGGAGGCGACGATGCACGACGAACCAGCCCGGGAGACCGAGCGCAAGCGACAGGTGGACCTGGAGAGCGAGGGCATCCACTGGGACCAGGACATGAGCTACGGCCAGTACCTGGCCCTGGAGAGACTGCTGGACTGCCAGCATCCGGTGTCCGACCAGCATGACGAGATGCTGTTCATCATCATCCACCAGGCCTCGGAGCTGTGGATGCGCCTGTGCCTGCACGAGGCCCATGGCGCCGCCGAGCACATTCGCCAGGACAACCTGCGTCCGGCGTTCAAGATGCTGACCCGGGTCGCACGGATCCAGGAGCAGATGATCAAGGCCTGGGAAGTGCTGGTCACCATGACCCCGGCGGACTACATGAGCTTTCGCGACGAGCTCGGCCAGAGCTCCGGGTTCCAGTCCTTCCAGTACCGGGAGCTCGAGTTCCTGCTGGGCAACAAGAATGCCCGCATGATCGAGGCCCATCGCGGGCATGCGCGCCATTACGCGCACCTCAAGGCGGCCCTGCAGGCCCCGAGCCTCTACGACATCGTCCTGCAGTTGCTCGCGCGGCGCGGCTTCGACATTCCCGAGGGCCACCTCGAGCGGGACTGGTCGGAGCCCTACGTCGCCTCCCCCGAGGTCGAGGCGGCCTGGGCCGAGATCTATGGCGACACGGCGCAGCACTGGGAACTCTACGAGCTGGCCGAGAAGCTGGTGGACCTGGAATACAACTTCCAGAAGTGGCGCTTCAGCCACATGAAGACGGTGGAGCGCATCATCGGCTACCGACGCGGCACCGGCGGCACCGCCGGGGTCCATTACCTGGTCAAGGCCCTCGAGCTGCAGTTCTTCCCGGAGCTGTGGTCGGTGCGCACCTCGCTGTGAGGCCGGGCCCCTGCGGCGGCGCCCAACGGCGGGCCGCACCGGCCTCAGTCCGGGGGATTTTGACCGGGCCGCCGGCAGCCACCATGCTCAAGGCAACCCGTGCACCGGAGGCGCGCCATGCAGGATCATGCCCCCCGCGACCGGCTGGCCACCCACCAGGTGCTCAACCAGCCCGCCCCGGCCGAGGACCGTGACGCCCTGGCGGACGACCAGCCCCTGCAGGAAGCCCTGCGCCGCGAGGCCCCGGACTGGGTGGCCCGGCGCCTGGCCCCCCTGGGCCGGGAGGTCGGCAGTCGCCGCGTGCAGGCCCTCGGCGAGGCGGCCAACCGGCATCCCCCCGAATTGCGCCTCTTCGACCGCCATGGCCGTCGCCTCGACGAGGTGGTCTACCACCCCGCCTATCATGAGCTGATGCACCTGGCCATGGACCATGGCTGGCAGGCGGTGGCCTGGCAGGAGGAGGGCCGTGGCGGCCACCAGGCCCACGTGGCCGCCCTCTACCTGCTGACCCAGGCCGAGCCCGGCTTCTGCTGCCCGGTGACCATGACCCATGCCGCCATGCCGGTGCTGCGCGCCTCGCCGCGCGTGCTGGCCCAGTGGTCGCCGGGCCTGCTGGCCTGGGACTACGATCCCCGGGCGCTGCCCGCCCCCCGCAAGAGCGCCCTGACCTTCGGCATGGCGATGACCGAGAAGCAGGGCGGCAGCGACGTGCGCGCCAACACCACCCGGGCCGAGCGAGTCGAGGGTGGCTGGCGGCTGACCGGGCACAAGTGGTTCTGCAGCGCGCCCATGTCGGACGCCTTCCTGACCCTGGCCCAGACCGACGACGGCCTGGGCTGCTTCCTGGTGCCACGCTTCGCGCCGGACGGCGGCCGCAATCCCATCGAGCTGCAGCGTCTCAAGGACAAGTGCGGCAACCGCGCCAATGCCTCGGCGGAGATCGAGTATCGCGGCGCCTGGGCGGAGGCGGTGGGCGATCCCGGTCGCGGCGTGGCCACCATCCTGGCGATGGTCCAGCAGACCCGCCTGGATGCCGCCACCGCGCCGGTGGGCATGATGCGCCAGGCCCTGGTCGAGGCCTGGCGCCACGTGCAGGGCCGCCAGGCCTTCGGCAAGCGGCTGGCCGAGCAGCCGCTGATGCGCACCCTGGTGGCCGACCTCGCCCTGGAGGTGGAGGCCGGCGTCGCCCTCAGCCTGCGCACCGCCCGGGCCTTCGACGGCGCGGCGCGGGACGACGCCCACGAGCGCGCCCTGGCCCGCCTGCTGCCGGCGCTGGCCAAGTACTGGCACAACAAGCGCGCGCCCGGCTTCCTGGCCGAGGCCATGGAGTGCCTGGGCGGCATCGGCTACGTGGAGGAATCGCCGCTGGCGCGGCTCTACCGGGAGGCCCCGGTGAACTCCATCTGGGAAGGCTCGGGCAACGTGATCTGCCTGGACGTGCTGCGGGTGCTGGGGCGTCACCCCGAGGCCCGGGAGGCGATGACCCGCGAGTTCGCCGCGGTGCAGGGCGAATCCCCCGAGCTGGACCGCGCCCTGGCCGAGCTGGAACGCCAGCTCGGCGACGCCCCGGAGGCACTGGAGCCCCGCGCCCGCTGGCTCACCCAGCGCCTGGCCCAGTGCCTGCAGGCCACCCTGCTGCTGCGTCATACCCCCGCGCCGCTGGGCCAGGCCTTCTGCCGTTCGCGGCTCGGCGAGGCGGTGAGCCCCGCCTACGGCGTGCTGCCCCGGGAGGCGCCGCTCGACGCGATCCTCGCCCGCCTGCCGAGCTGATCCGCGCAGGTCGCCTTGCGACAACGCGCCCCTTGCCTGCCCCGGCCGGCCCGCTACCCTGAGGCCAGTTCACGGCCTCACAAGGATGCCCGCATGACGCGTCACCCGTTCCGCCTCGCCGCCGCCTGCCTGCTGGCCACCGGTCTGCTGCCGTCCCTGGCCGCCGCCCACGAGCAACAGGCCGAGGACCTGCGCATCGCCCACCCCTTCGCCACGCCCACGCCGCCGGGCGCGATGACCGGCGGCGCCTATCTCGACATCGAGGTGACCGGCGACCGCCCGGCCGTGCTGGTGGGCGCGCGCTCGCCGGCCAGCGACGTCGTCGAGATCCACCACATGACCATGACGGACGGCACCATGCGCATGCGGCCGGTGCCGGAGCTGCGCATCACGCCCGATGCGCCGGTACGGATGCGCCCCGGTGGCGGGCACCACCTGATGCTGATCGACCTGCGCGGCCCGCTGGCCGAGGGCGACCACTTCCCGCTGACCCTGGAGTTCGCCGAGCGCGGCGAGGTCGAGGTGGAGGTCTGGGTACAGGACGCCACCGAGGGCAGCGCCGCCGCCGACGGCCACCACGGGCACTGAGCCCCACCTGCCGTCGACCGGGACGCCCCGGGCTCAGTAGTGCACCGCCAGCCAGACGGTCTCGGTGTCCGGCGTCGTCCAGGCCACCCGATGTCGGCGGTGGGCGGGAATCACCAGGTGGTCGCCCGGGCCGAGTCGCACCTCGTCGCCCCGCTCGAAGGCGAGCCGGGCCTCCCCCTTCATCACCAGGACCCACTCGTCATGGGCCTGGTCGTACCAGCCACCGCCGGCCGGCGAGGCCTGACCCCGGGAGACGATGCGCTCGATGGTGACATGGTCGTTACGGGCCAGCACCTCGAAGACCTCGTCGTCGAGAACCGCGGGCAGCTCGTCGAACAGGTTCTTCATGGCGCCTCCTGCAACCAGGCCTCGGCCTGCTCCTCCTCGTCCGGCCCGAACGCCTTGATGGTGAGCCCGGGAATCAGCCAGCCCTCCAGCTCGCTGGCCCGCCGGATCCAGTCCTGGCCGGCGATGACCGCCGCTCGGTCGAAGCGGCCGATGAAGCGGAACAGCCCCGGCAGGCGCGACATCTCGATGCCGATGGCGCCGAGGGTCGGCAGGTGGAAGTCCTCGACGCGATACAGCATGCGCCCGTGCTCGATGCCCTCCGACCGCTCGAGGAGGTCATCCAGCGCGGCGCGCATGGCCTCGCTGTCGAGCTTGCCGGCGAAGGTGATATCCAGGCGATCGTCGCCCTTGCGCTCTACGTGAAACATGACTGCCTCCTTTTTCCCTGACGCGAACGTTCTCCAAGGCCAGCCTAGTCCAGGCAACAAGCCCCGGCCTCCTCGCCGGGCCCTCCGCCTCAACGGGCCGGCTGGCGGGCCTGCTCGCGGCGCTTCTGGGCCAGGTAGGTCGCCTCGTCCAGCTCGTGGAGCTGTCGCGGGTAGCGCTCCGTCGCCGCGAACCAGCGCCGCAGGCGGGTCTCGAGACGGTCGGACTCGGGCAGGTCGAGCGTCGCGAGATGGACCTCCAGGGCCAGGTAGAAGCGCATCACGTTGCGCTCGATCATGCCGCGCACGCCACCCACGTAGCGCGGGGAACCATCCGCCTCGCGCCCCACCACCGTGAAGCCGACCCGGTCCCGGCCCACGGAGTTGAAGTAGGCCCACAGGGCGAGGCGCGCGGGCGTGCCATAGGCCAGGGAATAGCGCAGGTGGACCAGGCTCGCCGCCTCGCCGTCCGGCATCGCCTGCAGCTTCAGGCGGAAGTCACGGGTACCGTAGGGCCCCTGGTCGCCCGACAGCTCGAGGGAGAGGTACTGGGGAAGCACCACCCGGACCCCCAGGGTCAGGTCGATACGCTGTGCCTCCTCGAGGGGCTGGAAGCCTCGCCGCCCCACATGGACGCTCAGGGCATCGGCCCCGCCGGTAGACGCCTCGTACCGGCAGGCCTCGACGTTGAGGTGCAGGAACAGGATCTCGCACCAGGCCGCCGCCGAGGTGAGCTCCCCCGTCAGCACCGGCAAGGGCCGGGAGATGCGGGCATAGATGCTGCCGCTGACGCCGTAGGCGCGCCCCTCCGAGACGACGCTCAGCGGCGCCTCGAAGGGCGAGGCGGCGATGGCCTCGCGCCAGCGCTCGCGCGTCGCCGCATCCTGGGCCGCGACCGGCGCCCCCACCAGGCACGACAGTGCCAGGCAAAGGACGATCCGGATGAGGCGCCGCCAGCCAGGCCCGGGAGGCATGGGCGGCCGGGCAAGGTGGGAGTGGGGCATCGTGAGGGCCCACGACAGGGAGATATCTTCATCCTAGCCAAGCCCTCCCCAGGTGGCTTGCCAACGCGCGCGAGAACCATCACATCTGGGGGGTTGCCGCGCCGGGCTATCCCGAATAAGCGGCAAAGGGCACGCTGCGATAGGCCGCCTTCGCCGCCTCGCCAGCGCCTGACTGCCCGAAGCGTTCCTCCACGGGGCACGAAGACGGTCTCCTTGCGCCAGCCGGCCAGGCGGCGCACCCCGCGGTAGAAGAGGACATAGCCGATGGCCAGAGCCGGCAAGACCACCAGATGGAGAATCGCCATCCAGACGATGTCCGAAGCCCTCAGCAATTCCTCCTCTGCCCCCAAGAAGCCCAGACCAACCAGCGTGAATATGCCACTCATGGAAAACAGCGCAAGCCAGTAGCCGTACATCAGGTGCGCGCAGGGGGACGGTAAGAAGACCTTTCGCCCGGGCAGGGTAGGCTGACAGGGCGTACTGGTGATTGCTCTGGTGGGGTTAGCGCCTCATGATATGGGCTCTGTAGTCCTAACTGTTTCCCTACCCAGCCGGACGTGCCCAGGATGATTCAAGCTCCCCATATAGATGGCCTTAACCAGATTCTACCCGAAGAACCCCTGTTGATGATGGGGGCCGGACCGGTACCCATTCCTGGTCCGGTGGCGGCGGCGAATGGTATTGTCATTAACCACCTGGGTGAGACCATGGCGCGAATCATCGATCAGGTGAAGCGGATGGGGCGTTATATTTTCCAGACCGAATCGCCCTGGCTGATGGGCGTGGCTGGGCCGGGATCGGCCGCAATGGAGATGGCCGTTACCAACCTGGTGTGGCAGGACACCCGGGTACTGTGCGTCTGCAATGGCTTCTTCTCACAGCGCCTGGCCGAAATGGCCCGGCGCGCCGGTGGAGAGGTTGAGCGCTTGCTGATCGATGAAGGTTGCAGAGCCGATGTCAGTCGCATTGAAGACATTCTGCAAACCTTTGAACCGGAAGTGATGACCATCGTTCAGGGCGAGACCTCGAACACCACCCATAACAAAGACCTGGCTGCCATCGGCGCTCTGGCTCAACGGTACAACTGCCGCCTCATTGTGGATGCTGTCTGCACGCTCAGCACCATGGAACTGAACATGGACGACTGGGGCATCGATGTGGTGATTACCGGTGGCCAGAAGGGCCTGAGCTCGATTCCCGGCGTCTCTCTGGTCGCCTTCTCCGAACACGCCTGGCAGCGTATTCTGCAACGCCCGGTGCCGATACCGCACTGGACGCTGGACGCCCAGCTCGCCACCCGGTTCTGGCATGAAGCCTCCTATCATTACACCGCGCCGGTGTCTGGTCTGCTGGCCTTGCACGAAGCCATGCGTCTGGTCTGCGAGGAGACCCTGGAGCGTCGTTTTCAACGCCACCGCAAGAGCAGTCTGGCGTTGCAGGGTGGCATAGAGGCGTTGGGACTGTCGCTCTACGTGCCCACCGAAGCCCGGCTTAATTCTGTGGTGGGTATTGCCTTGCCCGAGGGGCTGAATTCAAAGGCAGTCTGCACCCACATCTCGCGTCACTTTCGGGTTGAGATTGCCGGCTCCTTTGGGCCGCCCATCGTACGCATCGGTCAAATGGGTGAGCAGTGCCGGGTGCATAACCTGTTTCGCACGCTGCATGCCTTCGGTTCAACGTTTAACGCCCTCGGTTACCCGGTGGACGTACCGGCTGGCATGGCCGCCCTGGAGAACCATCTGCAAGCCCTATCGGCCGAAGAGTAAGGTAGCCAGGAAGCAATCAGGGACAAGCAATCAGGGACAGGTACTGATTAGAGCCAGAGGAGACACGCAAACTTACAAGGACAGGAGAGTCGCCACTACCAGATTCGCTACCACCGGAGCAGGCGACAGCGCGCCTTCCCTGGCAAGAATATGGGCACAGCATCCTTGCCGTGCGATATGATATTCGATGCATCAGTGCCTCGGTGAAACGAGCGGCCACCGAGGCTCTCGATGTTCAATGCGAGGTATCGTTGCGGTCTGACTGGCTTTCCGGTGATGCCGCTTCCGGACGCTCCACGAAGCGTACATTCTTGGTGGGCGCATGCGTGTAGGCGTTGACGTCTTCAGGCTCGGCGGTGTAGCTGTCCTCGTAGCCCGGCACCGACTGGGCCATCAGGTCGGGGCGGCTGCCCCAGGGGGCGGCGTTCACTTTCTCATGATGTTCCCACCGCAGGCGTGTCAGTTCCTTTTCATCCACGCTGGCGTAGAGGTCTCGCCAGTAGGTGGCCGGGCGGCCGCGCTTGCCGACCTCGTCGAAAGCCCGGGTGGTCGGGTCGAGATGGCGAAACGGCTCGAGCCGGGGAATGTCCGGCAGCGGCTGGCTGACGTCCATGAAGCGGCTCAGCATGTCCCACATGGCATAGCGCTCGGCGATGCTGCCAGTATCGGTGGGGAAGGTGAATTCCAACGGCAGGCCGCTGCGCTTGTCCTTGCTGAACTGCGGATAGCGATGCCGCACCTTGAGGGTATGGTACTGGTTACCCTTCATGTCCGCGCTCATTTCAATGAAGGCATCGAACTCGTAGAAGGGGAAGTTTCCCTGGAAGCTCTTGACCAAGCCGGAACGCCGGCAGAAGGCGACATCGTCAGACCAGTTCTGGTTACTCTTATAGAAACGAATGCTGTACTTCTCAAATAATATTTTACATATAGTGGCCAACCCACAAACTGCAAAAACTGTTAACGGGACTAAGGCCAGATCAAAAAAAGACCCACTTCCTGGATGCAAAATCTCGCCAATAATAACAATTAACAACAAAACGAAAGCTATTGCTGAAAAAAACCACCCCCCCCCCTTCCCCCCGCCAGGACCAATAAAACTAAAACCATGACTAACAACAACAAACCAGAAGCGAAAGAAGCGAAAGATCAGACCGACATCTTCATCGACAAACTTTGACCATCGCAATTCGTTCAGATGATTAAAATCATGAAAATCCTGCTCTCCCATATACTCATAGTCACGATACCACTCTCCGAAATATTCATATTCGAATTCCGAAGGGTTAATACCTACATAATGCCCCCAAGGTAAACGCGCCATATCGAAGGCTTCACCGAGCTTGCCCAGTTTTCCCTTGGGCGGCGGCGGCGCCTGGCGGGGGATACGATCCGCCGTGAAGGCCGTCTTCTCGTACCCTTCCTGTTCTTCCGGCTGCGCAGCGTCGGTCATGTTATGCCTCCTTGCGTGTTCCAGCGCCAGGTCAGGCTCGCCGGCTGCGCCAGCAGACTGACCCGGTCGTCCAATTCTCGATGTTTCCGCTCGGCGGGATCCCAATAGTCGATGGTGCCCTCGCCCTCGACGTCTTCCAGGCTCAGCCGTACCAGCGACTCCCCTCGATGGTAGGCATTCTGAAACTCGGGCTCATGACGGAAGCTTGCCTGATTGGCCGCGAGCCAGTCAGCGGGCACATCGCCAAAGCCCGGCACCGAAGGCACGCCCATGCGGTGCCATTTCTCAGGCAGCCGCAGGCAAAGATAACGCACTGTGGCATCGCCGGGGTCTCGCTGATCGACTTCCACCAAGAGCCGACGCCGATCCATGGGCGCATACTGATAGGTGAACCGCCTATCCAGTACCGGGGCCGAATAGTCGGCCATCAGGTTGGGGATGAGCAAGGAGAACTCCCCGAACTGCAAGGCGGGGCAGGTAAGCCGCAGGGCGATATCGCAGTCACGGAATCTGGGGTCGATATTCATCAGTTCTCCGGGCGTCACCAACTCGAAGTGAGCCTGGAAGAGCCCCTGCAATAGCTGGAAATACCTCTCTTCGGGCGAAGCTGATTCGAGATGGGTGAGATAATCGTGCTTGTCCGCCAAGCGCTCGTCATCTTCGTCGTCCTCGGCACCCTCCGCCAAGGACTCGAGCCGACCGGCCAGCTCATCCCCCTCATGCCCGAAGGGCCCATAGCGTATCCAGAGGGAGAAACGATCGTCACGCGCGTTGGTGGCCATGTATTGGCAGACCAGCGCCACCCCGAGGCTGACCAGCATCACCGGCACCGGCCGCGGCGTGCCTATCAGGCCTAATAGGCCATGCAGGAAGCGATTGCGCACCAGCTGCATCCTGGCCGCGTTCGCCAACCCCTGACCGTAGCCAGAGCCTACATAGCTGCCCACGGCAATTGCGCCACTAGCGCCCGCCGTCCACCTGGCCGAGGCTTTCAGCCCCTGCTGATAGAGCTGGTAGGCATTGATGGCCACCAAGGTTGCAGTCAAGAGCCCCGCACTAAACGCGGCTAAACCTCGGACCTGGCCAGCTTGGCCCATGGCTTCTTGCCATCCCGGCCTTGTAATAAAGCGTATATCAAGAAACTGATTGGCCTGTACAACCCATCCCCAGCGGACATTAGCCAGCTTAAGGCCCTGTGCCGTAAGCAGAGTGGCATCGAGAAGCGCACTACCAGCTTTGGCAATATCCAGCCGACTCCTGTCTTCATCAAAGGCATCTGGAACATTATCGTAAAGATTCCATAATTCGAGCACCACCAGCCCCGACCAGAGCCCGATATAGCCGCTCTGGGTCCAGCGGTAGGCCTGCTCGCTGGTGACCTGACCCGACACCCGATGCGGTTGAGCGGTGGAGGACGAGGTCGAAACCGCTTCGCCCCCCAGCGCATTATTCGCCGAGGCAGCTTGAATGGCGACGCCCCCCTGAGCCATCTCCTCGACCAGCGGGCGAACCTCATCAGGCAGCAGCATGTTGATCCGCCCCTTCTGGTCGGTCACGCGAATGGGCAGCCCCCCCATCATCGCCCCCTGGAGGTCGGCGAGATCCGTGGCCAGCGTCAGCGAGATTCGCCGCTCGCCCAGCTGTTTGCGAGACCAGGCATTCAGGAAGCCGGGCAGCAGGGCGGTCGCCACGGATTCCATGCCATTCAGGACCATTCGCCATTGGCCCATGGCATCTCCCAGGTCACCGGCTTCCTCGTCGAGGCGCTGCTGGTGGGCAATCAACGCATCGCCGGTGTGCGTGGCCACGTTGCCTGCCTGATCGGCTACTCCGGTGCCGCCTCGAGAGATCTTCGCCAGGTTTCGGGCATGGCTCTCGCCCCAGTCGTCGCCTTCCCGATGCTCTGTCGCGAACAGCAGATAGGCTAAGGGATGAGAAGCCTCGAGGAACAGCGCATCCAACGTCTGGCGGCACCTGGCCGGCGCCTGCAGTTGCTTGACGTCTTCGGGCGTGGCCTTGGGGTCGAGGCAGTCCATGCCCGCCATCAGCGGCTCGAGGCATCGCGACAGCCAGGCATAGGGTTCCAGGTGATTGAGATCGTCGAACGGCATGGCATCGCGCAGCGCAGCACCGAAGGCACCGGGCGATGTGTCCTCGAGCATCTCGGCCAGCGACGTCAGTCTCTCGTCCATGCGCAGGCGTGTCAGGCGACGCTCCTCTTCCTTGGTCAAGCGCGCGAACAGGCTTTCCCGGGAGCGGTCGAGGCGGCGGTCGAACCACTCGTCGAGATAGACCGGGTTCTCTTGGCCATCGGGGCCATTTGGCATGAAGCAGTTGGCCAGCACCAGCTCCGCCGACTTGCCGTGAGGGTGGTATTTCATGCCCTCGGAGAGCACCCAGAGCAGTTCCTGATTCGCCTGGATATCGTCGATCAGCTGATCGACCGCCCGCTTGGGATCGCGCAGGAAGATCGCGCATAGCTGCTGATCCTTGAGCGATGCGAGGACGTCCTCGCCGGCGGCCGGCTCCGGGATCAACTCGAGCAGTGAGTCATCCGCGCGATCCTCGTCGCTGCGGCGAACGTTGTTCCACTGCTGTACCAGGGTCGATCTCAGGGCCGGTGCGAAGTCCCGCTGGCGGCGGCGCATATCGATTTCCGGCACCGACGCCTCTTGCTCGTCGGACTCGAAGAAGGCCCGCTCCTCCTGCAACTGCTGGACCAGTCCCGCCCACTGCTCGCCCGAAACATCTTCCAGATAGTCGCGGGCACTGCCTCGGGCCTGCTCGTAGAGCGGATCGCGATCCCGCATGGGCGGCAGCCATTCCAGGGCCGCCTTGCCCTGCGTCTCATCGCTACCCATCTCCAGGTCATGCTCGTACTGGTTGCGCAGGTGACCGTCCAGCATGGCCGCCACGGCCGTGATGTTCAGCGGCAGCGGCTGGGCGCGCTGCTCAATGCGCGTCGGCTCGGCCTCGAGTTCGACGACATGCGCCCAAGGCCAAGGGTGGTCCGAATAGGCCAGGCGCACGTCGGCGGCCTCGCCATCCAGCCGCAACGGCAGGTGCAGGCTGGCCAGTTCCGGCCCGGTATACTCGCGAACCACCGGGACCTCGCCCTGTCGGCGGTAGCCCGCCACGTCGCTGTCGATGAAGACCGGCGCCTTGCCTGGCGCGACGCGGATGGCCAGCTCACGGATCAATCGTCCGTCGAGGAACACGTACAGGAAACCACCGCGGCAGGGGCCGGCGGCGATCTCTTCGTGATCCAGGTACTGCATCGGCACGCAGGAGACCATCAGGTTGTGCTGAAAGTCCCGCTGTTTGGGGACGAGCCCGGTCCGGGTGACCTCGCCCCTGGGCAACAGCTCGACCTCGATCTCGCCGACGCATTGCACGAGGCGGACATCGGCCAGCTCGTCTTCCAGATACTCGGCGGTGGTCTCGACGATGGGCCCGTAGCGGCCCTCGGAGGCGATGTCCTCGGCCAGCGCTTCGACTTGTTGATCGTCCCGATAGAGCGCATAGGTATTCTGTTCGTTATCACCGTGGCGACCGGTGATCTCGAGATAGAGCTTGCGGGGCCGGCAGGCGTGGTTCGATGACATTCCCTGTTTCCTCATTCCCTGATGGCCTGGCTATTCAGTCGATGCCAGCCGTTGCATGCGAGCGCGAAATTCGTGCAGCGAGGAGGCTTCGCGCTCGGCCTCCGCCAGCGCCTGGGCCGCTTTGCGCACCGGAAAGCGTTGTTCGGCCACGCCATGCCAGTAGCTTTCCAGTTCCCGCCACAACGCAGAGATGCTGTCGTCGTCCCGGTGCAGCTCATGGCGATCCAGCGCATCGGCCAGCACCGGCATGAGGCGCGTCAGCTGCTGAAGTCCGGACAATCGCCTTACCGTTTCTGCCTCAAGCGTCAGCGGCAAGTGCACACTGGCCGACTCGGAATAAGAGACGGCGGACTCGAATAGCCAGCCGTCATGGCAGCGGCAGATCGGCCAATGCCAGCGCGCCTCGCGGCCGAGCATGGCGGCCCGATGGGCATGGCCCAACAGCCCCTCCCCCAGCAGCAGGTGCAACGCCATCGGCTCATGAAAGCGCCATAGTCCCTCGCCCTCCGGCTCGAGTCGTGCCGTGACAAAACCGGCCAGGTGGGCCTGCAGCTCATCGATCGACAGCAGCGCATCGATGACGACCGACGCCATATCGCCCCAGGCGTCCAGCCGCTCGGCCAGGAACTCAGGCGCCTCGGTCACGTCCAGCAGGACCGGGCCGGCATCCTTCAAGGCATCGTGCGCCGTTCCCTCGTAGAGCCAGCGAAACGCGGGCGCCTCGACCGCCTCGTAGAATCGACGCAGTACCTCATGCTCCGGCAGGCTGGCGGTTTCCACCAGCCAGTAACGCCGCCCTGCCGTCTCCGGAAGCCCCAGCGAGTAGCGCATCAGCCCGCCCTGTTACGACACGGGCAGTCAGCCAGGGGACAGCTGCCGTCGGTCTGCTTCTGGCAAAGCTGCACGACGCTGGCCTCCTCGGCCGATGCCGACAGAAGCGCCTCGTGGGTGACGGGCTCGATCGCCTCATGCGTCTCCTCCGTCGCCTCCCCCGGCAGGATCGGCGCCTGGGCGCTCTGCCCGGTGCCCGAGCCGGGGCTGCCGCCGGAGTTGATCTTCACGCTGGGGCCGACGATGGTCACCCCGCTGGGGTCGAGCTTCACGAAGCTGCCGCCGGCCTTGAGGGTGATCTCGGCGCCGGCCTCGACCACCACCTTCATGCCGGCCTTGTGGTGCACCTCGCTGCCGGCCTCGACGAGCTGGGCGCGGCCGATCTTCTCGTGGCGGGTCTGGCCCACGCTGAGGTGGTCGTCGCCGTCGACCCGGGTGCGCCGCTCGCCGTGCACGGTGAGGTGGTCGTCGCGGTCGAGCTCGCCGATGCGGTCGCGCTTGACCTTGAGGTGGCTGTCGCGGCGGATCTCCTCGGTGCGGTCGTTCTCGGTGAGCAGTTCCAGGTCCTTCTGGGCGTGCAGCCAGATCTGTTCCTGGTCGTGCTGGTCCTCGAAGCGCAGCTCGTTGAAGCCCTCGCCCTGGTGGGTCTGGGTGCGCAGCACGGTGCGGGTCTTGTGCTCCGGCAGCGGGTACGGCGGGGGGTTCACCGCGTGGTAGGTGCGCCCGGTGATCAGCGGTTGGTCCGGGTCGCCCTCCAGGAAGGAGACGATCACCTCGTGGCCGATGCGCGGGATCGCCATCATGCCGTAGCCGCCGCCGGCCCAGCCCTGGCTGACGCGCAACCAGGCGCTGGCCGTCTCGTCCGGAGCCGCATAGCGATCCCAGGGGAACTGGCAGCGCACCCGGCCATGCGCGTCGCAGTGGATCTCCTCGCCCTCGGGGCCCACCACGAAGGCCACCTGGGGGCCGTCGACCCGCGGCCTGGGCCGCGGCGCCGGGCGCCAGGCGGCGTCGTCCGGGGTGAGCATGAGCCGATTGTGGTAGCGAGTCATGGCTTCCGAGCCTGCCCGCCCGCGCTGGCCATCGCGATCCCCGGCGGTCACGCCGACGGCATCTTCCTGCAGGGCCTGGGGCTGCTCGCCCTCGTGGATCACCTTGATGACCTGCCAGCCGCGGTTGAGCTCATCCACGTCGTGGTCGGCCAGGGTGAAGCGCGTGCCCGGGGCCAGCTCGGGCAGGTCGCTCTCGCCGTCGAGCGTCAGGGCGTCGTGGCGCAGGTGCTCCAGGCGGTGGCGGGTGAAGGCCTGGCCCGAGGCGTCGGCCTTGTAGCGACCCGGGTAGTCGTAGTGCTCGTACCCTCTATCAACGACGCCACGCTGGGCGTGGGCCTCGAGGGCTTCCCCCTGGTGATCGTGGAGCTGGCCGTAGGCCGGCTGCTTGAAGCTGTAGTCCTTGAGCTGGGCGCGGGCCGGGCGCACCCGGGCGGTCTGGGTCAGCCGGCGCAGGTGGCGCCGGGGCGCGCTGCCACCGGCGCGATGATGGTAGGTCCGCTCGCCGAGCCCGGTGAGCACCTGGGGATCGTCGGCGAACACCAGCCGGTGGGCGCCGAGGTCGGCATCCTCGAATTCATGGAAGTAGAAGAGCCCCTCCTCGGCGGCCAGGCGTTCGACGAACTCGAGGTCGGTCTCGCGATACTGCACGCAGTATTCGCGCTCGGCGGGCTCGCGGGTCACCGCGAAGGCCACGTCCGTCAGGCCGCGCTCCTCGCACAGGGTGTTGAGGATGGTCAGCGGCGAGACGCGCTGGAAGATCCGCGCGTTCTGGCGCAGCGAGAGGCGCCACAGCGAGGGGCGGATCACCACCTCGTAATGGCTGCGGCGATGGCCGCGGTCGCCGCGGCCGAACTCGCTGACGATGCCGTGGACCCGGCGCTGGGCGACGCCGTCCTGCCACACGGTGAGGCTCGCCGGGCGGTCGAGGAGCGCCTCCGGCGAGAGGTCGGCGGCGCGGCTGGCGAAGCGCACGCACAGATGGAAGGGCGCCGAGAGCGCCTCATCAAAGGTGAAGTCGATCACCGCCAGGTCGGCCTCGCCGGCTCCCGCCAGGCTCAGGGTGAACTGCAGTCCGCTACGGTCGGCCATGTCAGCTGCCCTCCCCGCTGGCACTGCCGATCACCACGCCGCCGCAGTCCACGGCATGCCCGGTGAGGGCGGCGGGCTTGCCGTCGACCAGGATGCTGCCCGAGCCGCCGGCGATGGCGCGCGGGTGGGGGCCGTGGTCCGGCTTGTCGTGGGGCGCCAGGGGGTCGCCCTGACGGGCCACCGGCTTGCCGTCGATCATCACCGTGGGGCTGCCGGCGGTCACCGGCGTGGGGGGAAAGCCCTCGTGGTCGGTGCCGAGATCCCCCAGCAATACGAACTTGCGTCCCATGCGTCGTCCTCCTGCCGATGCGCGTCGCCGCTCAGGCGCCGCGCGTGCGTTCGCGTTGGTCGTTCCACTGTGCCGGGGCCTCGAAACTGGCCACCCCACCGGCGTCCACGTGCATGCGCCGGAAGCCCGCCGCCTCGAGGCTGGTCGGGGCGGCCCCGGCCAGCGGCAACCGGGTCTGCAGCGGCGTGCCCCGCAGCTCGCGGCGCGCGGCCAGCAGCAGGCGGGCGCCGTGGCCGCGGCCCTGCCAGTCCGGGGCGATGAAGAAGAAGCGCAGCTGCCAGGCGGCCTCGTCGTCGCGGCGGCAGACCAGCAGCATGCCCAGCACCGGCCCGTCGCCATGGCGCAGGGCCAACAGGCGCCCCTGCCAATGGGCCACCTGGCCCGCCTCGCGCTGCAGCCAGAGGCCCCGATGGACCACGAACTCCAGCGAGCGACGCAGGGTCTCCAGGCGGGCCTCGTCGCGCAGTACCCAGGGCGAGAGCCCCTCCCCCTCGGCGCGCCGGGCCGCCTCGAGTAGCAGGGGAATGTCGGCCTCGCCGGCCGGCACCAGGCCGGGGGCCGAATCGGCCTGGTGCGTCCCGGCCGCCGGCGCCTCGGCAGGCGCCGTGGTCGGGCCCGCGCCCAGCCAGCGTTTAAGCGTCGCCAGCATCGTCATGCTCTCCTTCGGCATACAGGGCGGTGGGCAGGCTAAAGCCCGCCACCAGGGACCGGGTGAAGGGGTTGCGCGGCCCCTCGGCGGTGAGGCGATAGCGCATGCTGCCGCCGTCGATCTGGAAGCGGAGCTCCAGCTCTCGCTCTCCCGCGCCGGTCAGTTGGGCCTCGTCGAGCAGGCGGAACCAGGCCCAGGGGCCGTCGCGGCTTAGGCTGCGCGGCGAGCGGTTGACCTCGCTCGGCACCAGGGTCACCCGGCTCTCGTTGCTGTCGCGCAGGCCGTTGGGCCAGATCATCGGCACCCGGCGGCTGACGCCGTGGGCATAGTCGATCAGCTGGCCGTCGACGCTGATCACCCCGCGCCGCTTGTCGGCGCTCAGGCTCAGCGGCTCCAGGCTGAAGGCCACGTCGAGCACGCCGTCGCGGTTGAGGTAGGCCTCGCGGATGCGCTCGGCGCGCTGCATGGCCTCCATCACCCCGCGCCGCAGCAGCGCGTCGCCCCCGCGGGTGCGCAGGGCCTCCGGCGCGCCCTCGATGAAGGGCTTGAGGTTGCGCTGGTAGAAGGCATCGAGCGTGCCGTCCGGGGCGAAGAAGGCCTCGAAGTCGGCCAGCGCCACCTCCCGGGAGGCCTGGGGGGCCAGCGGGTAGCGACCGGCCAGGCGCTGCTGGAAGGGCGCCACGACCTCGTCCATCCACTGGCGCTCCAGGTGGCGCACCGCACTGGCCATCAGCAGCTGCCAGCTCTGGTCGGCCAGGCTCTCGAGCATGCCCCCCACCGGGGCCGGGGTGTCCTCGGCGATGCGCTGCAGGCGCGCGATGGGGTCGCCGCCCTGCAGCGAGAGGCGGTCACGGGCCAGCATGAAGGCGCTCTGCCCGCGGTCCCCGGCCTCATCGACCCGGCGCAGGTAGTCCCGCAGGTCGGCGACCGCCGCCTTGATCTCGTCGAGGTTCGAGGGGTTGTCGCCGCGAGTCTCGGTGAGCTCGTGGAGCGGGGCGAAGTGGCGGGCGATCTCGCTGGCCAGGCGATAGCGTGGCGAGCGCTGCAGGGCCTCCTGGGCCGCCGCGTCGTCCCCCGGCAGTTCCGGGTAGAGCTCGGTCTGCTCGGCGACCTCGCCGAGCAGCCGGTCCAGGGGCCGGCTCGCCCCGAGCAGGCCGTCGGCGACCAGCACCGCCTGGTGGATATCGGGCAGCGGCACCAGGCGGATATCGGCCAGCGCCTCGCGCCAGGTGACGTGATAGTCGCTGACATAGCGCTCGCGGAGCGCCTCCTGCAGGCGGCGCCGGTCGGCCTCGCTGAAGTCGATGTCGTCGCGCTGGCCGAGCACCCAGGTATCGATCAGCGCCAGTTCGGTGGCCTGCTCCAGCTGGTCGAGGAAGTAGCCCTCGAAGCCGTCCCGGGTGAGCAGGCCGGGGATGCGCACCCGGTCGGGATCGTCGTCGCGGGCCATGAACACCAGGCTGAAGGCCGAGCCGACGCTCGAGCGCAGGTCCAGCCGGGCCCCGCTGCGCCGGACGCTGCCGGCCTTGAGGGTGGCATAGACCCGCTCGGCCATGGGCTGACGAGCGAGCTCCTGCTGGGCCGCCGCGATGCTGCCACGCAGCGGTGCCATGGCCTCGCGGGCCGCGAGGTCGCCGGCCGCGGCATGGCCGGCGAGGTCGGTATAGGCCAGGGCATAGTCGAGGTGGCCGAGCAGCCGGCGCTGGATATCCCCCTGCCCGGGGAAGGCCTCCTGCCAGCGATCCTCCATGAAGGCATGCACCCGCTCGGGCTGGCGGCCACTGGCATCGGCCATCATGCGCAGGATGCGCAGCAGCGCCAGCTTGTCGTTGCTGCCGTCCGGCGCGCGGTTCATGTCATCCATGATGCCGATCATCAGCACCGGCAGGAACTGCTGCTCGAGCAGCTGCAGGTAGGCGTTGTCGACCTCGACGCCCAGCTCGTGGCCCTGGTAGAAGCCCATGTCGGCCAGCAGCCAGGGCCGCGAGCGGTAGTCGCCGAATTCCCGGGTGGCGTCCAGCAGGCGGTCCAGGGGCTCGAGCAGCCCGTAGCCGGTGGGATCGTCGCTGTGCCACTGGCCCGGCCGCACGGCCAGGAAGGCCTCGGCCTTATCCTCCACCGCGGCCAGGGCCTGGGCATTCTTCTGGTAGAAGTGGTACCAGCCGCCGACCATGGCCGCGCCGACGAACAGGCAGGCCAGGCCGGCGACGCGCCGCACGCGCCGACGGCGGCGCGCCGCCCGGGCGTTGTCGCCGGCCAACCCCGACTCGGGATAGATGATGCGCTCGAACAGCTCCTCGGTGAAGTAGAGGGCCGAGCGCGCCGCCCGGTGCGCCGGCTGCACGCCGTCGGTCATGCCGTAGCGCCGCGCGGCGGCGTCGACGAAGGGGTCCTCCGGCACGCCCTGCTGGTAGACCGAGGTGAAGTAGGCACCGCGCACCAGGGCCGCGGTGGAGAAGCGGTCGCTGGACAGCGCCTCCCCCAGGAAACCCAGCAGCACGTCGCGCAGGCCGGCGAGCTGGCGCACGAAGCGGAACACCGCCTCGCGTTCCTCGCGATCGCGGCACTCGGCGAGCAGGCCGGGCAGGCTCTGGTTGAGCCGCTCGAGCATGCCGTCGTAGGCCTCGGCGAACTCGAGCTCCCAGCGGCCGGGCTTGTCGAGGGAGGCCGGCGAGAAGGTGAAGCCCAGCGGCGCCCGGCGGGCGGCGCGGGAATAGTGGCGGAAGAAGTCGTCGAAGCCGTGCAGCAGGTCCATCTTGCTGAAGGTCACGTAGACCGGCAGCCGGCTGCCGTGCCGCTCCATCAGCTCGCGCAGCCGCGCTCGCAGCAGCGAGGCGTAGGCCTTGCGCACCGCCACCTGGGCGTCGCTGAGCCGCGCCAGGTCGAGCACCAGCACCACGCCGTCCAGCGGACGGCGGGCCCGATGGCGCTCCAGCCAGTCGACGAAGTGGTTCCACAGCCGGCTCTCGAGCTCCGCCGGCTCGCCGCCCTGCAGCGCGCCCTGGGTCAGCAGCTCGCCGTCGGGGTCGATCAGCACCGCCTTGTCGCCGATCCACCAGTCGAAGCCCAGCCGGCCGCGCTTGCCCTGGCCGGAGGCCTTCATCACGTGGGTCAGGGCAAAGTTCTGCCCCGAGCGGTTGATCAGGCTGGTCTTGCCGGCGTTCTCCACGCCCATCACCAGATACCAGGGCAGCTTGTAGCGGGCAGCGGCGCCGCCGCCGAGGCTCTCGGTGAGCTCCTCGAGGGTGGCATCCAGGCTCTCCTCCTGGCGCTCGAGCTGGCCGAGCACCGGGTCGAGCTGGCGCTGCTCGTCGTGGCGACGCTCCTCGTCGAGGGTGCGCAGGCGCCGGGCCAGGCGAATGCCCCACACCACCGCGACCACGCCGGCCAGCGCCAGGCTGGCCAGCAGGCGATTGACCCAGGGCCCCAGCGGCCGACCGCCGAAGGCCTGCCATTGCGGCCCCAGCCACCAGATCGCCACCAGCAGGGCCACCACCAGGGCAGCCCACAGCCATATGCCCAGGCGCTTCAGCCCCCTCGCCCGGTTGGCGTGTCCCCGTGCCTGGTTGAGCTGGCTCTCCGCCCGGGACATCCCGGGCATCCAGCGAGCCAGGCCGACCTTCACTCGTCTCCACATGAGCCTTGCTCCCTCGTCCCTGTCGAATCCGTTGCGTCGCCGTGCCTCACGCCTCGAGCGCCGATGCCAGCCGGGCCGGCAGGGCCGGCTCCCAGCGATCGAGTTCGAGCGGTGTCACGGCGTCGTGCAGTGCCTGATAGTGCTGCCGGGCCAGGGCGGCGAGGCCGGCCTCCTGCAGCAGGTCGGCGCTGGCCAGGCGCCAGTAGACGCTCTCCCGCGGCGAGCGTGCCGCCGCCAGGCCCGCGTCGAGAACCGCCAGCGCGGCGGCCAGCCCCTCCTCCGCCAGCCGCTCCCGGGCGGTCTCCAGGCCCGCCTGCCAGGGGTCGCCGCCGCCCCCGGCCGATGGCGCCGGGGCACCGGGGCGCGCCTCGAGCCATTCCCGGGTGGCCGGGTCGAGGAAGGCACTGCCATCGCTGAAGGTCAGCGCCTCCAGTCCCGGCAGCCGGGCCACGAAGCGCTCGGCCTCGTCGCGGATCGCCTCGGCGCAGCGCGGATGCTCCAGCCTGTCGGCCATCTCGGCGCTCAACCGATGGCCCTCGAGCCAGTAGGGGGCGAGCGCCAGGCTGTTCTCGATGCGCTGCCAGTCCGCGAGGGTCGGCCGCCCGCCCGCGGCCTCGCGGTACTCCGCGGCGCGGTCGGCGGACACCGGCGCCAGTTCGGTACGCTGGCCGTCGCGGGTCATCGGCAGCCCCTGGATGGTGTGCCAGATGGCGTGGCGCCGCAGTCGGTAGCCCAGCGCCTCGCCCGGCGACTGGTCGTTGAGGAAGTCCGCCATCTTGAGCAGCGCCTGGCGGTTGCCCCGCTCGTTGCCGGCCTCGAGGCGGGCCTCCGGCGCCCGCGGCGCCGTCGCGGCCGTCTCGGCGGGGGTGTCCCGCGGGCCCTCGCCGCCCACGGACGATGCCGGGGCGGACGTTGGCGGGGCGGGATTCGCCGCCGCCGGCGTGGCCTTGTCCAGCAGCCGCGAGAGTTCCTCCAGCGCCGGGGCCGGCAGCGCCTGCTCGGCGGCCCGGTCACGCAGCCGCGCCAGCGCGTCCCGGCAGGCCTGGTGCTCCTCGGCGGCGCCCTGGAAGTCGAGCGTCCCGGCCAGTGTCACCGCGCGCTGGGTGAACTGCTGGAAGAGCTTCGGCCGGGCCCGCCTGCCGCGCACCCCGGCATAGGGGTAGGCCGTCGTCCACCAGTGCGCGAGGGCGCCGTCGAGCAGCGCGAGCGACAGGGCGAAGCGCACCGCGTCGCCGCCCTGCTGCAGGCAGTGCAGCAGGTGGCCGAGCACCCGCAGGTCCTTGCCGGTGTCGGCGAGCAGGCCGGCGGCCCGGGCCTCGGCTCCCGCCCAGTCGACCTCGCCGTGCTGCAGCGAGCCGACCTTCATCATCTCCTCGTCGAGCCAGGCGAAGGCCTCGGTGTCCGTCACCGGCTGGCCGACCTCGTCGGCCAGGGGGGCCAGCAGGGGCTCGAGCTGGGCGTCCTGGGTGATTCGCATGGGGATCCTCGTTACCAGCGGCACATGGCGCGCAGCGGGGCGATCGCCGAGCGCAGGCCGCTCACGTCGAAGCGCAGGCCATCGATGGCGGGCCGCTCGCTGGCCAGGGTCAGTCGCGCCGTGCCCAGCAGGCGCTTCAGGGTGGCGATGGCCGGCAGCCCGCGGCCGCCGCTGAGCACATGGCCACCGTCCAGCACCCGCCAGGTCTGGTCCAGCGCGACGCCTGTCCCCTGCAGCCGCAGCGGGGCCCGCGGGGCCTCCAGCGGCTCGCTCAGGTGCAGCTGGAAACGGGTGATGGCGGCGTCGCAGCTGATCACCAGCAGCGGCCGCGGGGGCACCGTGCCGAGCGCCGGGGCGCTCATCAGCACGGTATCCGGGGTCTCGCGCACCATCAGGCCGACATCGTCGGCGGCCCGCTCGGCCTCCTGGGCGGCCACGGCCTGCCACAGGGACGAACGCGGGGCGACATCGGCGACCTCGGCGGTCTCCCGGAACAGGGCGTCGTAGCATTGCAGCCGCGCCAGCCGGGAGCTCTGCGTGGCACAGGCCCGGGCCTCGGCGAGACGCGAGTCCTCGGCCTGGACGCTCGGGGCGCCGGCCAGCAGGGCGAGGGCCAGGCCGGCCAGCCGCCAGCGGCCCGTGGCGCCCGTCGCGGGGGCATGGCGTGTCGTCAGGGTCGCGGTCATGGGGTATCCAGTTGCAGCTGTCGGCACTTGTGGGCCAGGGTCCGCTTGGGCAGGCCGAGGCTCTCGGCCGCCAGGGAACGGTTGCCGTCGAAGCGGGCCAGGCGCTGGCGGATCAGCGTCGCCTCGTAGTCGCGCAGCGCTCGGCGCAGGTCGGCGACCTCCTCGGAGGCCGCCCGCGGCGGCGGGGCCTCGGCGCCCGTCGCCTCCG
The DNA here is from genome assembly GCF_025725685.1 of Halomonas sp. M4R1S46. NCBI lineage: Bacteria > Pseudomonadati > Pseudomonadota > Gammaproteobacteria > Oceanospirillales > Halomonadaceae > Halomonas > Halomonas sp. M4R1S46. Next base: position 3,637,842 of record NZ_CP107008.1, read on the forward strand.
CCGGTTCCCGGGGCAGGCCGGCCGGCGGCAGCGCCTCGGGGACGATGTCCTCGCCGTCGCGGGTCATGGCACAGGCGTAGTCGATGAGGTTCTTGAGCTCGCGCACATTGCCGGGGTAGTCCCGCTCGCCGAGGGCCCGCAGGGCGGCGCGGCCCAGGCCGATGTCCTCGCGCCCCTCGCGCCGGCAGAAGTCGGCGATGAAGGCCAGCGCCAGCTCGGGGATGTCCTCGCGGCGCTCGCGCAGGGCGGGCAGCGCCAGCGGAAACTGGCCGAGCCGGTAGTAGAGGTCGGCACGGAAGGCCCCCTCGCGGATGCGGCGATGCAAGGGCTGGTGGGTGGCCGCCACCAGGCGCAGGTCGACGCGGCGCTCCTCGCTGGCCCCCAGCGGCCGGTAGCGGCCGCTCTCCAGCACCCGCAGCAGCTTGGCCTGCAGGGCCAGCGGCATGTCGCCGATCTCGTCGAGGAACAGGGTGCCGCCGTCGGCCTGGCCGAGCAGCCCCTCCCGCGCCCGGTCGGCGCCGGAGAAGGCGCCCCGGGCATGGCCGAAGAGCTCGGACTCCAGCAGGCTCTCGGGAATCGCCGCGCAGTTGATCGCCATGAAGGGCCCCTCGGCCCGCGACGAGACCTGGTGGATGCCGCGGGCCACCAGGTCCTTGCCGGTGCCGGTCTCGCCCTGCAGCAGCACGGCCAGGTGGGTCTCGGCGGCGCGCACCAGCTGGTCGCGCAATGCGCGGATGGCCGGCGAGGCGCCGCGGATATCGCGCCCCAGCCGCTCGCTCAGGCCGCGCCGCCGGGCCCCGTCGTTGAGCTTGGCCAGGGAGTCACGCAGCAACGCCTGGTGCTGGCGCTCGTCGTGCTGGCGGACCTGCCAGGCCCAGAGGTGGCACCACAGCGCCTCGAAGGCCTGGAAGTCGGCGCTGGCCAGCAGCGGCTCGAGGTCGGCGGCCGGGCCGGCCAGGCCCAGCACCCCGAGCCACTCGCGCTGGCCGTCGCGGGCGCGCAGCGGCTGCACGACCAGGCGCCAGGCCGCGGGCAGCCCGGCGACCGCCGCCTGGAAGGCCTCGTGATCCAGCCGCGAGCGCGCCTCGCCGAGCCCCAGGGCCAGGCGCTCGCCGCGGCGGATGGCGTGGGCATAGGGATGGCGGAAGTCGTCGCAGGCCAGCCACGGTCGGTCGTCGTCGTCGCCGCCCAGCCAGCGCCCGCTGGCGTCCAGGGCGAGACAGCGCACCCAGGGCAGGCCCTGGGCATCGCCCAGCAGCGCGACGCCGCGCCGGCGCAGCTCGGCCGGCGTGCGGCTCTCGACCAGCCGCAGCGCCTCGCGCATGCCGGCCAGCGCCGGGCCCGTCGCGGTCGCTCCTTCCCCGTGCAGCACGCCGTTCCTGCTCACGTCATGCCACCTCCGCGGAGAAGCCATCCTCGGCGACGCCCAGGGTCACCCGGGTCACCGGCTCGCGGCGCGCCAGGCGCTCGAGCAGGGCCCGCGAGACCGGCGGCAGCAGCTCGCCGTCGATCACCGACTCGAGCATCCGTGCGCCGTTCTCGCTGCGCGTGGCCCGGGCGCAGATGGCCTCGGCCAGGGCCGGGTCGAGCACCACCTCGGCCTCGCGGTGACGGTCGCGGATGCGCCCGGCCAGGGTCGCGAGCTTGGCGCCGACGATATCGTGGAGGATCTCCCGGGACAGCGGCAGGTAGGGCACCACCTCCATGCGCGCCAGCAGCGCCGGCCGGAAGAAGTCGGCCAGCACCGGGTAGAGGGCCTCGTCCATGGCCGCGCGGTCGTCGGCGTGGCGCACGATGGCGTCATGGCCCAGGTTCGAGGTCATGAAGAACAGCACGTTGCGGCAGTCGATGGCGCGCCCTTCCCCGTCGGCCAGCTCGCCCTTGTCGAAGGCCTGGTAGAAGAGGTTGAGCACGTCCGGGTGGGCCTTCTCGACCTCGTCGAGCAGCACCACCGAGTAGGGACGCTGGCGGATCGCCTCGGTCAGCAGGCCGCCCTCGCCGAAGCCCACGTAGCCGGGCGGCGAGCCGATCAGCCGGGAGACGGTGTGCTTCTCCTGGTACTCGGACATGTTGATGGTGGTCAGGAACTGGCGGCCGCCGTAGAGGCTCTCGGCGATCTGCACCACGGTCTCGGTCTTGCCCACCCCACTGGGCCCGACCAGCAGGAAGGCCCCCAGCGGGCGTCCGGGGCGGCGCAGGTCGGCGCGGGCGGTGAGCAGGTGGCGGTGGAGGCGCTCGACGGCCAGGTCCTGGCCCTTGATCAGCCGGCCCAGCGCCTCCGGCAGCTCGGTGAGTCGCACCAGCTCGTCGCGGGTCATGCGCTCCACCGGCACGCCGGTCCAGTCGCCGATGACCTGGGCGACCTGGGCCTCCTCGACAGTGGCGTTGACCAGGGCGAACTCCTGCTGCAGCTCGGCCAGGCGGGCCTCGTGATCGGCCAGGGCCGCCGCCTGCCGGTCGCGGCGCTCGAGATCCTCGTCCTCGCCATCGAGCAGCGCGCGGTGCAGCCCGAGGATGGCCTCGACGCAGTCGCGCTGCTCTCCCCAGGCCGTCTCCAGGGTCTCCAGCTCCTCGCCCAGCCGCGCCAGGCGCGCGTCCAGGGCATCCAGGCGACCGGCCTCGGGGGAACGCCCCAGCAGCGCCTCGCGGTCGAGCTGGTCGCGCTCGCGCCAGGCGGCCAGGTGCTCGCTGTTGAGGTGGCTGAGCCGCCGCGGCGGGGTGTCCAGGGCCTGGGCGAGCCGGGTGCAGGCGGTGTCGAGCACGTCGATGGCCTTGTCGGGCAGCTGGCGGCCGGCCAGGTAGCGGGCCGAGAGCTCCGCGGCGGCGCGCAGGCCGCTGTCGCCGATCAGCACGCCGTGGGTCGCCTCGTAGACGTCGCGCAGGCCGCGCAGGATGACCAGCGCCTCCTCGACGCTGGGCTCGCCCAGGGCGATGGGCTGGAAGCGCCGCGACAGCGCCGGGTCCTTCTCGACGTGCTTCTTGTACTCGCGCCAGGTGGTGGCGGCGATGGTGCGCAGTTCCCCCCGGGCCAGGGCCGGCTTGAGCAGGTTGGCGGCGTCGGCGCCGCCCTCCGGGTTGCCGGCGCCGATCAGGGTATGGGCCTCGTCGATGAACAGCAGCGTCGGGGTGGTGGCCTGCTTGACCTCCTCGATCACCGCCTTGAGGCGCTTCTCGAACTCGCCCTTGACCGAGGCGCCGGCCTGCAGGGCGCCGAGATCCAGGGACACCAGTTCCACGCCGGCCAGCGCCGCGGGCACCCGGCCCTCGACGATCCGCGAGGCCAGCCCCTCGACCACGGCGCTCTTGCCGACCCCGGCCTCCCCCACCACGATGGGATTGTTCTTGCGTCGGCGACCGAGGATGTCGAGCATCTGGTCGATCTCCGCATCCCGGCACAGCACCGGGTCGAGCTCGCCGCGGCGGGCCTGCTCGGTGAGCGAGGTGGCGAAGCGCGCCAGGGCGCCGTCGTCCGTGCCTGCGCCGCGCCCCGCGGCCTCGCCCCCGGTCTCGGCGCCGGGCACCGCGGCCTCGGCGGAGTCCCGGGTCAGCCGGGCGAAGTCGCGGCGCAGACGCTCGCGGTTGATGCCGGCCAGCAGCCGCTCGCCGCGCGGCCCCAGGTAGCGCCCGGCATGATGCAGCAGGGCGGTGAAGATCACCCCGCTGCGCAGCGCGCGGTGATCGAGCTCGGTGCTCGCCAGCAGCCAGGCGTCCTGCAGCAGCTCGACCAGCAGCGGCGAGAAGCTCGGCGTGGTGACCGCCAGGTCGCGGGGCGGCCGGGCATCCTCGGCCAGCGCCCGGCGCAGCTCGGCGAGCGCGATGCCCTCGCCGTCGAGCAGCACCCGCACATCGCACAGCGGCTGGTCGACGAACGCCAGCAGCAGGTGGGAGGCGCCGATCTCGGGGGCCTGCTGCTCGGCGCACAGCCCCGCAGCCGCCTCCAGTCCCTGGCGGGCGATGGCGTTGAGTCGGTCGATCAGTGCCGGTAGCTCTACCCTGAGCATGGTCTCTCCCTCGGTGTTGCCGTCGATGGCTAGTTGATGATCCGTTCCAGCAGCCGGCCGACCTGGTCGGCCTGGGCGTCCAGCGACCACGCCAGGCCGGCGTAGACCGCCGACAGGGCCAGGGCGAAGAGCGCGACGATGCCCCACAGCGGCAGGCCGTCGCCCTGGCCGCGCGGAGCGGTGACCACGTTGTCCAGGGGGCGGGTCAGGGTCTCCTCGTCGGGCTCGTCGAGGGCGGCCAGCTGGTCACCGAGCTCGCGCAGGATCTGCTCGTACTCCTCGCGCCCGTGCGGCATGACCCGGTAGCGGCCCTCGAAGCCCAGGCACAGGCAGAGGTAGATGAAGGCCAGCATGTCGCGATAGCGGCGGGGCTCCTGGCGCAGCCGGGCGAGGATCGAGAAGACCTTCTCGCCGCCCCAGGTCTCGTTGTGGAAGCGCGCCAGCAGCGAATGGCCCGCCCACTCGCTCTGCTGCCCCCAGTCGGTGCTCATCACCGCCTCGTCGATGAAGGAGCACAGCACGTAGCGATAGGCCAGCAGGGTCGGCCGGTCGTAGCCCTGCTCGGTCAGCTCGACCTCGATGGCGGCGATCTCGTCGACCACCTGGCGGTAGAGGCGCTCGATGTCGTCGAGCCGGTCGAGCTGGCGGACCCGGACCACCATGCCCAGCAGCGAGCTGGCGGCATCCACCAGCGGGTTGAGGCTGTGGCCGCGCAGCCGGAACCAGTAGTCCTCGTCGGCATCCAGGTGGCCGGCATGGCTGTGGATCAGTCGCTCCAGGCCCTGGACATCGATGCTGTCCTCGTGGCGCCGGGCGTCGTCGCGGGTGGCGAGTTCGTTCATGGCTTAGCTCCTGATCGCCCAGAACTGCATTTCCAGCCCCGGGAAGTCGCCGGCGACATGGAAGGCGAAGCCGCTGGCCCCGCGCAGCATGCTCCAGGCCTCGCTGTGCCGGTCGAGGCGGAAGTAGGTGTAGCCGGCATGGAAGGGCAGCTGGCGCGGCGCCACCGGCAGCGGCTCGAGGGGGATGCCCGGCAGCTGCAGGCTGATGAGGTCGCGGATGCGCTCGACGCTGGCCACCTTGGTCTGCTGCACGAACAGCTTGCGCAGCCGCTCCGGCGGCAGGTCGGCGCGCACCGCGAGGATGAAGTCGGCGTCGTCGAGCAGGCTGAGGTCGGCCAGTGTCGCCACCTTCAGGCCGAAGCGCCGGGACTGCAGCTGGATGGCCAGCGCCCGGGGCTCGAGCACCGTGGACAGCGACTGGCGCAGGCTCTGCATCAGCGGCCGGAAGGCGGCCTCGGGATGGTCGTGGTCATAGGCCGGGTACTCCGGCGGCAGCCGCGACTCGCCGGTGAAGGTGGTCAGCTCGCTGCAGGTCTCGAGCATGTCGGCGTAGAGCCGCTCGGGGTGCAGATGGCCGAGCCGGGCCAGGTGCTGGAAGCGCGGCTGGGCCCGGTTGAGCGACTGCAGCAGCATGAAGTCGGCGACGTCGGCCACCCCGGTCTGGCTGGGGGTGGCCAGCCGCTGGGCCAGGTTGCGGGCCCGCTCGCGCATCAGCCCGGCCATCTCGCCGACGAAGCGCTGCAGCACCGGGGCGGCCTGGACATTGAGCAGGGTCGGCAGGAAGCCCTCGTCGAGCACCAGGCTGCCGTCCGGGCGCCGCTCGAGGATGCGCGCCACGGCCAGGCAGGCATAGGCACTACGGTCCTCGTTCTCGAGCAGCAGCCGCGGGGCGACCCGCGCCAGCTCGAGGTCGGCCAGGTCGCCGTCCCGGGAGTGCAGGTCGCGCACCCCGCGGGACGCGGCCCGGTAGCGCGACGGCAGCGTCGCGGCCTCCCAGCCGACCTCGGCGACGCCGTCGGTGGCCAGCGGCACGCCGAGGTAGACCACCTGGTTGGTGATCGAGGCATCCTTGATCTCCAGCGGCTGGGGCTCCAGGTCGTCGTCGGGCAGCTGGAAGGCGGTGCCGTCGGGCATCACGCCGCTGGCGCGGCTCAGGGCGATGCGCCCGAAGCTCAGGTACTCGGCATTGAGCTCCAGGGACAGGAAGCCGTGCAGATGGCCGCCGACGCCGCGCAGGCGGCTGTCGATCAGGCCCTCCAGGCTGCGTTGCTGCTGCTGGAAGTGCTGGGGCTTGATGAACAGCCCCTCGCTCCATACCACTCGGTTGCGACTGGCCATCAGGTCTCCTTCCTCAGCGCGGCCTCGCGCTCGTGCAGGTGCACCAGCAGGTGATAGTCCCGGCCCCGGTCGTCGATGCGCACGACCTTCTTCCACTGCGCCTGATCCGGCTCGGCATAGAAGGCGATGATGCCGATGTAGCGGGTGTCCTCCTCGACCTCGAAGGGCTCGTAGAACTTGAACTGGCCGGGCAGCAGGGTGAAGTCGTCATGGGCCAGGTAGTTGGTGCCGAGGGCCTCCTCCAGGTCGTCGCGCAGCTGGCGATGGTCGGCCGCCATCAGCATGGAGTCGTCCTTGAGCTGCAGGATCTGGAAGCGCAGCGGCGCGCCCTTCCCCTCGCCGTTGGGATTGACGTCGCCGGCGGCGAGCATGCTGAGATCGACCCGCGACGGCCGATCCTCCGGATAGCCCACCGGAATGGCGGGATCGCGCACCACCTGGTAGGTCTTGCCGGCGGCCTCGAAGGTCGAGGCGCAGCCGCCCAGCGCCAGCAGCAGGCTCAGCCCGAGGACCAGGCGACAGGACAGGGGCACGGCCCGGGCGGGACGAGGTGTCATGCGCCCTCCCGCTGCTGGCGGCGCAGCGACTGGTCGTAGGCCTGCTCGAAGACCTCCCAGAACAGCTTCTCGAAGCCCTGCTGGCGGCCGGAGTTGAGCTCCTGGTAGTAGTGGCGGTACATCTCCCAGGCCCAGCCGCCCTCTTCCTCGCCCTGGCGGCCGGCGCCGCGGTAGGCATGGAAGCGCTTGAGCAGCGCGTCCGGCGAGAAGGCCTCGAGGATCGCGCCCAGGGCATCGCCGATGGCCTCCTCGACGGCGGCCTGGTGCTGCTGCTGGTGCTCCAGGCACTCCGCCACCGCCGCCGGCGCGGAGAGGTGCACCGGGCTGCGCTGGGCCGCGAACAGCGTGGTCAGGGTCTGGGCGTAGGGCTGGCCGAGGCGCAGCGGATTGTCCTCGATGGGCTGCAGGCGGCGGTCGCGCAGCGGATAGCGGCTGCCGTCATGGGCCTGGTGCAGCGCCAGCAGCCCTTCCAGGGTGGCCCGGAGGGTGCGGCCGGCCTCCTCGAGGAAGGCGTGCTGCTCGGCGCTGTCGCGAAAACGCAGCTCGCCGCCCAGGGTGGTGAGCAGCGGCGAGGCGCCGATATGGCCGCCCTCCCCGCCCGCGGCCGGCTCCTGCCAGCGTTCCTCGAGCTGCTCGCCGACCGAGCGTTCCAGATCGTTCAACAACCGTTCGTCCATGTGCGGGTCCTCGTATCGTCGATTCAGCGGTGCCGCCGGGGCGGGCGACGGCTCGCCCCGGCCGTCCAGGGCATCGAGCAGGCCGTGGGGGTCGTCCTCGCCGGCGCTCTCCTCGTCGGCCAGGGCGGCCATGGGGTCCTGGTGACGGTGGGCCGGCGAGGCCTCGCCCAGCGCCGCCAGGGGATCCTGCTGGGGCGACGGGGCGAGGGCCGTGGCCGGCGGCGCCTCGGGGGCGTCGAGTCGCTCGTGCTCCTCGTCCACCAGGGTCGCCAGGGGCTGCACGCCGGCGCTGTGGGCCTGGCGGTCGCCGAGGTGCACGCGCAGCCGGTATTCGCCGACCTGCAGCTCGTCGCCGTCGCGCAGTGCCACCCGTCGCTCGCGGCCGATGGGCAGGGTCGCGCCGTTGACGAAGGTCTGGCCGCAGCGGTCGACCAGGCAGAAGCGCCCGTCGAGGCGCTGGATCTCGGCATGACCCGGCCGCACCCGGCCGGCATGGTCCTGCAGCAGCCAGTCGTCGGCCGTGGCGCTGCCCAGGGTGCCGCCCGGCGCGCGGAACACGTGACTGCTGGTGGAGCGGCCCTCGAGCCGTTCGCTGTTGGTGACCACCAGGGTGATGGCCTGCTGCGTGGGCGTCGTGTTCATGGGTGTGTCACCGTGTCATCTGTATGCGGATGCGGCGCCGCCGGGGCGCCGCGTCGGCCTCGGGCTGGACGAAGGTCGTCCAGCCCAGCTGGCAGCTGCCGCCCTCGCCCAGCCGCATGGGGCGGACCTCGCTCTCCAGCAGCTCGAGTTCCAGGTCATAGGCCAGGGGCTCGCGGAGCACGAAGTCGATCAGGGTGCGCAGGGCCTGGTGATCGCGCCCGTCGGGCAGGAAGTCGCGGAAGCGCGCCAGGTCCAGGCCGCGCAGGCACAGCGCGAACTTGCCGCTGATGTCGTCGACCCGGCTGCCGGCGACCATGTCCTGGCCCAGGGTGGCGCAGGCCAGGCCGGTGCGGCTGAGCTGGTCCACCGGGATCTCGACCCGGCGCAGCACCCAGGGCTCGACCTCGACCCCGTCGAGGTCGAAGCAGTGGCCGACGATGCCCGCCACCACGTCCGGCGAGCGCGAGCGACCGGCCAGCAGGCCGGCATAGGCCAGCATCTTGCTCCAGTTGATCGGCGTCTCGCCGCGCAGCCGCTCGTCGGCCAGCCCGACCAGGGCGAAGATCGCCGCCGAGAAGCCATCCTCGGCCCCCTCCTGGTAGCGCACGTGGTGGCGGTACTTGCGCCAACCACGGTGCAGCAGCGACAGCAGCCGATGGTTGAACAGGTCGAGGAAGTCGCCGGCCGCCCCCTCGCGGTGGGCGTCGGCATGGGCCATCGCCTCCAGGTAGTAGCCCGGCAGGGGCGACTGGGCGCCCTGCAGTCCCAGGAAGCTGACGCGCAGGGCGTAGCGCCCGGTCTCGCGGGGCGCGAGGTCGACCACGTCGCTGCCCGGGAAGCCCAGCGAGGCCGACGCCTGGAAGCGCACGCGCTCGGTGGCCGGGTCGGCCTCGCGGTCCCCCTCGAGGTCGTCGCCGTGGTGCCGGTGGAGCAGCTCGACCAGCTGGTAGAAGTCGTAGCGTCGGGCCCCGTCGACCAGGGGCGCCAGCGCTACATCAGGGGCTGCTGGCCCGACTGCAAGGTCCATGCGTAGCGCTCGCGGTTGTGGAGGTTGGTGACGTGCAACTCGTGGAAGGAGTTGATGCTGGCGTACAGCGAGAAGAACCGGGACAGCACGCTGGCGAACAGGAAGAGGCTGCCCTCGTCGCCGAAGGCCTCCTGGTCCAGGGTCATCTCGGAGCGCAGGCCGCGCACCGGCAGGCCCCGATGGAGCCGGTCCACCGGCTGGGTCCGGATGTCGACGATGCCGGCCAGGCGCCGCTGGGCGATGCGCTCGGCCTGGCGGTCGACCAGGGCGCGGAAGTCGTAGACGCGCAGCACCGAGCGCAGCGCGTCGCGGTCGAGCAGCGACAGGTAGTTGAGCGACAGGTTGGAGATCAGCGTCCACAGCAGGCTGCCGTCGAGGGTCGGGCGCATCGCCGGGGTCGGCCGGGTGATGTTGCGAAAGCCGGCGAAGGCCGGGCTGTCCTCGGTGGGCCGGCAGACGTCGCCGATGGTCAGCCGCTCCGGCAGCTCGCGGTTGGAGCAGGTCAGGCGCAGCGAGACGGTCTCGCGCAGCCCCAGGCAGGCCTGCTCGTCGCCGCGCACGAAGGCGATGTCGTGGTCGAAGCCGTCGCCGCGCAGGCTGTCGCGGACTCGCACCCGGTAGTAGAGCGCCTGGCGTCCCCGGTCGCGCTCGACCTGGTGCTCGAAGCTCTCGAAGGGCACGTAGCGGCGCGGCTCGCCGCGAATGCGCCCGGCCTCGCTCTCCAGCCAGCCCGAGACGTCGTCGACGCTGAACACCTCGTAGTGGGCGGGAAAGCGGCTGCTGGGCCGGATGCGGTACTCGCTGCGCTCGCCGCTGAGGTCCACGGGGTCGGCGTCATGGGCGAAGAGGTTGATCGCCGGGGTGCAGTAGAGCGCCAGGCTCTCGTCCCCCACCCGGGCATCCGCCGGCAGGGTGCGGGTAAAGGTGAAGCGCAGGGTCAGCCGCTCGGCCGGGCGCGGCGGCAGGTAATCGCCCAGGCCCTGCAGGTCGAAGAACTGGAAGGCCTCGGGGAAGCACAGGTACTCCTGCAGGATGCGGTAGCCCTGGTAGACGTTGCGCGGGTACGGCAGCAGGGCATCCTCGGCGGCGAAGCCGACCGGCGCCAGCAGGCGGGAGGGCAGCGGCAGCCGCTGGCCGTCGACCTCCAGCTCGAGGCCGGCCAGGTAGTGGCTCAGCCACAGGTAGAGGGTGCGGGCCGTGTAGCCGCTGCCGCCCAGGTGCAGGCGCAGGTCGCCCACCCCCAGGGCATCGAGGGGCTGGTCGCTGTGCACCGCCAGGTCGAGCTCGACCACCGAGGCCTCCCGGGAGTGGCGGGCGGTGACCCCGTCGTGGGCCAGGGGATAGAGCGTCAGTTCGTGGCAGGTGCGAAAGCCGCAGGCCGTGCCCTCGACCTCGCGACTGGCCAGCGAGGTGCCGCGGGGCACCGACTGGGCGCCGCTCAGGCCGTGCCAGTGGGGGGCGAACTGCACCACCGTCATGCTCGGCACCGGCCGCAGGTAGTTGGGCCACAGCATGCCGATCAGCGAGTGGGTGAGTTCGGGGAACTCGTCATCGACCTTCTCGCGCAGCCGCCCGGACAGGAAGGCGAACCCCTCGAGCAGGCGCTCGACGTCGGGGTCGGTGCTCTGCTCGGCGAGGAAGCGGCTGAGACCGGGGTTGCCCTCGGCAAACTCGCGGCCCTGACGCTTCAGGAAGTCGAGCTCGTCCCGGTAGTAGCGGTTCAGCATGATGGTCTCAGTTCACGCACTGGTAGCGCTTGTCGTTGAGCAACAGGTCGATGGTGGTCTCGGTGGCGTCGCGCCCCAATTCCAGGGTGGCCTGGACCTGGAAGCGCAACTGCAGCGGGTCACCGTCGTTGGGCTGGGTCTCGACCCGGACGCGCCGGACCCGCGGCTCGTAGCGCTCGATGCACTCGCGGATCGCGCGCTCGACCTTGAGCTCGAGGTCCAGCACGCCCAGCGTGGCGTCGTTGAAGTCCAGCAGGCCCAGCGCCGGGGCACACTCGCTGTGCCCCGGGTGGCTGTTGAGCAGGTCGACCAGATGGCGCTTGATGGAGACCAGGGTGGCCTCCAGCGCCCGCTCGCCTGTCGGCACCGGGCGCTCCGGTGCCGACAGGCGCTCGAAGAGCCGCGCGCCGGGCCGCCCGTCGCGTTCCCTGAAGGCGGTCATGGCGTCAGTCCTTGTCGAGGCGTCCCACCAGCGACAGCTCGAAGTTGGCGCCCATGTACTTGAAGTGCGGGCGGACCGCCAGCGAGACGCGATACCAGCCCGGGTCGCCCTCGACGTCCGCGACCTGCACCGAGGCGGCGCGCAGCGGACGGCGGCTGCGCACGTCGGCCGGCGGGTTTTCCTGGTCGGCGACGTACTGGCGGATCCAGGTATTGAGCTCGCGCTCCAGGTCCTGGCGCTCCTTCCAGGAGCCGATCTGCTCGCGCTGCAGCACCTTGATGTAGTGGGCCAGGCGATTGACGATGAACATGTAGGGCAGCTGGGTGCCGAGCTTGAAGTTGGTCTCGGCCTCGCGCCCCTCGGGCGTGTTGGGGAAGGTCCTGGGCTTCTGCACCGAGTTGGCGGAGAAGAAGGCGGCGTTGTCACTGCCCTTGCGCATGGTCAGCGAGATGAAGCCCTCCTCGGCCATCTCGAATTCCCGCCGGTCGGTGACCAGCACCTCGGTGGGAATCTTGCTCTGCAGCTGCCCCAGCGCCTCGTAGGTGTGCACCGGCAGGTTCTCCACCGCCCCGCCGCTCTGCGGCCCGATGATGTTCGGGCACCAGCGATACCTGGCGAAGCTGTCGTTGAGGCGCTCGGCGAGCAGGTAGGCGGTATTGCCCCACAGGTAGTGGTCGTGGCTCTCGCTGACCGACTCCTCGTAGTGGAAGGTCTTGACCGGGTTCTCGACCGGGTCGTAGGGCATGCGCAGCAGGAAGCGCGGCGCGGTGAGCCCCAGGTAGCGGGCGTCCTCGGACTCGCGCAGGCTGCGCCAGCGGGCGTACTTGGGCCCCTCGAAGATCGCCTGGAAGTCCTTGATGTTGGGCAGCTCCTCGAAGCTGTCGATGCCGAAGAAGCTCGGCGCCACCGAGGACAGGAAGGGCGCGTGGGCCATGGCGCCCACCGAGGCGGTGTACTGCAGCAGCTTGATGTCGGGGGTCGAGGGCGTGAAATCGTAGTGACCGATCATCGCCGCCACCGGCTCGCCGCCGAACTGGCCGTACTCGGCCGCATAGACGTGCTGGTAGAGGCCGCTCTGGCTGATCTCGGGGGCGAACTCGAAGTCCTCGAGCAGCTCCTCCTTGGTGGCGTGCAGCACGTTGAGCTTGATGTTCTCGCGAAAGTCGGTGCGGTCGACCAGCAGCTTGAGGCCCCGCCAGGCCGACTCGAGATGCTGGAAGCCCGGGTCGTGGAGGATCTCGTCGACCTGATGGCCGATCCTGCGATCCAGCTCGACGATCATCCGGTCGACCACCGACTTGTTGACCTGCGCCTGGCCGTCGTCGCTCTTCAACAGCTCGCCGATGAAGGCGGCGACGCCCTGCTTGGCCACGTCGTAGCCCTCGTCGGCGGGGGCCATGCGCGTCTGGGCCATCACCTGGTCGAGCAGGGATCCCTCGGCGCGGGCCTCGGCGGCGGGGGCCTGGGAAGGGGTGGTGGATTCGCTCATGAGGGGTGCCTCGCTTCCATGCGTGAAGGGATCAGGCGTCGCCCGGGGAGGGGGCGTCGTCGAGCAGCTCGAGCTCGCTCAGCAACTGATCCCGAGCCTCGGGGTTCTCGATCAGGGCCTGCAGGCGCTCGCGAAAGGCCGGCACATTGCCCAGCGGTCCCTTGAGCGCCACCAGCGCCTCGCGCAACTCGACGAGCTTACGCAGCTCGGGCACCTGGCGCGCCACGCTGTCGGGGGCGAAATCCGCCAGGGACTGGAAGCTCAGGTCCACGGAGAGCTCCTGCCCGTCCTCTTCCTCCAGGCGGTTGGGCACGCTGGCCTGCAGCCCCAGGCCGGCCTCACGCATCACCGACTGGAAGTTGTTCTTGTCCACCGAGACGGCGTCGCGCTCCTCGATCGGCGTTTCCTCGGCGCCGCCCTTGAAGTCGCCGACCACCAGCAGCTTCTGCGGCAGCTCGGTCTCGGCTTGCTGGTCCCCGGTGGCAGGCACGTACTTGATGTTGATGCGCTCCTTCGGCGCAACGGACCCTTCTTTGGCCATCTTCGAGCTTCCTCCCTGCGTATGACGGCGCGACGCCCCTGTGGCCGGCCCTTTTCTCGGAGCCGTGTCCTGTCGGGCGCAGGCGATGCGGCATGTGGACGACCGGTCAGGACGGCCGTCCGTGGCATCGCCGAATGTGGGCGCGAGGGTACCAAGCCGAATGAGGCTCGTGGGACGACCCCTAAGGGGGCAGGAGGCCCCAGGCCGGGCCGCCCGGCGAGAGCAAGGAAGGGAAATGCACCGAAAGGACACCATCGTCATCGAACATCAGGAAAAAGGACTTGCGCAGGCGCAGTCAACCACCCTCGATGTGAGACATTTCCTACATGAGAGAACCCATATCACTTACATGCGCTGTCAGCGGAACTACGCCCCGATGCCCGCTCCAGGGGCGATGCACCGCGGGCCAGGGCCATGATGCCCTCGCTCGGCATCGGCCGGGCCAGGCCGAACCCCTGTACGTGGGTGCAGCCGTAGCGCTCCAGGGCCGCCAGGCTGGCCAGGTCCTCGACGCCCTCGGCGACCACCCGGATGCCCAGTCGCCGCCCGAGCAGCGCCACGGCCTCGACGATGGCGGCATCCTGCAGGTCCTCGTGGAGGCGACTGACGAAGCTACGGTCGACCTTGAGCTCGCTGATCGGCAGCAGCTGCAGGCGCGCCAGGGACGAGAACCCCACGCCGAAGTCGTCCACCGAGACCTCCAGCCCGGTGAGGTGCAGGCGGGCCGCCACCTCGCTGCTGAGCAGTTCGTCCTCCATGGAGGCGGTCTCGGTGATCTCCAGCACCAGCGGCGCCCCGCCGGCCGAATGCCAGCCCTTGCGGACCAGGGAGACCAGTTCCTGGCACATCAGGTCATCGGGGGTGACGTTCATCGACAGCGACAGGTTGAGACCGTCCTCGCGCCAGCGGGCGGCATCGGCCATGGCCAGCTGCAGCACGCGACGGGTCAGCAAGCGGCTCTGGGCCGGGGTCAGCAGCGGCAGGAAGTCGCCGGGCACCAGCAGGCCCGCCTCGGGATGGTTCCAGCGCACCAGGGCCTCGACGCCGGACAGCCGTCGGGTCGCCAGGTCGAACTGGGGCTGGTAGTGGAGGATCAGCTCCTGGCGGGCAAAGGCCAGTTCCAGCTCCTCCTGGTGGAAGAACGGCGGCCGGATCTCGGGCGGCCCGGGGCTCGCCTCCCCCTCCAGGCCCTCCAGGCATTCGCGCAACTCGCCGAGCCGCATGGGCTTGTCCAGGGAGGGCAGCATGTTGAGCCCCAGGGCCTCGCCCAGCCGCTCGGCGATGCGCGCCACCTTGCGCTCGACGCCGCTGAGCAGCAGGACCCGTCCCCTATAGCGGCACTCGGCGAGCCGGCGCAGCATCGCAATGCCGTCGTGCTCGCCGAACGCCAGTCCCATGACGACGAGCTGTGGCGCCTTGGCCAGCACCTCGCCGACCAGGTGGTGGGAATGCCGGCAGTAGCGCGTCTCCACCCCCAGCACCCGCAACTGGACCGCCAGGGCGGCGGCGGCATCCGGATCGTCCTCGAGCAATACCGCCAGGGCATGAGGGGAGGACTCATTCATCAGCACGGCTTCCGATAGATGAAAAGCCTAGCGTATCAGTCTCGCCGCCTCCCGACCCAGGCGCCCACGTGATCGCCCTCAACGCAGCCTCAGCCGATGGGGCCGGCGACCACTCTCAGCGCCAGCGCCAGCAGCAGCACGCCGGTGGCCCGGTTGATCCAGTGGGCACGCGCCTGCAGCCAGGGCAGGACCCGGGAATGGGAGAGGCTGACCGCCACCAGCACGTACCAGCCACCATCGATGATCATCGCCGTGAGCACGATGATCGCCCGGGCCGCCAGGCTCATGTCCGGCGTCACGAACTGGCTGAGCAGGGCGATGAAGAACAGGATCAGCTTGGGATTGCCCAGCGCCACCAGCATGCCCTCCCGGGCGGCCTGGCTCCCCGAGGTGGCCATGGCCTCGGCGCGGAGCGCCCCGGCGCGGCCGGCACGCAGCGCCTTGATCCCCAGCCAGGCCAGGTAGGCCGCCCCGCCCCAGGTGATGGCCTGGAACAGCAGGGGAAAGCGCACGATCAGCGCCCCCAGCCCCCAGACGGTCAGCAAGGCATAGAGCCCGACGCCCAGGGCATGGGACAGCGCCGCCGCCACCCCGGGCAGGCGCCCGCCGCCCAGGGTGTGGCGCAGCACCAGGGCCAGGCTCGGCCCCGGCGACATGGCCCCCATGGCGCAGACCGCGGCCAGCGACATCCACAGCGAAAACGGCATGATCAATCTCCTCGGGTCGTGGGCGGCGTGGCCTCAGCGGTGAAACTGCCCGGCCCGCTCGGGCTGCCAGAGGAGCGCCTCGATGTGCAACCGGGCCGGCTCGCCACCAGGCAGCGGCCAGTCGATGACATCCCCGACCCGCAGGCCGAGCAGGGCCGCCCCCACCGGCGCCATCACCGAGACGCCATCCTCGGTCTCGGGCAGCGCGCGCGGATAGACCAGGGTGCGGATGCTGCGTCGCCGGCGCGCCAGGTCCGTGAACAGTACCTGGCTGTTCATGCTCACCACGTCCTCGGGAATCTCCTGCGGATCGACCACCTCGCCACGCAGCAGCTCGGCTTCCAGGGCCTCCGCCACGTCGCGGTCACCGCTGGCCTCGTCGATCAGGCGCTGCAGGCGCTCGGCATCCAGGCGGTTGATGATCAAGGGGGGACGCTGCGTCATCACTGACCTCCATGTATCGTCCGGGCCGACCCCCTCCCGGGAGCCAACGCAAACAGCCCTCCCCCCGCTGACGGGAGAAGGACTGCAACACATCTCACCATACGATATCCCCGCGGCCAGGGACAGCGCCAGCGGCGTGGCGGGTCAGCCCCGCCCCTCGTCCACGGGCAACGCGGCCAGGGCCCGGGCCACTTCCTGCATGTCGAGATCGGCGAGGTGGCCGCCGGTCTCGATCATGGCGCTGTGCTCGGCCAGCGGCCGCCAGCGCCGCTGGGGGCGGGCGTAGAGCCCGAGGGTCGGCCGATTCCAGGCGCTCGCCATGTGCAGCACCGCCGTATCGGGGGTCACCACCAGGGCGGCATGCTTCACGATGGCCACGCTGTGCGGCAGGCTCACCGCCAGCGGCAGGCAGTGCACATCGGGCATGTCGGCCGCCAGCCGGCGCGCCTTGTCCTCGCCGCCGGGGCCGAAGACCATCACCACGGGCAGGCCCGGGATGTCGCGCAGCAGTTCGCAAAGCCGCCGCCCCTGCTCGAGGGACAGCTGGCGCGCCGGATGACTGCCATCCAGGTTGAGGGCGACATAGGGGCGCAGCGGTGCCACGCTCCGCCGGACCCGTTCCTCGTCGTCGGCGGCGATCGGAAACTCATAGGCTCCCCGCACCTCGGCGATGCCGGCCTCCCGCATCAGGTCGGCCCAGCAGTGCGGACGAGCCTCGCCACGATCCAGCATCGCCTGGGCCTCGCCACGCAGCGACGCGTAGCAGCGCATCGGTGAGGCCCCCAGCTTCAGGTTGCAGCGTGCCCGCAGGGTGCCGACGAAGCACCGGGTGATCGGGTTATCGCGGATGGTGCCTTCCACGCAGAGATCGACGCGGCCATGGCGGGCGCGAAGCTCGCGGGCCACGCCACGCATCGCCCGCAGGTCCTTGGCGTCGGCGAGGGTCACCACCTCGACACTCTCGTCCGCGAGCCGCCGGAAGACGATCTCGTTGTAGCTCGAGGCGACGATGACCAGGCGGGACACCCCGCGGGCCTGCAGCGCCCGGATGACCGGGAACACGGCCATGCCGTCCCCGATCCGCTTGGGCACGAACAGCACCGCCGTGTGCAGGGTGTCGGGCACCCGCGACTCCGGGGTGTAGTCGTAGCGCCATTGGCTGTAGCGCAGGCGAAGGGTCCGGCGGGGATGGCGCAGGAGCTGCTGGAAGAATTTGGCGGAAGCGGCCATAGATGACGTCGATCACCAGACACTGAAAAAAGGAAAGCAGGCGCGCCCTCGGCCATCGTCGCGAGGCACCAGGCCTCGCCCCGGCTGGCGGGCGGACCGCCGACCCGCTGTATCCGGGAGGCCTGACCAGACGGACGCCCGCCCGGGAACCAACGAAAACAGCCCTCCCCCCGCAAGCACGAGAGAAGGACCGGACGCCTACCATACGATATCGCGAGGCCAGACAACAGGGCCGCCACCCGGCAGGATCGGCATGCATCGGCACGGGCGGCCAGGCTACACTGTCGTGACGCCGCCCAGGCGACCCTGGCCGCCAGGACCGGCGCCGGGCCCTGGACCCCCTCCCCCGGACAGCAGGGATCGCATGACCGATGACACCCAGCAAGCGCCGCCCCAGGCCGGCCCACGCAACCTCACGACGCTGATCGCCCTGGTGCAGCAGGCGGGGCGACGACGGGAGGACGTGAGCCTGGAAGCGATCCTCGATGCGGTGGGGCGGCGCAGCTTCGCGCCCTTCCTGCTGATCGCCGGACTGGTCACCCTGGCCCCGCTGCTCGGCGACATCCCCGGGGTGCCCACCCTGATGGCCGGCCTGGTGGTGCTGGTGGCCGCCCAGTTGCTGCTCGGCCGGAGGCATATCTGGCTGCCGCGCGGCCTGTTGCGGCGACGGGTGTCCCGCGAGCGCTTCGTGCGGGTCACGAACTGGATGGTGCGCCCCGCGTGCTGGGTCGACCGCCTCCTGCGAGCGCGCTTGGTCTGGCTCGCCCGCCCCCCGGCCCACCTCCCGGTGGCCCTGACCTGCCTGCTGATCGGCCTGGCGATGCCGCCGATGGAGCTGGTGCCCTTTTCCGCCAACGGGGCCGGCCTGGCGCTGACGCTCTTCGGCCTGGCCCTGCTCGCCGAGGACGGGCTGATGGCGCTGTTGGCCTACCTGCTGACCGGCGGCACCCTGACCCTGGTGGTCATCGGCCTCGCCTGAGGCAGCGACCGTGGAGCCCACGATGCCAGAATCCGGTACTCGACTCAGGCGGGGCGTGGTTCTCGCGGCCGGGGCGGGCTACGCCGCCAAGGGCGTCGTCTATCTGCTGGTGGGCGGCCTGGCCTTCCTGGCGGCGACCGGCCTGGGGGGCGACAACGTCGGGACCCGGGAAGCCCTCTACGGCCTGGCCAGCGAGCCCTTCGGCGACCTGATGCTCGGTGGCCTGGGGGCCGGGCTCGCCGCCTATGCCGCCTGGCGCCTCCTCCAGGCACTGCTGGATACCGAGAACGTCGGTCGCGGCCCCAAGGGCCTCGTCACGCGCCTTGGGTTCCTGATCAGCAGCCTCATTCATGGCAGCCTCGGGCTCTACTGCATCGACCTGCTGCGCGACGCCGCCGGCACCTCGGGACAGGACACGGCCAGCGACCGCACCGCCCTGGTGATGAGCCACCAGGGCGGGCTCTACGCGATCTTCGCCATCGGCCTGGTGTTCATCGCCATCGGCGTGCGGCAGCTGTGGCGGGCCATCCGGCGCACCTACATCAGGAACTGGTACCGCCAGGACCTGGGGCCGCTGCAACGCCGGCTGGCAGACGTCATCACCCGCTGGGGTCTCTCGGCCCGCGGCCTGGTGTTCCAGGTGATCGGCCTGTTCCTGTGCCTTTCAGCCTGGCAGGCCGACCCCAGCGAGGCCCAAGGCCTCGGGGGCGCGCTAAACGTGCTGGCCGCCCAGCCCTTCGGCCCCTGGCTGCTCGGCGCGGTGGCCCTCGGCCTGGCGAGCTACGGCCTCTACTGCCTGATCAATGCCGCCATTCGGGACACCAGCATCGATTGAGGCGGGCGCGTCCGCAGTGGCGACCACTCACCCAACGCGCGACCACATGAGCGGTGCGCCATATCCGATGCACCGCAACAAAAAAACCGGCCCCCGAGGGAGGGCCGATATCGCAACATGACTAGTCAGAAGGCTCCCTGCGCTGACATGAGAAATGTAGTCATCGCTTAAGCAACAATGCCAAGAATCTTTTGGGGCCCGCCCAGAGCATTTCGATCTAAGCGGCAAGCAGGCCCAGAGCAGCAAGGCATGTCGGGCGATCGGGCGGAAGCGGCTTGTAACTTGATGGGAATCTAATGCAGATCAAGCACATGGAGGGAGGTAAGTACTTGATTTTGTGGTACCGGTGGTCGGACTCGAACCGACAGGAGCTTGTACCCGGCGGATTTTGAAGACGAAGGAAAGTATGCCAACGCATGTCGTTGCCAAGCAGAAACAGAAGCTTCAAAGCGCCGAACCTGCCAATCCCTGCCTATTTTGGTCACTTCCGTTGACGCCTTGTTGACACCTTCCATCAAGGGGTTATGGGATTCTGCTAATTCAGCAGGTTATAGCTTACTGCTAGCAGAATCAGGCCCTTACAGCCCATCATTCTCTCATATTGGCTAGCTATGGCACCGCCCTGTAGACACGATGTCGTCACCGCGTTGTCTCCGGCCCAGGTCATCTCATCTATACGGCGATTGTCAGCGTTGGCCTACATCCCTGCCCGGTTTTGATCTCTATATTCTAATGAAACGGGAGGGAGCCAGCCATGGACGATATCACGATGATGCCAGACCCCAGTGGCCGCTGGGTGATGATGTGCCCCTGTGGTGCCACAGAGATCAGGGCACCCAGTGGGCCCTCCTGGGCGGCGTTTGACCTACACCCGATAGAGGGCACCCGCTACCGCATTGCTTGCCATGCTTGCGGGCATGTCAGCGAGTACCGAATGCACCATGAGACTGCGGGCGTCAACAGTTTCAGCAAAAACATGCCTTCATCACTGTTCCGAGCCTCGTTTTAGCTTATTCCGATATGCCTGCGTAGACACAATATGAACGCTAATGTTTTGATAACGGCACCCATGAATAGTCATATTATAAAAAACTATAAAAATATGGTGAAAAATAGCCAAAAACAATTTGCTTGACATACATCCACCCCTCTGATATAGGCTCATTTTCTACAAGCTTATACCCCCAATATATTGACCATAAACATTTATTAGTCTAGGGTCACAATCAATCAAGATAAGACAACAGACTGAGCGCTTTTCGTCGCACCACCTGCGATGCTCAAAGGAGGAAAGAATGGCACTTCTAAAAGGATCCAAAGTGCTTAAAGAAAAATCCTTCCCTTCTAAAACCCTTAAAGACAGAAAGTCTTTCAAAAAAACTTACAAGATACAAAATAACGAAACACTAAAAATTGACAAGGGCGTTATTGTAACCCGCATACAGCACGACATTAGAAAGCACAAACCTGAGCCTGCCTAACTAGGTTCCGAACGCACAAGGCAACAGGGATGTTTCTTGCCACTGTCGCACTGCTAATATGTGGAATCATCGCCACTTACAGCACCCCTAAGCTTCTCTTTCATGTTCACAAGCATGAAGGGTGGCTTATATATCTAAATTCTGCAAAAATCGGCGTCTATTGCCTAATCATAGGCTTCATTTTTTCTGAGATCATCTTTCCTGCTGCCACATCCCTTGTTTATGCTGCCTATAGCATTTTTTCGCTAGACTTAAGTTTCAAGAAGGCATGGGAGAATACTTTTACCCTTCCTAAGCCAGCCTCCTTTTTTGAATTCATAGAAACCTCATTGGTCGTGCCCTTTTATGGAAAGATCGGGTCGGAGAACAGCTCCTTATTCATCAGGACCACCTCGGCTGCTGTAGGCACTTTGCTTTTGACTATCATATTTCGCCATGTCCATGACAAATTCTCTTTCAACTTTGTGAATGCGACTAACGAAGCAGCAGAGGTATTTTCCAGTAAAAGCTATATAGATGATTTACTTTTAGAGGCATCTGTGAACATTGAGTATATTTTAGTAACTGTAGAAGAAGGGAAATGCTATGTTGGAATAATTGATGAGATCCCTCTTGCTATTCAGGAAAATGGTGTCGGCGTTGAGGCAATAAGGTTATTCATTGTAAAGAGCGGGCATAGGTGCCATAAAGATAGGACATTTGTAATAGATCATGATTATGACGAGGTATGGCTTTCTATAAAGAACTCCATATCTGAGAACATTGCCAACATTGAAGAGCAGGGCATCACTTATGAAAACTATCCAGAGGTGGAAACTGAGGTTGTAGAACCAATAATCTCCATACCTCGGGGTCGGATATTGAGTGTCTCTAAATACGATCCAGAGTATTACCATTCTTTCAACGGAGGCATAGAGATTGCTGATAAATAATCGGGATTTAAGTTATAAGAGAGCAGAAAAGCCACTATGAAAACCAGTACCATATATCCGTTATTCAGCTTTTTCCTATAGCTTATAGAGCCCCCTTCAAGCGGTAGTACTTTGTTCTCTGAAACACTTACCAAAGCCTTTAGTGCAGCAATGGAAAGATTTAAATCGCTGTATAAGCAGCTTACTTCATCATTATTGTCTTTCACTGACAAAGCGTGAACACCTCTAATATGGCGATGATAAGAATCAACTCGATGAAAACAAGACTCAAAGCTTTTCTTCAAACAATCATCAACCTCTGAGAGCCTAAGCATCTCTACTAGTGTGCAGAAAGAATTAAACTCCTCGCTTTCTTCAAATATCGCCTCTCTGAGCTTCTCTTTTTTATTTTCAAAATCTTGTCTTGCCTCTTTCCTTTCAGATTCATATATAGCCGTTATGTCTTTTAAATGATTATAGTATTCTGTTACTATCCTATTTTTCCTTTCTAATTCCTCTCCTCCCTTCTCAAGCAATGCGGTTCGCGCATCAATCATTCCCTTTGTGCTCTCCCTAAACTTGACTCCGTTCTCATTGGACTTTTTCTTAGCCAGCTTTAGACTGTCTTCTGCGCGACTATAGTCTTGAGCACAGTGTATGACTTTCCTTCCTTTTTCTACAATTGATACAACCTTCTCTTCAAAAGTCTTGGTTGCTTCCACGACCTCGTCTCTGACCTTAGACTCCCTACTCGTCGCAATATTCAAGTAGCTAAAAATTGCTGCTATGGATGCACCTGAAAGCAGAGTGATATCGCCACCCTGGAAGATTTCATTACTCCTCACCGCAAGCCCTACCCCCCCTCCGTACAAAGTACCTAGAGCAACGTGAGCGAAAGGACTTCGATTCAACCTCAATCTCAGGCTCGAAAGCAACTTAATAGCACGTGACGATCCAGCCATAACTAAACAACCTCTATTTTACTGTCTTTATGTTTTATCTCCATCCTTTTAAGAACAATTCCAGCCACTTCACAAGCCCGATTGATAATCCTATCCCTTTTAACCCTGTCAGCCTTTTCATGACTTTTATCATCAAGCTCTAAAGCACAAAATATCTTGAAGTCGCCTTTTTCACACAAAACATAGTCAAAGTGCCATTGCGAAAGCTGCCAAAAAAGAGACATAAACTCTTTGCTTTTGGGATGATACTTTCTAGCATTTGGCTGAATCAGATCAACCACACGAACCTGACAAAATATGTAGTATTTATCGCCATAAGCTTTTTCGAGCACTTTGAAAACGTCACGCTCGGCGGGGGTCATTAGGTGGGTACGGGCAACGTAAGCGTCGCCTCGATCCATCAACTCCTCTGAGTAGTTCCGGTCTCTCTTCTCTCGTTTACTCCCGCCCAGCAACATCTTACCAAGAGAAGTCCTGGATAATAGAATTCTGAGGATGGTGAGAACTGTTAAAAATAGAATCCCATAGATGGAAAAAGTCACGGCAGTATTCGTAATCTCTTGCATGGCTTGTTCCATAGCTCCGCCCTCCGTGGTTTATCGTCTTTATCCACAGCTAGATTTTTCCCTGCTCAAGGCCGACCTCCTATCCTTGGAGCCTGCCGCCCTGGTACCACCTTGCCGCTGCCTTCCTGGCTAGTCGGTATCCGTCCCTGTCTGCTTGAGCGTCTTCCGTGCCTTCTCGATCTCCGGGCTGATCTGCCCCGCTTCCTCGTTCACCTGGTCTGTCATCAGCCAGAGAGAGTACTCCGGCCAACGCTTACAGATTTTCTGGGCAATGTCTGTCCGAGGGATCGTGCCCCGTTGCTCGATCCCTTCGATGGTCCTGATGGGAATGCCCGTCTCGTCAGAGAAGGCTTTCCGTCCTAGACCATTTACATCTCTGATTTCTTTGAGCTTTTCAGAAAAGCTCTTTTCGCTTGACATATGTCGCCTGCTATACGATATTTGTCGTATATACCACAGTTATGGTACCCCTAATCACAGTACCCATAACTCTCCTGAACCCTCCTGAAGCCTAACACAGGCAACCAAAGGCAGGTGACGACGATGGAAGAACCACAAGCGCCCCAGGTCCCGGCCCATGTGCCCCTGATGACCATCGAGCGTTTCGCCGAGCTCTCCGGCCTCGAACAAGGGGTCGTCTACGGCCAGATTCGCAACGGTCACCTGCCCGCCTTGAAGGTCGGCAAATACCGCATGGTCAATATCGCCCTGCTCCAGGCGCAGTGCCTCACCCAGGAGGACTGGTCATGAGCTTCGATATCCGCTTCGAACGTGAGCGCACCACCGACGGCTGCACCTTCATCGACTTCCGCTTTGATGCGCCCAGCTACCAGGAGCCCGTCGACCTCCACGGCGAGGTTCACCAGATGACCCTGTCGGGCAACGACCACGGCTTTATCTACGGTTCCGACCTGCTGGGCTGGGACGTGGTGCTCGGGGATCGCATCACCGCCGACCAGCTGGAGGGCTTCGAGATCCCCGGCGTCACCCTCCGCCTGCCCAAGACCGCCGGCACCATCGCGGTTGATGGGTTTGCCACCCAGGCCGCCGCCCGCACCTTCATCACCCATGTCTATGAAGCCTTCTACGAGGCGTTCTACCTCGGCTTCGATGCCTACACCCTGGACGAGGCTCCGGCCGCTGACACCGCCCCCTCGGCCCGTCCTGCTACCGATTCACCCCGTAGCATCCCTGCGTTCCCCGCGCCTTTGGCCCGCGACGTCGCCACGCCTGCCCTGCCCCGATCCCCCGGCAAGGCGACCGAGCGGGCCGCTTTTTACGGGACGGCGGTTTATCCACACCTGCACCCGGGCCACCAGGACGCTCGCTATGCCTGGCCCGCGGCGCAATGCCTCGCCGCCCGCTGGGCGGATGCTGATCGCCCTGGTGTTGACGTTGATCTCTTTCACCCCCGCCCAGGGTCCGCTCCCCCGGCGGCGAACCGACACGAATCTCCGATTCGTGAGGGTCGCAGCCCGACAACCGCAGGGCGTCAGTGCCTGACCATCCACCACCCGAGGAACACCCCATGACTACTGCCACTGCCACCGGCAAGAAACAGTCGATCCGCGTGTTCCTGGACGCCGCCGATTACGGTCGCTACCTCGTCCAGGCCGGCACGCACCACATCACCCCGTCCGCCCTGGGCGAGCTGCTGATCCAGGACGGCCTCGACCGCCTGGAGCGTGGCGACCTCCACGCCCTGGGGCTCTCCACCGAAGCGCCCGCCTCTCAAGGCTCTGGAGCCCTCTGATGTTGTCCCCTGCCCGTCACCCGTCGCCCATCGGTCGCACGGCTCCCCGAGTCGGCAGCGGGGCACCCGTCAAGGCGGAAGGGAGCGCAGCGACCGGACGCCTTGATGGGGGGCCCGTGGTCGACTGCCGTGCACCTCGACCGAGGGGCAGGGTGGCGCGGCAGGGGGCCCCCTGCCCGGAGCCTAGAGCCTTGAGGGAGCGGGCGGCCCGCTGCCTCCACGGCCGGGACCTGGGCAAGGCGGCGCTGCTCTACCGCCTCGCCGAGTACTACAGCCGGGAGCTGGACGGTCAGTCCCCGGAAACCACCGAGCTAGCGGCTCTCGCTGAGCACTGCGAACAGCTCACCAGCCAAGCAGCCCAGAAAGGAAGGACAGACCCATGATCAACACCATCCAGGCCCGCGTGATCGGCGCCATGCGCTACTCCATGGATAACGGCGTCAAGGGCGCCAAGCTCACCATCATGAACGAGGCCGACGCCAGCAACGAGAACCGCGTCGGCTACGAGGTCGCCACGATCTCCGCCCCCTACGAGATCCTCGACCAGATCCGCCCCCATGCCGCGCACATGCCCTGCAACCTTGAGATCGACGCCGAGATGAGGACCACCGGCGGCAAGATCACCATGCACGCCATCGCCGTGCGCAAGCCCACCACCGCTCAGGCCCCCGCCCCCGCCGCGTCTGAGCCCAAGCAGGCCGCCAAGTCGTGAAGGTCCAGGTCTGCCGCGACTTCGACGCCTCCACGGGCTCCTGCCTGGAGCCCCTGGAGTGGGTCGACGCCGCCGAACTCGTCGAGGCTGGCACCCAGCCTTGGCTGAGTGTCGAGGACGCCCTCTCGGTCGCCCTCGCCATCGGAATGGTCTGGGCCGCCGCCTGGGCCATCCGGGCCATCGCCCAACAACTCCACGCCCACATGAGGTAACCACCATGAAACGCTTCATCGCCAAGCACGCCCGCCGTCTCGCCCTGGTCCCCGCCGCCCTGGTGTCCGGCTCTGCCCTGGCCACCACCACGACCGGGATCGACACCACCGGCCTGGTCTCCACCATCGAGTCGGCCACCGGCCCCGTCTCCGACGTGGGCATCGCCGTGCTCTCGGTGCTGGCCACCGTGATGGTGTTCTTCCTGATCCGCCGCGTGATGCGCTGATCCCGGCCATCACACACCGCCCCACCCCGGGCCCCTACGGGGGCCCTTTTACTTTCACCCACAGGACTCGAGGCCATGACCCATGCTCGAACTCTCCCCCGGTATGTTGGTATTGCTGGCCTTGTTGCCGGCCTTCTGGCTCCTGTTTCATCACTAGCCGCGCCCGCCGCCGAGATCCGTGGCGTCCAGGCCGTAGGTTCCACCGCCTCCAGCATCACCACCCAGGTCTCGGCGGCCTATCGCTTCTCGGCCAACGATCCCAAGTACTACCAGCAGCTCCGCGTGGCCGTGTCCCGGGAAACCCTGCGCCGGGGTGCCCTGGCCGCCCTGACCGCCGGGCGCCTGCTGCCGGGGCTGGGCATCGCCATCACCGCCGCCGGCTTCATCTGGTCCCAGCAGGACGGCCTCTACGACCCGGCCCTCTCCGAGCCGGATCAGGAATTCGAGTACGGCGCCACCTACGACGACTTCTCCGCAATCCCCGGCTGTAGTGGGGCACCTGAGGGCACCTTTTGTCGCGCCGAGGATTACGCCGGCTTCGCGCACCTCGGCAAGTCATCGATCTATGGGTACAACGAATCCCGCGTGATCGCTTTGGGGCACTGCACGACCGCCCCCTGTGAGCCGGACGAAAACGGCTATTGGCCCACCTATTACGTGTCGAAGACGGTTCACCAGAACGAATATGCCCCCGGCGACTATGCCGAAACCATCGAGGGCGAGGTCACCCCGGTCCCGGACGATGCCCTCCCTCAGCTGGACCCGCACCTGCCCGGCTCCATCATCGGCGACTTTTGGGCGGAAGATCCCGCCGCGCTGCCCGAACCCTGGGCCGATGCCATCTCGGTGCTGCCCTTCTCCAATATCGACGCCGCCGGCCAGACCGCGCCCGAGGCCCACCAGGCCGTGTCCCGCTGGGCCGAGAACATGACCGCCAAGATGAATGCCGAGCCTCTGCCGAACCCGGAAACCGACGCCGAGGGCAACACCGCCGCGGAGCAGCAGCTCGAGGAGTGGGACAAGCCGATCCCGCCCTTCGCCGAGGTCACCCCCGAGTGG
Organism: Halomonas sp. M4R1S46; assembly: GCF_025725685.1. Classification (NCBI taxonomy): domain Bacteria; kingdom Pseudomonadati; phylum Pseudomonadota; class Gammaproteobacteria; order Oceanospirillales; family Halomonadaceae; genus Halomonas; species Halomonas sp. M4R1S46. The sequence goes on from NZ_CP107008.1 coordinate 3,664,768, forward strand.
CAGGTGGAAACCATCGACTCCCTGCCCGACTACAACATCGGCCTGGGGTCCGGTAGCTGCCCGGGGCCGACCGCCATTGCGCTCCCCGCGCCGTTCGGCGGCTCGCTCAGCCTGGACTGGCAACCGCTGTGTGACTTCGCCTCGATGATCCGCGGGGCGGTGATCGCCGTCTGCATGATCCTCTCGCTCTACATCGTCCTGAGGAGTACCTGACCATGCCCGCCATCCTCGTCACCATCCTCTCCGGCTTCGCCACCTTCCTGGTCGGCTCGCTGATGGCCCGCGTCGCCGGCCTGGTGGTCTTCACCACCATCGGCGCCGTGGTGATCACCGGCCTGCTCTCGCAAGCGTCGTCATTCCTCGGCCAGTCCGGCCAGGTGCTGTGGTTCATCCAGCTCGCCGGCTTCGACGTCGGCCTATCGTCCATCGGCTCGGCCCTGCTGCTCCGCGCCACCATGAACGCCTGGAGCCTCAAGCCCAGCGCCGCCATCACCGGAGGGAAGTGACATGTCGATTCACCTGATCACCGCCGTCCCCGGCGCCGGCAAGACGCTGCGCGCCATCTGGATGACCCTCAAGCTGATGGACGAGCACCCCGAACGCCCGGTGTTCTCCAACATCAACGGCTGGACCCGCGCCGCGCCGATCCCCGAGGAATGGATGGACTGCCCCGACGGCGCCATCATCGTCCTCGACGAGTGCCAGCAGCGATGGCGCCGCTACCGCAACACCGGCACGCCCCCTGCCGAGATCGCCGAGCTGGAAACCCACCGCCACCGCGGCATCGACTTCATCCTCACCTGCCAGAACCCCTCCCAGGTCACCAGCGACGTGCGCGCCCTGGTCGAGGTCCACGAGCACCTGATGCGCCGGGGCAAGATGGGCGGCGCCCTGGTCTACCGCTTCGAGGGCATCTGTCACACCAGCCCCATGACCCACAAGGGCGACGCCGACTGTGAGGTGTCGATCTGGAAGCACCCCAAGGCCGTGTTCGCCGAATACAAATCGGCGTCGATCCACACCGGCAAGCGCCGCCTGCCGCGCATCCTGATCATCGCCCCCTTCGTCTTCCTCGGCTCGGCGGCCTGTGTGGTCTATGCCGCCAACTCGGTATCGGGGTTCCTGGGCGGCGAATCCGACGCCGCCGCCGACACCTCCCCGAGCCCAACAGCGACCGTCGCCCCCAGCGCCCCTGCACCAGCGGCGACGGTCACCGCCCACGCCGGCTCGATCTTCAAGGACAGCTGTCAGCTCTACGACCGGGACGCCAAGCCCATCCGCACCACCCGGCCCGAGTGCTTCAACGCCATGGAGCTGGGCCTGCCCCACGAGGTGGAGGTGCTGACGCTATGACCACCACCGCCATCACCATCGCCGCCCCCGTGAATCGATCCATCCCCACCTGGTTGCCGATCATCCAGGGCCTGGCCATCACCACCATGGCCGTCGATCACGCCAGCCTCTGGCTAGTGAGTGGTGACATACCCGCGCTGCTGCGCGTCACGGTCGGCCGCCTGGCCCTGCCGATGTTCTGCTTCATGATCGCCTGGCACGCCCTGCACACCGCCGACGCCCGCCGCTACGCCGACCGCATCCTGTTCATCGCCCTGCTCGCGCAACTGCCGTTCATGGCCCTACGTGGGGAAGTACTCGGCAATATCTGCGTCACCCTGGCCGCCGCCGCCTACCTGGTCGCCGCCGTCCGGCACCGCGATCCCGCCGCCCTGGTCCTGGGCAGCGTCCTCAGCCTCGCCACGTTCCAGGTCGAATACGGCCCGCTGGCCCTGGGACTGATCCTCGCCTTGCTGGCCGCGATCCGCTGGCCGCCGCTCTGGCTGGTGCCGCTCCTGGGCTGGCCACTGGCCCAATATGGCCCCTCGATCTCGGCGCTATCGGCGGCCTTGGGCGTGCTTGGGATCCTCGCCCTCGTAAGCACTCACCTACCGCCGATGCGCCTGCCCCGCTGGCTCACCCGCTGGTTCTACCCGGCGCACCTGTGGGGGCTTCTGGTCTTGAGGGCGCTGGGATGACCGGGCCGCGCGTGCGCCGCGGGAGAGGACGCTTGCGACCGCATCCCCGCGCCGCATGCGCGGCCCGGCGAGACCCTCCCTGTAACACGTCTCGCAGACTCCCGCCGGAACGTGCGGAAAACTGCCAATAATGACCAATAGGTGATGTTCAAAATGAAGCGTTGGGAACGGTATTCAGTCGAGTCACTGGCACGGGGCGAGCAGGACCCGTGGGGCAAGCTGTTCATCAGCCATAAGGGACAGGCCCACCTGGATCGGGTCCGCCTGCTGAACGCGGGAGTGGATACGGTCCGTCAGCTCTATCGGGGGCTGCCCTGCCTGCCTCAGTTCGACAAGATCATCGGCGTCTACCAGGAGGGTCGCGGCGCGACCATTGAGCTGTTCGGCCATACCTGGGCCGTGGGGGCCGGCGCCTCCGGGTCCGGCTTCCGCTACCGCCTGCAGAACAACGACCTCGGCGTGATCGTGTTCTTCCAGGCCCGGCACGTGAAGGCCGACCAGGTGGGCACCCACGTCAAGATCGAGCTCTCGCCCCACTACATCCAGGAACGCGAGCCCGCCGCCTGCCAGAAGTTCATGGACCTCATCGCTTGCTGTCTGCTCGAGCACGTGGAACACATCGGCTGCGCCGTTCACCTCGCCCTGGACGTCCAGGGCTGGGAGCCGCCCCGCGACTTCATGGACCGCTTCGTGACCCGCTCCAAGAAGATCACTCGCATCGACGGCATCGACTCGCTGAGCTTCGACCACGGCAACATCGCCACCACCTACGGGCGCTGCGAAACCCTGATGTTCGGTACCGCCGGGGCCCTGCAATGCGCCATCTACAACAAGACCCGGGAAGCCCACCACCGCGACAAGCTGCACTTCTGGGAGGGCATCTGGAGCCAGGCCGCCGGGGATGACCCGTTCGACCGCCCCTATGACCCCGACCAGGACGTGTGGCGCATTGAGATGCGCTTTCATCAGTCGGTGCTGGCCGAGTTCGCCCGTGGCATCCCCTGCAACGTCGACACCGGCGAGGTCCTGGACGACGCCCACGGCTTCCACCGCTTCACCGACGTGATCCCCCACCTCACCGGAATCTGGCGAAGCGCCATGCAGAGCTATCGCCTGGACGCCTCACGGGATCTCATCGACCCCGCCTGGCAGCTGTTCCAGGACGACCCGCGCTTCTTCGCCCACGAGCCGCATTTTCTGTACAAGCGCGCCCGCAAGGCCCCCGGCCTGGGAAACGAGAAGAACGTCTGCCTGGCCTTCGGCAACCTGATCTCGATCTATGCCCGCCAGGGCTTCGGCACGCACCAGGCGATTGACTACCTGAAGCGCTCCGGCATGTGGGAGGACCTGGAACACTACTACCGCCGTCGCGGCATCCAGGCCGGCGCCTTCCGGCAGCTGGTGGAAGACAAGCTCATCGAGCGACGATTGCTCGGGAAGGTCGCATGATCAGGAAGGTCAAAACCGGCTGGCAGGTCGATATCATGCCCATGGGGCGTGAAGGCCGGCGAGTGCGCAAGACCTTCAAGACCCAGGCCGAGGCCAAGCGCTTCGAGTCTTACGTGCGTGGCAAGGCAGCATCCGGTGAGCCCTACGCCCCCAAGAAGCGGGACCGTCGCCGCCTCAAGGATCTGGTGCAGCTGTGGTACGACTACCACGGGATCTCACTCAAGGACGGCAAGCGCCGCTATACCCAGATGCAGGCCCTGGCCGACATGATGGGCAACCCGATCGCCGCCACGATCACGCCCACGGACGCCGTGAAATTCCGCAAACAGCGCCTCGCCGACGGCATCCACCCAAACACCGCCAATCATGACCAGGCCCACCTTCGCGCCGTCTTCAACCGCCTGGCACGCCTTGGCGAGTGGGAAGGGTCCAACCCGTTCGCCCAGGTCCAGCCCCTGCACCTGGATGAACCCGAACTGACCTACCTCACCGAGGACGAGATCTCGCGGCTGTTCCAGGCCCTCGAGGAGTCATCGAATCCCGACGTGCTGCTGATCACTCGCCTGTGCCTGGCCACCGGCGCCCGGTGGAGTGAAGCCCAGACCCTGCGGGCCGAGATGGTGCGCGATGGTCGAGTGACCTACACCGGCACCAAGAACCGCCGCAATCGCACCATCCCGCTTCCTGAGGATCTGTTTCGGGCCCTGGTCGAGCATGGCCCCAGGATCGGCCGCCTGTTCCGCACACACGCCTATGAGCCATTCTCGGCGGCCATCATCGAGGCGGGGATTCAGCTACCCCGAGGCCAACGCACCCACGTCCTGCGGCACACCTTCGCCAGCCACTTCATGATGAACGGCGGTGACGTGCTGACCCTCCAGAAGATCCTGGGCCACCAGACCATCACCATGACGATGCGCTATGCCCACCTCTCCCCAGATCACCTGGCCGACGCCATCAAGTTCGCCCCCAAGATCCCGGCCCTGCGCTGCACAAAAAAAACGGCCACTGGTGAGTGGCCGCAAAATTAGCAGGGAACTAAATAGCAGAATTCTCTATTCAGCGCCTCGAATTGGAGCACAGGCAAGTGCCCAAGAATGTCAGTGGCTTCTTAAATGACCAGTAGGCATTCTCTTGGGGTATGTAAGAGATATCTTAAAAGTCTCGATTGGGCAGCACCAACCTGTCCTTGCACCACAGACCTACCTCACCGAGGACGAGATCTCGCGGCTGTTCCAGGTCCTCGAGGGATCACCTGGCCGACGCGATCATGTTTGCTCCACGAATAATCCATTCAACGAAAAAAGCGACCCCCCTGAAGGGGGCCGCTGCCTCACCATTAGCATGACCGAGTCTGAAGGCTTCCTGCCTGACATTAGAAATGTAGTCTTCGCTCACATAAAACGCTAAGAATAATGTCGTATCAATCAGGTCATTTGGTACTAAGCGCAACAGTTCGCCTAGCGGCTGGGATGGGAAGAACGTCCACCGAGCAGGGCAAAGCGCCGTTGACACTTTGTTGACACGTGAGGGGAATCTAATGTAGATCAAGCACATGGAGGGAGGTAAGTGCTTGATTTCATGGTACCGGTGGTCGGACTCGAACCGACAAGGGCTTGTACCCGGCGGATTTTGAATCCGCTGCGTCTACCAATTCCGCCACACCGGCAACGGCGTGGCATTATACGTGGGCCGTGGAGCAGGTCAATCGGGGGCCCTGACTTCGGCCACGGGACACGGTATCCTTGTCGGCTTGCCACGGCTGGCCCGAGCCGTCGTTCATGCTCCCTTCATCCGGACCGAAACGCCCCATGCAGCGCGCCGATTTCCACTACGAGCTCCCCGAGGCGCTGATCGCCCGCTATCCCTCCGAACAACGCAGCGACTGCCGCCTGCTGTGCGTCGATGGCCAGAGCGGTCGGCTCGCGCACCGTCGCTTCCCCGACCTGCTCGAGCAGCTCGCCCCCGGCGACCTGCTGGTGTTCAACGACACCCGGGTGATCCCCGCCCGCCTGCATGGCCACAAGGCCAGCGGCGGGCGCGTGGAGATGCTGCTGGAGCGCCCCCTCGACGCCCACCGCGGCCTGGCCCACCTGCGCGCCAGCAAGTCACCCAGGCCTGGCACCGAGATCGAATTCGAGGGCGGCATCCGCGCCGTGGTCGAGGGCCGCCGCGAGGCGCTGTTCGAGTTGCGCTTCCTCGGCGAGACGCCGCTGATCGCCCTGCTCGAGGCTCACGGCCATATGCCGCTGCCGCCCTATATCACCCGCGAGGACGAACTCGGCGACCGCGAGCGTTACCAGACCGTCTATGCCCGCCGCGACGGCGCCGTGGCCGCCCCCACCGCCGGGCTGCACTTCGACGAGCCATTGCTCGAGGCGCTCGCCGAGAAGGGCGTGGAGAGCGCCTTCGTCACCCTGCACGTGGGCGCCGGCACCTTCCAGCCGGTGCGCGCCGACGACATCCGCGAGCACCGGATGCACAGCGAGTGGATCGAGGTGTCCGAGACGGTCTGCGAGCAGGTGCGGGCCGCCCGGGCGCGGGGCAACCGGGTGATCGCCGTGGGCACCACCAGCGTGCGCTGCCTGGAATCGGCCTGCCTGAAGAGCGCCGACGGCGAGATCGCCCCCTACAGCGGCGAGACCGACATCTTCATCTACCCGGGCTACGAGTGGCGCATCGTCGATGCCCTGGTCACCAACTTCCACCTGCCGGAGTCGACCCTGCTGATGCTGGTATCCTCCTTCGCCGGCTTCGAGACGGTGATGGCCGCCTACCGGGAGGCGGTCCGCGAGGGCTACGCCTTCTTCAGCTATGGCGACGCCATGTATCTCACCCGCGCCCGCTGAGCCGAGCGACAGGCGACCGCGTGGCCGCACGCGCTGACGACTTTCGAGAGATCCCATGCGAGACGAATGCTTCATGACCTTCGAGCCCCTGGCCAGCGACGGCCGGGCGCGCCGCGGACGCCTGTCCTTCCCCCGAGGTACCGTGGAGACGCCGGCCTTCATGCCGGTGGGCACCTACGGCACCGTCAAGGGCATGACGCCCGCGTCGGTGGAAGGCATCGGCGCCGAGATCATCCTCGGCAACACCTTCCACCTCTGGCTGCGCCCGGGCACCGAGGTGATCGAGGCCCATGGCGACCTGCACGACTTCGCCCAGTGGGACCGGCCGATCCTCACCGACTCCGGCGGCTTCCAGGTGTTCTCGCTGGGCGAGATGCGCAAGATCACCGAGGAAGGCGTGCACTTCCGCTCCCCGGTGGACGGCGCCAAGGTGTTCATGGGCCCCGAGGAATCCATGGCCGTGCAGCGCTCGCTGGGCTCGGACATCGTGATGATCTTCGACGAGTGCACGCCCTACCCCGCCACCCTCGACGAGGCCCGGCGCTCCATGGAGTTGTCGCTGCGCTGGGCCAGGCGCTCCCGCGACGCCCACGGCGACTCGCCCTCGGCGCTGTTCGGCATCATCCAGGGCGGCATGTATCCCGAGCTGCGTGAGCAGTCGCTCAAGGGCCTCGAGGCCATCGGCTTCGACGGCTACGCCATCGGCGGCCTCTCGGTGGGCGAGCCCAAGGCGGAGATGCTCGAGGTGCTCGACTACCTGCCCGAGTGGATGCCGGCCGACAAGCCGCGCTACCTGATGGGGGTGGGCAAGCCGGAGGACCTGGTGGAGGGGGTTCGCCGCGGCGTCGACATGTTCGACTGCGTGATGCCCACCCGCAACGCGAGAAACGGCCACCTGTTCACCGCCGAGGGCACGGTCAAGATCCGCAACGCCAGGCACCGCCACGACACCGCCCCGCTGGAGGCGGACTGCGACTGCTACACCTGCCAGCACTTCTCGCGGGCCTACCTGCACCACCTCGACCGCTGCGGCGAGATGCTCGGCTCGATGCTCAATACCATCCACAATCTGCGCCATTACCAGCGCCTGATGGCCGGTTTGCGCGGTGCAATCGAAGCGGGTACATTGGCGAACTTCGTGGAAGGGTTCTACGCACGCCGCGGCCTGCCGGTCCCCCCCGCACCGAATTGACGGCCGGCCGGCTCGGAGCCGGCGGCTCGGCGCCCAGGCGCCACCTTGTTCTCACGCGACTCAGGAGATCGTCGTACATGCTGGACTTCTTCATTTCCCCGGCCTTGGCCCAGGACGCCGGCGCCGCCGGTGGCGGCATCGCCCAGATCGTGATGCTGGTCGGCTTCGTGCTGATCTTCTACTTCCTGCTGTGGCGCCCCCAGGCCAAGCGGGCCAAGCAGCACAAGCAGCTGATCGGCAACCTGACCAAGGGCGACGAGATCGTCATCGGCGGCGGCATGCTCGGCCGCATCACCAAGGTCAGCGACGACAGCGAGTTCCTGTCCATGGAGATCGCCGAGGGCACCGAGGTCAACGTGCAGAAGAATGCCGTGGCCGCCGTCCTGCCCAAGGGCACGCTCAAGTCCATCTGACCGGGCGTACCCGCGCCCGCCGCGTCGCCCTGGCGCTGCGGGCTGCCCTGCGACCACCGAGGCGGGGCCCGGCCGACCGGCTCCGCCCGGTGCTCGTGATGGCGTAGCGTCCGTCTCCATCATCAGCAACCTGAGGGCAGGGCTCCCATGCTCAACCGTTATCCCCTGTGGAAGTATCTGCTGATACTCCTCGTCCTCCTCGTCGGCCTGGTCTACTCCCTCCCCAACCTCTTCCCCGAGGATCCGGCGGTGCAGATCAGCAGCGACCGGGGCGACATCACCCTCGAGGAGCGCCGCCTCGAGCGCCTCGAGACCACCCTGAGCGATGCCGGCATCGCCATCCAGTCCGTCGAGCGCAACCCCGCCAACGTGCTGATCCGCCTCAACAACGCCGACGACCAGATCCGCGCCCGCGACCTGATCAGCGACGTCCTGGGTGAGGACTACGTGGTGGCCCTGAACCTGGCCGAGTCCACCCCGGCCTGGCTGGAATCGCTGGCCGCCTCCCCCATGACCCTCGGCCTGGACCTGCGCGGCGGCGTGCACTTCCTGCTCGAGGTGGACATGGAGGCCGCGGTGACCCAGCGCCTCGAGGTCAATGCCAGCGCCATGCGCGAGACCCTGCGCGACGAGCGCCTGCGCTACCGCAACACCGAGATCGACGGCCGCACGATCGAGATGGACTTCATGAACGCCGAGGACCGCAGCGAGGCCCGGCGGCTGATCAGCCGCGAGTTCCCCGAGTTCGACTATCGCAACGTCGACCTCTCGCGGGGCGCCGGGCTGGCGATGACGCTGACCGACACCGCCGTGGACGAGATCCAGGACTACGCGATCAACCAGAACCTGACCACCCTGCGCAACCGCGTCAACGAGCTGGGCGTGGCCGAGCCGCTGGTGCAGCGCCAGGGGCCGGATCGCATCGTCGTCGAGCTGCCCGGCGTGCAGGACACCGCCGCGGCCAAGCGCATCGTCGGCGCCACCGCCAACCTGGAGTTCCGCCTCGAGGCCCGTCCGGACACCCCGGAGGTCGAGACCCAGACCTTCCCGTTCCGCAACGAGCCCTCGCGCAGCGCCACCCTGATGCGCGACGTGATCATCACCGGCGACAGCGTCTCCAACGCCAGCCGCAGCTTCGACGAGAACGGCCGTCCCCAGGTCAACATCGACCTCGACGGCACCGGCGGCACCCTGATGAACCGCGCCACCCGCACCAACATCGGCCGCAACATGGCGGTGCTGTACATCGAGCACAAGACCCGCGAGCGCACGGTGATGGAGGACGGCGAGGAGGTCACCGTTCGCGACCCCTACACCGAGCGCGGCATCATCAGCCTGGCCACCATCCAGAGCGCGCTGGGCAACAGCTTCCGCATCACCGGCCTCGAGTCGCCCACCGAGGCGGCCGAGCTGGCGCTGCTGCTGCGCTCAGGCTCCTTGGCGGCACCGATCTACTTCGCCCAGGAGCGCACCATCGGGCCGAGCCTCGGCGCCGAGAACATCGAGCGCGGCGTGCTCTCGGTGCAGGTCGGCCTGCTGCTGGTGGTGCTGTTCATGCTGGTGCGCTACAAGGTCTTCGGGGGGTTCGCCACCCTCGCCCTGGCGCTCAACCTGACCCTGCTGGTGGCCGCCATGTCGATGCTCGGCGCCACCCTGACGCTGCCCGGCATCGCCGGCATCGTGCTGACGCTGGGCATGGCGGTGGATGCCAACGTGTTGATCTTCGAGCGCATCCGCGAGGAGCTGCGCACCGGCCTCTCGGTACAGCAGGCCATCCACGCCGGCTACGAGCGCGCCTTCACCTCGATCATCGACGCCAACATCACCACCCTGCTGGTGGCGCTGATCCTGTTCTCGATCGGCACCGGGCCGGTCAAGGGCTTCGCCGTGACGCTGTCGCTGGGCATCCTGACCTCGCTGTTCACCGCCCTGATGGTGACCCGCGGCATGGTCAACCTGTGCTACGGCGGCAGGCCGCTCAAGAAGCTCTGGATATAAGAGGTACCTATGAAATCCCTGATACAACGACGGTTCGACTTCATGGGCAAGCGCCGAGTCGCCTTCGCGATCTCCGCGGCGATGCTGCTGGCGTCGATCGCCTCGCTGCTGCTGCTGGGGCTCAACCTGGGCCTCGACTTCACCGGCGGCACCCTGGTGGAGGTGCGTTTCGCCAGCGCCCCCGCCCTGACCAGCGTGCGCGAGACCCTCGAGGCCGCCGGCTTCCAGGACGTGGCGGTGCAGACCTTCGGCGCCTCCACCGAGGTGCTGATCCGCCTGCAACATGCCTTCGAGGCCGGCGTCGGCGACCAGGTGGTGACCCTGCTGCAGGACGCCGGCAGCGACGTCTCGCTGGTCCGCGCCGAGTTCGTCGGCGCCCAGGTCGGCGACCAGCTGCGTGACAAGAGCGGCATGGGCATGCTGGTGGCGCTGGGGATCGTGATGCTCTACGTGGCGGCCCGCTTCCAGTACAAGTTCGCCATCGGCGCCCTGCTGGCGCTGCTGCACGATGTCATCATCGTGGTCGGCGCCTTCGCGCTGTTCGGCTTCGAGTTCGACCTTACCGTGCTGGCGGCGGTGCTGGCGGTGATCGGCTACTCGCTCAACGACACCATCGTGGTCTACGACCGCATCCGCGAGAACATCCGCAAGTCGCGCATCGACGACATGCCGGCGATCTTCAACGAGGCGATCAACCAGACCCTGTCGCGCACCCTGGCGACCTCCGGCACCACCCTGCTGGTGCTGCTGGCGCTGGTGACCCTGGGCGGCGACATGATCCACTTCTTCGCCGTGGCGCTGATCATCGGCGTGGTGATCGGGACCTTCTCGTCCATCTACGTGGCCGCGGCCCTGCTGCTGCCGCTCAAGCTGCAGCGCGAGGACCTGATCCCCGCCAAGAAGGAAGACCCGGAGGCCGAGGAGCTGCCCTGACCCGGGCGGCGAACTCAGGCCCACAAAAAGCCCCCGGCATGCGCCGGGGGCTTTTTGCATCTCCCGCCCCCGAGCGGGGCGGGTCGAGAGGTGCGGCTAGGCGACGCCCTGGGCGTCGTCGGGCGAGTAGGCTTCACGGGCGTGGTGGTAGAGCACGCCGGCATAGCCATTACGTTGCATCACCTTGAGGATCTTCGCCGGGTTCCCGTCGTCGAGGGCACGACGCAGCTTGTCCTGTTGTTCGGCATCGAGGGCCTCGTGCCAGTGGTACGGCTCGCCATTCGCGCTGGCCTGCTCGGCGCGGCGGATCAGGTCCATCTCGACCCGGCCGCCGTAGCGATACAGGAGGTCATAGCCCTCCTGGAGGTGCAACGCCGGCACGTCGCAGGGCTTCTCCAGGCTTTCCAGCACGTTGTAGTAGTAATAGCTGAGCGGTTGCATCGTCACTCCTCTCGCGGGTGGGTCTCATGGCCCGGCGGCGTGACCCCCGGGGGCGCATGATGCCGGGGTCGTCGGACCGCCGGCCACCTCCCAAGCTACACCCACTGGGCCGGCCAGAACAGTCCCGTGAGTGTCACCGGGTGTAACCTCGCCCGGCGCCTCCCGCAGAACGCAAGACGCCCCCGCGGCCAGGCCGCGGGGGCGTCGTCGTGGGGCGGTCGCCACCCGGCCCGGCCATGGCCGGGCGCCGCTCAGAAGTGCGGCTTGAGCTGCTGCACCAGCGCCTTGAACAGCCGCGGCCCGGCGGCCATCAGCTGGCCCTCGGCCTCGATCGACGGCTGGCCGTCGGGGGTGCCCATCAGCGCCCCGGCCTCCTTGAGCAGCAGGGTGCCGACATGCATGTCCTGCTCCTCGAGGCCCGGCACGAAGGCGACGTCGACGCGCCCGGCGGCCAGCTCGGCGATATCCAGCAGGCCGCTGCCGGAGGCGCGCTGCAGCTCGATCTGGGGCGCGAGCTGCTGGGTCAAGGTCAGGTAGGCGGGCAGCAGGCGCGGCCGCAGCCAGGTCTCCGGCAGGCTCATGGCGATGCGGCTGCCGGCGATCGCCGTGCGCTTCGGCACGCGAATGCGCTTGCCGTTGAGCTGGGCACCGCGGCCCCGGCTGGCCAGGTACTCGTCGTCGCTGAAGGGACAGATCACCACCGCATGCTCCGGGCGGCCCTTGACCAGGCATACCAGCGACAACGCGAAGCCGGGCGAGGCCACGGCCAGGTTGGAGTAGCCGTGGAAGGGTTCGATGCGCCACAGGATATCGCTGCCCTCGCCTTCCCCGCTTCGATGGGGGGTATAGCGACCGACGACGCCGTGCTGGGGATAGCCACGGGACAGCTGACGGGAGATCAGGGTCTCGGCGTTGCGGGCGGCGTCCTCGAGCAGCCTGTCGAGGTTGTGTTCTTCATGGGCGTTCTCGATACGCTCGCGGATGCGCAGGAACTGTTCGCCGGCACTGCGAGCGGCACGCAGCGCGAATTGGACCATCGGATGCATGATCGGGCCTTGGGGAGTCGGTGGTGTTAAAGAACGGGTCGGCGCGAATCCTAGCAGAAGCACGCCCCGCGCGCCACGCCATGGCCCCGGCCGGCATGCTAGACTACGGGCCCTTTACTCACGGCAACACCACGCAGGTCCCCCATGCTCGAGCGCATCCGCATCGTCCTGATCGGCACCAGCCATCCCGGCAACATCGGCGGCACGGCCCGCGCCATGCACAACATGGGCCTGGCCGACCTGGCGCTGGTGGCGCCGCGCTGCGAACCGCTGACCGCGGATACCGTGTCGCGGGCCTCGGGCGCCGACGCCCTGGTCCACCGGGCCCGCGCCGTGGAGACGCTGGAGGAGGCTGTCACCGACTGCACCCTGGTGGTGGGCGCCAGCGCCCGCTCGCGCACCCTGCCCTGGCCGATGATCACGCCACGGGCGCTGGGCGAGCGGCTGCCGGACGAGCTGGCCGCGCCGGCGAGCCGCGTGGCCCTGGTCTTCGGCCGCGAGGACAGCGGGCTCACCAACGCCGAGCTGCAGCGTTGCCATGCCCACGTGCACATCCCCACCAACCCCGAGTTCAGCTCGCTGAACCTGGCCGCCGCCGTCCAGGTGCTGGCCTACGAGTGCCGCCTGGCCTGGCTCGCCCGGCCGGCGAGCGGCGAGGCGCCGGCCGCGGACGAGGACGGCCAGCCGCTGGCCAGCCACGAGGAACTGGAGCACTACTTCGCCCACCTGGAGCGCACCCTGATCGCCATCGGCTTCCACGACCCGGCCACGCCGCGCCAGCTGATGGCCCGCCTGCGCCGCTTTACCCTGAGGGCCCGGCCGGAGCGCATGGAGCTCAATATCCTGCGCGGCATCCTCTCCGCCACCGAGCGCCAGGCCGAGCGGGGCGACGACGGCTGAGCGGCCGGCTTGAAGCCGGCCCGCCGCACCCCCACTATGAAGGAAATCTCTCGCCCTCCACCCAAGGACCGCCGCATGTTTCAACATCTGCGCGAGGACATCAACAGCGTATTCGCCCGGGATCCCGCGGCGCGCAACTTCCTGGAAGTGCTGACCAACTACCCGGGGCTGCACGCCCTGCTGGTGCACCGCATGACCCACTGGCTGTGGTGCCGCAACCTCAAGTGGCTGGCCCGCACCCTGTCGAGCCTGGCGCGCTGGTTCACGGGCATCGAGATCCATCCCGGGGCGACCATCGGCCGGCGCTTCTTCATCGATCATGGCATGGGCGTGGTGATCGGCGAGACCGCGGAGGTGGGCGACGACGTGACCCTCTACCAGGGGGTGACCCTGGGCGGCACCAGCTGGAACAAGGGCAAGCGCCACCCGACCCTCGAGGACGGCGTGATCGTCGGCGCCGGCGCCAAGATCCTCGGCCCCTTCACGGTGGGCGCCGGCGCCAAGGTCGGCTCCAACGCGGTGGTCACCAAGGAGGTACCGGCGGGCGCCACCGTGGTGGGCATTCCCGGCAAGGTGGTGCAGCGCAGCGAGCCCGACCAGGAGGAGGCCCTGCAGGTCGACCCGGCGCGCCGCGAGGCCATGCGCCGCAAGTTCGGCTTCGATGCCTACGGCGTCAGCCAGGACATGCCCGACCCGGTGGCCCGCTCCATGCAGGCCATGCTCGATCACATGCACGCGGTGGACGAGCGCATCGAGCGCATGTGCTCGACGCTGCGCCAGATCGATGCCGGCTTCCGCGACGGCCAGCTGCCGGAACTGCGCGACGAGGACTTCGCCAATATCCTCGAGGACGTCGACGGCTGCTGCGGGCCGCGGGACAACCGGCCCGAGGCAACCGACCGGCCGACGCCCGCCGGCCAGTCACCGGCCGAGGCCAGCCCCGAGCCGGCCAGTGACGACGCGCCCGAGACGCCGACGCCCCGCCGGGATGCGGTCGGCAAGCGCCGCAGCAATGGTTGACCGTACTACTGGGTCTTTATCATAATGGCGAGTCTTCCCGGCCCTTCGCGGGGAACCGGCCCGAGTCACCGACAACCGACGCCCGCGCCGGTGCCGAGGTGAATGCTCCATGCGCCTGACCACCAAGGGACGCTACGCCGTCACCGCCATGCTCGACCTGACGATGAATGCCGACGCGGGCCCGATCAGCCTCGCCGACATCTCCAGGCGGCAGGAGATCTCGCTGTCCTACCTCGAGCAGCTGTTCGCCCGCCTGCGGCGCGGCGGCCTGGTCGACAGCGTGCGCGGTCCCGGCGGCGGCTACCTGCTGGCCATGCCCCCGGAGACGATCTCCGTGGCCCGGGTCATCGACGCCGTCAACGAATCGGTGGATACCACCCGCTGCGGCGGCCTGTCGGACTGCCAGCAGGGCGACACCTGCCTCACCCACCACCTGTGGAGCGAGCTGTCCGAGCAGATCCACGGCTTCCTCGATGGCGTGACCCTGGGCCAGCTGGCCAGCCGCGAGGAGATTCAGAACATCGCCGGCCGCCAGCGCCGCCGCCTCGACGACGACCAGATCCCGACCGCGTCGCCCTGACCCCCGATACCGACCGAGCCCATGAGCGCACCCGTCTATCTCGATTACGCCGCCACCACCCCCGTCGACCCCCGGGTCGCCGAGGTCATGAGCCGCCATCTCACCCAGGAGGGTGTCTTCGCCAACCCGGCCTCGCGCAGCCACATGCCGGGCTGGCTGGCCGAGCAGGCCGTGGAAGGGGCGCGCCGCCAGGTCGCCGACCTGATCGGTGCCGATCCCCGCGAGGTCGTCTGGACCAGCGGCGCCACCGAGGCCGACAACCTGGCCCTGATCGGCTTCATGCGCGCCAACCGGGCCCGCGGCCGACACCTGGTGACCTCGGTCATCGAGCACAAGGCCGTGGTCGACACCGCCAAGGCCCTGGAGCAGGAGGGCTTCGAGGTCACCTGGCTGACCCCGGAACGCGACGGGCGGGTGACGCCCGAGGCCCTGCGGGCGGCGATGCGCGAGGACACGACGCTGGTGTCGCTGATGGCCGTGAACAACGAGCTCGGCAGCATCCACGACCTGGCGACGCTGGCCGAGGTCGTCCATGCCGGCGGCGCGGTCTTCCACGTCGACGCCGCCCAGGCGGTGGGGCGCCTGCCGCTGGACGTGGCGCGCCTCGGCATCGACCTGATGTCGCTGTCCGGCCACAAGGCCTACGGGCCCAAGGGCGTGGGCGCCCTCTACGTGAGGCGCAGCCCGGACATCCGCCTCGAGGCGCTGATCCACGGCGGCGGCCACGAGCGGGGCATGCGCTCGGGCACCCTGCCGACCCATCAGATCGCCGGCATGGGCGAGGCCTTCGCCATCGCCGGCCGCGAGGGCGAGGCCGACCAGGCGCGGATCCGGGCGCTGCGCGACCGGCTGCTGGCCGGGCTCGAGGAGCTCGGCGGCATCCACCGCAACAGCGTGGTCGAGCGCGCGGTGCCCAATATCCTCAACCTGGCCTTCGAAGGGGTCGACGGCGAGTCGCTGCTGATGGCGCTGCGCGACATCGCGCTGTCGACCGGCTCGGCCTGCAACTCGGCCAGCGTCGAGCCATCCTATGTACTGAAGGGCATCGGCGTGCCCCGGCGCCTGGCGCTCGCCTCGCTGCGCTTCAGCTTCGGCCGCTTCACCACCGAAGCCGATATCGACCGGGCGCTCGGGGCGCTGCGCCATGCCCTGATCGGGCTGCGCCGCAAGACGCCTTGACCCCATAACGCTTGCAGGAGACCACCATGTCGCATCTTTCGATCACCACTGCCGCCGCCGAGCAGATCCGTCGGGTGCTCGACGAGCGCGGCCACGGCCTGGGCCTGCGGGTCACGGTCAAGCCCAGCGGCTGCTCGGGCTACAGCTACGTCCTCGATTTCGCCGACGCGGCCGCCAACGACGACGTGGCCTTCGAGGAGCACGGCGTCAGGGTCTATGTCGCCCCCGAGGCCCTGGAGATGCTCGACGGCAGCGAGGTCGACTACGTCTCCGAGGGCCTGAACCGCTACTTCCGCTTCCGCAACCCCAACGTCAAGGACGAGTGCGGCTGCGGCGAGAGCTTCAGCGTCTGAGCCCGCCGGACGCGCGATTGTCCATTGCCGCCCCGGGGCGGTATACTCTGCGCCCAGTCGGCGCCCGGCGCCGGACCGCACCATACCGAGCCTCGCGCCGCCCCGGCCCTCCCGGGGCGGCGCGAGGCTGTACCGCTCGACCCTTCCCAGACTGGAGACACGCCCCATGGCTACCGAACGCACCCTGTCCATCATCAAGCCCGACGCCGTCGCCAAGAACGTCATCGGCGAAATCGAGAGCCGCTTCGAGAAGGCCGGCCTGAAGATCGTCGCCGCCAAGATGCTCCAGCTGTCCCGGGAGCAGGCCGAGGGCTTCTATGCCGAGCACAAGGAGCGTCCCTTCTTCGGTGACCTGGTCGGCTTCATGACCTCCGGCCCGGTGGTCGTGCAGGTGCTGGAAGGCGAGAACGCCATCGCCGCCAACCGCGACCTGATGGGCGCCACCAACCCGAAGGAAGCCGAGGCCGGCACCATCCGCGCCGACTTCGCCCAGTCCATCGACGCCAACGCCGTCCACGGCTCCGACTCGCCGGAATCCGCGGCCCGCGAGATCGGCTACTTCTTCGAGGACAGCGAGATCTGCCCGCGCGGCTGATCGCCTGTCACCGGCGGGGGTCTCCCACCCCCGCTCTGCCCCACCGACCCGCTGACTGCCATGACCGCCACCACTGCTCCCCAACGCACCAACCTGCTCGGCATGACGCGCGAGGAGATGGAAGCCTTCTTCCTCTCCATCGGCGAGAAGAAGTTCCGTGCCTCGCAGGTGATGAAATGGATCCATCACGAGGGCTGCGCCGACTTCGCGGCCATGACCAACCTGTCCAAGGCGCTGCGCACGCGCCTGGCCGAGGTCGCCGAGATCCGGGGCCCGAGCGTGGTCTACGAAGGCGCCTCCAGCGACGGCACCCGCAAGTGGGTGCTGGAAGTGGAGGACGGCAGCTACGTGGAGACCGTGCTGATCCCGGCCGAGAACGGCAAGCGCCGGACCCTGTGCGTGTCCTCCCAGGTCGGCTGTTCCCTGGACTGCAGCTTCTGCTCCACCGGCAAGCAGGGCTTCCAGCGCAACCTCACCGCCGCCGAGATCATCGGCCAGGTGTGGGTCGCCAGCAACAGCTTCGGGGCGCGTCGCGACACCGCCAACCGCCCGGTCACCAATGTGGTGATGATGGGCATGGGCGAGCCGCTGCTGAACTATGACAACGTCGTGCCGGCCATGAAACTGATGCTCGACGACAACGGCTACGGCCTCTCCAAGCGTCGCGTCACCCTCTCCACCTCCGGGGTGGTGCCGATGCTCGACCGCCTCGGCGACGAGCTCGACGTGAGCCTGGCCATCTCGCTGCATGCCGCCAACGACGAGCTGCGCAGCGAACTGGTGCCGCTCAACCGCAAGTACAACATCCGCACCCTGCTCGACGCCTGCCAGCGCTACCTGGCCAAGTGCGACGACACGCGGATGGTCACCGTCGAGTATACGGTGATCAAGGGCGTCAACGACCAGCAGGAACATGCCCGCGAGCTCGCGGCGCTGCTCGAGGAGCTGCCCTGCAAGATCAACCTGATCCCCTTCAACCCCTTCCCCCACTCGGGCTACGAGAAGCCGTCCCGCAACCAGGTGATGCGCTTCCAGCAGTGGCTCTACGAGCTCGGCTACACGGCGCCGATCCGCTCCACCCGCGGCGACGACATCGATGCCGCCTGCGGCCAGCTGGTCGGCCGCGTCAAGGATCGCACCCGTCGCCACGAGCGCTACATCCAGTCGATCCAGCTCGACGCCGACTGACCCGGGGCCGCCTTGACTTCAACCGGGCACGACGCTTTGATGGTCGGGCCTTTTTTCACCATCGGCCAGGCACCCCACGCCCCGCGCGGAGGGCGGTGCCCGCCACCAGAGAGGATGCCATGACCCGTCGCCCGCGCCTGCCCGGTTTCCGACACCTGCCCGTCACCGTCCTCCTGGCGAGCGCCCTGTGGCTGGCCGGCTGCGCCGCCCAGCCCGGCGCGAGCACGCCGGCCGCAGCGGAGACGGCCGACCCGGTGGCGGCCTATACCCGCCTCGGTGTGGCCTACCTGGAGCGCAACAACCTGCCCCGGGCCCTGTCGGCCCTGGACCGCGCCCTGGAGCTGGACCCCGAGGCTCCCGAGGCCCTGCAGGCCATGGCCATGGTCTACCAGCGGCAGGGCGAAGCGGCCCTGGCCGACGAGACCTTCCGCCGGGCCCTGCGCAGCGCGCCGGACCTGACCCGAGCACGCAACAACTATGCCGCCTTCCTGTATGATCAGGGACGCATCGGCGAGGCCTGCCAGCAGCTCGAGCAGGCCACCGAAGACACCCAGTACGCCAACCGGGCCCAGCTGTTCACCAACCTCGGCCAGTGCCAGCGGGAGCTCGGCGACACCCGGGCCGCGCGCGAGAGCCTGGAGCGCGCCCAGAGCATCGACCCGCGCCGGCCCGGCAGCTACCTGCGCCTGGCCGAGCTCGAGTACGAGCAGGGCAACTATGCCCGCGCCGAGCGCGAGCTCGAGACCTACCGGCGCCTGGCCGGCACCACCACGGCGGCCCGCCGCCTGGCCCGCGACATCGCCCAGGCCCGGGGCGATCAGGTCGACGCGCCCCCGCTGGATGCTTCACGTGGCGCGCCCTGACCCCGAGATTTTCAACAAGGATGCCACGCCATGAGCGACACCCATTCACAGGAGCCCGATGCCTTCGCTCCCCAGGCCTCGCCGGGCGAGCTGCTGCGGCGCGAGCGCGAAGCGATGGAGCTGTCACGCGAAGAGGTCGCCGAGGCCCTGAACCTGCGCCCGGCCGTGATCGACGGCCTGGAGCGTGACAGCTACGAGGAAGTGCCGATCGTCACCTATCGGCGCGGCTACCTGCGCAGCTACGCCAACCTGCTGGGCATCGACGCCGATCAGGTGCTGGCCGCCTATCAGGCACGCTTCGGCAGCGACGACACCGAGCGCAAGGTGACCCCGGTACACGTGGTCAACAAGCCGCCCTCACGGCTCGGCGCCTGGATGTTCCGCCTGGCTACCCTGGTGGTCATCGCCGGCCTGGTCGGCCTGACGCTGATGTGGTGGCAGAGCCGCGGCGGCAGCCAGCCGCCCACCCCCGGCGACAACGCCCCGGTGGCCGTGGACAGCCTCGACGGCACCACCACCACCATCACCCAGGGCGGCGGCGAGGCCGCCGACGAGCCGGACCCGGCCGCGGCGACATCCGCCCCCGAGGCCGACGATGACGCCACCGCCAGCGAGGAGGCACCCGCCGCCGAGGCGGCCTCGACCGAGGCGGCACCCACCGCCGCGGGCGACGCCGCGCCATCGTCCCCGGCCGCCGACGCCGGCGAAGCGGCCGGCGCTGCCGCAGTGCCCGACGACGAGGCCACGGCGGCCACGCCCGAGGCGGAGGCTGCACCGGCCGACGAGGCCCCGGCGCCCGACGCCGGCGTGCTGCGCCTGACCTTCAACGAACAGTCCTGGACCGAGATCTTCGACGCCACCAACCAGCGCGTTTTCGTCGGCCTGCAGGAACCCGGCACCACCGCGCGCGTCGAAGGCGAACCGCCCTTCCGCCTGACCGTGGGCAACGCCACCGGCGTCGAGCTGGTCTGGCGCGGCGAGTCCGTGGATCTGGCGTCCCGCGCCGGCGCCAACAACGTCGCCCGTTTCACCCTGGGAGAATGAGTCCGACATGCACGCACCATCGCCCATCACCAGACGCCAGTCGCGCCGCATCCACGTCGGCAAGGTGCCGGTCGGCGGCGGCGCCCCGATCTCCGTCCAGAGCATGACCAACACCGACACCCTGGACGTGGCAGCCACCGTGGCCCAGATCCGTCAGCTGGAGACCGCCGGCGCCGACATCGTGCGCGTCTCGGTGCCGAGCATGGACGCCGCCGAGGCCTTCGGCCGCATCAAGCGCGAGGTGGAGGTCCCGCTGGTCGCGGACATCCACTTCGACTACCGGATCGCCCTGCGCGTCGCCGAGCTCGGCGTCGACTGCCTGCGCATCAATCCCGGCAATATCGGCCGCGAGGACCGCGTGCGGGCGGTCGTCAGCGCCGCCCGGGACAACGGCATCCCGATCCGCATCGGCGTCAATGCCGGCTCGCTGGAGAAGGACCTGCAGAAGAAGTACGGCGAGCCCACCCCGGCGGCCCTCGTCGAGTCCGCGATGCGCCATATCGACCATCTGGAGCGCCTCGACTTCCCCGACTTCAAGGTCAGCGTCAAGGCCTCCGATGTGTTCATGGCCGTGGCCGCCTACCGCGAACTGGCCGGGCGCATCGAGCAGCCGCTGCACCTCGGCATCACCGAGGCCGGCGGGCTGCGCTCGGGCACCGTCAAGTCCTCCATCGGCCTGGGCATGCTGCTGATGGACGGCATCGGCGATACCATCCGGGTCTCGCTGGCGGCGGACCCGGTCGAGGAGATCAAGGTCGGCTTCGACATGCTCAAGAGCCTCAGGCTGCGGGCCAAGGGCATCAACTTCGTCGCCTGCCCCAGCTGCTCGCGCCAGAACTTCGACGTCATCGGCACCATGAATGCCCTGGAGGAGCGTCTGGAGGACGTCCTGACGCCGCTCGATGTCTCCGTCATCGGCTGCGTGGTCAACGGCCCCGGCGAGGCCAAGGAGAGCGACATCGGCCTGACCGGCGGCGACCCGGCCAACCTCGTCTACATCGACGGCAAGCCGGCCAGCAAGCTGCGCAACGACCACCTGGTCGACGACCTGGAGCGGCTGATCCGCGACAAGATCCGGGAGAAGCAGCAGGCCGAACAGGACGTCATCGCCCGGGACGCCTGATCCCGACGACCCCCTCAAGGAGCAAGCATTGAGCAAGAAGATCCAGGCCATTCGTGGCATGAACGACCTGCTGCCGGACCAGTCCCCGCTGTGGCAGTACTTCGAGGGCCAGGTGCGCACCCTGATGAGTCGCTATGGCTATGACGAGATCCGTACCCCCATCGTCGAGCAGACCGCCCTGTTCAAGCGCTCCATCGGCGAGGTCACCGACATCGTCGAGAAGGAGATGTACACCTTCGAGGACCGCAACGGCGACAGCCTGACGCTGCGCCCCGAGGGCACGGCGAGCTGCGTGCGGGCCGCCCTGGAGCACGGCCTGCTGCACAACCAGACCCAGCGGCTGTGGTACCAGGGCCCGATGTTCCGCCACGAGCGTCCCCAGAAGGGCCGCTATCGGCAGTTCCACCAGGTCGGCGTGGAGAGCTTCGGCCTCGAGGGACCGGACATCGATGCCGAGATGATCCTGCTGTCGGCCCGGCTGTGGAAGCAGCTCGGCCTGTTCGAGCACGTCACCCTGGAGCTCAATTCCCTGGGCTCGCCGGAGGCCCGCGCGGCCTACCGCGACACCCTGGTCGACTACTTCGAGGCCCACCTCGATCTGCTCGACGAGGACTCGCGCCGGCGCCTGACCAGCAACCCGCTGCGCATCCTCGACTCCAAGAACCCCGACATGGCGCCGATGCTGGCCGATGCGCCGCGGCTGATGGATCACCTGGACGCCGAGTCGAAGGACCACTTCGAGCGGCTCACCGCCATGCTCGACGCCGCCGGCATCGGCTACGAGGTCAACCCGCGCCTGGTCCGCGGCCTGGACTACTATTCGCGCACCGTCTTCGAGTGGACCACCACGGCGCTGGGCAGCCAGGGCACGGTCTGCGCCGGCGGCCGCTACGACGGCCTGGTCGAGCAGCTCGGCGGCAAGCCGGTCCCCGCGGTCGGCTTCGCCCTGGGCATCGAGCGCCTGATCCTGCTGCTCGACACCCTGGAGCTGGTACCCGACGCGGCCCGCGGCGAGCTCGACGTCTACCTGCTGCCGATGGGCGAGGCCACCGAGCCGGCCGCCCTGCTGCTCGCCGAGCGGCTGCGCGAGTCGCTGCCCGGGCTGCGCCTTCAGCTGCACTGCGGCGGCGGCAGCTTCAAGAGCCGCATCAAGAAGGCCGACCGGAGCGGCGCCCGCCTGGCCCTGCTGCTGGGCGAGGACGAGCTCGCCGAGAACGCCGTGACCCTCAAGTTCCTGCGCGAGGACCGCGAACAGCAGCGCCTCGCCCAGGCCGACCTGGCCACGACCCTCACATCCCTGCTGGCAGGCGACACCCTCGCCTGACGGCCCGCGGACAGCAAAGGAGACCGCCCGTGGCGGAGCTGAGAACCGAAGAAGAACAGCTGGAAGCCATCAAGCGCTGGTGGAAGGAGAACGGCACCTCGCTGATCCTCGGCGCGGTGATCGCCGCCGCCGGGGTATTCGGCTGGAAGGCCTGGCAGGACTACCAGGCCGGCCAGGCCGAGGCGGCTTCCCAGCGCTACCAGCAGCTGCTCACCCTGAGCGGCCAGGACGCCCTCGACGAGGCCGCCCGCCGGCAGGCCGACGGCCTGGTGACCACCCTCACCGAGGACCACGGCGATAGCCTCTATGCCGACCTGGCCCGGCTGCTGGACGCCCGCCTGGCCGTGCAGGCCGGCGATACCGCCGCCGCCCGCACCGCCCTGGAGGGGCTGATCGCCGAGAGCCCTCGGCCCTACCTGCAGGGCCTGGCCCGGCTGCGCCTGGCCCGCCTGCAGCTCGCCGACGACGCCGCCGAGGCGGCGCTGGCCACCCTGGACGGCGAGATCCCCGCGCCCCTGGCCGCCCAGCGGGCCGATATCCGCGGCGATGCCCACCTGATGCTCGGCGACCGGGAGGCGGCCCGAGCGGCCTGGCGCGAGGCGCTCAGCCTGTCCGAGGCGAGCGACCAGCCGCTGTACGGCGTGCAACTCAAGCTGGACGACCTGGGCGTCGAGGAGACCACCTCATGAAAGCGAGCTTCGTGATCGCCGCCACCGCGGCCCTCGGCCTGCTGGCCGGCTGTGCCGGCCAGGTGGAGCCCCAGTACCCGCCGAAGGAACTGCAGGCCACCGCCGGCACC
The DNA here is from genome assembly GCF_025725685.1 of Halomonas sp. M4R1S46. NCBI lineage: Bacteria > Pseudomonadati > Pseudomonadota > Gammaproteobacteria > Oceanospirillales > Halomonadaceae > Halomonas > Halomonas sp. M4R1S46. Next base: position 3,688,087 of record NZ_CP107008.1, read on the forward strand.
ACCACCACCGAGACCCTGTGGCACCAGCAGGTCGGCGACGGCCTGGGCCTGGGCGGCTATCCCCTGTCGCCGGCCCAGGACGGCGACGTCATCTTCGCCGCCGACCAGCATGGCCTGGTCCAGGCCCTGGATGCCGACAGCGGCGAGCCCCGCTGGACCACCGAGCTCTCCGCCGGCGCCTCCAGCGGCCTGACCGCCGTGGCCGGCCGGGTCTACCTGGGCACCCGCAACGGCGAGGTGCTGGCCCTCGACCAGGCCGACGGCGAGGTGCTGTGGCGCACCCGGGTCAGCAGCGAGGTGCTGGCCGCGCCCCAGGCCAACCGCGAACTGCTGGTGGTCCAGGCCGTGGACGGCAAGGTCACCGCCCTGGATCGCGAGAGCGGCGCCGAGCGCTGGGTCTACAGCGCCTCGCGCCCGTCGCTGACCCTGCGCAGCACCGGCACCCCGCGGGTGATCGACCAGGTCACCTTCGCCGGCCTGGCCAACGGCCGCCTGGTCACCCTCGACAACCGCGTGGGCCAGCCCCTCTGGGAGCGCCGCATCGCCACGCCCGAGGGCCGCAGCGAGATCGAGCGCCTGGTCGACCTGGCCGGCCAGCCGGTGCTGACCCAGGACGGCCGACTCTTCGTCACCAGCTACAACGGTCGCCTGATGGCCCTCAGGGCCACCACCGGCGAGACCCTCTGGTCGCGCGACGTCTCCAGCTACCGCACCCCGGTGCTGGTCGGCGACTTCCTGTTCGTGGTCGACGAGGCCAGCCACCTGCTCGCCCTGAACGCCGGCAACGGCGAGGAACTGTGGCGTCTCGAGGCCCTCGAGGGCCGCGGGCTCACCGACCCGGCCTTCGCCGACGGCCGCCTGGTGGTGGGCGACTTCGAGGGCTACCTCCACCTTATCGATGCCCGCGAGGGCACCGTCGTCGGCCGCACCGAGATCGACGGCTCCGGCATCAGCGTCCGCCCGCTCACCGATGGCCGTCGCGTCTATGCCCTGGCCGACGACGGCAGCCTAGAGGCCCTGGAACTGCAACCATGACCCCCGTGATCGCTCTGGTCGGCCGCCCCAATGTGGGCAAGTCGACCCTGTTCAACCGCCTGACCCGTTCCCGAGACGCCCTGGTCGCCGACTTCCCGGGCCTGACCCGGGATCGCAAGTACGGCAACGGCGTGCTCGGCGGCAAGGCCTACACGGTGATCGACACCGGCGGCATCAGCGGCGACGAGGAAGGCATCGACGCGGCCATGGCCGAGCAGTCGCTGCAGGCCATCGACGAGGCCGATATCGTGCTGTTCCTGGTCGACGGCCGCAGCGGCCTCAACGTGGCCGACGAGGCCATCGCCAATCACCTGCGCATCAACCAGAAGAAGACCTGGCTAGTGGTCAACAAGACCGACGGCCTGGAAGAGCACTCCGCCATGGCGGACTTCTGGCAGCTCGGCCTCGGCGACCCGCGGCCGATCGCCGCCGCCCATGGCCGCAACGTCACCGCGCTGATCGAGGAGGTGCTCGCGCCCTTCCCCGAGCGCGACGAGGACATCCCCGCCGACACCGGCACCAAGGGCATCCGCATCGGGGTGATCGGTCGCCCCAACGTGGGCAAGTCGACCCTGGTCAATCGCCTGCTCGGCGAGGAGCGGGTGGTGGTCTTCGACGAGGCCGGTACCACCCGGGACGCCATCGAGATCCCCTTCGAGCGCCGCGGCAAGCCCTACGTGCTGGTGGATACCGCCGGCGTGCGGCGCCGCAAGAACGTCCGCGAGGTGGCCGAGAAGTTCTCGATCATCAAGACCCTGGAGGCCATCAAGGAGTGCCATGTCGCCATCATGGTGCTGGACGCCCGCAGCGGCCTGGTCGAGCAGGACCTGCACCTGCTCGACTACGTGCTGACCAGCGGCCGGGCCCTGGTGCTGGCGGTCAACAAGTGGGACGGGCTGGAGAGCGAGGCCAAGGACCGGATGCGCACCGAGATCAAGCGCCGCCTGGGCTTCGCCGACTACGCCGAGTTGCACTTCATCTCGGCGCTGCACGGCACCGGCGTGGGCGACCTCTATCCCTCGCTGGAGCGGGCCTTCGCCTCCGCCAACAGCCACTGGTCCACCAACCGGCTGACCAACATCCTCCAGGACGCCGTGGAGCAGCACCAGCCTCCGATGGTCAACGGCCGGCGCATCAAGCTGCGCATGGCCCACCAGGGCGGCAGCAACCCGCCGATCATCGTCGTCCACGGCAACCAGACGGACTCGCTGCCCGAGGCCTACAAGCGCTACCTGACCAACACCTTCCGCAAGGTGCTCAAGGTGCGTGGCACGCCGATGCGCTTCGAGTTCCGCTCGGGCAAGAACCCCTACGACAACCTGGCCGGCGCCAGCGACCGGGAGAAGGCCAAGAAGCGCGAGCTGGACCGCACCAAGGAGGCCCGCCGCGGCCGTCGCTGACGTCCTCGCCCAGCTCCTCCCGCCCTGCCCCGCCCGGCTCGTGCTCGCTCACGGGCCGGGCGGTGTCGTCTCCGGTCGACAACTTCGCCTTGGCGGCACGCCGACGTCTCCCGCCGACCCTTGACCCGCCGCGCCGCCACCCCTCAAATACGCCGGTCCTGCCACCTCGTTGACTGTGGCAGACTCACCCTTTCCCCCACCGGAGACCCCCGATGCGTTCCCGTCGCTTCCCGACCCGCTGGCGCCTGCTGGCGCCCCTCTGCCTGGCCGCCCTGCTCGGCGGCTGCCTGGCGCTGCCCCAGACCGGCCTGTTTGCCTTTCGCCTGGCGGTCACCTCGCTGGGCGTGGAGGAGGTCCGCATCGGCCCCTACGCCATCGACGCCCGCCTGGATACCAGCGACCTCACCTCGCTGATCGCCTCGAGCCTGGGGGCGGGCAGCCTGCCGGTGCAGGCCACCCTGGCCCTGGGCCTCGGCCTGCCCGCCGGCATGCCGCCGGTGGAGATGGCCGGCTTCCGCTGGCGCCTGGACATGCCGGGCGCCGAGACGCTCGAGGGCCGCTACGCCGATGACGTGACCCTCAACGCCGCCAGCGATGCCAAGCTGCGCCTGCCCGTGGCCTTCGATGTACTGGCCACGGACCAGCGCCGCCTGGCCCCGGTGGTGGAACTCGCCAGCCAGCTCGCCCGTCGCGGCGAACTGCCCGCCGGCAGCGAGCTGGCGATCACCCCCGGCGACCTCCGCGGCCTGGGCATGACACTGCCCGCCGGCCTGCTGACCCCGACGATCCGCATGGCCGTGGGCGAGGACGGCGAGCTGGTGCCGCAGGGCGGATCAGGGTGACGCCTGCAGCCGGCGCGTGCCCACCCACTGGCAGGCGAACTGCCACGCCACCCGGCCACTGCGCCCACCGCGCAGGGTGGCGAAGCGAATCGCCTCGGCCCGGGCCTCCGGCGTCCAGTCCGCGGGCGTCCCGAGGTGCCCGACCCAGTGACGACAGGCCTCCAGGTAGACCTCCTGGTTGAAGGGATGGAAGCTCAGCCACAGGCCGAAGCGGTCGGAGAGCGAGATCTTCTCCTCCACGGCGTCGCCATGGTGCAGCTCGTCGCCCACCAGTCGGGTGGCGTCGTTGTCGCTCATCGACTCGGGCAGCAGGTGGCGGCGGTTGGAGGTGGCGTAGAGCAGCACGTTCTCGGGCGGACCGGTGAGCGTCCCGTCGAGCACGCTCTTCAGCGCCTTGTAGGCGTCGTCGTGCCCCTCGAAGGACAGGTCGTCGCAGTAGACCACGAAGCGATGGCGTTCGCGGCGCAGCCCCTCGACCAGGCCCGGCAGGCCGGCCAGGTCGTGGCGGTCGACCTGCACCAGCCGCAGGCCCTCCGCGGCCAGGTCGTTGAGCAGGGCACGGACCAGCGACGACTTGCCGCTGCCCCGGGCGCCCCACAGCAGGGCGTGGTTGGCGGGATGGCCGCGCAGGAAGGCGCGGGTGTTGTCGACCAGGGCCCGCTTCTGGCGCTCGATGCCCAGCAGCGCCTCCAGGCCCAGGGTGTCCCGGGGCGGCACCGGGGTCAGGCGCCCGCCCAGGGCATGACGCTGCCAGAGGGCGGCGATATCGCGCTCCCAGTCGATCTCGACCGGGGTCGGCGGCAGCCAGGGTTCCACCCGCTCCACCAGCTGCAGCAGGCGCCGCGCCAGTTCCTCGTCCATGACTTCCTCCTTCGTTGCAGGTTTCGCGGTTTGACCTCGCGGGCGTTCGGGGTATCTTGTGGCGAACCGTGACAAGCCGTCCAGTGGCACCGCCCCTGGCGGCCCCAGGAGGAGCCCAGATGCGTTGGATACATGGAGTGGCCGTGGGGGCGCTGAGCCTCGCCCTGGCCGCCTGCACCACCTCACCCACCGGTCGCTCGCAGCTGACCCTGATGTCCGACCAGCAGCTCGACCAGATGGGCGCCCAGGCCTTCGCCCAGTACCAGCAGGAGCGCTCCACCGTGGGCGGCGCCCCCTACCGCCATGTGCAGTGCGTGACCGAGGCCATCGTCCGGACCCTGCCGCCGCAGGCCCGCGACGGGGGCTGGCAGGTGCGGGTCTTCGAGGACGAGTCGGCCAACGCCTTCGCCCTGCCCGGGGGCTATGTGGGGGTCAACACCGGCCTGCTGGCCATCGCCGAGAACCAGGATCAGCTGGCCGCGGTCATCGGCCACGAGATCGCCCATGTGCTGGCCCACCATGCCAACGAGCGCGCCTCGACCCAGAGCGCCACCAACCTCGGCCTCTCGGTGCTGTCGTCGGCGGCGGGACTGGAGGGCGCCGGCGGCGAGCAGGTCATGGCCGCCCTGGGCCTGGGGGCCCAGTACGGGATCCTGCTGCCCTTCTCCCGTCGCCACGAGAGCGAGGCCGACGTGGTCGGCCTGCAGCTGATGGCCGAGGCCGGCTTCGATCCCCGCGCCAGCGTGGCCCTGTGGCGGAACATGAGCGCCGCCGGCGGCGGCCAGCCCCCGGAGTGGATGTCCACCCACCCCAGCCACGGCCAGCGCATCGCCGGCCTCGAGGCCCAGATGCCCGAGGTCCTGCCCCGCTACGAGCAGGCCCGCCAGGCCGGTCGCACCCCGAACTGCGGGCGTCCCTGACGCCCCGAAGGAAGCCGCATGCTGAGAATCGGACTGCTGTTGCTGGTCCTGCCCATCCTGGTGTTGATGGGCATCTATTTCCTGGAGCTGGGCGATGTCCGGGAGTGCCTGCTGGTGCAGCAGGGCCACTGGGACTACCTGGCCGGCGCATGCCGCGACACGCCCCAGCCCTTCGTGCCCTGGATCGAGCGCCGCCCCTGGCTGGTCAACGGCGGCATGCTGGTGTCGCTGGCCGGCCTGGCGTGCTGCATGGTGGGGCTCTACGTCAAGCGCCGCTGAGCCGGGCCCAGGGGTATCGCAGATAGCAGGATCGCTCGGGGCTGATCCGTCGACAGGCCTTTGAGGAGGCGCTGTGAACCCCTCCCTGGGCGCTACCGACGCCCTGCGGCGCTCTCGCCTCCTGCTCCGCTTGCAGGACCGGGGTTGGCCATCCATGGCCAACCCGTTCGGAGGAATCCTCCTCACCCCTGGCGTAGGACCTCCTCTACGGCCTGCCCCCGGCGCCCCTCGCTATAGGCAACTGCGATAGCCTTGGAGCTGGGTCAGTCGTAGGGGAGATAAGCGCCAGCGCATCTACCGATCCCATCATCGCGCCAAGCCGAGCAACGTGCTGTCGGCGATTCCCCCCAATGCTCTCGGCGCTTGATGTTGCCTCGCGTTACAACGCCTGCCTGAGCGCCTCCAGCACGGGGGCGACGTCCGGGCGCACGCCGCGCCACAGGTGGAACGACTCGGCGGCCTGCCCCACCAGCATGCCCAGGCCGTCGATGCCGCGGGCGCCGCGCGCCTCGGCCCAGCGCAGGAAGACGCTGGGCTCGGCGCCGTACATCATGTCGTAGGCGGTCGCCCCCGGGGCGAACAGGGCGTCGGGCAGCGGCGGCAGCTCGCCGCCGAGGCTCGCGCTGGTGCCGTTGATCACCAGGTCGAAGGGGCCCTCGACGGCGTCGAACCCGCTGCCGGCCACGGGCCCCAGGTCGGCGAAGTCCTCGGCCAGGGCCCGGGCCTTGGCGGCGGTGCGGTTGGCGATCTGCAGCCGGGCCGGGCCGGCCTCGAGCAGCGGCTCGAGCACGCCACGCACGGCCCCACCGGCGCCCAGCACCAGCACCCGGGCCTTCGCCAGCGCCACGCCGTGGCGCCGCAGGTCGGCGACCAGGCCCAGGCCGTCGGTGGTATCGCCGCGGGTGCCGCCGTCGTCGGCGAGGATCAGGGTGTTCACCGCCCCGGCCCGTCGGGCCCGGGGGCTCAGCGCGTCGCACAGCCGGTAGGCGTCCTCCTTGAAGGGCACGGTGACATTGGCCCCGCGGCCGCCGGCGGCGACGAAGTCGCGCCAGGCCCCGGCGAAGTCGTCCAGGGGCGCCTCGATGGCGGTGTACTCGATGGCCTCGCCGGTCTGCTCGGCGAAGGCGGCGTGGATCGCCGGCGACCGGGAATGGCCGACGGGATGGCCGAACACGCAGTAACGGTCAGTCATGGAAACTCCATATTGTCCCGGGAAGCGCTGAAGAAGCCGTCGAGCGCCAGGAAGCGCAAGGCGCCCGGAGCGCAGCATCCGCAGCCTATGAGTAATAGGTGAGGAATGCGAGCACCGCGCAACGCAGCGATTCCGGCGAGCAGACGCTCATTCAGTGTCTTCCCCCAACCAGTCCCGGGGCGCCAGATAGTGCTCGTAGAGTTCCGCCTCGGGGCTGTCGGGCGCGGGGTGCCAGTCGTACTCCCAGCGGACCAGCGGCGGCATCGACATCAGGATCGACTCGGTGCGCCCGCCGCTCTGCAGGCCGAACAGGGTGCCACGGTCCCAGACCAGGTTGAACTCCACGTAGCGTCCCCGCCGGTAGAGCTGGAAGTCCCGTTCGCGCTCGCCCCAGGCCGTGGCGCGCCGGCGCCGGACGATCGGCAGGTAGGCGTCGAGGAAGCTGTCGCCGACCGCCTGCTGGAAGGCGAAGCAGCGCGCGAAGCCGCCCTCGTTGAGGTCGTCGAAGAACAGCCCGCCCACGCCGCGGGTCTCGTCGCGGTGCTTGAGATAGAAGTAGTCGTCGCACCAGGCCTTGTAGCGCGGGTAGACATCGTCGCCGAAGGGCGCGCAGGCGTCCCGGGCCACCCGGTGCCAGTGGCGCACGTCCTCCCGCACCGGATAGAAGGGCGTCAGGTCGTAGCCGCCGCCGAACCACCACACCGGCTCCTCGCCGGCCTTCTCGGCGATCAGGAAGCGCACGTTGCCGTGACTGGTGGGCACATGAGGGTTCTCGGGGTGCAGCACCCAGGACACGCCCACCGCGTGGAAGCCGCGACCGGCCAGCTCCGGGCGGGCGGCGGTAGCCGAGGGCGGCAGGGTGGCGCCGTGGACATGGGAGAAGTTGACGCCGCCCTTCTCGAACACCGCGCCGTGCTCGATCACCCGGGAGCGCCCCCCGCCGCCCGCCTCGCGGGTCCAGGCGTCCTCGCGGAAGCCGGCACGGCCGTCCTCGGCGGCCAGGGCCTCGCACAGGCGGTCCTGGAGATCGAGCAGGTAGGTCTTGACGTCGTCGAGATTGGCGTGGGCCACGGGGCCTCCTTGATAGCGGGCGAAACGGGATTCGAAGGGTCCTGGGTGGAAGATGAGCTGTTCCGGCGCCAAGCCTGCGCGAGGGCGCTATGAACCCTTCCTTGGGCGCTACTTTTGCCTTCCCTGGTCAAAAGACCCTCGCTTCGCCTTGTCCCCGGCGCTCATCTCGCCGGACGTTTCGGAATGAGTTCTCAGGCGCGCAGCACCCGGCCGGTGGCCAGGTCGCGGATGGTGCTGGGGCGGTCGTGGCCGCCCAGGGGGCCATCGAGGACGGCATCGAGTTCCTCGCCGAAGATCGCATGAATCTCGGCGGCGCTCATCGCCGGGGGCTCGCCGGCGCGGTTGGCCGAGGTGGACACCAGCGGCCCGCCGAAGGCCCGGCACAGCTCGGCGACCAGCGGGTGGTCGCTGACCCGCAACGCCACCCGGTCATGGGCGCCGCGCACCAGGGGCAGGGCGCGGCCGTTGTCGGGCACCAGCCAGGTGGTGGGGCCGGGCCAGCTCGCCGCCAGGGGGGCATGCTGGCCCAGCGGCAGTCCTTCCAGCCAGGGCGCGAACTGGCCGATGTCGGCGGCCACCAGGATCACGCCCTTGGCCGGGTCGCGGGCCTTGAGGCGCAGCAGGCGGGTCAGGGCCGCCTCGTCGTCCGGGTCACAGCCGAGGCCCCAGACGGCTTCGGTGGGATAGGCAATGACGCCGCCCGCGCGCAGGGCGGCCACGGTGGTCTCGAGGGGAGTGGCCTGGGTCATGGCATTGGGTCCGGTGCGATGACGACGGCCGGCATTCTATCACGGGCACCGCTGCGTCGGCAGGCGCACCCAGCCGCCCAGGGCCGGCCGCGCCTGGCCCTCGAGCTCCAGCTCCAGTAGCCGTCGCTGGCACTCCGTGACCCCGAGGCCGGTGAGGTCGACCAGGGCGTCCACCGGCGTGGGCGTGTCGCTGAGCCAGCCCAGCAGCGGGTCCTCCCGAGCCGGGGCGGGCGTGACCACTGCCTCGCCGGCCGGCCGGGTACCGGGCCACTGCACGAGCTCGTCGAGGATATCGTCCACCTGGCGGACCAGCGCCGCACCGTCGCGGATCAGCCGCAGGCAGCCCCGGGCCTGGGGGTTGTGGATGGATCCCGGCAGGGCGAAGACCTCGCGGCCCTGCTCGTTGGCCAGCCGGGCGCTGACCAGCGAACCGCTCTGCTCGGCGGCCTCGACCACCAGCACGCCCAGCGACAGGCCGGTGACGATGCGATTGCGCCGCGGGAAGAACGCCGCCCGGGCCTCGGTACCGGGGGGATGCTCGGTGACCAGCAGGCCGCCGCTGGCCTGCAACCGCGCGTGGAGGTCGCGATGGCGCGCCGGGTAGACCACATCGGCCCCGCAGCCCAGTACCGCCACGCTGCAGCCATCGGCCTCCAGGGCCGCCCGCTGGGCCGCGCCGTCGATGCCCAGGGCCATGCCGCTGACCACGCACCAGCCTTGCCTGGCGAGTTCCCGGGCGAAGCCGGCGGCGTTGGTGAGGCCCTCCCGGGTCGGCCGGCGCGAGCCGACCATGGCCAGCCTCGGCGGCGCCAGGGCCTGGAGATCCCCCCAGGCCCAGAGCACCGGCGGCGGGTCGGCGATCTGGCCGAGCAGGGTCGGCCAGGCGGGGTGGTCGGGATGCAGGAGGTGGCGGTCGGCCGCGGCGTCGAGCCAGGCCAGGTCGGCCTCGAGCCCCGGGCCCAGCGGGCTGCGCCCGGGATGGTCGAGCCACAGGCGCAGGGCACGGCCGGCCGGCGCGGGCAGCACCGCCAGCCAGCCCTCCGGCCAGGCCGGCCCCCGCTCGGCGAGTTCGGCCAGCCCGGCCGCGCCGATGCCGGGCAGCCGCGACAGCAGCAGCCACTCCCTGGCCTCGAGCCCCATGCGAAACGGGGCTCAGCGCAGCGCCGTGCCCAGCGAGGCGCGCGGGTTGTGCAGCCGGTCCCCCACGGCCAGGGTGCGAGTGGCCCGCATCACCAGGCCGTAGCTCATCTTCTCGTAGGGCCGGAAGACCATCACCAGGCCGGCGTCCTCGCCGGGCATCCGCAGGGCCTCGCCGGTGCGCGGGTCGTCGACCAGCTCGCCGCGCTGCTCCACCGCCAGCACGTGCCCGGCCGCCAGGCCGTCGCGGGTGCCGCGGTCCAGCGCCACCACCTGCAGCCGGCCGATGAAGCGCACCCCGCCGGGCACCGCCAGGATGCGACCGTCGATCGGCTGCTCCGGGGCCCGCGGCAGGAACCCGGTGGTCAGGGCCCGGTCTTCCAGCGGCAGGATGATGTCGTTGCTGCGGATCTCCTCCCGGGAACTGGTGGCCTCCATCACCGCGATCTCGTCTTCCTGGCGCAGCCGGCGGGCCTCGCCGACACTCTCCAGCTCGAGGCCGAGCAGCTCGCCGCTGGTCTGGTCGCGGTAGTGCTCGCCGACGCGATAGATGCCGAAGCGTCCGCCGCCGTCCACGCGGCCCCGGGCGTAGAACTGGTCCCCGGCCCCGCTGACCAGGCGGCCGTCGTCGCCGGCCACCACATAGGCCAGCTCGTCCAGCTGCTCCGGATCAGTGACCACCCGATGCTCGCGCAGGAAGTGACGCACCGACTCCAGCGGGAGGGGCGCGATGGCCTCGCGGTGCGGAACGGTGCGCACCTCCGGGGAGAGGCGGACCACCCCCTGGCCCCGCTCCAGGCCCAGGCAGGGCCGGCCGCCGCAGTCGTAGAGGTAGACGGTGTCGCCGGGATAGATCAGGTGCGGGTTCTCGATCTGCGGATTGACCTGCCAGACCTCCGGCCACTGCCAGGGATGCTGCAGGAAGCGCCCGGAGATGTCCCACAGGGTATCGCCCCTGACCACGGTGTAGCGGTCCGGCGCACTGTCCCTCAGGCCATCCTCCCAGGACAGGCCCTGGGCCTGCACGGGGCCCACCAGCAACCCCGCCGCCAGCGCCCCCAGCCAGCGCCGCATGACCTTGCTGCGTCTCGTCTGCCTCATCCCCGCGTCCCCCGCGTTGTGATCCCCGGTGGCGCATGGAACCCTGCCGCCGTGGTATAGTCTGATGCTATCGATACGATACGCGGCTCGTGGTTTTCCGCCGCGTCGCCGGCTTTTAGAATAGCCGCATATCCTGAATGACAGCACAACGGTGACACCAACGCCATGGCCAAACTCCCCATCCTCGAATTCCCCGACGAGCGGCTGCGCACCAAGGCGGTCGCCGTCGAGACGGTCGACGACGAGGTGCGCCAACTGGTCGACGACATGCTCGAGACCATGTACGACGCCCAAGGCATCGGCCTGGCCGCCACCCAGGTGGACGTGCACCGGCGCGTGATCGTGATGGACGTCAGCGACGATCGCAGCACCCCGCTGGTGCTGATCAACCCGACGTACACGCCCATCGGCGACGAGCGCGAGCCGATGCAGGAGGGCTGCCTGTCGATCCCCGAGTACTATGCCGAGGTGCCGCGTGCCCTGAAGGTGCAGCTCAAGGCGCTGGGCCGCGACGGCCTGCCCTATGAGCTGGAGGCCGAGGGCCTGCTGGCCCACTGCATCCAGCACGAGTGCGACCACCTGGAAGGCGTGCTGTTCGTCGACTACCTGTCGCCGCTCAAGCGCGACCGGGTGATGAAGAAGATGCAGAAGCGCCACAAGCTGGGCCAGCCCGCCTGAACCCAAGGGCGTCAGGGCCCTCACGGGCACGACACGAGAAGGCCGGCGCCGTTGAGGGCGCCGGCCTTCGTCGTTTGCGCCCCGCTCCGTTATCATAGGGGCATTCATCCCGGTAAGGCCCTCGACCCATGTCCCGACCCCTGCGCGTCATCTTCGCCGGCACGCCCGACTTCGCCGCCGAGAGCCTGGCGTCACTGCTGGCGAGCCCCCACCACGTCGTCGCCGTCTACACCCAGCCCGACCGTCCCGCCGGGCGGGGCCGCAAGCTCACCCCCAGCCCCGTCAAGGCGCTGGCCCTGGAGCATGACCTGCCGGTCCACCAGCCCGCCTCGCTGCGCACGCCGGAGGCCCAGGCCGAGCTGGCCGACCTGGACGCCGACCTCATGGTGGTGGTGGCCTACGGCCTGATCCTGCCCAAGGCGGTGCTCGACACGCCGCGGCTGGGCTGCCTCAATGTCCACGCCTCCCTGCTGCCGCGCTGGCGCGGCGCGGCGCCCATCCAGCGGGCCATCGAGGCCGGCGACGCCGAGAGCGGCGTGACCATCATGCAGATGGACGAGGGCCTGGATACCGGCGACATGCTGCTGGTCCGGCGGACCCCCATCACCGCCACCACCACCGGCGGCGAACTCCATGACACCCTGGCCGCCCTCGGCGGCCAGGCGCTTGGCGAGGCCCTGGAGGCCCTGGCCGGTGATGGCCTGGTCGCCGAGCCCCAGCCGGAGGCCGGTGTCACCTACGCCGCCAAGCTGACCAAGGCCGAGGCCGAGCTCGACTTCCGCCAGCCCGCCGAGGCGCTCGCCGCCCGCATCCGCGCCTTCAATCCCTGGCCGGTGGCCTGGTGCGCGCTGGGCGAGGACCGCCTGCGCCTGCTGATGGCCGAGGCCGCCCCGGACGCGGGCGACCCCGAGGCCCCCGGCACCCTGCTCGCCCCCGACCCCGATGCCCTGCGTATCGCCTGCGGCCCCGGCGGCGACCAGGTGCTGCGCGTGACCCAGGCCCAGCTGCCGGGCGGCAAGGCCCTCGATGTTCGCGAGCTGCTCAAGGCCCGCGCGGACCGCTTCCCCCCGGGCGCCCGCCTGGGGACCCCGGACCGGGAGACCCGCGCATGAGCCAGCACGCCGGACGCTCCAAGTCCCTCGACAACGGCCTGGCGGTGCGCGCCGCCGCGGCCCGGGCGCTCGCCCCGGTGATCACCGGCAAGGGCTCGCTCAACAACCTCGACGAGCACAAGGTGGTGGCCCGGGACCGCAGCCTCTTCAAGGAGCTGTGCTTCGGTACCTGCCGGGCCCTGCCGCGGCTGGAAGCCCTGGCCGCGACGTTGCTGGAGAAGCCCTTCAAGGCCCGCGATGCCGACATCCAGGCCCTGCTGCTGGTCGGCATCTACCAGTTGCTCTACCTGCGCATCCCGGCCCATGCCGCGGTGGGCGAGACCGCCGGCGCCGCCCGCCTGCTCAACAAGGCCTGGGCCACCCGGGTGCTCAACGGCTGCCTGCGCCGCCTGCAGCGCGAATCCGCGGCGCTGCAGGCCGAGGTCGACAAGGACCCGGCCGTGGCCCTGCTCCACCCCAAGTGGTGGCTCAAGGCCTTCCGCCAGGCCTGGCCGGACGACTGGCGGGCCATCTGTGAGGCCAACAACCGCCCCGGCCCCATGACCCTGCGGGTCAACCGCCGCCACGGCGACCGCGAGATGTACCGCGACCGCCTCGATGCCCCCGGCATCAGCTGCCGGCTGTGCCCGCATGCGCCCGATGGCCTGACCCTGGACACGCCGCGGGACGTGACCACCCTGCCCGGCTTCCAGGAGGGCCTGGTCAGCGTCCAGGACGAGTCGGCCCAGCTCGCTGCGGTGCTGCTGGGGCCGGTGATCGCCCCGCGTCCCGGCGCCCGGGTGCTGGACGCCTGCTGCGCCCCCGGCGGCAAGACCGCCCACCTGCTCGAGCTGTTCGACATCGAGCTGCAGGCCATCGACAGCGACGACGCCCGCCTGGCCCGGGTCGAGGACACCCTGTCGCGGCTCGGCCTGAGTGCCTCCCTGGCCCACGGCGACGCTACCCAGCGCGACTGGTGGGACGGCACTCCCTACGACGCCATCCTGCTCGACGCCCCCTGCTCCGGCAGCGGCGTGATCCGCCGCCACCCGGACATCAAGCGCCTGCGCCGCCCCTCGGACATCCCGCGGCTGGCCGAGCTCCAGGCCCGCCTGCTCGACAACCTCTGGCCGCTGCTGTCGCCGGGCGGCTCCCTGCTCTATGCCACCTGCTCGGTGCTGCCCGAGGAGAACGCCGACCAGGTCCAGGCCTTCCTCGAGCGCACCCCCGACGCCGAGGTGACCACGCCCACGGGGCTCGCCTGGGGTCGGCCCGCCGGCGCCGGGCGCCAGCTGCTGCCGAGCCTCGACAGCCATGACGGCTTCTTCTATGCCAGACTGAGGAAGCGGGCCGCCTGAGCGGCCCCATCCTTCGCTGCCAAAGGACGACACCATGAACCATATCTACAAGCACATCGAGCTGACCGGCACCTCCGAGACGGGCATCGAGGACGCGGTGCAGAGCGCCCTCAGCAAGGCCTCGGAGAGCCTGCACAGCATGCGCTGGTTCGAGGTCACCGACACCCGCGGCCATATCGAGCATGGCCGGGTGGTGCACTGGCAGGTGACGCTCAAGGTGGGCTTCACCCTCGACTGAGGCCGGCCCCGCGGCCGACCTGTTCTTCCATCCGCGGCTGGTTTAAGCTGGCCATCACTCATGTTGCGGTGCACAAAACGGCACCGCCACGGCTTCCTGCGGACAGCGACACCCAATGAAGATCATCATCCTCGGCGCCGGCCAGGTCGGTGGGACCCTGGCCGAACACCTGGCCCGCGAAGAGAACGACATCACGGTGGTGGACACCGACGGCGATCGGCTGCGCGAGCTGCACACCCGGCTCGACATCCGCACCGTGACCGGCGCCGGTTCCTACCCCATGGTGCTGCGCCAGGCCGGCTGCGAGGACGCCGACATGCTGATCGCGGTGACCAACTCCGACGAGGTCAACATGATCGCCTGTCAGGTGGCCCATACGCTGTTCCGCACCCCGACCAAGATCGCCCGGGTCCGTGCCACCGCCTACCTGACCCGCAAGGGGCTGTTCGCCCACGAGGCGGTGCCCATCGACGTGCTGATCAGTCCCGAGCAGGTGGTCACCGATCATATCCGCCGGCTGATCGAGCACCCCGGCGCCCTGCAGGTGCTGGAGTTCGCCGGCGGCCTGGTGCAGCTGGTGGCGGTGAAGGCCTTCTACGGCGGCCCGCTGGTGGGTCAGGAACTGGGCTTCCTGCGCCGGCACATGCCCAGCGTCGATACCCGGGTGGCCGCCATCTACCGCCGCAACCGGCCGATCATCCCCCGCGGCGACACCGTCATCGAGGCCGATGACGAGGTGTTCTTCATTGCCGCCCGGCGTGACATCCGCGCGGTGATGAGCGAGCTCCGGCGCCTGGAGCGGGACTTCCGGCGGATCATCATCGTCGGCGGCGGCAACATCGGCGAGCGCCTCGCCGAGCACCTCGAACACAGCCACCAGGTGAAGATCGTCGAGCACAGCCTCGACCGCTGCACCCAGCTCTCCGAGCGCCTCGACCGCACCGTGGTGCTCCACGGCAGCGCCACCAGCAAGCGCCTGCTGGAGGAGGAGAACATCGAGGACTGCGACATCTTCTGCGCGCTGACCAACGACGACGAGGTCAACATCATGTCGTCGATGCTGGCCAAGCGCATGGGCGCCAAGAAGGTACTGACGCTGATCAACAACGCCGCCTACGTGGACCTGGTCCAGGGCGGCGAGATCGACATCGCCATCTCGCCCCAGCAGGCCACCATCGGCAGCCTGCTGACCCACGTGCGCCGCGGCGACATCGTCAACGTCCACTCGCTGCGCCGCGGCGCCGCCGAGGCCATCGAGGCCATCGCCCACGGCGACACCCAGTCCTCCAAGGTGGTGGGCCGGGCCATCGGCGATATCGACCTGCCCAACGGCACCACCATCGGTGCCATCGTGCGCGGCAAGGAGGTGCTGATCGCCCATGACGACGTGGTGGTCGAGTCGGGTGACCACGTGATCCTGTTCGTCATCGACAAGCGCCGCATCCGCGACGTGGAACGGCTGTTCCAGGTCGGCCTGACCTTCTTCTGATGGAGCCTCGCACCGAGTGACCGCCATGCCGCCAGGGACGACGCCCCACCCGACGAGGAGAGCCACCGCATGAGCCTGCGCATGATCCTGCGTATCCTGGGTCTGCTGCTGATGATGTTCAGCCTGACCATGGCGCCCCCGATCCTGATCTCGCTGCTCTTCGGCGACGGCATGTGGGAGGCCTTCGTGGTGGCGCTGGCCATCACCGTGGTGACCGGGGCCATGATGTACCTGCCCAACCGCCATGCCCGCAGGGAACTGCGCACCCGCGACGGCTTCCTGATCGCGGCGCTGTTCTGGAGCGTGCTGGGGCTGTTCGGCTCGCTGCCACTGATGCTCACCGGCGCCTCGGCGCTGTCGCCCACCGACGCCGTCTTCGAGTCCTTCTCGGGACTGACCACCACCGGGGCCACGGTGATCACCGGCATCGACCTGTTGCCCGAGGCGATCCTCTACTATCGTCAGCAGCTGCAGTGGCTGGGTGGCATGGGGATCGTGGTACTGGCGGTGGCCATCCTACCGACGCTGGGCGTCGGCGGCATGGCCCTGTACCGCACCGAGATCCCGGGGCCGCTCAAGGACTCCAAGCTGACCCCGCGCATCACCGAGACCGCCAAGGCGCTGTGGTACATCTACGCCACCCTGACCGTGACCTGCATGCTGGCCTACATGGCCGCCGGCATGAACTGGTTCGACGCCCTGGGCCACAGCTTCTCCACCGTGGCCATCGGCGGCTTCTCGACCCACGACGCCAGCATCGGCTACTTCGACAGCGCCGCCATCGAGCTGGTCTGCGTGTTCTTCCTGGTCATCTCGGCGATGAGCTTCAGCCTGCATTTCCTGGCCTGGCGGCAGCGCAGCGTGGCCCACTACTTCCAGGACCCGGAGGCGCGCTTCTTGATGCTGTTCCTGGCGGGCCTGGTGACCATCACCGCGATCTCGCTGTGGCTCACCGAGATCTACGAGACCACCCTGGGGCTGCGCCATGCCCTGTTCGAGGTGGTCTCGATCGCCACCACCGCCGGCTTCGCCGTGGCCGACTTCTCGATCTGGCCCGGCGCCCTGCCCTTCCTGCTGTTCGTGACGGCCTTCGTCGGCGGCTGCTCGGGCTCCACCGGCGGCGGCATGAAGGTGATCCGCATCATTCTGATCCTCAAGCAGGGCATGCGCGAGGTGATGCGTCTGATCCACCCCAATGCGGTGATCACCGTGAAGATCGGCAAGGTCAGCGTGCCGGACGGCATCGCCCAGGCGGTCTGGGGGTTCTTCTCGGCCTACGTGATGCTGTTCTTCCTGATGCTGGTGGGCGTGATGGCCACCGGCGTCGACCAGATCACCGCCTGGTCCACCGTGGCCTCGGCGCTCAACAACCTGGGCCCCGCCCTGGGCGAGGCCAGCGCACATTACGGCGACCTGCCGATGCTGGCCAAGTGGATCCTGGTGGTGGCCATGCTGCTCGGCCGCCTGGAGATCTTCACCGTGCTGGTGCTGTTCACCCCGGCCTTCTGGCGCAAGTGATCGAAGATGCCGCTCTGCAGGTGGGGTCGCCTGGGCGCTGGCCGGGCCAGCGCAGCTCTCAATACCGGGGCGACCTGCCGATGCTGGCCAAGTGGATCCTGGTGGTGGCCATGCTGCTCGGCCGCCTGGAGATCTTCACCGTGCTGGTGCTGTTCACCCCGGCCTTCTGGCGCAAGTGATCGAAGACGCCGCTCTGCAGGTGGGGTCGCCTGGGCGCTGGCCGGGCCAGCGCGGCTCTCAATACCGGGGCGACCTGCCGATGCTGGCCAAGTGGATCCGGGTGGTGGCCATGCTGCTCGGTCGCCTGGAGATCTTCACCGTACTGGTGCTGTTCACCTCGGCCTTCTGGCGCAAGTAGAGGAAACCCGATGCAAGCGCCCGCGGCGGGTTTGGCCCGCCGGCGGGCTTCGTGGATAATCGACCCTTCATCCTCCAGGCCCGAGCGTCAATGACCGACTCCCAGGACACCGTGACCGCCCCCCGTGAACAGGCCACCACCGGCGGCCCCCGCCGCACCCTCCGGGTGGGCGAGACCCGTTACACCCTGCTGGGTACCGCTCATGTCTCGGCGGAGAGCGCCGCGGAGGTCCGCTCGCTGATCGACTCCGGCGAGTTCGACGCGGTGGCCATCGAGCTGTGCGACTCGCGCCACCAGAACCTGGCCAACCCCGACGCCCTCGGCGAGCAGGACCTGTTCCAGATCTTCCGCCAGGGCAAGGCCGGCATGGTCGCCGCCAGCCTGGCACTGGGCGCCTTCCAGCAGCGCCTCGCCGAACAGTCGGGCATCGAGCCCGGTGCCGAGATGCGCGCCGCCCTGGAGGAGACCCGGGCCCGTGGTCTGCCGCTGGTGCTGATCGACCGGGACGTGGGGGTGACCCTCAAGCGCCTCTACCACAACGTGCCCTGGTGGCAGCGCTTCTCGCTGTTCTCGGGGCTGCTCGGTGGCGTGCTGTCGCGCCAGGATATCTCCGCCGCGGACATCGAGCGGCTCAAGGAGGGCGATGTCCTGGAGTCCACCTTCAGCGAGTTCGCCGCCGAGTCCGAGACCCTCTACACGCCGCTGATCAGCGAGCGGGATCGCTACATGGTGCTGCGCCTGGCCGAGCAGTGCCCGCCCGGCCGCTACCGGCACGTGCTGGTGGTGATCGGCGCCGGCCATCTCAAGGGCATGGCCGAGCACCTGGAGCGTCCTCTGCCGGAGGCGCCGACCCCGGAGCGCGAGGCCCTCGAGGCCACCCCGCCACGCTCGAAGGCCTGGAAGGTCCTGCCCTGGGCGATCACCGTGCTGGTGCTGACCGGTTTCGCCATCGGCTTCTCGCGCAACACCGAACTCGGCTGGCAGCTGGTGGCGGAGTGGTTCGTGATCAACGGCGTGCTCTCCGGCGCGGCCACCCTGGTGGCCCTGGCGCACCCGGTGACCGTGGCCGCCACCGTGGTGGCCGCGCCACTCACCTCGTTGAATCCCACCATCGGCGCCGGCTTCGTCGCCGCCGGCGTGGAACTCGCCATGCGCAAGCCCAAGGTGCGCGACTTCGCCACCCTGCGCCATGACGTCACCCAGTTGAAGGGCTGGTGGCGCAACCGCGTCTCGCGCACCCTGCTGGTCTTCCTCGCCGCCACCCTCGGCTCCGCCGCCGGCACCTGGATCGCCGGTTTCCGCATCGCCGGGGCGCTGATCGGCGGCTGAGCACGGGCACGGCCCCGCTGGGCAGGATGCCAGCTGGGGGGAAGGGGACAAGCAGACGCGCACCATCCGCACCAAGGGGGCAACGATGTCACGCCAGTTCGCGATTCTCGGCCTGGGCTTCTTCGGCATCACGGTGGCACAGGAGCTACACCGCCAGCATGACGAGGTGCTGGGGGTCGACCTGGACGAGTCCCGTGTCGATCACTACGCGGATCTGTTCAGCCATGCCATCGTCGGCGACATCACCGATGAACAGGTCATCAGTCAGCTCTCCCTGAGCGAATACGACGCGGTGGTCATCGACACCGATGACAACCTGGAAGCCAGCATGATCTGCACCCTGCTCGTCCGCGAACACCAGGCCCGGCAGGTCTGGGTCAAGGCCCATTCCGACACGCACTACCGCCTGCTCAAGCGCCTCGGGGCCGATCACGTCGTCTACCCGGAGTATGACATCGGGGTACGGGTCGGAGAGAGCCTCCATTATCACGCCCTGGTCGACTTCATCGACCTGGGCAACCGGCAGTTCGTGGTCGAGCTTCAGACCACCGAACAGCTCGAGACCTCCTTCCCCACGGTGGGCGACCTGAACCGGAACACCAAGAGCCTCTCGGTCATCGCCATCAAACGGGGCAATGAACTGATCCGCACGCCGGGAAGCGATATTGCCCTGAAGCCACGAGACAGCCTGGTGCTGCTGGGCGAACTGGAGGAACTGCGGAGCCTGGGCCGGCATCTCTGACCGGCATATACCACCATGAGTCACGCGACGCGGGGAGCGGGAGCATGCATGAGCGCCTGAGACGCCCCATACGACGGCTTCCCCATGGGCCGGTCCTCACCTTCTCCCTGCCGGAGCTGCTGCTGCTGGGCTTCCTGCTGCTCAGCAGCGTCGGCACGCTGCTGCTGCTTCAGCCCATCGCCGCCCATCAGCCCCTGGCCTGGCATCAGGCCCTGTTTACCGCGACCTCGGCGGTGACAGTCACCGGGCTGGGGGTGATCGACACGTCGTCACTCACCCTGTTCGGTCAGGGGGTGGTGCTGGCGCTGATCCAGATCGGTGGTCTCGGCTTCATGACCTGTGCCGCCATGATGATGGTCCTGCTCGGCGTGCGACTGCCACTGCATCAGAAGCGACTGATCAGCGAAAGCCTCGACCATACCTCCTTCGATGCGCTGGCCCACATGGTGCGACTGGTCATCGCCTTCGCCCTCATCGCGGAGGCGTGTGGCACCCTGCTGCTGGCTCTCACCTGGGTGCCCGACCATGGCCTCGCGAAGGGGCTCTGGCTCAGCGCCTTTCACGCGATCTCGGCCTTCAACAATGCCGGTTTCTCCGTCTGGTCGGACAGCTTGATGCAGGAAGTGGCCGACCCGCTGGTCAACGGCGTGATCAGCCTGTTGTTCATCGTCGGCGGGCTCGGCTTCGTGGTCATCGCCGAACTGGCGAACTGGCGTCCGGGCACCGGGATATCGCTGCATGCGCGGATCATGCTCCACGCCACGCTGTGGCTGATCCTGGTTGCCATGGCGAGCGTGCTGCTGCTCGAGTGGCATAATCCCGCCACCCTGGGCCGGCTGGAGACCCTCGGCGCCAAGCTGCAAGCCGCCTGGTTCCAGGCCGTCACGCCCCGCACGGCCGGCTTCAACACCCTGGACACCGGCGCCCTGTCCGCGCCCTCTACCCTGCTCACCATGCTGTGGATGTTCATCGGTGCCGGCTCCGGCTCCACCGCCAGCGGTATCAAGGTCACCACCTTCGTGGTCCTGCTGCTGGTTGCTCGCGCCTTCCTGCGCGGTCGGGTAAAGCCGGAGGCCTTCGGACGTTCGCTATCCGATGGAACGGTGATGGAGGCCGTCGCCGTGGCACTGGCCGGCATGCTGCTGATCTTCGGCTGCCTGCTGGCCCTGACGATCACCGAGCCCGGGCAGCGTTTCCTCGACCTGGCCTTCGAGGCGGTATCGGCCTTCGGGACCGTGGGGCTCACCCGCGGCGTTACCCCTGACCTGTCGATCCCCGGCCAGCTGACCCTGATCGTGACCATGCTGCTGGGGCGGGTCGGCCCCATCTCGCTGGGCTACCTGATCGCCAAGCGCAAGGTGAAGGGCCTTCGCTATGCCGAGGGCCGGGTGCACATCGGCTGAGGCCGCCCTCAGTCGGCTGAGGCGCCCCTTGCCTGCAGCCGTCGCATGGCGGGTGTCGGTTGTTCGAGCTTCTCGTGGCGGCGACTGGCCGCGTAGCTGTCGTTGAAGGCGTCGAAGTAGTCGTCGAGGATGCCCGCCGCCTCGGCGTCGCCGGCCTGCCTGAGCAGCTCCACGGCGACCTCGACGGTGCACAGGTGGGCGGCGGAGGCCGGCTTGCGCAGGCGGTAGCGGGTCAGCCGCTCGGTGGCCAGCGGCAACACCGGCAGCGACGCCAGGTAGGGGCTCTTGCGGAAGATCCGCCGCGCCTGGCGCCAGGTGCCGTCGAGGATGATAAAGACCGGCACCTTGTCCGCGTGCACCTCGGCCATGACGCGATCCATGCCCACCACCCGGTGGGCATAGTCCTCGTGGTCGTCGGGGAAGATCACGAAGGGGGCATAGCGGGCATCGTCGAGCAGTGCCAGCAGCCGCGCATCCGGGGCCGTACGGTACCAGGTGAAGACCTCGGTCTCGGGGAGGACGTCGCGGATCAGCCGGCCGGTATTGGTGGGCTTGTGATGCTCCAGGGGGTGGGTCAGCAGCCACACCCTGGCACGGCTCCCGGCCTGGACCCGATAGGGACACAGGCAGTTGAGGGCCGGCAGGTTGCAGCCCTCGCAGCGCGTCACGAAGCTGCCGCGGGCCTTGAACTCCCGCCGCGGTGGCCGTGGATGACCGGTGGCGGGATCATGGGAGAGCCCGCTGGCGGGGTCACGGGAAAGCCCCCTGGCCGGGTCGCACTCCGCGACGGTCTCCGGGGGGACGTGGGCACTGTCGGTGCCGGCGGGCGGGGCCGCCGGGTCACGGGTATCACTCATGATCTAGGAGCATCGCTGACTGGGTCGGGCATTCTAGCATGCCCGACCCGGATCGCCCCGGCGAGGGCCGCTCGCGGTGGCACGGGTCGCGCCGGATGTCGACGCCCTGCGGGGCGGCTACCGGCGCCTCAGCGCGCCTCGAGCAGCGTCTCCGGCACCCACAGCCGTCCCTCGCGCTGCCAGTGGCGCACCAGCGGTGGCACCCCCTCGCCGGCGGGCCGGCTGATCCGCGTCACGCCCGGTGGCGCCAGGGCCGCCGCCTCGGGGTCGACCAGCACGCAGGGCGCCTCCAGGGGCGCCTGGTGGAGCAGCGAGGCGGCCGGCATCACGGCCAGCGAGGTGCCCACCACCAGCAGCAGGTCGGCCTCGGCGACGAGCGCGCAGGCATCGGCGAAGTGTGGCACCGCCTCACCGAACCACACCACGTCGGGGCGCAGCTGGCTGCCCTTGTCGCAGACATCCCCCAGGCGAATGCCGCCCCGGCGCAGCGGATAGCGCATGCGCGGGTCCACCGAGGAGCGGGCCATGAGGATCTCGCCGTGCAGGTGGAGCACCCGGCGGGAGCCGGCCCGCTCGTGGAGGTCGTCGATGTTCTGGGTGATCACGCTGACCCGGAAGCCGCGGCTCTCGAGTTGCGCCAGGGCCTTGTGGGCGGCGTTGGGCCGGGCGCGGCGCACCTGGTCGCGGCGGGCGTCATAGAAGCGCAGCACGCGCTCGGGGTCGCGGTCCCAGGCCTCGGCGGTGGCGACCTCCTCGATGGGATGGTCGGCCCAGAGGCCGTCCGCGGCGCGGAAGGTCTGGATGCCGCTCTCGGCGCTGATACCCGCTCCGGTAAGCACCACCAGATGCGGCGCACGCTGCTCCACCATTCACCACCTCTCGCCACTCGGGCGCCAGCGACTCACTTTCCAGAACCGGCTACCCTCTTTCCAGGACTTGCCACTGCCTGAAACTACCACTCCGGGCCCCAGTGCGACCAGAAAGCGCAGCGCCCGGCCTGCCGCTCCATCACTCGAGCGACATGCGCTTGACGTCCCGCCGTCACCTTTCACCGCTACCGTCCTGCCATCCGTCATCGAGAGCCGGGCTACCGGCAACACCTCCAGGAGGGCGCATGAACGACCCGACCCAGCCGACCCTGATCGAGACCCTCAAGCACGCCGCCCGGGTGGCCGGCGAGCTGCTGCGCGAGGGCTACCACGCCGCCGGTGCCATCGACTTCGAGAGCAAGGGCGCCTCCGACTTCGTGACCCACTACGACCGGGCGGCGGAGCGTATCATCATCGACACCGTGCGTCGGGCCCACCCCGAGGTGGGCTTCCTCGGCGAGGAGAGCGGCGCCACGCCGGCCCAGGCCGGTGATACCACGGTGATCATCGATCCGCTGGACGGCACCAACAACTTCCTGCACCGGGTACCCCACTTTTCGGTCTCCATCGCCGTGGCCGAGGGGGACGCCCTCACCCATGGCGTGGTCTATCAGCCGCTGCTGGACGAGATGCTGTGGGCGGTGCGCGGTCAGGGCGCCTACCGTGGCGCGCAGCGCATCACGACGCCGCCCGCGCGGGCCCTGCACGAGATGCTGCTCGCCACCTGCCTGCCCTACCACGCCAAGGGCGACTGCCCGACCAGCCTGGCCCAGCTCACCACCCTGATGCCCCGGGTGGCGGGCATTCGAGTCCCCGGCTCGGCGGCACTCGAAGTCGCCTATGCCGGCCTCGGCCGCTTCGATGCCTTCTGGTCCCAGGGGGCCAAGGTGGACCTGTGGGACATCGCCGCTGGCATCGTCATCGCCCGGGAGGCGGGCTGCACGGTCACCGATCTTGCCGGCGACCCGGCACCCATCGAGTGGGCCAGCCTGCTGGTGGCCCACCCCGAGCGACACGGCGATCTGCTCGACCTCCTGAGGGCCACCGGTTGAGTGGCCCCTGTCCCTGCCCCCAGATGGACGCGATCCAGCGTCCCGGCGAAGGCCCCCTCAGGCCGAGGTAGCCCCACCATCCATCAAGGATGCTGACGCCCTCTGGCACACGCTGCGGCTTGGCCATCGCCTGACCGAGACCTGGCGGGAGGGGGCCGAGGAAGGGGGCGAGGAAGATGAGTGACCACGGCCCAACATCGGCCTCCGGGGAAAAGGCTGAAGCTCAGCGGACGGACAACAGCGCCGCTTTTGGCCGGCCCGCTGGAGCGACTCGTTCGGCAGCACTGTGCAACTACTGCCTTGCATCGATTGCCGTCCACTGAAGCGTCGCTTCGATGCGACGACGATAGGTGGTGTCAATCTGCCTTGGCGTGAAACGCACATAACGCTCGGCCACTTCGCGTTGTGCGCCGACGAGCCCGGCGAGATACTGAACCACTTGGTCAGAAGAAGGCACTCTTTCTTCCCCGTTGAACGTTGGGGGCAGGTTCGTCCAAATGACGTGAGCCATCCCGTGAGATGAAGCCCACTCGGCGAGACCAGGGATCAATGCGGGAGCAGGCTGACCGACTGACCACGAGCCAATATGCTTTGCTTCGTTCTTTTCCGGGACTCCCTCTCGCTTGCGAAGCTCTGACTTCGCGGAGGCCAGGTGGGTGGAATCCATGAGCGCCCATAAAGAACGAACCGAGCCTGCACTCTCTGTCAAGACGAGAGTGATTCGTCCATCTCGAGACTGCCGCGCGAATTCAACGTGAATGAGTGGACCATCTTCGAACCACTGACGCTGAATGGCGAGTTCTCTCGGATCCCAAACGAGGGAGCCCCAGCCAAGGCATGCGATCATGGTCAATGCGCCTCCCTTGATGCCAAACGTGGACGCTCAGCGGCAGGCAAACCGCGTAGCGGCTTAGTATGCGCCGCCCTGGCCATGAGTCCCATCCAAGGCGACTGCCATCGGCTTTTCGCCCCGGACTGCTAGCCAGAATGTTGCATCAGGTGCCGTGATGATCGCGTAGCCAATTGGTTTCACAGGCTTTATCCCGATCGAGTGCCGTCCCGGGGTGTACGGTCGAGTGAGGGAGAAAGACCGGTGGAATCAAGGGGCAAGCGAGGTGGTCCGGCACTCCGGCGCGAGCAACTTGGTGCAATATTCGGGCTAACCCTCTCGCTGCAGCTTCTCACGCCGTGCGACTTCCGCCGGCGTGGGGGGATCCATGGCGAAGTCACCGGTTCTCACCGCGCCGTCACGCACATACCGGGCGATCACAATACCGTTGGGCGACACTCGACTGGCGACGAGTTTTAACCCCGCTGGCTTTCCGTCATCATGGAACAGTTTCTTGCCTCTCCCGAGCACGACGGGGAATATGAACAGATCGATCTCGTCGACGAGATCGCTCGCAAACAGCGTCCGAATCAGGTCGGTGCTGCCTTGAGTGACTAGTGCTGGTCCGTCTTCCTGCTTCAGCCTCGCGACATCGGCCGCCGCGTCACTGAGGGCCACCGAACCCTTCCAGGTCAGATTCAGGCCCTTGCGGGTCGCAACGTACTTATTGATCGAATTGAAGGTTCTGGCGATGGAATCATCGGGTCCCTCCTCGGCATACGGCCAGTGCGCGGCGAAAATCTCGTACGTCTTCCGCCCGAGCAGCAGGTCGAACCGCTGACTGAACATCCTGCCGATCTCTTCGCCGAACACCTCGTCCGCCAGCGGCGCGACCCAGCCGCCATAGCTGAATCCGCCGGTCGGGTCTTCTCGCGGCCCGCCAGGCGCCTGCATGACGCCATCCAGTGACACCATGGCGCCGACAATCACTCTTCGCATGAGGTCATCCCTCTGGTTTGCCTTCTAGTACCCAGTAGTCGAACGAGACACCGTGTAATCGACAGCCCGGTGCGCTCTGGGTGTGAATGACGCCCGACGACGGCGCTCAGCCGCGCTCGGCGGCGACCGACCGGAGCGGCAGCGAAGGAAGGAAGCGGTCAAGCGTCGGAATGCAGCGCCCTGGTTAGGCACCACTTTGTATGCCTTGCTGCGGTTGCCGGGCATAGCTGACCGTCAAGACTTCCCATACATGGTCGTCAGGTTCGTTCCAATACACGATTCGGCCCCCATGCTGCGTATTGATCTCCATATCTACCGGACCATGCGGGGTACTTCTGTACTCGATTCCCTTGGCCCTGATTCTGGCCAGGATCCCATCGAACGCCTCCTCGCCCACACGAAAACAATAGTGTTGCACAGGGAAAGCGCCGTGTGCTTCGTCGAAATCCAGGGTCAGTCCGTCGTTCACGTAAACAGGAGAAAAGGGGCCATTCCCCGACTCGGCCCAAGGAACGTCCAGAAGGTAGGCGAGCAACTCAGCCGCAGCCCTTCTATCCCGAACCGGAACGATCGCATGGTCAAGTTCAACACTCATAACCGGTAGCCTTCATGAAGGTGATGATGCCTAACGCCCATGCCATGGGGCGGCTGGTACGAACTGGAAGCCGTCCCTGCCCGCGCCCGTTGCGGACGACATGATCTGATTGTCCGGCGTCATTGCCTCTTTCCAGTGCAGCAACTGGTTTCTATTTCGACCGGCACGTCGGTACGCGTCCACTGAGCAACTGGCCGGCCGTCACGCCGCCACCACGATCCGGCCTGGTCCTGCTGCGGCCAGCCGTCGGGCGAGTCCTCCCAGGTCTCCTGCCGGCCGAAGGGCGTGAGATCGAGCAACTGCAGCGTGGGCATCATGGCCTCGATCCCTCGCAACGTCGTTTCATACGTCTGGAACACCTGATCGCCGTCGCCCCGCAGGTAGCAGCGCACGTCGCCACCGTCTCGGGTCGCCAGCACCTCCGCTGAACCGGCGGTCGAGTACCACGGCGTCGTCCAGCCCATGAAGTCTCGGTAGGCGGCGATCTCGTCCCACGGACCGCTGCTGAAGACGGCGTAGGTCACGTCACGCTCGGCCAGATAGGCGCAGACGGCGGAGTTCATCGCTGCCTGAGTGTGGGTGCAGCCCTCGCACTGCTGGTGGGGCAAGCCCTTCCTCTTCCACATGAAGTGGTACACGATCAACATGCGCCGGCCTTCAAACACCTCGTGCAGAGCGACCGGACCGTCCGCACCCACCACCGTCAGCGGCTCCATCCGCGTCATCGGCAGGCGTCGCCGAGCCGCAGCCAGTTGGTCGCCAGCGCGCGTGTGCGCTTTCTCGCGGACCAGCAGCTCAGCACGAGCCCGCTCCCACTGGTCACGTGTAACGATTTGCGGAGTTGGCGATTCTGTCATAGCGTTCCCCTCTACCTTCTCGAGCCCAACGCCGCCAACACAGGCCGAGCGACGTCGAGGTCCAGCCCACGCGTTGTTTGCATGGGTGATTGTGATTGGCCTTGTTAGGCGGTGCTCCAAGCCTAGAAGCTCTTACCATCGACATGCTGACTATCCAGCGCTCTGGGATCTACTCCAGACAAGCAGTTGACGTTTATGGCAACCGTTGGAGACCCATCAGGCATCTCGCCATAGGCAAAACTCTCAACACCGCAGATGTTGCAGAAAAGGTGACGGATCGCCTTTTTGTTAAAGAGGTACTCGGTGAGTGTCTTTTCCCCAGAAATTAACCGAAAATTTTCCACCGAGGTAAATGCCAATACAAAGCCCATGCGTTGGCAACGAGAACAGTTGCAGGTGAAGGTGTTCTCCAGGTCTACATCGACTTCATAGGCTACGGCTCCACACTGACAGCTACCATCGCAATGCGTAAGTTTCATTATTTCACCTCCTCCTCAGCTGCCTAGGCGTAAGCTCCATCGACTAACAGACATTAGACTGCACGTTCGTTGATTGACTCGAATGCACCGTCATATTCATTCGGGACATACCGCACGTCACTCACACCCCAACCCGATGAAATGCAATGAGATAAGGTATATAGCCAGGCGGGATTTCACCGATAGCCGTGCCGACTGCATGACTCAGATGAACATGACTGCTGCATTGTCCTGAGGTCGGTCATGGGTCAAGGCGTCACTGATGCCCTCTTCCCTATACCCCTACACCCTGCGCTTTCGTGCCGGCTTGCTGACGGCAATACCACCCACCCTAGTTCAATAGACTTTGTCTCGCCATCGGCTAGAGCTTGATGACTTCGATAGACAGTCGGTGTCGGCTGAGCGGCAAGACGCCAGCCACGGCTGGCGTCCTGGTTGGCGAGCTGGCACGGCAAGGTCAGGCCCCGTGGTAGCCATCATCTTCGGGGTCCTCGTGCTCCCCCTTGGGTAATTCACCGGCCCAGGCCATGGCCGCGGCGTGATCGCGCTTGGGAAAGGTGCGGACCTCCACGGCCTTGAACAGCCGCTCTTCCAGGTGGGTGAGATGCTTGACCCACTCCTGGTCGGTGACCACGGCGGCCCGGTGGTAGTGCTCGAGATCGCCGAGCTGGGTCAGACCGTAGCCGATATCCTTCAGCAAGGCGGTCAGGGTCAGCCAGCGAAGGCCGTCGATCTCGACCACCAGGCTGACCCTGGGATGGGCCCGCTTGGCGGCCTCGATGGCATCGATGGCGCGCTGCAGTTCCCTGGCCGTCACGACACCGCCCGCGTTCATCGCCACGACATGACCCGCCGGATGGGAGATGAGATCCAACATGGGCATTCTCCTTGGGGTTGAGAGAGCAGCAAAGCGCCTCGGTCGCTTTCAGCATAGCGCGCCATGACAGCCAAGCCGGTGCCCACAGGGCGCTGCAGGGGGAGGTCACGAAAACGTCACTAACGCGCGCAAGCATAAGGCCGAATATCACAAGAGGGTCGCCTAGCATGCCCCGACGCGCGCGCGAACCGCTCAGCACAGCGGAAGTAGAGCCGCTGCCCCGGCGGGCTCGCAGCAATGCGCTGCCCCAGCAGGGCCAGGCCGAGCGGGTATCCCGGCAGGTACTGGCCGCTACCGCCCTGCTGACGAGCACGCCGTCCTCCGAGGCAGGCCTTCGGCCTCTGAGAATCCTGATCGTCTCGGATGTGTTCTTTCCACGCATCAACGGGGTCTCCACCTCCATCGCCAGCTTTCGCCGCGGCCTGGAGCACCAGGGCCACTCGGTGACCCTGATCTGCCCCGATTACCCGTTGGGGCAGACCGACGCGCCGGAGGTGCTGCGCATCCCTTCGCGGGGCGTGCCAGGCGATCCCGAGGATCGCATGATGCACTACCGCGAGCTGATGGCCTTGACGCCGCAGCTCGCCGCGGAGGCCTTCGACCTGATCCATGTGCACACCCCCTTCGTGGCCCACTACGCCGGCATCGCCCTGGGGCGTCGGCTGGGCATTCCGGTGGTGGCCACCTACCACACCCTCTTCGAGGAGTACCTGCACCACTATGTGCGCTGGCTGCCGCGTCGCTGGCTGCGCTTCGCCGCCCGCCGCCTCTCGGTGCGCCAGTGCCACCAGCTCGATGCCCTGGTGGCGCCCTCCCGAGCCATGCGCGAGGCGCTGGAGCGCTACGGCGTCACCACGCCCATGGCGATCATCCCCACCGGCCTGGCGCTGGAGACCTTTACCCATCCCCATGAAGCGAGCGATTTCCGCCACTGCTACGGCCTGCCATCGGAGGCCAGGCTGCTGCTCTTCGTGGGCCGAGCGGCCAACGAGAAGAACATCGGCTTTCTGATCGAGATGCTACCCCGGGTGCTGGCCCAGCACCCCGCCACCCGGCTGATCATCACCGGCGAAGGGCCGGCCCAGGCGGCGCTGGCCCGCCAGGCCCAGCAGGCGGGGCTTGGCGAGGCGGTGATCTTTCTCGGCTACCTCGACCGCGACGGCCCCCTGCAGGCGGCCTACCGCGCCGCCGATGTGTTCGTGTTCGCGTCACGCACGGAGACCCAGGGGCTGGTGCTGCTGGAAGCCCTGGCTCTGGGCACCCCGGTGGTCTCCACCGCGGTAATGGGCACTCGCGACATGCTGGAGGACGGCGCCGGCTGCCTGATCGCCGAGGAGCGCCACGACGACTTCGCCGACAAGGTCAACCGCGTGCTGAGCGAGCCGGCGCTCAAGGCCGAACTCGCCCGCCGCGGCCCCATCCACGCCGCCCGCTGGCATGAGGATACCCTGGCGGCAGAGCTGGCGTGGGTGTATTGGGGGTGTGTTGTCGCCCGGTAAACGGGGCTCCCGCAGCCCGAATGGGCACTGCGAGGGATAGCCGCGGGTGAGGGCGCGAGCAACTTGGTGCCCTATTCGGGCTAGTAGACCAGGCCGTTGTCGGCGTCGGCGTTGAAGCGCTGCTTGTTGCGGTACGGATAGACGTCGATGACGCGACCGTCACGGATGGCCTGCTGCAGCCCCTTCCAGTAGTCGGCGTCGAACAGCTCCGGGTGCAGCGTGTAGAACAGCTTGCGCAGGCGCACGTCGGCGAACAGGAAGGGCCCGAATTCCTCGGGGAAAACATCATTGGGCCCCACCGAGTACCAGGGCTCGTCGGCCAGCTCCTGCTCCGGGTACAGGGGCTCGGGTATGTGGCGGAAGTTGCACTCGGTGAGATAGCAGATCTCGTCGTAGTCGTAGAAGACCACCCGGCCATGACGGGTCACCCCGAAGTTCTTCAGCAGCATGTCGCCGGGGAAGATGTTGGCCGCGGCGAGCTGCTTGATGGCATTGCCGTAGTCCTTGAGCACCGCCCGCGTCTCGGCCTCGTCGCAGTCCTGCAGGTAGAGGTTGAGGGGGGTCATCATGCGCTCGGTGTAGCAGTGCTCGATGATCACCTTGTCCCCGCGCAGGTAGACCGTGGAGGGTGCCACCTCGAGCAGGTGCGCCAGGCATTCCGGGTCGAAGTGGTCCTGGCGGGCGATGAAGTTCGAGAACTCCTGGGTATCGGCCATGCGCCCCACCCGGTCGTGACGCTTGACCAGCCGGTACTTCTCGCGGACGTTCTCGTGGCTCATCTCCTTGGTGGGGTCGAAGCGATCCTTGATGATCTTGAACACCGTGCGGAAGGACGGCAGCACGAACACCGCCATGACCATGCCGCGCACCCCGGGGGCGATCAGGAACTGGTCCTCGCGCTTGGCCACCTGGACATTGAGGGCGCGGAAGAACTCGGTCTTGCCTTGCTTGTAGAAACCGATGGCGGCATACAGCTCGCCCTGAGGCTTGTCGGGCATCACCTCCTGGAGGTAGTGGACGAACTCGCTGGGCACCACGACCTTGACCTGGAAGTAGGCCCGGGTGAAGGAGAAGATGATCGAGACCTCGTCGGGCTCGATGATCACGGTGTCCAGGTGGAGCCCGTCGCCCGCCTCGTGGAGCACCGGCAGCACCAGCGGCACCTGCCCGCCGCCGCCGCGAATGCGGCCGACCAGGTAGGCGCCCTTGTTGCGGTAGAAGACGCTCTTGATCAACTCGATCTCGGCCTGGGGATCGTCGAGGATCGCCGGGGGCAGCTGGCGACGCAGGAAATCGCCGCCCAGGGCGGCGTCTCGCTCCAGGTCCTCGAAGGGCGTCTCGAAGGGCGCCTCGGCCAGGGCCCAGCGCAGCGCCTGCTCCCAGTCATCGCCCACCGCCTGGCGCCGACACAGCTGGAGGCCGGAGTGGTGGGCGGCATACGCTCGGGAGCGATAGACGAACATCCAGTCGTTGCGGATGTGGCGATGATGGAACAGCGAGCAGAACATCGAGTTGAAGTAGGTCTCGGCCAGCTCGTAGTCGAGCCGCTGGCTGATCAGGTCGGCATAGTGGCGACGGGCCTCCCGCCAGGACTCGAAGTCCACCAGCTGGTCCTCCTCGAAGGTCCGCCGGAGCCTCGCCAGGGTGATCTGGACCTTATCGTCATACAGATCGATCCGCTCCGCCGAGGCCAGCTGGGCCTCGCGCCAGGCCGCATCCCGGAAGCGGCGGCTGGCATCGGCGGTGATCTCCTTGAATCGCGACCGGTACTCGTCGAAGCCATGCAGGATGGTGGCGGCGAGGCGATAGGCGGGCGAGTGTCTCATGGCGACCTCCATGTAGCGGCGCCTTCCAGCTTCGCGTATTTTCCCCGCCTGTGCGAGCCGACCATGGTGGGCCCCGCCGAGATCCGTGATGACATCGGGCCCCGGGACGGCGACAATGGCGCCCTCGTTGTCACCTGCCGTTCGAGCGCGCCATGACGGAACCGCTGCCCATCCTCTACCACGACGAGCACCTGGTCGCCGTGCACAAGCCGGCCGGCCTGCTGGTGCATCGCACCGCCCTGGCTCGCGGGGAGCGCCATGTCCTGCTGCAGGCCCTGCGCGACCAGCTCGGCCGGCGCGTCTACCCCGTGCACCGCCTCGACCGCCCCACCTCGGGGCTGATGATCTTCGCCCTCTCGCCGGAGACGGCCACGCGCCTGGCCGAGACGTTCGAGCAACGCCGGGTGGAGAAGCGCTACCTGGCGGTGGTGCGCGGCGTGGGCCCCGACGCCGCCCGCCTCGACTATGCGCTGCGCGAGGAGGACGGCCGGCGGCCCAAGGCCGAGATGCCGGCCATGGAGGCGGTCACCGAGGTGCGGCGGCTGGACAGCGTCGAGCTGCCGGTGCAGGTCGACCGCTATCCCCGGGCCCGCTACTCGCTGATGGAGGCCCGCCCCCTGACCGGTCGGCGCCACCAGATCCGTCGCCACCTGTCCCGCCGCGGCTACCCGATCATCGGCGACGCCAAGCACGGCAAGGGCAACCACAACCGCTTCTTCGCCGAGCACCTGGACTGTGCCCGGCTGCTGCTCGCGGCCGTGGGCCTGACCTTCGACCATCCCGCGGACGGCCGCCGCCTGGCGCTGGGCTGCGCCCTGGACGCCCCGATGACCGCCCTCTTCCAGCGCTTCGGCTGGGCGGGCCACCTGCCCGCGAACCAGCGGCCGGACGCCACACCCGCCCTCGCCTGACACGCCACCGATGCCCATGACCGATACCCTGCTGCACCCGTCCCCCCACGCCACCGACGACCACGAGCTGCGCTTCGGCGGCATCCGCCGCCTGTACGGTGCCCGCGCCCTGGCGCGCTTCCGCCGCGCCCATGTGGTGGTCGTGGGCGTGGGCGGCGTGGGCAGCTGGGCCGTGGAGGCCCTGGCACGGTCCGGAATCGGCCGGCTGACCCTGATCGACCTGGACGATGTCTGCGTCTCCAACGTCAACCGTCAGCTGCATGCCCTGGACGGCACCATCGGCCGTCCCAAGGTGGAGGTGCTGGCCGAACGCTGCCGGGCCATCCAGCCGGGCATCGAGGTGGTGGCGGACAGCGCCTTCGTGACCCCGACCAATCTCGCCGACCGCCTGCCCGAGGACGCCGACCACCTGGTCGACGCCATCGACAGCGTGGTGGCCAAGGCGGCGCTGATCGCCTGGTGCAAGCGGCGCAAGCTGCCGATCACCGTCACCGGCGCCGCCGGGGGCCAGACCGACCCCACCCGCATCCGCGTGGCCGACCTCACCCGCACCGAGCACGACCCGCTGCTGGCCAAGGTGCGCGCCCGCCTGCGCCGGGACCATGGGTTCTCCCGCAACCCCAGGCGCCGCTTCTCGGTGGAGTGCGTGTATTCCGACGAGCAGCTGGTCTACCCCGGCGCCGACGGCGAGGTCTGCCTGCAGAAGCCCGGCACCGGCGAGGCCACCCGTCTCGACTGCGCCTCGGGCTTCGGCGCCGCCACCTTCGTCACCGGCAGCTTCGGCTTCGTCGCCGCCTCGCGCACCCTGGCCCGCCTGGCCCGTGACGCCGCCGCCCCCTGACCCGAGGAGTCCGCAGATGGAAGCGCAGTATCCCGTCCCCGGCATCTACCGCCACTACAAGGGACCGCTCTACGAAGTGATCGGCGTGGCCCACCACAGCGAGACCGAGGAGCCGCTGGTGGCCTACCGCGCCCTGTACGGCGACTACGGCCTCTGGGTCCGACCGCTGTCGATGTTCATGGAGACCGTCGAGGTGCAGGGCGAACCGCTGCCGCGCTTCGCCCTGGAGAAGGCCTTTTCCTGAGGGCCACACGACGAAGGCGCCCCGGGGGCGCCTCGTGAGGGAAGCGATGCCGACCGGCGGGGGTCACTCCGCCGCGTGCATCTGCTTCTGCAGATAGTTCTCGAGGCCGACCTTGCCGATCAGCCCGAGTTCGGTCTCGAGCTTGTCGATGTGCTCTTCCTCGTCGTCGAGGATGCACTTGAACAGATCGCGGGTAACGTAGTCCTGCACCGATTCGCAGTAGGCGATCGCCTCGATATAGTCGTCGCGTCCCTTCTGCTCCAGCTTGAGGTCACACTCGAGCATCTCGCGGGTGTCCTCGCCGATCAGCAGCTTGCCGTAGTCCTGCAGGTTGGGGACGCCCTCGAGGAAGAGGATCCGCTCGATCAGCTTGTCGGCGTGCTTCATCTCGTCGATGGACTCTTCGTACTCGAACTTGCCCAGCGCCGCCAGGCCCCAGTCCTGAAACATCTTGGCGTGCAGGTAGTACTGGTTGATGGCTACCAGTTCGTTGCCAAGAGCGGTATTTAGGTACTCGATGACCTTCTTGTCGCCTTTCATGACTTCACCTCATTGCACTCGTCAGGGTCGCTCTTCAGCTTGGCACGCGCAGGGGCGCGCCGCCATATCCTCGAGGCAGTCTAGGCGATTTCAGGAAAAATGCAATAAAATCAAGGTGTTGATAACGCCAACCAAAACGATAGCGATTGCCATCACACGGCGTAGGCGAGGCCCTCGTTGGCCATGCTCATCTCTTCCTTGATGGCCTCGCGGGCGATGCCCTTGCCCATGCAGCCGCACTTGCCGCACTGGGTGCCGCACCCCGTCTCGCGCTGGACGTCCCGCCAGCTGCGCGCGCCGTCCTCGACGCTGCGACGGATCTCCTTGTCGGTCACTCCCTTGCACAGACACACGTACATGACATCACCTCACGCTGTTCATGAGAGTGAATGTAAATGATTCGCAAGGGCTATCGCAACCATAGACTGAGAAAAATTCTCATCTCGATCAGCAGGCGCCGATATAGGTCGCCAGCGAAGGCAGCCATGGGTGCCGAGGGCGGCCGCCCATCAGGGCTTCCGCTTCGTGGCCTTGGGCAGCACCACCACCCGCGTTCCCGAGACGAGGTCCGACCAGCTGCGCTTCTCGGCATCGAACAGCACCCACAGGTGGCCGAGCCCCAGGGGCAGGAAGGACAGCGCCCCGACGAGGAAGCGCTGCAGGCTCTGCAGCAGGGTGATGGACCGGCCATCGGGGGTCTGGACTCGCAGTCGCCAGGCCTGCATGCCCAGCGTCATGCCGCCACGGATCCAGAAGTAGGCGAAGAAGGCATAGGCCGATAACGCCATCAGCAGGCGCAGCGACAGCACCTGGGCGGCGCCCAGCCCCACCTGCTCCGGCGGCAGGCCGATCACCAGCCGGGTCACCGCCACCTGGCCGGCGGTGATGACGATCCACAGGGCCAGCACCAGCAGGCCATCATAGAGCATGGCGCCGAGGCGGCGCCCCAGGCCGGCGGGCCAGACATCGTCGAGGTGATCGAAGCGTCGCTGCATGGAGGCTCTCCGGGTCAGCCGGTGCGGCGGAGCAGGTAGAGCCCCAGCCCGGCACAGATCAGGGTGGGCACCAGCACGGCCCAGGCGGGAGAGAAGCCGAACACCGTGGAGGCCGGCCCCAGCAGGTCCTGCAGGTACTTGAAGACCAGGCCCGTGATCACGCCGTAGAACACCCGGGTCCCGGCGGCCACGCTGCGCAGCGGCCCGAACACGAAGGAGGCGGCGACCAGCACCAGCGAGGCCATGGTCAGCGGCATCAGCATCTTCTGCCAGAAGTACAGCAGCGGCTGGGTGGTCTGCTGGCCCTGGGCGTGCAGGTAGCGGGCATAGGCCCACAGTTCGCTGGGCGCCTGGGTTTCCACGTCGCGCAGCAGGCGGTCGAGCGCGGCCGGGGTCAGTTGGGTCTTCCAGGGCCGGGTCGCCTGGTGGGTCGCCTCGGTGCGGCCCTCCTCGAAGCGCGTCACGGCCACGTCCTCGAGCACCCAGCCGCCGTCGCGCCACACCGCGCGCCGGGCGCTCAGGGCCTCGCGCAGCTCATGCCCCTCGAAGCGGTAGCGGGTCAGGTCGAGCACCACCTGGTCCGCGCGGATGGCACCGAACCGGTAGAAATCGTCGCCCTCGCGCTGCCAGCCGCCCCGCTCGGTCAGCACGGCCCCCTCGCCCTGCATCTTCTCCAGCCGCCAGGCGCTGGCGAACTGCTCGGTGCGCGGGCTGACGAACTCGGCGACGAACAGCACCACGGCGATCACCAGGATGATCGGCTTCATCACCCCCCAGAGGATCCGCGTGAGCGAGCGCCCGGCGGCCCGCATCACGGTGAGCTCGTTGCTCGAGGCCATGCTGCCGAGCCCGATCAGGGCGCCGATCAGCACTCCCACCGGGGCGTACTGGTAGAAGCGCCAGGGCAGCCGGAAGACCAGGTAGAGCAGCACCTGCAGGGCTCCGTAGTCGCCCTCCACGTCGCCCAGGTCATTGATGTAGGTGATCACCAGGTCCAGGCCCAGCAGCACCGCCTGGACCACGATGATGGCCCCCAGGACATTGCGTGCGATATAGCGGTCGAGACGGTCGGCGATCATCCGCTCATCCCCTTGCGCTGGGCCTGCAGGGTCATCCCCAGGCCGATGATCAGGAAGACGGCATGGATCGGCCACATGCCCAGCGCCACGGGCCAGCCGCCCCGGGCGATGGCATCCAGCGCCGCCAGCAGCAGGCTCAGGTAGGCCACGTAGAGGAAGATCGCCGGCAGCAGCTTGGCGAAGCGTCCCTGGCGGGGGTTGACCCGCGACAGCGGCATGGCCAGCAGGGTCAGGATGAAGACCATCAGCGGCAGGCCCAGTCGCCACTGCAGCTGGGCCTGGGCGGGTGGGTCGCCGTCGGCGAGCAGTGCCGCCGTGGTGGCATACTCGGGCGAGTCGAGCTCGGGATTCTGGGCGGCCCGCGACAGGCGCACGGCATAGGTGCCGAACGCCAGCCGCTCGGCCTGGGCCCGCCCCGGGTCGACGCTGTAGCGCTCGCCGTCGGCCAGCACCAGGAAGCGGCTGCCGGTGTCCTCGTCGACGGTCTGGTAGCCTTCGCCGGCGCGGGTCACCACGGTCTGGGGAGTGCCGTCGCTGCGTCGCTGGCGCTCGCTGATGAAGACTTCCCGCATGCGGCTCTGGTCGTCGGTCAGCGCCTCGGTGTAGGCGGTACGCCCGCCGCCGAAGTCCTGGAAGCGCCCGGGAGACAGGGCCGTGAAGTCGAGCTGGCTGCGCTGCTCCTCGAGCAGCACCTCATTGTGCAGGGCGCCGGCCGGGGTCAGCCACAGGCTGCACACCCCCACCAGCAGGGCGACGAGGGTGGCGGGCACCAGGCTCACCTGCAGCAGCCGGTTGGGGCTGGTGCCGCAGGCGACCAGCACGGTGATCTCGCTGTTGAGGTAGAGCTGGCCGTAGGCCAGCAGGAGGCCCAGGAAGAAGGCCAGCGGCAGGATCAGCTCCAGGAACCCCGGCAGGTGGTAGAGCATCAGGGTGCCGAGGATGTCGACCGGGATCTCGCCCTCGGCCGCGGTCGAGAAGTAGCGGATGAAGCGACTGCCCATGATCACCAGCAGCAGTACCCCGGCCACGGCGGCCATGGTCTGCAGGATCTCGCGGGTCAGGTAGCGGAATATGATCAACGTTGTCTCCCGGCCCGGGGCCCTCCGGCCCGGCCATCTTCCATGCAATGAGGCGTCGCCCGGGGCCTGTCGGACGTCACCGATCGTCGCCGCAGGCCGTCGCGACGCGTGCGTCGATCGTTCGAGTGGAGGCGCGGACGTAAGGGCCGCCCCGCCGTCACGCTAGTTCGGTGTGAAGTCCGGCTGGCTCCTGGGGTACACTGGGACGACTCGGCAACGTGCCGGCATTATCCAGAATCCCCCACCGCTTGTCTTGTGGAGACACCATGGAATTCCCAGTTCAGACGGCCAATCCCGCCAAGATCGAGACGGCCTGCCTCGTGGTACCGGTGTTCAAGGATGGCGATCTGCTGCCCGCCGCCGCCAAGCTCGACGACGCCAGCGAGCGGCTGATCGGCCAGCTGATCGAGCGCGACGACTTCAACGCCAGGCTGGGCAACGTCCAGATGATTCCCTTCGCGCCCGGACTGAACGCCGACCGCCTGCTGCTGGTCGGCCTGGGCACGCGGGACAAGTGTCAGGAGGGTGCCTTCCGCAAGGCCGTGGACGCCGCCTTCACCGCCCTGGCGGCGCTGCCGGCGGATGATGCCGCCGTGGCCTTCACCGACGTCCCGGTTCCCGACCGCGCCTGCGACTGGAAGGCCCGCATGGTGGCCGAGGCGGCCCACCGTGCCGTCTATCGCTTCACCGAGTTCAAGTCCGAGCCCGGCCCGGTGCCGAGACTCGACCGCGTGACCCTGCTGGTCAGCGAGGGCGGCAACGCCGAGGCGGCCCGCGAGGGCGCCCGGGTCGGCGACGGCATCGGCCAGGGCATCAACGCGGCCCGCACCCTGGGCAACCTGCCCGGCAACGTCTGCACACCGCGCTACCTGGCGGCTCGCGCCGAGCAGATGGCCGCCGACTCCGGCGGCACCCTGAGCGCCGAGATCCTCGACGAGGCGGCCCTGGAGGAACTCGGCGCCCACTCGCTGCTTTCCGTGGGCCGTGGTAGCGAGGAACCCTCGCGTCTGATCGTCATGACCTACCAGGGCGCCGAGGATCCCGAGGAGGCGCCCCACGTGCTGGTCGGCAAGGGCATCACCTTCGACTCCGGCGGCATCTCGCTCAAGCCCGGCGAGGCCATGGACGAGATGAAGTACGACATGTGCGGGGCGGCCAGCGTGTTCGGCGCCGTCACCTCGGTGCTCGCCCTCAAGCCGAAGCTCAACCTGGTGGCCATCGTCGCCAGCGCCGAGAACATGCCCGACGGCCGCGCCACCAAGCCCGGCGACATCATCAAGACCCTCAAGGGCCTGTCGGTGGAAGTGCTCAACACCGACGCCGAGGGTCGCCTGGTGCTGTGCGACGCCCTGACCTACGCCGAGCGCTTCGAGCCCGCCAGCGTGGTCGACATCGCCACCCTGACCGGGGCGGCGATCATCGCCCTGGGCCACCACGCCACCGGCCTGCTGTCCAACGACGACGACCTGGCGCTGGACCTGCTCGATGCCGGCGAGACCGCCTGGGACCGCGCCTGGCACCTGCCGCTGTGGGACGAGTACCAGGAGCAGCTGGAGTCCAACTTCGCCGACCTGGCCAACATCGGTGGCCGCCCGGCGGGCACCATCACCGCCGGCTGCTTCCTCTCGCGCTTCGCCGACCAGTTCCCCTGGGCACACCTGGACATCGCCGGCACCGCCTGGCAGTCCGGCAAGCAGAAGGGGGCCACCGGCCGGCCGGTCAGCCTGCTCACCCAGTACCTGCTGGACCGGGAGGCCGACAGCCGGGTCGAGGCCGGCGACGACTGATTTCGCCGCCGGCAGGTGTTGCCTTTTCGCGGCGGTGACTTTTTCATGTGACAAGCCGACTTGAACGCACCGGGCCCGCACGGGCCCGGTGTTCCAGTATCGTCCCGAGGCGCCGCGATGCGCCTCGTGTGTTGCGGAGACCCCTTGCCGTGTCCATTGAACGCTTTTCCGTGCTGCCGTCGACCCAAGCCACGGTGGCCCCGATCCGGGATGACATCCTCGCCAACCCCGGCTTCGGTCGCTACTTCACCGACCACATGGCCCATGTGCGCTGGACCCTGGACGCCGGCTGGCACGGCCACGAGGTGAGGCCCTACGGCCCGCTGACCCTGGACCCCGCCGCCGCCGTGCTGCACTACGGCCAGGAGATCTTCGAGGGCGTGAAGGCCTATCGCCATGCCGACGGCTCGGTGTGGACCTTCCGTCCCGAGAAGAACGCCGAGCGCTTCCGTCGCAGCGCGCGTCGCCTGGCGCTGCCGGAACTGTCCGACCAGGACTTCATCGACTCGCTGCGCGCCCTGCTGGCCCAGGACCAGGCCTGGGTGCCCACCCCCGCCGGCGAGGCCGACGAGTCGAGCCTCTACCTGCGGCCCTTCATGATCGCCAGCGAGACCTTCCTCGGCGTGCGCCCGTCCCACGAGGTCGACTACTACGTCATCGCCTCGCCGGCCGCGGCCTACTTCCAGGGCGGCGTGAAGCCGGTCTCCATCTGGCTGTCCTCGCACTACAAGCGCGCCGCGCCCGGCGGCACCGGCTTCGCCAAGTGCGGCGGCAACTACGCCGCCTCCCTGGCGGCCCAGAAGGAAGCCGCGGCCCACGACTGCAGCCAGGTGGCCTTCCTCGACGCCGCCGAGAACAAGTGGGTCGAGGAGCTCGGCGGCATGAACCTGTTCTTCGTGTTCCGCGACGGCCGCATCGTCACCCCGCGCCTCACCGACACCATCCTCGAGGGCGTGACCCGCGACTCGGTGCTGACCCTGGCCCGCGACGAGGGCCTGACACCCGAGGAGCGCCCGATCAGCATCGACGAGTGGCGCGAGGGGGCGGCCTCCGGCGAGATCATCGAGGTCTTTGCCTGCGGCACCGCCGCGGTCATCACCCCGGTGGGCGAGCTGGTCACCGAGGACGACACCATTCGCCTGGCCACCGAGGGCGACAACGAGATCGCCAAGCGCCTGCGCACCCGCCTGCTCGACCTGCAGTACGGCCGCAGTGAAGACACGCGTGGTTGGCTGACCCGCCTGGTGTAGGGAAACACTGATTTATTGCTGGGCTCGATATCCTGGCCGCCGGCGGTGCTCGCCATCCTCATGTAGCAGGCTACACTCCGGTGGCTGCGCTCCGGCGGCGGCCAGCCTCTCTTCGCTCGCGACATAAATCAGCGCTCCCCGTGCTCATTGTCTTGATTGCCCTTAAAGGCCAGCCTGGCTTCGAGGCCCCATGACCCGCATCGACTTCTATATACTCCCCGAGACCACCCTGGAGGCCCGCCTCGGCTTCGCCTGCCGGCTGGCCGAGACCATCGTGGGCAAGGGCTACCGGCTGCACCTGCACGCCGAGGACGAGGCCATGGCCCGGGAGCTGGACGACAAGCTGTGGACCTTCCGGCCCGATGCCTACCTGCCCCACGCCCTGCTCGGCAGCGACCAGGCCGAGACGGTGCCGGTGACCCTCGGCTGGCAGGAGCCGCCGCCGGGCGACGCCGGCGTCCAGGCGATGCTCAACCTGCATCCGGCGATTCCCGAGTGGTTCTCGCGCTTCGAGCGCGTCGCCGAGATCATCAACCAGCACCAGGACGTGCTCACCGCCAAGCGCGAGTGCTGGCAGACCTACAAGAAGCGCGGCTATCCGGTCACCCCCCACCATCTGCGCGCCGGCGGCTGATGCCAGAGCAATCTCGGGGCCAGCCGCTCGGGGCTGATCCGTCGACAGGTCTACGAGGGGGCGCTGTGAACCCCTCCCTGGGCGCTACTTTTGCCATCCATGGCAAAAGACCCCCTCTACGACCTGTCCCCGGCGCCCCTCGCCACGATCGAGTGGCCACCCCCGCGCCCATGACGCCGACCGGCCCGGCAGGCTATAATCGTCCCCATTTTTCGCGTCCCGCACCGCCGAGCCGAGCCGGCTCGCCGTGCCGCGTCGTCGCCACCTCCTGAAGACCCGGAAGCCCCATGGACAAGACCTACCAACCCGAGCAGATCGAATCCCGCTGGTACGAGCGCTGGGAAGCCGACAACCGCTTCGCCCCCACAGGCGAAGGCGAGCCGTTCTCCATCATGATCCCGCCGCCCAACGTCACCGGCAGCCTGCACATGGGCCATGCCTTCCAGGACACCATCATGGACACCCTGACGCGCTGGCGGCGCATGCAGGGCCGCAACACCCTGTGGCAGGTGGGCACCGACCACGCCGGCATCGCCACCCAGATGCTGGTGGAGCGCAAGGTGGCCGCCGAGGAAGGCAAGACCCGCCACGACCTGGGCCGCGACGCCTTCATCGACAAGGTCTGGGAGTGGAAGCACGAGTCCGGCGGCCATATCACCCGCCAGCTGCGCCGCATGGGCGCCAGCGTCGACTGGAGCCGCGAGCGCTTCACCATGGACGACGGCTTCTACCAGGCCGTGCAGGAAGTCTTCGTGCGCCTCTATGAAGAGGACCTGATCTACCGCGGCAAGCGCCTGGTCAACTGGGACCCGACCCTGCACACCGCCATCTCCGACCTGGAGGTGGAGAACCGCGACCAGCAGGGCCAGTTCTGGCACTTCCGCTACCCGCTGGCCGACGGCGTGACCACCGACGCCGGCGAGGAGCACCTGGTGGTGGCCACCACCCGGCCCGAGACCCTGCTGGGCGACAGCGCCGTGGCGGTCAACCCCGAGGACCCGCGCTACGCCTCGCTGGTCGGCCAGTTCGTCATGCTGCCACTGGTGGGTCGCCGCATCCCCATCGTCGCCGACGAGCATGCCGACATGGACAAGGGCTCCGGCTGCGTGAAGATCACCCCGGCCCACGACTTCAACGACTACGAGGTCGGCAAGCGCCGTGGCCTGCCGCTGATCAACGTCTTCACCCAGGATGCCGCCGTCCTCGAGCGCGCCGAGGCCTTCGACCTCCAGGGCCGCCCGCTGGCCGACGTCGACCCCAGCCTGCCGACCGCCTATGCGGGCCTTGGCCGCTTCGAGGCCCGCGAGCGCATCGTCGCCGACATGGAGGCCGCCGGCCTGCTCGAGCAGGTCGAGACGGTCAACAACACCCTGCCCTATGGCGACCGCTCCGGCGACGTCATCGAGCCGCTGCTCACCGACCAGTGGTTCGTGGCCGTCGAGGAACTGGCGGGGCCGGCCATCGCCGCGGTGGAGAACGGCGACATCGAGTTCGTGCCCAAGAACTACGAGAACATGTACTTCGCCTGGATGCGCGACCTCCAGGACTGGTGCATCTCGCGCCAGCTGTGGTGGGGGCATCGCATCCCGGCCTGGTACGACGGCGAGGGCAATGTCTACGTGGCGCGCACCGCCGAGGAAGCCCGCGCCAAGCACGGCCTGGCCGATGACGTCGCCCTGACCCAGGACGAGGACGTGCTCGACACCTGGTTCAGCTCCGGGCTGTGGACCTTCGGCACCCTGGGCTGGCCCGAGAACACCCCCGAACTCGCGACCTTCCACCCCTCCAGCGTGCTGGTCACCGGCTTCGACATC
The DNA here is from genome assembly GCF_025725685.1 of Halomonas sp. M4R1S46. NCBI lineage: Bacteria > Pseudomonadati > Pseudomonadota > Gammaproteobacteria > Oceanospirillales > Halomonadaceae > Halomonas > Halomonas sp. M4R1S46. Next base: position 3,730,791 of record NZ_CP107008.1, read on the forward strand.
ATCTTCTTCTGGGTCGCGCGGATGATCATGCTGACCCTGAAGTTCACCGGCGAGGTGCCCTTCAAGCAGGTCTACGTGCACGGCCTGGTGCGCGACGGCCAGGGCCACAAGATGTCCAAGTCCAAGGGCAACGTGCTCGACCCGATCGACCTGATCGACGGCATCGACCTGGACAGCCTCGTCGAGAAGCGCACCGGCAGCCTGATGCAGCCGCAGAAGGCCAAGGCCATCGCCAAGGCCACCCGCGGCGAGTTCCCGGACGGCATCGAGCCCCACGGCACCGACGCGCTGCGCTACACCTTCCTGTCCCAGGCCACCACCGGCCGCGACATCAAGTTCGACATGGGCCGCCTCGACGGCTACCGCAACTTCTGCAACAAGCTGTGGAACGCCTCGCGCTACGTGCTGATGAACGCCGAGGGCCAGGACTGCGGCGCCACTCTCGACGGACAGGCCGGCGAGGTCGAGCTGTCGCTGGCCGACCGCTGGATCGTCTCCCAGCTGCAGCAGACCGAGGCCCAGGTCACCCGTGCCCTGGAGGAATACCGCTTCGACCATGCCTCCCAGGCGCTCTACGACTTCGTGTGGAACGAGTACTGCGACTGGTACCTGGAGCTCTCCAAGCCGGTGCTGTGGGACGAGACGGCCTCCGAGGCGGCCAAGCGCGGCACCCGCCGCACCCTGGTACGGGTGCTCGAGGCCGTGCTGCGCCTGGCCCACCCGATGATGCCCTACATCACCGAGGAGATCTGGCAGCGCGTGGCGCCGCTGGCCGGGGTGGAAGGCGACTCCGTCATGACCCAGCCCTGGCCGGTGGCCGACGAGGACCGGATCGACGAGACCGCGACCCGCGACATCGAGTGGCTCAAGGGCGTGATCGTGGCGGTGCGCAACATCCGCGCCGAGATGAACATCGCCCCGGGCAAGCCCCTGGAGGTCCTGCTGGCCAAGGGTTCCGAGGCCGACCGCGAGCGCCTCGCGGCCAACCGGCTGTTCCTGTCCAGGCTGGCCAAGCTCGAGCGCATCGACTGGCTCGAGGATCCCGAGCAGGCGCCGCTGTCGGCCACGCAACTGGTGGGCGACATGGAAGTGCTGGTGCCCATGGCCGGGCTGATCGACAAGGACGCGGAGCTCGCCCGCCTGGCCAAGGAGATCGACAAGCAGGACAAGCTGATCGGCGGCATCGAGAAGAAGCTCGGCAACGAGAGCTTCGTGGCCAAGGCCCCCGAGGCGGTGGTGCAGAAGGAGCGCGACAAGCTTTCGGACTTCGCGGCCACCCGCCAGGTGCTGGTGGAGCAGCGCGACAAGATCGCCGCCCTGTAAACCAGCCGTTTCCTACACATCCTATGTAGCGACAAGGGTCCGCCTGGACAGGCGGGCCCTTGTCGTATCGGCGCCGGTTCCGGGTCAATCGTCGCGGCGGAAGCCACCCAAAACCCGCTGGTCGGGGCCGAAGAACACCAGCCGGTCGTGGTCGATCAGGTAACGATAGGCGGTATCGAGCATGGCGGTCACCTGGCCGGACTGGTCCATGTGCGGGCAGGCCATGCGGGTCGCGGCCAGCTCGCCAAACTCGATGCGGTTGTTCGGCCCCAGCTCGACGCTGCCGGTGAAGCGGTTGCAGCCATCATGGCCGCTGACTCGCCCATCCGGGGCGACCTCGAACCAGGGCGTGGTCGGCAGGTCGAGCCGGTCGCTGGTGCCCACCAGCAGCAGGTTCCAGCGCGGCCCCACCACCGGGCCGGAGAGGCTGTCGGCGGGGTCGGTCACCGGGGCCGGTCCGCCGGCACAGCCGGCCAGCAGCAGGGCGAGCAGGGTCAACGACAGGAGAGGGCGGAACGACGGGCGCATGGGATCTTCCTTGAGCGGGAGTGGGTGACGTCATCGCGACCCAAGCTTGCCCCAAGCCGGTCTTTCGGACAATGCTGGGACTATCGCCATCGACAAGGACGCCTCTCATGCTCAATGCTCTTCACAACGATGCCCTCGGCAAGCTGATCCTGCGCCTCGCCGTGGGCGGCCTGATACTCTTCCACGGCGTGGCCAAGCTGCTCGACCCGGCCAGCATCGACTGGATCGGCGGGATGCTCCAGGGCTACGGCCTGCCCTCCTTCCTGGCCTATGGGGTGCTGATCGGCGAGGTGCTGGCGCCGATCATGGCCATCGTCGGCTGGCAGACCCGCATCGCCGGGCTGCTGATGGCCGGCAACATGCTGGTGGCCTTCCTGCTGGTGCACACCGGCGAGGTCTTCATGATCAACGACAACGGCGGCTGGCAGCTGGAACTGCAAGGCATGTTCTTCCTCTCGGCCCTGGCGCTGGTCTTCCTGGGCAGCGGCCGCATGGCCGTGCGCCCCAACTGACGCCTCCTGCACTGCTAATGACGACGCCGCCGGCGGAGCTCCCCGCCGGCGGCAACCGTCGCCTCACTCGTCACTCCTTACCCCTCACGTCTCCCTCCATCGCCACAACGGCTCACCACGACCCCACGTTGTCCATGGACGCCCAGGGCTCCTTCGGCGGCTGCGGCTCGCCGGCCTGCAGCAGCTCGACCGAGATGCCGTCGGGGCTCTTCACGAAGGCCATGTGGCCATCCCGCGGCGGGCGGTTGATGGTCACCCCGTTCGCCTGGAGGTGCTCGCAGAGGGCATAGATGTCATCCACCCGATAGGCCAGGTGGCCGAAGTTGCGCCCGCCGCTGTAGGTCTCGGGATCCCAGTTCCAGGTCAGTTCGAGTTCCGGGGCCTGGAGCTCCGTGGAACGCGCCTCGTCGGCGGGCGCGGCGAGGAAGACCAGGGTGAAGCGCCCCGTCTCGCTGTCCTTGCGGCGCACCTCCTGCAGGCCGAGCAGGTCGCAGTAGAAGTGCAACGCGGCGTCGAGGTCGCTGACCCGGACCATGGTGTGCAGGTATTGCATGACGATCTCCTTGTTCACAGGGGGGACGAACCGGGGCATCCTGACAAGTCTCCGCCGACAAGCCAATCCCGAGACGACGAGTGACGACCGATGAGCCACTACTGTGACCTGGCCCCCGACCATCCGTTTCATGGCCCCTACCACGACCAGGAGTACGGCTTCCCGGTGGCCGACGACGACACCCTCTTCGAGCGGCTGATCCTGGAGATCAACCAGGCGGGGCTGTCGTGGCTCACGGTACTGAAGAAGCGCGAGGCCTTCCACGAGGCCTTCGCCGGATTCTCGGTGGCGCGCGTGGCGGCCTTCGATGACGCCGACCGGGCGCGGCTGCTCGGCGATGCCGGCATCATCCGCAATCGACTCAAGATCGATGCCGCCATCCACAACGCCGGGGTGGTCCGGGCCCTCCAGGCCGAGCACGGCAGCTTCCGGGCCTGGCTCGAGCGGCATCACCCTCGCCCCCACGCCGACTGGGTCAAGCTGTTCCGGCGCACCTTTCGCTTCACCGGCCCCGAGATCGTCGGCGAGTTCCTGATGAGCACCGGTTACCTGCCCGGCGCCCACCGCGACGACTGCCCGGTGCAGGCCCGCATCCTCGCCGCCGGGCCCGCCTGGGCCCGGCCCCCGGCCGATCGGCCGCTGGCCTGAGCGACGAGACGCTCCACGGGAGGACACCATGGACTCGATGACACAGGCGGCCCTGGGCGCGGCGATCGGCGGCACCGTGCTGGGTGGCCGCCTGGGGCGCAAGGCCGTGCTGCTCGGCGCGGCACTGGGCACCCTGCCCGACCTGGACGTGGTGATCGACTACGGCGATGCGGTGGCCAACGTCACCCGGCACCGGGGCTTCAGCCATTCGCTGTTCGTGCTGGGCGGACTCGCCGCGGCGCTGACGCTGCTCGCCACACGCCTCGCCCCGGCCCGGGACATCGGCCTGCGCCGCTGGGCGGCCTTCTTCGGCCTCTGCCTGATGACCCATCCGCTGCTCGATGCCCTGACCACCTACGGCACCCAGCTGTGGTGGCCGCTGGACCTGCGGCCCGTGGCCTGGCCCATCGTCTTCATCATCGACCCGCTCTACTCGCTGCCGCTGCTGGTGGGCATCGCCGTGGCCCTGGCCACCGGCCGCCGTCGGGGGCCGGCCTGGGGGCTGGCGCTGTCCTGCGCCTACCTGGTCTTCGCCCTGGGCGCCAGGACCCTGGTCGAGTCGCGCCTCGCGCCGGTGCTGGCCGAGCGGGGGCTGGAGGAGGCACCCCGGCTGGTGCAGCCCACGCCCTTCAACACCCTGTTGTGGCGGGCCACCGTGGTGGAGGGCGACCACTACCACGAGGCCCTGATCGGCCTGTTCGATGGCGACCACCCTCCCGAACCGGAGACCTATGCCCGGGGCGCCGACCTGGCCCGCGTGGCGCTCGCCGCCCCGGCCGGACGGCGCCTCGCCTGGTTCGCCGGTCCCTTCCTGCGCTACGAGGTCGAGACGCAAGACGGCCGGGAGACCCTGGTGGCCACCGACCTGCGGCTGGGCTTCCCGGGCTTCCATCCCTTCCGCTACGCCCTCGCCCATCGCCAGGACGGCGCCTGGCAGCCCCTGGCACGTACCGTCCAGCTGCCGACGCCGCCAGGCGACGACCGAGCCGCCCTGGCCCGACTGGGCGCGCGCATCCTGTCGCCGGAGCCGATGCTCTGCACCAGCCACTTCGTGCCCCGGCAGTGGATCGTCAGCGCCCCGGGCCGGTGCTGAGGGTCAGGCGCGCCCTACACGCCGAGGGGGTGGCACGCTGGCCACCCCCTCGACGTTGCGGCGAACGGCGAGTCAGGCCAGGCGCTCGACCAGGCCGCCGATGGCGTGACGGGCCTCCGCGAGCGCGGCCTCGCGCTGGGACTCGCCCATGGCGAGCCCCTCGGCGAACACCACGTCCACCTCGCGGATCCCCATCAGGCCCAGCATGTGCTTGAGGTGCGGCGTCTGGCTGTCGAGTTCGCTGCCGGCGTACTGACCGCCCCGGGCCGCGAGAATCACCGCCCGCTTGCCCTCGACCAGCCCCTGCGGGCCGTTCTCGGTGTAGCGGAAGGTCTTGCCGGCGCGCATCACGCGGTCGAACCAGGCCTTCAGCTGGGAGGGGATGCCCAGGTTGTAGAGCGGCACCGCCAGCACCAGGACGTCGTGGGCCAGCAGCTCCTCGATCAGGCCGTCGGAGCGGGCCGCCAGCTCGCGCTGCGCGGCCGAGCGCTCCTCGGCCGGCAGTTGCCAGCTGGCGAGTTCCGGCTGGGTCAGATGCGGCAGGTCGTCGGCCACCAGGTCACGGCTGGTCACCTCGAGGCCGTCCACCCCGGCGGCCTCGGCCTGGAAGTGCTCGGCCAGGCTCAGGGAGTTGCCGGCGAGAATGGAAGAGGTCAGAACGAGGGCGCGGGTCATGGCGATCTCCTTACCGGGTTAACGAAGGAATGATCGCCATTATATGTTCGTTTTTATCGTTGATAAGCGCAAAATACTGCGCATTCCTTTCGATAAAAACGAATCAAGGCGCGATCCCCTGGCCACAGCCCCGATAGACCTCGTCGTTCAGGGCCAGCGTCACCCGCGCCGGCCAGGGCTGGCCGCTCATGTCGTCGAAGCAGGCCTTGGCCTCGATGCGCAGGGTGAAGGGGCGCGCCGCCTGGCCACTGGCCAGGATCACCCGTCCGGCGCCATTGTCCAGGGTGGTCACCCGGTACGGCAGGGTCACCTGGCGGTTGCCATAGTCCAGGGACATGTCGATCCGGGGCACGTCGTTGGCCAGCTGGATGCGCCAGCCCGGCTCGTTGCCCCGGCCGTGGAACATCACGCCGGGATGGCCGTCCCGGGTGAGGGTGTCCATGGCGATGTCCTGCCGGCAGTCCAACCGGCCCCGCTGGCTCTCGACCAGCGCCTCGTCGCCCTTCAGCCAGACACTCAGCTCGCCCTGCTGATAGCGGCTGCCACTGGCCACCACGGCCGGCTCGAGGCGCGCGGCGCCATGGGCGGACCACAGGCGCATCTCCTCCTCGACGACGGCGGTGACCAGATCCTGGGCCGGGGTGCAGCGCCAGCCGACCAGCCGGTTCGCCTCGCCGGGGAACAGCGACGAGGGCAGCAGCGGCGCCTTGGGGGCGGCCTCGCCCTCGGCACCGTCGTCGGACGCCGTCGGCGGCTCGGGAGCGGGCTCGGGCGCCGGCGCGTTCACGTAGGTGACACAGCCGGACAGCCCCAGCGCCATCAGCAACGGCAGGGCAATCAGCAGAGACGGGACACGCGGCATGGGGATGACTCCTTGTACGATGAGATTCCTCGGCGCGGCCGGTCCCTGTCGGCGATCCCCGACAGGGCGGATGCGGCCCGCCACAGAATAACAGCCGCCGGGCGGTTTCGCTCCGCCCGGCGGCTATCGTCATCGTGGCGTCACCGCTCAGCCGTGACGCTTACGCAGTATCCGTGCCGCCTCGACCATATTGGCCAGGGCCGGTTCCACCTCGGCCCAGCCGCGGGTCTTGAGGCCGCAGTCCGGGTTGACCCACAGCCGCTCCACGGCGATGCGCTCGGCGGCCTTGTCCATCAGGGCCACCATCCAGTCGACCTCGGGCAGGTTGGGCGAATGGATGTCGTAGACGCCCGGCCCGATCTCGTTGGGATAGTCGAAGTCGCGGAAGGCATCGAGCAGCTCCATGTCGGAGCGGGAGGTCTCGATGGTGATGACATCGGCGTCCAGGGCGGCGATGGCGGCGATGATGTCGTTGAACTCCGAGTAGCACATATGGGTGTGGATCTGGGTGGTGTCGTCGGCCACCGCGGCGGCGAGCCGGAAACAGTCCACGGCCCAGTCCAGATAGCCCTGCCACTCGGCGCTGCGCAGCGGCAGTCCCTCACGCAGCGCCGGCTCGTCGATCTGGATGGCGGTGATCCCCGCGGCCTCCAGGTCGGCCACCTCGTCGCGCAGCGCCAGGGCGATCTGCCGGCAGGTCGTCGCCCGGGGCTGGTCGTCGCGCACGAAGGACCACTGCAGGATGGTCACCGGCCCGGTGAGCATGCCCTTCATCGGCCGCTCGGTGAGCGACTGGGCGTAGCGGCTCCAGCGAACCGTCATCGGCGCCGGGCGCGCCACGTCGCCGAACAGGATCGGCGGCTTGACGCAGCGCGAGCCGTAGCTCTGCACCCAGCCGAAGCGGGTGAAGGCGAAGCCGTCGAGCCGCTCGCCGAAATACTCGACCATGTCGTTGCGCTCGGCCTCGCCGTGCACCAGCATGTCGAGCCCCAGCGCCTCCTGGCGGGCCACCGCCGCGGCGATCTCGGCCTCCATGCGCGCCTCGTAGTCGGCGCCGGAGAGCTCGCCGGCCTTGTGGGCGCGACGCGCCTGGCGGATCTCCGCGGTCTGCGGGAAGGAGCCGATGGTGGTGGTGGGAAACAGCGGCAGGTCGAGGTGACGCCGCTGCGCCCGGGCCCGCCGGTCGTAGGGACTGGCCCGCTCGCTGTCGGCGGCGGTCACCGCGGCCAGGCGCTCGGCCACCGCCGGACGGTGGATGCGCGGCGAGGCGCGCCGGGCGGCCAGCGCTTCGCCGGTCTCGGCCAGGCGGGCCTCGTCCCCGGCCGTCAGGCGGGCGTCCAGGGCCCGGCCCAGCAACACCGTCTCGTCGAGCTTCTGGCGGGCGAAGGCCAGCCAGCCCTTGAGTTCGGCATCGAGTTCGATCTCGGCGGTCAGATCCACCGGCACATGCAGCAGCGAGCAACTCGGCGCCAGCCACAGCCGCTCGCCCAGCCGAGCCGCCAGCGGCGCCAGCCATTCGCGCAGCGCGGGCAGGTCGGCCCGCCAGACGTTGCGCCCGTCGATCACCCCGAGCGACAGCACCTTGTGGGGCAGCAGCCGGTCGACCACGGCCTCGACCTGCTCGGGCGCGCGCACCGCGTCCAGGTGCAGGCCGTCCACGGGCAGGCCCACGGTCAGCGACAGGTTGTCGCCCAGGCCGCCGAAATAGGTCGACAGCAGCAGCTTGACCGGCGCCGCCTGGAGGCGGTGATAGGCCCGCTCGTAGGCCTGCTGCCAGGCCAGGGGCAGGTCCTGTACCAGCGCCGGCTCGTCGAGCTGCACCCAGCTCACGCCCTGGTCGGCCAGCCGCGCGAGCACCTGGCCGTAGACCTCGAGCACCTCGTCGAGCAGGCTCAGGCGGTCGAAGGTCTCGGCCGCCTCGCCGCGGGCCTTGCCCAGCCACAGCCAGGTCAGCGGGCCGGTCAGCGCCACCTTGACCGCGTGGCCGTCGGCCTTCGCCTCCTCGACCTCGTCGAACAGCCGCGAGCTGGCCAGGCGGAAGCGCTGGCCCGGGTGCAGTTCGGGGACCAGGTAGTGGTAGTTGGTATCGAAGTACTTGGTCATCTCGCAGGCCGCGGCGGGCTCGCCACTGGGCGCCCGGCCCCGCGCCATGCGGAAGGCGGTGTCCAGGTCCACCTCGCCGCGGGCCAGCTCGTCCCCGGCGCCGAAGCGGTCGGGCACCGCCCCGAGCAGGAGGGAGACATTGAGCACCTGATCATAGAAGGCGAAGTCGCCTACGGTGACGAGGTCCAGGCCGGCCTCGCGCTGCGCCGCCCAGTGGCGATGGCGCAGCTCGCGTCCCGCGGCTTCCAGGGCCTCGCGATCGCGCTCGCCCTTCCAGTAGGCCTCGGTGGCCTTCTTCAGCTCGCGGTCGGCGCCGATGCGCGGATACCCGAGCACATGAGCCAATATCATGATAAAACCCTGTCTTCATGAATGATGCTACACAGTCTCGCTAGCCACCGTTCCTGAATCAAACTAAACTTATTAATCTTCAACATGAACAAAGCTCAGGATCATGCTCGAACTCCGTCACCTCCGCACCCTGGTCGCCCTGCGCGACGCCGGCTCCCTGGTGGAAGCCGCCGAACGGGTGCACCTGACCCAGTCCGCCCTCTCCCACCAGATCAAGGACCTGGAGGAGCGGCTGGGCAGCCCGCTGTTCCTGCGCAAGACCCGTCCGGTGGAGTTCACCCGGGCCGGCCTGCGCCTGCTGACGCTGGCCGAGCAGATCCTGCCCCAGGTGCGCATGGCCGAGCGCGACCTGGCGCGGCTGGCCGGCAACGAGCAGGGCCGGCTGCACATGGCCATCGAGTGCCACAGCTGCTTCCAGTGGCTGATGCCCACCGTGGATCACTTCCGCAACCACTGGCCGGAAGTGGAGATCGACATCCCCGGCGGCCACCACTTCGAGCCGCTGCCCGCCCTGGCCCGGGAACAGCTCGACCTGGTGATCACCGCCGACCCCCAGCCGTTGCCCGGGGTGCACTACGAGCCGCTGTTCCGCTACGAGGGACTGCTCGCCGTGGCCCGCCAGCACCCCCTGGCCGGCCGGCCCTTCGTGGTGCCCGCCGACCTGGCCGAGGAGACCCTGATCACCTATCCGGTGGAGCATGCGCGGCTGGATGTCTTCACCCAGTTCCTCGAGCCGGCCGGGGTCAGGCCCAAGGAGGTGCGCACCGCCGAGCTGACCATCATGATGATGCAGCTGGTGGCCAGCGGACGCGGCGTCTGCGCCCTGCCCAACTGGGCCTTGACCGAGTACCTCGAGCGGGACTACGTGAAGGCGGTGCCGCTGGGGGAGCCGGGGGTCTGGAGCACGCTGTTCGCGGCGATCCGCGAGGAGACCCGCGAGGCCCCCTGGATGGAGGACTTCCTGCGCACCGCCCGGGAGACCTCCTTCGCGGTGCTGGAGGGGATCAAGCCGGCCTGACCCGGGCTCAGGCGTCCGGGTGGGGATCGCGCTGGGGCAGCAGCAGCGTGAAGCGAGCGCCGCCAAGCGTGGGGCTGGCATCCACCATGACGCTGCCGCCATGCCAGGCCATGACCTTCTGCACGATGGACAGCCCCAGGCCATAGCCGCCGGAGCGCCGGGCGCGGCTGTCGTCGAGCCGGGCGAAGGGCTTGAAGATCTCGCTGCGCGCCGCCGCCGGCACGCCGGGGCCGTCATCCTCCACGTCGATCCGCACCAGCCGCGGCTCGCCGTGGACCCGGATCATCACCCGGGACTGGGCATGGCGGCAGGCATTGGCCACCAGGTTCTGCAGGGCCCGCTGCAGGTAGCGGGGCTCCACCGCGGCCTCCACCTCGTCTCCCGGGGTCAGGGTGATGACCAGCTGGCCATGCAGCGGACGCAACGCCTCGATGACCCGTTCCGCCATCACCCGACACTCCACCGGTGTGGTCTTCAGCTCGGCCCCGTTGGCCGCCTCGCTGCCGAGGCGCGCATAGGTGAGGATCTCGTCGACCAGGTCGTCCAGCTCGGCGATATCGGTATCCACCCCCTGCAGCTGGCGGCGCACCGCCGGGTCGTCGGTCATGTCCTCGACCATCTGCACCGCGAAGCGGATGCGCGCCACCGGCGTGCGCAGCTCGTGGGAGACCGCCCGGATCATGTCCTGCTGGGCACGCAGCAGCGACTGCACCTGGGCCGCCATGCCGTTGAGGGCCATGCCCAGGCGTCCCACGAAGTCGCTGCCCTCGACCTTGACCCGGGTATCCAGGCGACCCGCGGCGATCCGCGTGGCGGCGAGCTCGAGCCGTGACATGTGCGCCTCGACGCTGCGCACGATCAGGTAGATGATCACCGCCAGCACGCCGAGCAGCATCATCAACAGCAGCAGCAGCAGCGAGGCGGGCAGCGGCTCGAAGGCATGGAGGGGGCCCACCTCCACCCACTGCATGTCGCCGTTCTCGTCCGACAGGCGCAGGTACAGCGACATCGCCCAGCGCTGCGGCAGCAAGCGCACCACCACCTCGGTATCCCCCAGCTCGGCGAGCCGGGTAGACGCGAGGCCCTCGGGCGGGGTATCGGAGAGATGCAGCTGGATCGCCGCGCTCTGCAGCATCGCGAGCTTGTCCCGGCGCTGGGCCGGCTCGGTGGCCAGCAACCAGTCGCCGAGCAGTTCGGCCAGCTCCACCAGCTGGTGCTCGGTCAGGCTGGCCAGCTCGACCCGCAGCAGGCGGGGCTCCCCGGGCAGCTTGCGTTGCAGCAGCCAGCCCTGGGCCTCCGTCTGGTGCGCCAGGGTATGGCCGGCCTCGAGGCGCGCTCCCGCGAAGTAGCCGACGGGAACGTCGCCCAGGTCGTGGAGGGTCATGGAGATCTCGAGCCGCTCGCCGAGGCGCACCAGCCAGGCCCCTCGCTCTTCGGAAGGCAGGGCCGACAGCTGGGCGGTGAACAGCGTCATCGGCGCGTCGGCCAGCTGCTCCTGGTAGTGCTGGCGGCGCACCTTGTCGACCACGGTGATGGCCAGCAGCGCCAGGGCGAAGATCATCACCAGCGCCAGTGCCATGAGGACATAGACCCGCAGGAAGGTGCTGTCGGCCAGGGCCCTTGGCAGAAGGCGGGAAGGCATCAGATGTCCTTGACGAACAGATAGCCCTTGCTGCGCACCGTCTTGATCCGCTGCGGCTGGTTGGGATCGTCACCGATCTTGGGACGGATGCGCGAGACGCGGACGTCGATGGAGCGGTCCTGGCCGTCGTACCTGATGCCGCGCAGCTGAGAGAAGATCTCCTCGCGGGTCAGCACCCGGCCGGCGTTGCAGGCCAGCAGCCACAGCAGGTCGAACTCGGCACTGGTCAGGTCGATGCGCTCGCCGGCCAGGAAGGCCTCGCGGGTCGAGTTGTCGATCTCCAGCTCGCCGAAGCTCAGACGCGACTCCTCGCTCGCGGCACTCGGCTCGCGGCGGCGCAACAGGGCGCGCATGCGCGCCAGCAGCACCCGCGGCTGGACCGGTTTGGGCACATAGTCGTCGGCGCCCATCTCGAGGCCCAGCACCTGATCCATGTCATCGGTGCGGGCGGTCAGCATCAGGATCGGACCGGGGTAGTCCGAGCGCACCCGGCGGCAGATCGACAGGCCGTCCTCGCCGGGCAGCATCAGGTCCAGGATCACCAGGTCCGGCTGCAGGGTGAGGATCCGCTCGACGCCATGGGCGCCATCGGCTTCCAGGGTCACCCGGAAGCCATTGGCCTCCAGGTAGTCGCGGGTCAGCTCGGCCAGCCGCTCATCGTCCTCGATGATCAGCACATGATCCTGCTCGTGGGGGTCAACGCTGTCGTCCATTCTTCTTTGCCTACCTCGACGGGCCGTTGGTCAGGGACGCCGGCACGCTGTACGACCGGCTTGTTGCTCAAGGATACCCGACAACCCCCCGCTTCGCTCACCCGTCCCCCTGCTGCAATGCAGTGAAAGGCCCAACCATGCGGGCTGGCGGGAAGGTCAAAATCGCCCCCCGGAAGGACACAGCTCATCCACAAGTTATCCACTTGATGACCGGGCAAAAGCACACTATCTTGTGCTCGACCTCGGCGAGGACACCACATCCTGTGCCATAGCAACCACTCTCATAGCTGTCAACCGTCGCCGTCCGGCGGCCTTCGACCACCCGACACACCAAGGTAGGGAACCCCGGCGCCATGGATACCACCGCTACTCCGGACCGTCCGTCCGTCTCCGTTACCGCACCGCAGACCCTGCGTGTCATCAAGCGCACCGGCGATGTGGTGCCCTTCGATGCCGGCAAGATCGCCGTTGCCCTGAGCAAGGCCTTCATCGCCGTGGAGGGCGACAACGCCGCCACCTCGTCGCGCGTGCGCGACTTCGTGCAGCGCGCCTCCGAGGGCATCGCCCAGGCCTTCCAGCGTCGCATGTCCGACGGGGGCACCGTCCACATCGAGGACATCCAGGACCAGGTCGAACTGGCGCTGATGCGCGCCGGCGAGCAGAAGGTGGCCCGCGCCTACGTGCTCTACCGCGAGGAGCACGCCCGCGCCCGCGCCGAGGCCGGCGGCGACATCGAGAAGCCGCACCCGACCCTCAACGTCACCGCCGTCGACGGCAGCACCCGCCCGCTGGACCTGGGCCGGGTCGAGACCCTGGTCTTCGACGCCTGCGAGGGCCTGGCCAACGTCGAGCCGGGCAAGATCGTCGACGACTCCCTGAAGAACCTCTACGACGGCGTGACGGTGGACGGCGTCTCCCAGGCGCTGATGATGACCGCGCGCACCCTGGTGGAGAAGGACCCCAACTACACCTACGTCACCGCCCGTCTGCTGCAGGACAACCTGCGCCGCGAGGCGCTGTCGTTCCTGGGCATCGCCGACGAGGCGACCTACCAGGAGATGGCCGACTACTACAAGCCGGCCTTCCAGGCCTACATCGAGAAGGGCATCGAGTTCGAGCAGCTCGACCCGCGACTGGCCGAGTTCGACCTCGAGCGCCTGGGCGATGCCCTGGATCACACCCGCGACGCCCAGTTCACCTACCTGGGCCTGCAGACCCTCTACGACCGTTACTTCATCCACCGCGACGAGGTGCGCTACGAGCTGCCCCAGGTGATGTTCATGCGCGTCGCCATGGGCCTGGCGCTCAACGAGGACGACCGCGAGGCGCGGGCCATCGAGTTCTACGAGCTGCTCTCCAGCTTCGACTACATGGCCTCCACCCCGACCCTGTTCAACTCGGGCACGGTGCGCAGCCAGCTCTCCTCCTGCTACCTCACCACCGTCCCGGATGACCTGGACAGCATCTACAGCGCCATCCGCGACAACGCCCTGCTCTCCAAGTGGGCCGGCGGCCTGGGCAACGACTGGACGCCGGTGCGTGCGCTGGGCTCCTACATCAAGGGCACCAACGGCAAGTCCCAGGGCGTGGTCCCCTTCCTCAAGGTGGTCAACGACACCGCCGTGGCGGTCAACCAGGGCGGCAAGCGCAAGGGCGCCGTCTGCGCCTATCTGGAAAGCTGGCACCTCGACATCGAGGAGTTCCTCGAGCTGCGCAAGAACACCGGTGACGACCGTCGCCGCACCCACGACATGAACACCGCCAACTGGGTGCCGGACCTGTTCATGAAGCGGGTCTTCGACGACCAGGACTGGACCCTGTTCTCGCCGGCCACCTGCCCGGACCTCCACGACCTGTACGGCGCCGCCTTCGAGAAGCGCTATCAGGAATACGAGGAGATGACCCGAAGCGGCCAGCTCAAGCTGTTCAAGCGCGTCAAGGCCAAGGACCTGTGGCGCAAGATGCTGTCGATGCTGTTCGAGACCGGCCACCCCTGGATCACCTTCAAGGATCCGTGCAACCTGCGCAGCCCGCAGCAGCACGCCGGCGTGGTCCACAGCTCCAACCTGTGCACCGAGATCACCCTGAACACTTCGCCCGACGAGATCGCGGTGTGCAACCTGGGGTCCGTCAACCTGGCCCAGCACGTCACCGACGGTGAGTTCGACGGCGACAAGCTCAGGAAGACCGTGCGTACCGCCGTGCGCATGCTCGACAACGTCATCGACATCAACTATTACGCGGTGCCCCAGGCGGAGCGCTCCAACTTCAAGCATCGCCCGGTGGGGCTGGGCATCATGGGCTTCCAGGACGCCCTCTACGCCCAGGATATCGCCTACGCCTCCGAGGGAGCCGTGAGCTTCGCCGACCGCTCCATGGAGCTGGTCAGCTACCACGCCATCGAGGCTTCCGCGGACCTCGCCGCCGAGCGCGGTCGCTACCAGAGCTTCGAGGGCTCGCTGTGGGACCAGGGCGTGCTGCCCATCGATTCCATCGAGAAGCTGAAGCAGGAGCGCGGCGAGAAGTACATCGAGGTCGACACCTCCGCGACCCAGGACTGGGAGCGCATCCGCGAGAAGATCGCCGCCCAGGGCATGCGCAACTCCAACGTCATGGCCATCGCCCCGACGGCGACCATCTCCAACATCTGCGGCGTCTCGCAGTCGATCGAGCCGACCTACCAGAACCTGTTCGTCAAGTCGAACCTGTCGGGCGAGTTCACCGTGGTCAATGCCTACATGGTCAACGACCTCAAGGACCGCGGCCTGTGGGACGAGGTCATGATCAACGACCTCAAGTACTACGACGGCAGCGTCCAGCCCATCGACCGTATCCCGGCCGACCTCAAGGCCAAGTACGCCACCGCCTTCGAGATGGAGCCCAAGTGGCTGGTGGAGGCCGCGGCTCGTCGCCAGAAATGGATCGACCAGGCGCAGTCGCTGAACCTCTACATCAAGGGCGTCTCCGGCAAGAAGCTGGACGTGACCTATCGCATGGCCTGGTTCCGCGGCCTCAAGACCACCTACTACCTGCGCGCCCTGGGCGCCACCTCGGTGGAGAAATCCACCGTGGACCGCGGCAACCTCAACGCCGTCAGCAACGCCTCGCCCGGCGCGGGCCCGGCCCCCTCCGCCGCCCCGGAGCCGAAGCCGGAGCCCTCAGCGCATGGAGAGCCCAAGGGCATCGACGACTTCCTGCAGGGCAAGGGCGGCAGCGGCTCCCGGGCGCCCTCGGCGGGCGACATGGACGAGCTGGGCTGCGAGGCCTGCCAGTAACGGCGCTCCGCGCCGGCCCCGGGCTTCGGGCAACGAGCTGCCCGGGGCCCGCACAGTTTAGCTACCGGTGTCATGCGTTGACGCCACCAGCAACAGGACAGGACGACTCATGATCGATTGGAACGAGTTCCACGAAGACGATACCGCGGTCGCCGACCAGCCGGCCGAGGCCCCCCAGCCGGCACCGCAGCCCGCCGCGCCCAAGGCCGAGGCGCCCGCCGCCGAGGTCCGCGACAGCGCCGGCGCCTACCAGGTCGCCGACCAGGACCGCGTGGCCCGCGCCAAGCAGTCCCTCGAGGAGCTCGACGTGGCCGCCGGCCTCGAAGAGCTGGAAGTGGGGGCGGCGCGCATCGACGTCGACGACAAGCGCATGATCAACGCCCGCGCCGACCTCAACCAGCTGGTGCCCTTCAAGTACGAGTGGGCCTGGCAGAAGTACCTGGACGGCAGCGCCAACCACTGGATGCCCCAGGAAGTGAACATGAACGCCGACATCGCGCTGTGGAAGAGCGCGGACGGCCTCACCGGAGACGAGCGCCGCATCGTCGAGCGCAGCCTGGGCTACTTCTCCACCGCCGACTCGCTGGTGGCCAACAACCTGGTGCTGGCAGTCTACCGCTTGATCACCAACCCCGAGTGCCGCCAGTACCTGCTGCGCCAGGCCTTCGAGGAGGCGATCCACACCCACGCCTACCAGTACTGCGTGGAATCGCTGGGCATGGACGAGGGCGAGGTCTTCAACATGTACCGCGAGGTGCCCTCGGTGTCGGCCAAGTCCGCCTGGAGCCTCAAGCACACCCAGTCGCTGGCGCGCCCGGACTTCCACACCGGCACCCCGGAGACCGACCAGGAGCTGCTGCGCAACCTGATCGCCTTCTACTGCGTCACCGAAGGCATCTTCTTCTACTGCGGCTTCAGCCAGATCCTGTCCATGGGCCGGCGCAACAAGATGACCGGCGTCGCCGAGCAGTTCCAGTACATCCTGCGCGACGAGTCGATGCACCTGAACTTCGGCGTCGACATGATCAACCAGATCAAGATCGAGAACCCGCACCTGTGGACGCCGGAATTCCAGGACGAGGTCACCCAGATGATCCTCGAGGGTACCGAGCTCGAGATCGCCTACGCCCGGGACACCATGCCCCGTGGCGTGCTGGGCATGAACGCGGCGATCATGGAGGAGTACCTGCACTTCATCTGCAACCGCCGCCTGGCGCAGATCGGCCTCAAGGAGCAGTTCCCGGGCGCCGAGAACCCCTTCCCGTGGATGAGCGAGATCATCGACCTGCGCAAGGAGAAGAACTTCTTCGAGACCCGCGTCACCGAGTACCAGGTGGGTGGCGCACTGAGCTGGGATTGATCATGACGACACGCGGAGGCCTTGGCATGATGACACCGGCGAATCGATACCGCGTTCCCCGGGAGCCTGTCGTCGGGCACGTCCAGTGGCCTCGCGCAGCCGGAAGCCGGGCTCACGCCGGCCGGCTTCCATTCCGATGATAACGCCTCGTCCGGTTCCGCCGGGCGGGGCGTTTTTCATGGTTCCGGGCAGCCGCACCGCCCGGGCGACGCCTGGTCCCAGGCGACACAATGGAGGGCAATCCGATGCATGCAACCCAACGCACCACCCATCGCGACCCCCGGGCATGGCAATCGGCCCTGGACCGCGCCCTGGCGGCCCATGGCGGCGGGGTCGCCCTGGCCCACTATCCCCATGTGGCCAACGCCTTTCCCTCGTCGTCCCCCAATCCCTATACCCGGGAGCATCCGTTGCTCGACTACCGCGAGTTGAAGGCCTGGGCGACCCGCCGAGGCTGGCACGTGCGCCCGGCACCGGAGCAGGCATCCGGGGAGGAGCGCTATCGCCCGCCGGTGCGCTTCACCCGCCAGCCCCCCGGGGGCCGGCAGCGCCCACACTGAGCCGATAGCCGTGGACCGCACGAGTCCCTCTCCAGCGCTGGCGCCGGCCTCATGCCCGCGCCTGGGCGCACACGCCAGGAGGCATAAAGATTGATTCCATGCCCCTCGCATGAGAGTTTTTCACTCGAGATCCGGTCGTTGCAGGGCTGACAGTGAAAAACAACAAGAAGGGTAATCAATGAAGGGCAATGACCCCCTCCCCCCGCTCTCCTGGGACTCTCGGCGCATCCAGCTTCAGGGCTTCATGACGGGGCTGCACCAGCTCGAGTGGTTGCTCGTCACTCTGATCGTCCTCTACCTGGCGATCATTGGCGCCCCGGATGAGAATAGCCATTGGCTGCTGGTCACCACGGTGCTCTATTTCGGCTTTAGCCTGATCGCCAGCCGGCTGCAGTTCTTTGGCAACCGGCACCGTTGGCTGTTGGCCCTCCATACCTGGGTCATGATTGGCTTCATCACCTGGTTTCTCCACAGCACCCAGGGGGTCTCCGGGCCCCTCACGAGCCTCTACCTGCTGGCTGTGGTGACCAGTGCCCTGACGCTAGGGGTGTTGGCCACCATGCTGGAGGTCATGGTGATCGGTGCCTGCGTGTTGCTGCTGTTCGAGCTTGGCGACCAGAGCCTCATGGCGCCGTCAAACCTGTCCCTCGTCAGCATCAACCTTATCGCCTTCCTCATCGTCGGTTACCTGACATCGGCGCTGGTCGACGGGATCCAGGTGTCCAATCGCATGCTGCTCGAGATGGCCAGCCGGGATCCCCTGACCGGCCTGTTCAACCGACGCGCCTTCAACGACCTGGTGCAGCCGATTCACGCGATGGCCAAGCGGTCACGACGCCCCTACAGCATCGTGGTCATCGACATGGATGGCCTCAAGGACATCAACGATACACAGGGCCACGGGGCAGGAGACCACATCATCACGGCCCTGGCCCAACAGCTCACGGACCACACGCGCAGCAGCGATCTGCTGGCTCGCTATGGTGGCGACGAGTTTGTCATCATGCTGCCGGACACCGATGCCAGGGGCGCGGTGAGGATGTTACATCGCCTGATCACTGATCCGGACGAACAGGCATCACCGATCAGTATCGGGGTGGCTTCCTACCCCGAACATGGCGACAGTTTCGAAAGCCTCTTCGCTCACGCCGATCAAGCGATGTACGCCAGCAAGGCGTCCGGGGGCAACCGCATACACGTCCACGGTACGCCACAGGCGGCGTGATGCACCGACAGCAGCTCTCTCGTGGTCGCATCCAAGCACTCGCCTGCTGCCCAGAAGGGGGCCTGCCGCTGCGCTCCGCCCCGGGCCAACTTGGCGGAGATCGGCCTCAAGGAACAGTTCCCGGGCGCCGAGAATCCCTTCCCGTGGATGAGCGAGATCATCGACCTGCGCAAGGAGAAGAACTTCTTCGAGACCCGCGTCACCGACTACCAGGTGGGTGGCGCACCGAGCTGGGATTGATCATGACGACACGCGGAGGCCTTGGCATGATGACACCGGCGAATCGATACCGCGTTCCCCGGGAGCCTGTCGTCGGGCACGTCCAGTGGTCTCGCGCGGCCGGAAGCCGGGCTCACGCCGGCCGGCTTCCACCCCGATGATAACGCCTCGTCCGGTTCCGCCGGGCGGGGCGTTTTTCATGGTTCCGGGCAGCCGCACCGCCCGGGCGACGCCTGGTCCCAGGCGACACAATGGAGGGCAATCCGATGCATGCAACCCAACGCACCACCCATCGCGACCCCCGGGCATGGCAATCGGCCCTGGAACGCGCCCTGGCGGCCCATGGCGGCGGGGTCGCCCTGGCCCACTATCCCCATGTGGCCAACGCCTTTCCCTCGTCGTCCCCCAATCCCTATACCCGGGAGCATCCGTTGCTCGACTACCGCGAGTTGAAGGCCTGGGCGACCCGCCGAGGCTGGCACGTGCGCCCGGCACCGGAGCAGGCGTCCAGGGAGGAGCGCTATCGCCCGCCGGTGCGCTTCACCCGTCAGCCATCTGCCGCCTGGCATCCCTCGCACTGACCGGGCGGCCGCCCCGGAGGTCTTGAGGAACTCGACAGGGCCGAGGAGGTCCCGGTGGGCAGAGGCCTGCCGTGACCCTCACGCCCGGTGAGACAGAGTCCCTGACCTGGAGGGCGAGATCCAGGACATCATGAAGCGACGTGCTTGGCCCGTGGGTGGCACAAAGGTTCCAGGCTGGCAGCAACAAGATGACCATGACCACATCCGGCAGGGAGCGCAAGGACTCGGATTCGGCATGCTCCGAGCTTCCTCTTGATACCGCAGGAGGTGGAGACGATGAGTACCATCACTTCAACACCGTCCTCACGGCATGAGACGGCCCGCGTGTACCGCATGAAGACGGACGAGCATCTCTGCCCGTTCGGCCTGAAGACCGTGGACCTGCTCAAGCGCAAGGGCTACCGGGTAGACGATCACACGCTCGACTCCCGCGAGGCCATCGAGGACTTCAAGAAAGAAGCCGGTGTCGACACCACCCCTCAGGTCTACATCGGTGAAGAGCGCGTGGGGGGCTATGAGGAGGTTCGCGAGTACCTGGGGATGAGCGTGCCCGGCGAGAGCGACACGACCTATCAGCCGGTCATCGCCATCTTCGTGACCGCCTTGCTGATCGGGCTGGCGGTGAGCTGGACGGCCAGTGATACCCTCGTGTCATTGCGTATGCTGGAGTATGCGGTTGCCACCGCCATGACCCTGCTGGGGCTTCAGAAGCTGCAGGACATCGAAAGCTTCAGCACCATGTTCCTCAACTATGACCTGCTCGCCCAGCGCCATGTCCCCTATGGCTACGTCTACCCCTTCGCCGAGACCCTGGCCGGCATCCTGATGCTGGCAGGCGCCTTGATCTGGCTCGCCGCTCCCTTGGCACTATTCATCGGCACGGTGGGCGCCATATCGGTCTTCAAGGCCGTGTATATCGACAAGCGCGAACTGAAGTGTGCCTGTGTGGGAGGCAACAGCAACGTTCCCCTGGGGTTCGTGTCCTTGACCGAAAACCTGATCATGCTGGCCATGGGGCTCTGGATGCCGTTGAAACTGCTGATCCTCTGATGACCGACAACCCCCTCACGGGCAGGGAAGGGGGCGTCGACCTGCGACCCGCCTCGGCGAGGCGCTGAGGCCCCGCCCCGGAGCGCCTGGCGGGCGAGCACCGCTCGCACGCCCACTACCCGTGCCGACGATCGACGGGCGGGGGCCGCTGCCGCCAGGCGAGCATCAGGACCAGCCCCGCCACCATCCCCGCCAGATGGGCGAAGTGGGCCACGCCCTGGCGGGTGCCGGCGATGCCGGACCACAGCTCGACCAGGCCGATGACGATCACGAAGTACTTGGCCTTCATCGGGATCGGCGGGATCAGCAGCAGGATGTACTGGTTCGGATAGCGCATGCCGAAGGCCAACAGCAGCGCGTAGACGCCTCCCGAGGCCCCCACCGTGGGGGCGTACGCCCCCGTCGATACCACCACCAACTGCACCGCCCCCGCCGCCAGCACGCAGAGGACGTAATAGGCGGCGAAGCGCTGGCTGCCCCAGTCACGCTCCAGCGGGCTGCCGAACATCCACAGCACGAACATGTTGATGCCCAGGTGGAAGAGGCTGCCGTGGAGGAAGGCGTAGCTCAGCAGCTGCCAGAGGTGGAACTCGCCCAGCGGCATGTCCGGCGGCAGGGCCAGGTCCGCCGGCACCGGGCCCAGCGGCCAGAGGGCCAGGCGCGGGAAGATCCATCCCGGCAAGGCCATCTCGATCAGGAAGCTCAGGCCATTCACCAGCAGCAGCAGGCCGACCACGGACGGCCCGCGACGCTCCCTCCCTTCCGGGCCCTCGCGTTCCCGTCGCATCCTCTCCCCTCCCGATGAGCCGCTCGTCTTCAAGGTGGCGGCCCCGGAGCCCGGGCGCAACCCTCAAGGGGCACGCCGGCATCGCCCCCGCCGGGCAGTGACGCCCGCGTCGTTCCCGGCCGCCCGAGTCGCCGGGTGTCACTCCGCCCGGGACGGGGTATCGAGGGATATCGGTACCGTCACGTCGTCCTTCACGAGTTCCATCACGATATAGGAATGAGTCTGGTGCACGTTCGGCAATCTGCCGATCTGCTGGCCCAGCACGGCTCGATACTCCGTGATGTCCTGGGTGCGCACCTTCAGCAGGTAATCGAAATTCCCCGCCACCATGTAGCAGGCCTGCACCTCGGGAATCAGGCGCACCGCGCGATTGAATTGCTCGAGGGCATCCTCGCTGGTCTTGTCCAGGGTCACCTGCACCACCAGCACATGGCCTGCCCCCAACTGCTGCGGGTCCAGGTCGGCCCGATAACCGCGGATGATGCCGGCCTGCTCGAGCCGCCGCACGCGCTGGGCACAGGGCGTCTTGGTGAGATTCACCCGAGCGGCCAGCTCCACGATGGGCAGTCGCCCATGTTCCTGAAGTTGCTGGAGAATGCGTCGGTCGATGCGATCCAGCTGCCCTTCCTTGCTAGCCATATTGCCTATCTGAACCTCACATGAAGGACAAAGGTAAATATCAGCAGGATTTTTTAGAGCCAATTCCTAGCCATAGTGGCTAACAATCAGGCTAGAAGGCTTCAGCAGGAACCGCCAGGCCGCACCAGGTGAGGCTCGGCGTCTCACCTCGCGGGAACGGCAGCCTTCTGGCCGGGAATGGCCCCCGGGACAGGGGATGGTCATCCACCGCCGGCCATGACCGATCACACCGCGCCAGTCACGGGCGCCAAGCAACGAGGGAGGATCGCGAAGCAACGGTTCGCTGCGTCACGACCAACAAGAAGCCACGAAGCGCACTTCACACCGAAGGACAACCCCATGAAAGACACAACAACATCAATACAGTATCAAAAGCCCAGTCTGGCACTGGCCCTGACCCCCGTGGTGCTGACCCTGCTGGTGCTCGGCATCCAGCTGTTCTATTTCGGCGATTTCACCCCGCACATTCCCCTGGCCATCGGCCTGGCCATCACCTCCCTGGTGGGCATCAGGCTGGGGTTCAAGTGGAAGCATATCGAGGCAGGGGTCTTCCACGTCATCCACGTCTCCCTGCCCTCGGTGTCCGTGCTGATCTGCGTGGGCATGATCATCGGCGTGTGGATCGCCAGCGGCACCGTGCCGACCCTGATCTACTACGGCCTGACGCTGCTCTCGCCGGCCATCTTCCTGGCCGCAGCCATGCTGCTCTGCTCGGTGGTCTCGGTCTCGCTGGGGACCTCCTGGGGCACCGTGGGCACCGTGGGCCTGGCGCTGATGGGCATCGGCGCGGGCTTCGACATCCCGGTGTACTGGACCGCCGGCGCCGTCGTCTCGGGCGCCTTCTTCGGCGACAAGGTCTCGCCGCTGTCGGACACCACCAACCTCGCCCCGGCCGTCACCGGTACCGACGTCTTCTCCCATATCAAGAACATGATGCCGACGACGGTCCCGTCGATGCTGATCGCCTTCGTCATCTACCTGGTGGCGGGCTTCACCCTGATCGATGACCAGGCCGCCTCCTTCGACAAGATCACGGCCATCACCGCCGCACTGGAGGCCAACTTCACCATCTCGCCCTGGCTGCTGCTGCCGGCGCTGCTGGTGATCGTGCTCGCCGTCAAGCGCATGCCGCCCATCCCCTCGCTGTTCGCCGGCGTGCTGGCCGGGGCGGTCACCGCCATGCTCGCTCAAGGGGTCGGCGTGCATGACCTGCTCACCTACGCCAACAGTGGCTACGGGATCGAGACCGGCATCGACGCCATCGACAGCCTGCTCAACCGCGGCGGCATCCAATCGATGATGTGGACCATCTCGCTGATCCTCATCGCCCTGGGCTTCGGCGGCGCGCTGGAGAAGACCGGCTGCCTGGAGGCGATCATCCGCGCCATCATGACCCGGGTGCGCAGCTTCAAGGGCGTGCAGACCTCGGCGGTGCTGACCTCGGTCGCCACCAACCTGGTCGCCGGCGACCCCTACCTCTCCATCGCCCTGCCCGGCCGCATGTACGCGCCCACCTATCGGGGCCTGGGCTACTCGACCCTGAACCTGTCCCGGGCCATCGAGGAAGGCGGCACCCTGGTCTCCCCGCTGATTCCCTGGAACGCCGGCGGGGCCTTCGTGATCAGCGCGCTGGGGCTGGGCATCGTCGAGGGCAATGTCGAGAACCTGCTGTACATCCCGCTGGCCTTCGCCTGCTGGCTGTCGCCGGTGATCGGGCTGATCTATGCGCAGACCGGGCTGTTCTCGCCCAGGGCCAGCGAGGCGGAGCGCGAACTGTGGCAGGCGCAGGACGAGGCCATCGCCACCGACCTGGGGGCCGCGGGCGCGGCCGGCGTCACCCCCGCGACCAGCCCGACCGCCTCGAGCTGACGACACGACATCCCCCGGCGCAAGCGGCCGGGACCTCAAGGAGACGCCCCGCCCGGCCCTGCCGGGCGGGGCGCCGTCGTTGCGCCCGGCAACCGTCGGCGGCGGGCCCGGCTAGAGGGGAACACCTCGGCAGGGAGCGACTCGATGTCCGGCGGAATTGCGATTTAATCAAATGATTAATACACTGCCGGCAACGCCTCGGGCATGCCGATGCCCGGCGATCGCATGCGAGGAGCGCGCCCATGCCGTTCAACCGCCTTTCGGCCCTCTGGGGGATGCTGGCCGTCCTGTCATGGCTGGCCACGGGCTGCTCGCCGGAGGCTGGACCACCCTCCGAGCCGCCGCCCACGGTGGTGGATAGCCACGTCATCCAGGCCGGCAACGGGACCGCCATCACCCGCCTCTCGGGCCGGGTCAAGGCCGCCGAACGCACCTCGCTGAGCTTCGAGATCCCCGGCGAGATCCGCCGCCTGACTGTGGACGTGGGCGAGCGCTTCGCCGCCGGCGAGGTGCTGGCGGCACTCGACGACGAGCGCTATCGCCTGGTGGCCCGGCAGCGCCGCGCCGAACTCCGCGAGGCCGAGGCCGTGCTGCGCGAGAAGCGCCAGGACTATCGCCGCCAGGCCAGCCTGGCCGAGAAGGGCTACGTCAGCGAGACGCGGCTGGACGCCGCCCGAGCCGCCATGGGCACCGCCGAGTCGCGCCACGCCTCGGCCGAGGCGGCCCGGGAGCTGGCCGAGCGCGACCTGACGCTGACCGCCCTGGAGGCGCCCTTCGACGGTTCGGTGAGCCGGCGCCATGCCGAGCCCGCCGAACGGGTCGGCGCCAGTCAGCCGATCCTCGAGGTGATTTCCGACCGGGAAGGCTTCGAGGTGGAAACCAGCGTGCCCGAGACCCTGGTCGGCGCCCTCGAGGAAGGTTCGCGCCACGAGGTCATCGTCCCGGCACTCGGCGGCGCCGCGAGCCCCGCCACCCTGCGCCACCTGGGCACCCAGCCGCGCTCCTCCAACGACTACCCGGTGATCCTGGCCGTGGACGCTCCCCCCGCCGGCCTGCGCTCCGGGATGACCGCCCAGGTGGCGCTGTCGCTGGCCGAGCCGGACGCCGACGCGACCCTGCCGGTACCGCTCACCGCCCTGGTCTACACGGGAGAGGATCGGGCCCATGTGTTGCGCATCACCGAGGCCAGCCGCCTGGAGCGGGTCGAAATCGAGGTGGTGGCGATCGACGACGGCCGGGCCCTGGTGCGCGGCGACCTCGCCGCCGGCGAGCGCATCGTGGCTCGCGGGGCCGAGTTCGTCGGTGCCGGGCAGGCAGTGAGCCTGCTCGGCGAGGGGCCGGAACGCTACAACTGAGGCCGCCATGAACCTGAGCCAGATCGCCTACCGCCGAAGGCCCGTCTTCTACCTGGCCACCCTGCTGGCCATGCTGTTCGGCCTGTACAGCTACTTCACCCTGCCGGCCCGGGAGGACCCGGCGATCACCGTGCGCGAGGCGGTGGTCACCACCGCCTTCCCCGGCCTGCCGGCCGCCCAGGTGGAGGAGAACATCACCAAGCCCCTGGAGGAGAGCATCCGTGCCGTCGGCGAGGTGGAGGAGATTCGCTCGACCTCGATGCGCGGCCGCTCGATCCTCCACGTCGAGATCCAGGACCGCTACTTCGACCTGGAACAGATCTGGGACGAGGTACGCCAGAAGGTCGAGGCGGCGCGCCCCGCCCTGCCCGCCGGCACCCGGGATCCGGTGTTCAATGACGACTTCGGCGACGTGGCGGTGGTCACCGCGGCGCTCACCGCCGAGGACTTCCCCCAGGCCGAGCAGCAGGAGATCGCCGAGCACGTCCGCGCCGCCCTCTACGGCGTACCGGGCACCAAGAAGGTGGAGCTGCTGGGCCTACAGGGCCAGCGCGTGTTCATCGACATCGCCGAGGCGCGCCTCGCCGAGCTCGGTCTCACCCCCGGCGACCTGGCCGCCCAGATCCAGCGGCGCAACATCTTCCCGCCGGGGGGCGTGCTGGAGGCGGGGGACCAGCGCCTGGCCCTGGAGGTCAGCGGCGAGTTCACGAGCCTCGAGGCGCTGGGCGACACCGAGCTGCGGCTGCCCGACGGCGGCACCCTGCGCCTGCGCGACCTGGGCGAGATCCGCCGCGGCTACCAGGACCCGGTGGACAAGCCGGCCTACTTCAACGGCGAGCCGGCCATCGTCTTCGCCGTCTCCATGCTCGAGGGCCGCAGCGTGCTGGACTACGGCCGGGCCGTCCGGACGCGGCTGGACGAGCTGCGCGCCACCCTGCCGGCGGGCTATCGCCTGGACATCATGACCTTCCAGCCCGAGCAGGTGGCCAACGCCGTCTACGGGGTGACCCAGAGCGTGCTACAGACGCTGGCCATCGTGCTGGGGGTGGTGATCCTCTTCCTCGGCGTGCGCACCGGGCTGATCGTCGGCTCGATCATCCCCACGGTGATGCTGGCGACGCTCGCCGTGATGGGCCTGATGGACATCACCCTGCAGCGCGCCAGCCTGGCCACCCTGGTCATCGCCCTCGGCCTGCTGGTGGACAACGCCATCGTCGTGGCCGAAGACTTCAAGACCCGCCTGGAGGCGGGCAGCAGCCGCGATCAGGCGCTGAAGGAGACCGGCGGCGAGCTGGCGCTGCCGCTGCTGTCGTCCAGCCTGACCACCATCCTGGTGTTCCTGCCGCTGATGCTCGCCGAGCACGCCGCCGGCGAGTACACCCGCTCGATCTCCATCGTCATCGCCATCACCCTGCTGAGCTCCTGGTTCCTGTCGCTGACGGTGACCCCGGCATTGTGCCACCGCTTCCTCAAGGCGCCGCGCCGCGCCGCCGCGCCCGGGGAGCCCACGGACGGCGGCCCCAACCTCTCCGACCGGGCCTTCGGCTGGGTATCGCGGCGCTACGGCCGGCTGCTGGCCCGGATGCTGCACCACCGGGGGCTGTTCCTGACCGCCATGGCCCTGACCCTGGTGGCCGGGGTGGCGATGATGCAGCTGGTACCCCAGAAGTTCTTCCCGGACTCGGACCGCAACCAGGTGCTGGTGACCCTCGACTTCCCCTCGGACATCGCCGAGAACGCCACCGACCGGCGGGTCCAGGCACTGAGTCGCGAGCTGCTCGAGGCCCCCTCGCTGACCGCCGACGTCACCGGAGTGGCCGCCTACGCGGGCTTCGGCGGGCCGCGCTTCGTGCTCTCGCTGACGCCCATCGACCCCTCCCCCAACAAGGGCTTCCTGGTCCTCAACGTGGCCGGCCGCGACCGGGTCGAGGCGGTCATCCACGCCACCCGCGACTACCTGGCCACCCGCCACCCCGACCTCTCGCCCCAGGTCACGCGGATGTTCCTCGGCCCCTCGGACAGCACCCTGCTGCAGGTACAGGTCAAGGGCCCGGACCGGGAGGTGCTGTTCGCCGCCGCCCAGGAAGTGGAGGCCATCCTGGGCGGCCTCGACGGCGCTCGCGACGTGCGCCAGAGCTGGGAGGCACGGATCCCGTCGCTGACCATCGAGGTCGACCAGGCCCGGGCGCGCAACGCCGGCATCACCTCCGAGGACATCGCCCAGTCGCTCACCGGCGCCATCGACGGCTACCACCTCAGCCACTACCGGGAGGGCGACGACATCATCCCCGTGATGCTGCGCTACGCCGACGAGCATCGCCAGAGCATCGCCCGGCTCAAGTCGCTCACCGTCTATCCGCTGGGCACCCCCGGGCCCGGCGTGCCCCTCAACCAGGTGGCGGACATCGAACTCGACAACGGCTACTACCGCATCGACCGCGAGAACCTGGTGCGCACCATCACCGTGGAGGGCCGCCACCAGCGCCTCACCGCCGAGGACATGGTGCCGCGGGTGGCGACATCCCTCGACGCGCTGGAAGCCACCCTGCCGCCGGGCCACTGGCTCGAGTTCGACGGCGTGGTGGTGGAATCCAGGGAGGGCCAGGCGGCCCTGCAGGCCAACCTGCCGCTGTGCCTCGGGCTGATCTTCGTGCTGCTGGTGGCCCAGTTCAATTCCTTCAAGCGCCCCCTGGTGATCGTTGCCACCATCCCGCTGGTGATCGTCGGCGTGGCGCTGGGCCTGCTCGCCACCCGGGCCAACTTCGGCTTCATGGTGCTGCTCGGCATCTACAGCCTGGCCGGCATCATCATCAACAACGCCATCGTGCTGATCGACCGCATCGATATCGAGCGCCAGGATTCGGCGCTGTCGGGACGTGACGCCGTGGTCAAGGCCTCGGCGCGGCGCCTGCGACCGATCCTGATGTCGGCGATCACCACCATCCTCGGCTTCCTGCCGCTGATCATCGGCCGCGATCCGCTGTTCTACGGCATGGCCGGGGCCATGGCCTTCGGGCTCGGCGTCGGGACCATCATGAGCCTGGGCGTGGTCCCCGTGCTCTACACCCACTTCTTCGGCATCGACACCCGCGCACCGCCCAGGGGAGCCTGACGTCATGGCCCGACTCGCTACACCCGAGCCCACCGACACCCGTGCCCGGCTGATCCAGGCCGCCATCCGGCTGTTCGGCGAGCACGGCTACAAGGCCACCACCACCCGCATGCTGGCCGAGGAGGCTGGCGCCAACATCGGCTCCATCGCCTATCACTTCGACAACAAGCACGGCCTCTACCTGGCGGCGGCCGGCTACATCGCCGATCAGCTGCGCCAGCGGCTGGCGCTCGAGGAGGTGGCGCCGCCCCCCGCGGACCGCGACACCGCCCTGGCCGAACTGCGGGTCGTGGTGCGGCGCATGGTGCGCACCTTCGCCGAGGACGACGACTGCCGCCAGTGGCTGCTGCTGGTGATGCGCGAGCAGGTCAACCCCAGCGAGGCCTTCGAGATCCTCCAGGCACGGGCGTTCGCCGTCGTCCAGACGACCCTGAGCGGCCTGATCGGCCGGCTCACCGAGCGCGCCCCCGACGACCGGCGCGTGATCCTCGAGACCCACACCCTGGTCGGCCAGGTCGTGTTCTTCCTGGTGGGCCGGGAGCCCCTGCTGCGCCGCCTGGGCATGACGGCCTTCGATGCGGCGACCCTGGCCGACATCGAGGCGGTGGTCGAGGGCCATCTGCGGCTCTACGCCGCCCCGGAGGATTGAGGAGCTCACCATGCGCCAGGCGATCATCGGCTATCACCGCGACGACGACGGCCACTGGGTGGCCGAGCTGGCCTGCGGCCACAACCAGCACGTCCGCCACCAGCCGCCCTGGGTCGAGCGCCCCTGGGTGACCACCGCGGAAGGCCGGCGCTCGCGGCTCGGCCTGGCGCTCGACTGCGTCAAGTGCGAGCGGGGCGAGCCAGGGGACAGCCCCTGACACCCGCACGCTAGACTGAGGGAGACAGGTCCCGAGAGGAGCGAGTGCCATGGCCTCGTCCGATGACAAGCTCGCCCGCTACCGCCGGAAGCGCGACCCGCGCCAGACCCGTGAACCCATGGGCGAGGAGGCCCGCCGCGGCGGGGACGACGACCGGCCGATCTTCGTCATCCAGCAGCACGCCGCCTCCACCCTCCACTACGACTTCCGCCTCGAGGTGGACGGGGTGCTCAAGTCCTGGGCGGTGCCCAAGGGCCCCTCCACCGACCCGCGGGTCAAGCGCCTGGCCATTCCCACCGAGGACCACCCCCTCGCCTATGCCGACTTCGAGGGGGTCATCCCCGCGGGCCAGTACGGCGCCGGCCGCGTGCTGATCTGGGACCGCGGCCACTACCGCAACCTCAAGGAGGGCGAGGACGCGCCCTCGGTCGCCGAGCAGCTCGCCGACGGCCACGCCACGATCTGGCTGGAGGGCGAGAAGCTGCGCGGCGGCTATGCGCTGATCCACACCCGCCTGGAGAAGGGCAAGGACTGGCTGCTGGTCAAGATCGACGATGAGGCCGCGGATGCGCGGCGCAACCCCGTCTCCACCGAGCCCGCCTCGGTCGTCAGTGGGCGCACCCTGGAGGAGATCGCCGCCGAGGAGGGGACGGACGATGCCTGAGGCAGGCGAGTCGATCACCATCGACGGGCACAGCCTGGCGATCTCGCACCGCGACAAGGTGCTCTTCCCCGGGACCCGCCAGACCAAGGGCGACCTGATCGACTACTACGACAAGGTCGCTGCCACCCTGGTGCCGCACCTCGCCCATCACCCGGTCAGCCTGCAGCGCTTTCCCGACGGCCTCGACGGCGAGGGGTTCTACCAGAAGGATGCCCCGGCGTACTTCCCCGGCTGGATCCCACGGGTGCGCTTTCCCAAGCGCGAGGGAGGCCACTTCCTGGCGCCGCTCATCGACTCCCGGGCGGCCCTGGTCTACCTGGCGAACCAGGCCATGATCACGCCCCATCGGTACCTGTCACCGGCCGACGACCTCGAGCATCCCGACCGGATGATCTTCGACCTCGACCCGCCCGAGGGCACCGAGGATGCCGCCGTGGTGCGCCGCGCCGCCCTGGATCTGCGCGACCTCCTGGCGGAACTGTCGATGACTGCCTGGGTGCAGACGACCGGCTCACGGGGCTTCCACGTGGTGGTGCCACTCGACGGCGGCGAGGAGTTCGACGCCGTGCGAGGCTTTGCCCGGGATGTCGCCCGGGTGCTGGTCCGGCGCCAGCCGGCCCGCTATACCCTGGCCCAGCGCAAGGCCCAGCGACGCGGACGGCTGTTCCTGGACGTGCTGCGCAACGCCTACGGGGCCACTGCGGTGGCGCCCTATGCGGTACGCGCGCGGGAGGGCGCCCCGGTAGCCACGCCCTTGTCATGGTCGGAGGTCGAGGGCGGCGCGGCTCCGCGGGACTGGACGCTAGGCAACCTGCTGCGCCGCCTGGGCCAGAAGGCGGATCCCTGGCGGGACCTGGGCAAACGACGATACCGGCTGGACGCGCATCGCCAGGCGCTCGCGACCCTGCTGGACCGCGAGGCCCCCGCCGATGAGGAAGGCTGAGCCCGGCTAGCCCTTGGGGCCGAACAGCAACCAGATGATCAACCCGACCAGCGGGAAGAACAGCAGGACCAGGATCCAGATCAGCTTGGCCAGGCCACCCGCCGAGCTCTTGGCCACCTTGACGATGGCCCAGATGATGATGATCAGCCAGATCAGGCCCAGCAGGCCACCGACTTCGATACCCATGAGATGCCTCCTTGTCCGTTTCCCTTCGACGAAGTGCCGCTCATAGGGGTAGCACAGCGGCCATGAAACGCACAATCGCGGCCGTCGGCGAGTTGCCGGCGCCCGTCACGCCCCGGCACCTCAGTCGGGCGGCAGGTGGCCCGCCTTGACGTAGAGCAGCGCGCCGTCCTCGCCGGTGAAGGGACTATGCCGGCGGCCAGGGGGGCGGCGCAGCCAGCTGCCGGCGGGGTAGGCGCCATGCTCGTCATGGAATCGGCCTTCGAGCACCAGGATCTCCTCGCCGCCCGGATGGGCACGGGGCGGCAAGCGGGTGTTCGGGGCCCAGCGCTCCAGGGCCACGTGCTCGCCCGCGAAGTCGTGCAGCGCCATCACCTCGACGCCCTTGCCCCGGCCCGGTTGCCAGGTGCCGACCCGGGTGTCGATGACCGTCTGCGCGGTGTCCGCCGCCGCGAACTGATGCAGCTTGACGAAGATCGTCGCGCCCTGCTCGCCGACCCGGGGCGCATGGGAGGTGCCGATGGGGTTGCGCAGGTAGCAGCCCGCCGGGTAGGTGCCATGTTCGTCGGCGAACTCGCCTTCCAGCACCAGGATCTCCTCGCCGCCGCCATGCTCGTGGCGCGGAAAGCGGCTGTTCGGCGCATAGCGCACCAGGGAGGTGGCCCGGGCCACCTCCTCGCCGACACGATCGAGCATCATCCGCTCGACACCGGGCGTGGGCGAGGCCACCCAGCGATACTGGTCCGGCGTGATCACCACGCGTGCCTGGAAATCGGCGTTGAGTCGCATCGGGGCTCTCCTGTAGCGCGGGGCACGCCGCCCCGCCTTGCCGGCATTCTCGCCCAGCCAACGATCCGCGTCATCCGCAGCGCGGATCGCCCCAGCCCCGAGCGGGGTGTGAGATGGCCCGCTTATTGCAACGTGTTCGGAGAGAGGGAGGCAGCCCCATGCGGTAAGATCCCCTCGGGTATGCGTGATCACTCGACCACGAAAGGACGACGCCTTGGCCATCGACCTGCTCTACAACATCCTGATCTTTCTCGCCGCCGCCGTGCTGATCGTGCCGCTGGTCAAGCGGCTGGGGCTCGGCGAGGTACTCGGCTACCTGGTCGCCGGCGTGGTCATCGGTCCCTCGGTGCTGGGCCTGGTGCCGGATGCCGAGGCGGTGCTGCAGTTCTCCCAGGTGGGCATCGTCTTCCTGCTGTTCGTGATCGGCCTGGAACTCAAGCCGGCCCGCCTCAAGCTGATGCGCAAGGCGGTGTTCGGCTTCGGCAGCCTGCAGGTGGCGGTGACCACCTTCGTGCTCACCCTCGGCGCCCTGGCCCTGGGCCTCGCGCCCTCCGCCGCCCTGGTGGTGGGCTTCAGCCTGGGGCTGTGCTCCACGCCCCTGGTGCTGCAGCTGCTGGGCGAGCGTGGCGAGCTCGCCAGCCGCCACGGCCGCTATGCCTTCGCCCTGCTGCTGTTCCAGGACCTGGCGGCGATCCCGGTCCTCGCCGTCATCCCGCTGCTGGCCGCCGGCTCGCCCATGGCCGACGGCTGGTTCGCGCTGCTCGGCGAGGTGCTGGTGGCCGTGGGCGCCTTCGCCGGGCTGATCGTCGGCGGGCGCTACCTGCTGAGGCCGCTGTTCCGCTTCGCCGCCGCCACCCGCAGCCGCGAGGTGTTCGCCGGCACCGCCCTGCTGGTGGTGATCGGCGCCGCCCTGCTGATGGAGCTGGCCGGGCTGTCCATGGCCCTGGGGGCCTTCATCGCCGGGGTACTGCTGGCCGACTCGGAGTACCGCCACAGCATCGAGGCGGACATCGAGCCCTTCCGGGGGCTGCTGCTGGGGCTGTTCTTCATGGCGGTGGGCATGACCGCCCAGATCGGCCTGCTGGCCGAGCGGCCGGGCCTGATCCTCGCCCTCACGGCGCTGCTGCTGGTGGCCAAGTGGCTGAGCGTGGTGGCCGCGGCCCGGGCCTACGGCACGGGCTGGCGCGCCGGCCTGAACCTCGGCGCGCTGCTCTCCCAGGGCGGCGAGTTCGGCTTCGTGCTGCTCACCGCGGCCGGCGCCGCCGCCCTGCTGGACCCGGCGCTGGTCGGCCTGCTGGTGCTGGTGGTCTCGCTGTCCATGGCCGCCACCCCGGTGCTCTTCCTGGCCCATGCCCGGCTGGTGCGCCCGCTGTTCAAGACCCGTCGGCCGCGCCGCGACTTCGACCGCCCGCCGGAGACCTCGCCGCAGATCATCATCGCCGGCTTCGGGCGCTTCGGTCAGATCATGGGGCGCATCCTGCAGGGGCTGAAGATTCCCTACACGGTCCTCGACATCAACGCCGACCATGTCGCGTTCGTGCGCCGCTACGGCAACGAGGTCTACTTCGGCGATGCCTCGCGGCTGGACCTGCTCGAGGCCGCCGGCGCCGACCAGGCCCGGGTGCTGGTGGTGGCGGTGGGGGACATCGAGGCCTCGATGCGCATCGTCCAGCGGGTCCGGCGACGCTTTCCCCACCTGCGCCTCTATGCCCGGGCCCGGGACCGCTATCACGCCCAGTTGCTGATGCGCGCCGGGGTCAACGACATCATCCGCGAGCTGATGCCGGCGAGCCTGGAACTGACCCGGGAGGTGCTGGTCGGCCTGGGCATCCCCCGCGACCAGGCCCAGCACACCATCGACACCTTCCGTCCCCACGACGAGCGGGCGCTGCTGCGCCAGCTCGAGGTCTTCGGCAACAAGCAGCAGCAGATGCAGACCATCCAGCAGGCCGCCCGGGAACTCGAGGAACTGTTCGAGGCCGACGAGGACGTCGCCACCACCGCCCCCGAGCGCCCCGCGGAGCGGCGTTGAGCCGAGTGGCGATGCCGGAAAGGACGCCGCTCCATTGGCTCATGGGGCGTTTCCTCTGACAGTAACCATGAACATTGCCGACAAGGAACCTAGTCCACGACGCGCCGGGTCGACCATCGCGGTCGTATGATAGAGACCCACCGCCCTTCACCGGAGCCCCGCATGACTCACCCCACTGCCGACGCATCGCCGACGACGTCCCCCGCCTGGCAAGGCGGCCACAAGGGCACCCTGGAGACCGGCCGCGACCTGCTGGCCGACGTCAGCCTGCCCGCCGCCGTCATCCACGAGGCGCCGCTGGCCCACAACCTGGCCTGGATGCAGGACTTCGCCCGCCGTCACCGGGCCGAACTGGCGCCCCACGGCAAGACGACCATGACCCCGGCGCTGTTTCGCCGCCAGCTCGAGGCCGGCGCCTGGGGCATCACCCTGGCCACCCTGCCCCAGTGCCGCGCCGCCTTCGCCGAGGGCGCGACGCGACTGCTGCTGGCCAACCAGCTCGTCGGCCGCGCCAACATGGCCATCGCCGCCGAACTGCTCCGCGCCGGCGCCGAGCTCTACGTGACCGTGGACGGACACGACAACGTGGCCCAGCTGGGCGAGTTCTTCACCGAGGCCGGCCTGACGCTTCCCGTGCTGATCGAGGTCGGCGTGGACGGCGGGCGCTGCGGCTGCCGCCGCGACGAGGAGGTCCTCGCGCTGGCCCGCGAGATCGCCGCGCGGCCGGGCCTGACGCTGGCCGGCCTGGAGGGCTACGAGGGCGTGGTCCACGGCGACGACCCGGCGGCCGGCATCCGCGCCTATGCCGGGCGCCTGGTGGCCGATGTCCAGCGGCTGGAGAAGGAGGGGCTGCTGGGCGTCGCGGCGCCGATCGTCACCGCCTCGGGCTCGGCCTGGTACGACCTGATCGCCGAGGCCTTCCGCGACGGCGGGCTGGAGGGGCGCTTCACCCCGGTGCTGCGCCCGGGCTGCTACGTGGTGCATGACCACGGCATCTATCGCGAGGCCCAGCGCGGCGTGCTGTCACGACGCCCGGACCTGCACGAGGGCCTGCGCCCGGCGCTCGAGGTCTACGCCCAGGTGCAGTCGCTGCCGGAGCCGGGGCTCGCCATCGTGGCGCTCGGCAAGCGCGACATCGGCGTCGACCAGCCGCCCGAGCCGCTGGTGCGCTATCGGGAAGGCGGCGACGTCGAGGCGCCGCTGTCGGTGGCCGGCTGGCGGGTGACCAGGCTGATGGACCAGCACACCTTCATCGCCCTGCCCGAGGGCGCGGACGACGTCCGGGTCGGCGACATCGTCGCCTTCGGCGTCTCCCACCCCTGCCTGACCTTCGACAAGTGGCGCCGGATCCACCTGGTCGACGAGCGGCTGCGAGTCCTGGAGACCTGGGAAACCCGCTTCTAGGTTTCCGCGGCGCCTCATCGGCCCGCGCTGGCGGCGGCCGAGCCACACGAGTGCAACCGCCACCAGTCGGGGAGCAGCGCCCGGTTCTCGCGGCGGGCGAAGCGGTCGTCCATCAACACCACCACGCCGCGATCCTCGGGGCCGCGGATCACCCGGCCCGCGGCCTGGACCACCTTGATCATCCCCGGCACCCGGTAGGCGTAGTCGTCACCGCGGCCGAAGCGGGCCTGGAGGCGCGCCTTGAGGGCCTCGTTGAGGGGGTCGAAGGGCGGCAGGCCGAGGGTGGCGACGAAGGCCCCGATCAGCCGCTCCCCGGGCAGGTCGATGCCCTCGGCGAAGGCGCCGCCGAGCACCGCGAAGGCGATCCCCGCGCCCCCCGGGTCGAAGCCCGCGAGGAAGGCCTCCCGCTCGCTCTCGTCCATGCCACGATGCTGGGCGCGCACCGGGATCGCCGGCCAGGCCTCGCGCAGGCGCGCCAGCGCCGCCTCCAGGTAGGCGAAGCTGCTGAAGAAGGCCAGGTAGTGGCCCGGGCGGCGCCGGTACTGGTCGGCCAGTTCGGCGACGATGGGCGTCAGCGAGGCCTCCCGGTCCCGGAGGCGGGTGGAGATGTCGGTACGCAGCCGCACCTCGAGCTGCTCGGCGGCGAAGGGCACAGCCACCCGGCGGGCGACGGTGTCGCCGGGCAGGCCGAGCAGGTCGCGGTGGTAGGCCGGCGGGCTCAGGGTGGCCGAGAACAGCACCGCCGAGTGGGCGGTGGCGAAGCGCGGCGCCAGGAAGTCCGCCGGCACCAGGTTGCGCAGGGCGAGCACGGCCCGGCCGCGGCCCGGGCGACGCAGCTCGCACAGCGAGTGCTCGCCGAAGGCCTCGGCCAGCCGGGTGAAGGCCAGCGCCTCGAAGAGGAACTCCTGCAGCGCCACCTCGCCGCCCGCCGGATGCTCCCCCAGGTAGTCGGTGACCGCCGAGACCGCCTGCTGCAGGGCCCCGAGCAGCCCCCGGGGCATGGTCTCCAGGGCCTGCCAGTCGCGGTCGTCGACCTCGCGCAGCAGGGCCTGCCAGCGCCGGGCCAGGCGGCCCAGGGGCCGCGACAGGGCGGGCGGGGCGGCCTTGCGCAGCCGGTTGAGCCGCCGCTGGTCGAGCTCGGCGCTGTACATGCCCCGGGCGCGCTCCACCAGGTTGTGGGCCTCGTCCACCAGCAGGCCGAGCCGGATGCCGTCGGCCCGGGCCAGGCCATGGATCAGGGCGCTGGCGTCGAAGTAGTTGTTGACGTCGCCCACCAGCACGTCGCACCAGCGTGCCAGCTCCTGGCCCAGGTAGTAGGGGCAGACCCGATGGGCGAGGGCCACCTCGCGCAGCGCGGCCCGGTCCAGCCAGCCGCGGGCCACGGCCGCCCGGCGCGCCGCGGGCAGCCGGTCGTAGAAGCCCTCGGCCAGCGGGCAGGCCTCGCCGTGGCAGGCCCGGTCGGGATGCTCGCAGGCCTTGTCCCGGGCCACCAGCTCCAGCACCCGCAGCGGCAGGCGGCCCTCGCCCTGGGCGGCGCCGAGGGCCGCCAGGGCATCCAGGGCCAGGCGCCGCCCCGGGGTCTTCATGGTCAGGAAGGCCAGGCGATCGAGCCCCTGGCGGGGCATGGCGGCAAGGGTGGGATACAGCGCCCCCAGGGTCTTGCCGATGCCGGTGGGCGCCTCCACCAGCAGGCAGCGCCCGGTGGCCGCGGCCCGGTAGGCGTCCTCGGCCAGCTGGCGCTGGCCGGGGCGGAAGGCTTCGTGGGGGAAGGCGAGCCGCGCGAGCGCCGTGTCGCGGTGGTCGCGATGCGCCGCCTCCTGCTCGGCCCAGGCCAGGAAATCCCGGCAATGCCGCGCGAGGACGGCCTCGAGCTCGGCGGCGGAGGCCTCCCGGGTCAGCACGGTCTCGCGGCCGCTGGCGATGTCCAGGTAGACCAGCGCCAGGGTCAGCCGCGGCAGGCCCCGCGCGGCGCACAGCAGGGCGCCGTAGACCTCCACCTGGGCCCAGTGCAGGGCGCGCTGGTTGTCGGCCATGCGCGCGAGGCTGCCGCGGTGGGTCTTGATCTCCTCCAGGCGGTTGGCCGCCGGGTCATAGCCATCGGCGCGACCGGCCACCGCCAGGCCTTCCCGCTGCCCGGCCAGCGGCAGCTCGGCCTCGTAGCCCTCGCCGCGCCGAGCCGTCACCCGGGCATGGCCCTCGATGCCCTCCCGGGCGCTGGGCGCCGGGGTGAAGCGATGGTCCAGGTCGCCCTCCCGAGCAGTGAACTCGCACAGGGCACGGACGGCGACGCGATAGCCCGGCGTGGCATTCGCCCCGCTCATGGGGTCTCCCAGGCGACATGGCACACCGCCACCGGAATGTCGTGAGCATGGAAGAAGGCCAGCCAGCGCCGCTGATTGTCCTGCAGCCGGTCTCCCGGGCCCTTGACCTCGATCAGCCGGTAGCGGGGCGTGTCGGGTCCGGCCGGGGGGAAGAACTGGATCAGGTCCGGCAGGCCGGCGCGGTTGGCCCGGGGATCGGCCAGCAGCCGCTCGAAGCAGGCCCGCAGGTGAGCGGCCGGCAGGCAGGCCAGTGCCTGCTCGAGCAACGGCTCGGACAGCGCCTCCCAGTGCACGAAGGGCGAGGCCAGGCCCTGCTTGGCCTGCCAGCGGGCCCGGATGGTGTCACGGTAACGGCCGTCGTCGAGTTCGGCCAGGCAGGCGTCGAAGCGAGCGCGGCGCCGGGCCACGAAGTCCGCGCGGCCGAGGTCCGCCGGTCCATGGTGGAAGGGATGGAAGAAGGCCCCGGGCAGCGGCGCGAAGATCGCCTCCCAGCAGAGCAGTCCGAAGAGCCCGGTAACCAGGGTGTTCTCGACATAGTGCACCGGCGCCGCGTCGTGCCCCAGATGCTCGGCCACGGTCCGCTCGACGCCACCGAGTCCCGGCACCAGCCGCAGGTCCAGCCGCGCGGGTCGGGGCTCCGGCGCCCCGGGCGGGAGCGGCCGTCCCAGCTTGCGGCACAGCCGCGGACGCAGGCGCGCCAGGGCCTGCGCCTCCGGCTCGCCGAGCGCGCCCGCCTGCTCGGCCGCCTCGACCAGTTGCAGGGCCTGGGCATGCTCGCCGCGCCGCTCGAGCAGCCGCCAGCGGCGGATGCGCGCCTCGCCGGCGCCGGCCTCGGCGTAGCAGCCCAGCGCCGTCTCCTCCTCGCCCCGGCGCTCCGCCTCGCGGCCCAGGTGCCACAGCAGCCGGGCGCGTCGGGCGGCCAGCCAGGGATTGTCGGGCCGCCCCGGCACCTCGGCCACCAGGGCCAGCGGGCACTCGCCGTCGTCGAGGCGCTCGCGGAGCCGGTGCAGGGCCAGGTAGGCGTCGACCTCGTCCCGACGCTGGAAGGCCCGGGAATCCGCGGCGAAGGGCACCGTCTCGAAGCGCTGCAGGCCGAGCTCGGCGAGCACGAACTCCGCCCAGTCCTGGCGCAGGTTGCCGAAGAACATCAGTCGCAGGCGGTCGCAGAGCGCCATGACCTCCAGCCGCACCACCTCGTCGGGCACCTCGGGCCACCAGTCGCTGAGCGATCGGGACTCGGTCAGCCGCGGCGCCAGCGCCGCCTGCAGCACGGCCTTGGCGCTGCCCGCAGCCAGCCCGGCGGCGGTGATCTCCCCGGCCAGGGCCTGGCGCAGCTCGGGCAGGCGCAGCTGGCGGAACAGCTCGTCGAGGGACAGCAGCGGGTCGGCATCCACCCAGCCGGCCGCCACCAGCGGCGCCAGGGCGCCGGCAGTATCGCCGATCTCGGCGTAGGCGAGCCGGGCGGTCCGGAAGTGCTCGCCCTTGCGCATCACCATGCGCACCAGCAACGCCCGGGAGGCTCGCGGCAGGCGCGGGAAGGCATCGAGGAAGGCCCGCTCGGCGTCGCTCAGCAGGTCGCCATGGCGCCCGCCCACCCAGTCCAGCACGTACTGGAAGTTGGCCAGGTAGTAGAAGGGATCGTCCAGGGAGGCCGTGGCGCTGGTGGCGGACGTGACACTGTTCATGCATCCATGGTACCAGCCCGCCGCCCGAGCGTCAGAGTATGCCTTCATCCGCTCAGGACAATCGCATCGAGAGTCGCCGGGGACAGGTCGTCGAGGGGGGCCAGGTATGTATGGATTGACCTGTCGACGACTGACGGCGTTAGCCCTACTCCCCCGCCAGCCAACGCAGCTGCTCGGCCGCCGGCACCGCACGGCAACCGCTGGTGTCCTGCCCCGCCCAGAGCGGCGAGAAGTCGCTGCGCCCGGCGGCCTCGGCGGCGGCCCGCAACGGCGCGATGGCCGCCGTGGCCAGGGGGAAGGCCGGCGCGAGCTCGCTCAGGGGACCGAGCTCGCGCATCAGCCGGGTGACGATGCCGCGGGCCGGACGGCCACTGTAGAGGTTGGTCAGGGCGGTATGACGGGCCTCGTCCGACGTCAGGGCCTGCCGGTGAAGCTCGCCGATGGTGGTCTCCGGGCACGCCAGGAAGGCCGTGCCCACCTGCACCGCCGAGGCGCCCAGGGCCAGCGCCGCCGCCACGCTGCGCGGGCCGGCGATGCCGCCGGCGGCGATCACCGGCACGTCGACGGCCTCGACCACCTGGGGCAGCAACGCCAGGGTGCCGACCTGAGTGGTGAGGTCCTCGCTCAGGAAGATGCCCCGGTGGCCGCCGGCTTCCAGGCCCTGGGCGATGATCGCATCGGCGCCATGGGCCTCCAGCCAGCGGGCTTCCTCCACGGTGGTGGCGCTCGAGAGTACCCAGGCTCCCCAGGCCTTGACCCTTGCCAGCAGTTCGGGGTCCGGCAGGCCGAAGTGGAAGCTCACCACCGCGGGGCGATGAGCTTCCAGCACCTCACAGGCCGCATCGTCGAAGGGCCGCCGCCCGGGGCCGGCCGGCGGCTCGGGCGCCTCCAGTCCGTACTCCGCATAGTAGGGCGCGAGCGCGGCCTGCCAGCGCTGCAGCGCCTCGGGATCGGGGACCGGCAGGCGGTGGCAGAACGCATTGACGTTGAGGGGCCGCGAGGTGCGGCCACGGTAGTCATGCAGGGCCGCATCCAGCGCCTGCGGTCCGAGCATCGCGGCCGGCAGGGCACCGAGCCCCCCGGCCTCGGCGATGGCGGCCGCGAGCTCGACGCCCTGGGCGCCGGCCATGGGGGCCTGAAGAATCGGCCAGCGCAGGCCGAGCGTGTTCATCCATGACATAGCGGACTCCTTGTCGAGACGGGTCAGGAGGATCAGCCGCCGAGCGGCCCGTGGTTGATCGCCGTCAGGCCCTCGTTGACCTCGAGGATCTCCGCGCGGATGCCCTCGATGCCCATGTCGGCCAGTCGCGCGCTGTGCTTGTCGAGGTAGGCCTCGGCGCTGGCGGCATCATCGAACAGGTAGACGCCGCCGGCCAGGTGGCGCTCCGCCGACTCGGTCCAGACCTTCCAGCGCAGGCCGGGTTCCTGGTTGATGCCCTGGGCCAGCGGCGTCAGGGCATCCGTCATCGCCTCGCCGAAGGGGCCCGGGAAGGGAAAGTGGATCTGCAGGATCACGGCCATGGGGCCTCCAACATCGAGAATGCGGCTCCCAGCATAGCGTCTCGACGGCCGCCTGCCAGTCAGGGCGCCTCACCGCGCTGCGGCAGCCGCAACACCATCCGCTCGCCGCGAATCTCGATATCGAAGCGACCGAGGAAGCTCATGCCCAGCAGCACCCCGCCCTCCTCGAGACCGGGGCTGATGGAGCCGCGCACGTCGCGGGCGGTGAAGCCGCCGAGGCTGATCTCGTCGAGGGTAGTGAGCTGGCCGCGCACCCGGCCGTTGGCGGTGGAGAACCAGGCCGAGCCCTCGGGGGTCAGGCCCAGCCGGTCGGCCAGGCCGGCGGGCACGGCCACGTAGGTGGCCCCGGTATCGAGGAGCATGCGCACCGGCTCGCCGTTGATGCGGCCGGTGGCCACGAAGTGGCCCGAGACGTTGCGCTCCAGGGCGAGGGTATCGCCGGCCACGGCATCGACCAGGTGGGCGTTGGGGTTCTCGCGACGCACCAGCACGTCCTGCAGCCACCAGCTGCCGAGGCCGATGAACAGCCCCCAGAACACCAGCATCATGCCAAGCCCGGTGCGCCTCACCCCGTGTCGCTCGTCGCCCATTCGCCGTCCCCGTCGCGTCCCCCTTTGGCATGATGCCACTGGACGCCCGCGCCTGCCCATGCTGGGATGAGGCCCCTTCCCCAACGCCGAGGACACGCCCCATGAGCGATGCCCCCCTCTTCGTCGACGGCCTCGACGCCGGCACCCTGTATCGGCTGTTCTCCGGGGCGATCGCACCACGTCCCATCGCCTGGGTCGCCACCGTGGACGCGTCGGGCCGGGCCAACCTGGCACCCTTCTCGTTCTTCAACGTGGCCAGCGTCGACCCGCCGATACTGGCGTTCTCTCCCCTGATCAACGGCGAGGGGGCCGCCAAGGACACCATCCACAATCTCGACGAGGTCGCGGAGTGCGTGGTCCACATCGGCGGGGAGGCCCTGGCCGAGGCCCTCAACGCCACCAGCGCCAGCCTGCCCCGGGGCGAGGAGGAGTTTGCCCATGCCGGCCTGACCAAGGCCCCCCTGGGCGACCTGCGGGTGCCGCGGATCGAGGAAGCCCCGGTGGCCTTCGGCTGTCGAGTTCGCGAGGTGATCCGCTTCGGCGACCGGCCCATGGCCGGCAATCTGGTGCTCGCCGAGGTGACGGTTATCCATGCCGACGCCGCGGTCTGGAACGGCCGCCACCTGGATATCGAGACCCTGCGCCCCATCGGCCGCCTGGCCGGCGCCGACTACAGCCGCTGCACCGACCGCTTCGCCCTGACGCGCCCGGCCTAGGGGGACTGGGAGGCGCCGTTGCGTGCCTCCCAGTCCCTGGCCGCCTGCTGGCCGCGGGCCTGGTTGACGCCCAGGCAGATCAGGATGGCGACGATGAACAGCGCGGCGCAGAGCAGGATGGAGGCCTTCAGCCCGACCACCGACTGCAGCAGGCCCAGCCCGATGATGCCGATCACCCCGGCCAGCTTGTTGGCCAGGCCCCAGAAGCCGAAGAACTCGGCGGCCTTGCGCTGCGGGGAGAACAGCCCCACCAGGGCGCGGCTGGCGGATTGGCTGGAGCCCAGGCTGAGCCCCGCCAGGCAGCCCACCACCAGGAACAGGTGCTGGGCCTCCCAGCCGAGCCCCAGCCCGGCATTGAGCCAGGCGGTGAGTTGCGGCGTGGCCCAGATGGCCAGGATCGCCGCCACCCACAGCGCCAGGGTGATCAGGTAGGTGACCCGGGTGCCGATGCGATCCTGGATGAAACCGAAGCCCAGGGCGCCGATGGCCGCGGTGATCTGCACGATGATGAACATGATGTTGCGGATGGACTCGTCCCAGCCGATCACCTGGGCGCCGTAGATGAAGGCGAAGGCGATGATGATGTAGACGCCGGCCATGGAGAACAGCAGCGAGACCAGGAAGGTGGCCAGGTCACGGAACCGCCGGAGCTCGTGCAGGGTCGTCGAGACCCGCTCCCAGGCGATCTCCCGGTAGGCCTTGCCCGGCGGCTGGGGAGTGCCGCGCTCCCGAACCCACAGGAAGGTGGGGATGGCGGTGACCAGGAAGAAGGCCGCGGCGAAGGGCCCCACCCAGCGGATGCGCTCGAAGTTCTCGGCGCTGGCCTCGCCCAGCACCACCAGGGTGAAGCCGGCGGCGAACAGCCCGCCCACGTAGCCCAGCGCCCAGCCGAAGCCGGAGATGCGGCCCAGCGCCTCCGGCGGCCCCAGGTCCGGCAGGAAGGCGGCGATGAAGGACTCGCCCAGGGAATAGGCGTAGTTCGACACCACGATCAGGATGAGCCCCAGCCACACGTAGCCGGGCGCCACGAAGTAGAGCATGGCGGTGGCGCCCACGGTGGCCAGGTAGCTGACGAACAGGAAACGCTTCTTGGCGGCCTGGTAGTCCATCACCGCGCCACATAGGGGGCCGGTGACCACCACCAGCAGGTAGCTCACCGCCAGCGCCAGGCTCCACAGCAAGTTGGCCAGCCGATAGCCGTCGCCGCGGTCGCCGACGATCACCGTGGTGAACAGCTCGCCGAACACCACGGTGATGATCAGCAGGGTATAGGCCTGGTTGGCGAAGTCGAACATCGCCCAGCCGAGGATTTCCTTGCGCGAGGCCCAGGTCTGGGGCGTCGCGCCGGCGGTCATCACGCTCATGGGGCATCCCTGTCGAGAAAGGAGGCCAAGATAGCAGCCGCGGTTCTCCCCGGCCATTGGTCACCTGGGTCTGGTACCGGCTGAGGACAG
This sequence comes from Halomonas sp. M4R1S46, assembly GCF_025725685.1. Lineage (NCBI taxonomy): Bacteria > Pseudomonadati > Pseudomonadota > Gammaproteobacteria > Oceanospirillales > Halomonadaceae > Halomonas > Halomonas sp. M4R1S46. The sequence goes on from NZ_CP107008.1 coordinate 3,774,012, forward strand.
AGGCGCCGGGGACAGGCCGAAGAGGGGGCCTACGCCAGGGATGGGTTTACAGCGCCCCCTCGAAGGCCTGTCCCCGGATCAGCCCCCTGTCGGCAATCTCGGGGGGCTACACCAGATCCCGGGGAATCGTCTCGTCCCAGGTGCGCGCGTAGATCCGGGTCTCGCCCTCCCAGGCGTCCAGGGTGGCGCGCAGCCGGAAGCTCTCCTCATCGCTGGTCATCAGGGTCCGGGTCAGGGTACGCACCTCCCAGTCGCCGCGGCGGAAGCTGCGCTCCCACTCGGTCCAGCCGCTGACGCTGTCGTAGCTGCCATAGGCATAGCTGTAGCGCTCGGTGACCCGGGCGGCGATCTCCAGAGCGATATCATCGAGGCGGTAGCGGCCCTCGTCGTTGATCACCTCGAGGGTCGTCTTGTCGTTGGCCAGGTCGCGGATCACGCACCAGCTCTCCTGGGTCGGCTGGATCAGGGTCTTGGCGATCGGCGGCGCGCCCTCGGGCTCGCCGAAGGCCGGCAGGGCGGCCTCCTCCGCCGGGCGCGGGGCCCGGACCGGCAGGATCAGCCGGCTGAGCCCGGGGATCACGGTCAGCCGCACCGGTCGGGGCGCCGGCCACGCCAGCGGCCAGTAGCTGGTGGACACCGACAGGCGGATGGCATGGCCCGCCGGGAACTGCTGGGCGATATGCTTCAGCGAGACCGTCACGCGATAGCGCTGCCCCGGCACCAGCGGCTCGGGGAACTCGTCGCTATCCCGGTGGGTGAGGTTGAGCAGCCCGTAGGAGACCCGCGTGGCCTTATCGTCCTCGGCGATGTCGATGAGCCGCAGTGCCACCATGGCCACCGGCTGGTCGGCCTCGAGCTCCAGCTCGACCCTCGGCTGGCCGCAGATCTCCAGCGGCGCCTCGAGGCGCGGCGTCTGGAAGATCAGGCAGCCCCCGTCCTCGTCGCGCTGGTCATGGGGCAGGTCGGGCGGCGCGTTGTAGGAGCACCACTTGCCGGCGAAGAGCCCCACCGACAGCGGCGAACGCACCGTCAATGCCGCCTCGTCGTCGACGCCATCGGCCTCGGGCAGCAGGTCATGCCCCACGGTGAGGCGGAAGGAGCTTGACTGGATGTTCGGGGAGGGCCAGCTCGGCTCGCTGATCCAGCGCCCCGGACGCACGTCATAGCGGGCCGATGGCGGCACCGACTCCTGGATCCACACGCGCAGCATGGGCTCGTCCATGACCCCGGTGTCCTCGCCCTTGAGCCAGTGGTCCCACCAGCGCAGCGCGTCCTGCAGGAAACCGATGGCCGGCCCGGGCACGCCCAGGTGGGGGTACTTGTGGGCCCAGGGCCCGACCAGTCCCTTGCGCGGCACCGACAGGCCCGCGAGCAGCCGGAAGACGGCATTGCAGTAGCCGTCGGCCCAACCGCTGATGGCGTAGACCGGGCACTGGATGCGTGAGTAGTCCTCGCACACCGAGCCGTGCTTCCAGTAGGCGTCACGCCGCTGGTGAGACAGCCACTGGGCCAGCCACAGGCCGCTGCCGTCGAGGCGTTCCCGCCACATCTCGCGCCAGCCCTCGCCCACCAGTTCGGGGTCGGGCGGGCAAGCGTTGCCGTCGAACATGGTCGAGGCCCAGGACAGGTTGTCGCCGAGCAGGCAGCCGCCCATGTGGTGGATATCGTCGGCGTAGCGGTCATCGGTGAAGCACAGGGTGATCACCGCCTTGAGCTGGGGCGGACGCAGGGCGGCGATCTGCAGGCCGTTGAAGCCGCCCCAGGAGATGCCCACCATGCCCACCTCGCCGGTACACCAGGGCTGGGCGGCCAGCCACTCGAGGATCGCCAGGCCGTCGTCGAGCTCCTGGGGCAGGTACTCGTCGGTGAGCACGCCGTCCGATTCGCCGGTGCCGCGGATATCGACCCGCACCCCGGCATAGCCGTGCCCGGCCCAGTAGGGGTGGCTCTGGACATCACGGGCGGCGGTCAGGTCGCGCTTGCGATAGGGCAGGTACTCGAGGATCGCCGGCACGGGGTGATCCTCGGCGTCCACCGGCCGCCAGATCCGGGCCGCCAGCCGCGTGCCGTCCGCCATGGGGATCCAGGTCTCCTCTTCCCGGACCCGGCGGGGAAACTCATCGACGATGCGCATCCGTGTCCTCCTCCTCCTTCAGCCCTCGATCTCATCGAACTCGAAGACCAGCCTGGCGATCAGGCGGTCGTAGTTCTCGAGCAGTTGCTCCGCGGTGTCGGCCCCCATCCACACATAGGCCAGGGCATAGCTGTAGCTGTCCTGCTCGGGCAGCGTCGAGAGCCGCTGCCCGGCCTCCACCTGCAGGGCGATCACGGTGCCCGGGAAGGCCGCTTCCAGCTCGGCGACCTCCGCCTCGCTGGGCACCCGGGTGACCAGGGCGTCGACGAAGAACACCCGATAGAAGAACTTGGCGGCGAAGGGATACTCCCCCTGGCGATGCGGCATGTCGGGCCGCCGGCCCAGCGCCAGGTCGATGGTGACCTGCTGGTTGCTGACCCCGTCGACCTTCTCGAAGAGGTTGCAGTGCGACTGGGAGATGCGAGTGTTGATCTCCAGCAGCCAGATGCGATCCTGCACCTCGTCCCAGAAGTACTCGATATTGAAGGCCGAGTTGTCGAAGCCGATATGGCGCATCACCGTGTCGGTGAGCTCGCGCATCTTGTCCTGGACGGGGTCGGGCAGCCCCGAGGGGTAGCGATAATGGAAGAAGCTCAGCACCTGGGGGTAGCGCAGCGAGTCGACGATCCCGTAGCTGACCACCTCGCCCTCGAAGACATAGCCCTCCACGGTGCACTGCCAGCCCCCGATGATCTCCTCGGCCATGCAGAAGTGGCCGTCCACGGCGGCGATCGCCTCCGGCAGCCGGGCATGCTCGAGCACGGTGTTGAAGGGGTCGGCGATCAGGCCGATGTCCTCGCGCAGCCTCTCGATGGCGTGGTAGAAGTCCTCGGGGGTGTCGATGCGAAAGCCCAGCCGCGACCCCGAGGACTTGATCGGCTTGACGAAGAAGGGGAAGTAGAGCCCCGCCTCGCCGATCCGGGTCAGGGCCTCGTCATCGAAGGGATCGAAGGCCGTGAAGGCCGGGATGAAGTCGGGAATGACCTCCTTCTGCACTCGGCGACTCCAGTACTTGTGCTCGCACTTGAGCAGGCTCTCCAGGGAGGTCGAGCGGGTGCCGAAGCGCTCGCAGAGGATCGGCAGCATGGTGGAGACCGGAAAGTCCATGTAGCCGACGATGGCATCCACCGAGCCCTCGAACGCCTCCAGCTGCCGAGTCGCCTCGTCCAGCATGGCGGCGATGTCGAAGACCTCGGTATCGTAGACCGCCTCGGGCTCGATGACACCGTGGAAGCGGTAGGCCTCGGCGCCACGCAGGCTCTCGAGACGCTGTCGGTTGAAGTCGTTAAGCCCCACCACGAAGACATTGCGGGCCTCGCTACTCATGACGTCCTCCTCACGGATCTCCGCCTGGATGTCGGGCCATTCACGGCAGGGCCGGAACGTCCCCGAGGCGGCGCTGTCGCCATCCTCATTCCGCAGGATAGCCCAGACGCGGACTGGCACGACCGCGATCTCCGCCGGAACCCGGCACCGAGGGAACTCGACGGGGCCGCAAGGATCAGCACAAGCGAGGGAGACAACACCGGGAGAGCCGCATGAGCCAGCGAGACGAGTTCATCGAACGCCTGAAGGCCAGCCTCGATGAGTGGAACGCCGAGATCGACGAGCTGATGGCCCGGGCCCGACAGGCCAGTGCCCAGACCCAGGCCCGCCACCAGGAAGACCTGGAGCGGCTGCGCCGCCGCCGCGACGAGGCCCGCCAGCGCCTCGACGAGCTGCAGCGCGCCGGCGAGGGCGCCTGGTCGGACCTGCAGAAGGGCACCGACGAGGCCTGGGAACGGATGCGCAAGGCCTTCCGGGAGGCCGCCGCACACTTCAAGTGAGGGGCGCCCGTCGCCTCAGGACGCCCGCTCGGCCGCCTCGCCGCCGTCGCACTCGAGCCGGTCGATGGCCGTCTGGCCCTCCCGGGACAGCACTTCCAGGCGGTCGATCTGTTCGGCCAGCCGGGGCAGGGCATCGCGGCGGTAATGCGAGAGATCCTCGATTGCCGCCATGACGTCGGCGAAGGCCCCTTCCAGGGCCTCGAGGTCCAGGTTGGCCGAGGCCGCCCGGGTCTGGATATCGACGCCCTGCTGGCGCAGGGCGCGGGCGGTTCCGGCGATGGTCTCCGAGGTGGCGGCATTGAGGGACTCGATGCGATCCAGCACCAGGCGCTGGTTGGCCAGCGCCAGCGCCACCGTGGCCGCCACACTCAAGGCCGAGACGGTGACGTTGATGGCGCGGTCCACGCCACGCATCAGCTCGCGGTTGTTGCGAATGATCACCTCGAGGGCCAGCACGCCCTGCTGGCAGACCGCCTGCTGCTGCTGGAGGTCGAGGATGCGCTGGCGCAGCGGGAACAGCAGCTCCTCCTCGACGAAGGCCCGCCGCGACGCGTCGACGATCTCGGGCAATGCCCGCTCGAGACGTCGGTCGATCAGCCGCCCCAGGGCGACCTGGCGCTGCAGCTGCACCAGGGTCTGGCGCATGGCCTCCTGGTCGTCGGCGAGGGTCAGGTTATCGCGCGCCAGCATGTCGCGCCCGCCCTCGAGGTCGGCGATGATCGCCTCCAGGGCCTGCTGCGCGGTCTCGAAGCGATGGAAGTAGCGCTGCAGCCGGCTGCCCACGCCGGGCAACAGCCGCAGCACCCGGTCCAGGGGCCCCGGCGTCAGGCGATGGTGGCGAGGATCCAGGGCGCCCATGCGCTCGCGCAGCTCGACCAGCGCCTTGGCCACCGGGCCGCCCTCCTCGCCGTGCTCGGCCAGCTGGCGCAGCGGCGTCTTGAGCATCTCGCTCTGGCGGGCCGCCTGCTGCTGCAGCTCGAGGCCCATCTCGTCCACCGCGCGACGCTGCCGGCTGGGCCCGCCCTCCCCCCGGTCGTCCAGGGTCTCCGCGACGAAGGCGTCGGCCATGGCCGCCAGCTCGGGATCCTCGGCCTCGTGGCGGGACGCGGCCGCCTCGGCCCCTTCCAGTTCCTCGGCGATGCGTTCCACCGGTGGCAGCGACAGCGGGCTGCCGGGCTTGGGCGCGTCGGTCATGGCATGGGACTCCCCTGGTTGCCGATTCTACGTCTCAGTCAAAGCTTAGGACCCCTGCGCGAACGGCCTGTTCGCGAGGGGGCGCCCCTACCGTGAGGGGCGGCTGTAGCGCTCGGCCCCGTCGATGAAGCGGCGCAGCTCCTCGCAGGCCTGGTCGGCGCCGACCCGGGCCCGGGGACGGTCGGTGACGATGCGCGAGAGCGCCACGCTGGTGTCGTCCAGCGCCGTCAGCGCCGCTTCGTTACGGGCCGCGAGGCGACGCAGCGAGCGCTCGGTGTCCTCGATCAACGCCAGGCGCCGGCGCAGCGCGCTGGTCTCGTTGGCGGTCAGTCGGTCGGCCTCCTGGCCGAGGCGGCGCCGCACGAAGTCGACGTCGAGGCCGGCCACGCCCCGGGCCTGGGCCACCATGGCATTGAGGTTGTCCACCGCGCCCAGGCAGACCTCCTCCACCAGCGAGCGGGCCCGCTCATGGGCCAGCTCACTGCTGTCGAAGCGCGACCCCAGCACCCCCAGGACATGGCGATAGCGGCTATAGAGACGATCGACCTGGGCGGCATGGTCCTCGCGCCCCGCCTCGAGCAGCTCGCGCTTGGCACGACACAGGGCCTGCACCACCTCGTCGGCATCGGCCGGCGGGGTCGCCGGGTCGAGCTCGGCGACCCCGGCCTCGCGCCCCTGCCGGACCTCCTCGGCGCGCCGGCGGCTCGCCTCGGCCTCGAGCATCGCCTCGAGCCGGCGCTTGTGGCGCCGCGCCCGGAACCGCCGCCAGCGCCGCTCCAGCGGAATCTCCACCGCGATGCCGACCAGCCCCGCCAGCCAGCCCGGGAGGCTGGGATCGAAGCCGCCCCACAGCGAGGTCAGCCACATCAGCAGGCTGAGGAAGGGCACCAGGAAGGCGTAGCGCAGGACGACCTGCCAGCGGGTGGGGTGTTCGGTGGGCAGGGCCAGCCGGGGCCTGGCCAGACCGATCAGGCACCAGGGCAGGCACGTAAGGAACAGGCCGTAGGCGGCCCCCTGCAGGAATCCCAGCATGGCGTGGTCGGTGCTCCTCTCTCTACAAAGCGCTACTAAGGCGACGGTGGCGGATTCCCCCATGATGAGGCCAGAGGCCGGCCACCGCCAGTGATGTGGTCTGGCCGACCTAGCGGCAGACGCCCGTCCCGCGCAGGCCGAGGTGGAAATGGCCGGCATGCGCCGCGTTGTAGTCTGGCCCGAGCACGGTGCCGAACAGCCCGCAGGCCCCCTGCTGGGCCCGGCGCAGGAAGCGCCCGGCCGGCCGCTCGTCGCCCCAGTCCCGGCGCACCGAGATGCGTCGTCCATCGCCGAGACGGAAGGCCGCGACATCCAGGGCGGCCGCGGCGGCATGGTCGCTGCGGCGTCCCTGCTCGCGTCCGTAGATGTTGCGACAGGCGAAGCTGCCGACGTGCTCCACCGCCACGACCGACTGACCGAGCACCTCCCGGGCGGCGGGCTGCAGGCGATGCCGCTCGTAGAGCAACCAGCTCACGGCCAGCGGACAGCTGGCGATGAAGCTTTCGTCGAACGCGACCCCGGCGCGATGCAGGCGCAGGACATCGGTGAGGGGGCAGCCGGCGACCGGCGTATGGTCCGCCAGGACGGTGTAGCGCAGCCGTGCGTCGGGCACCGCGGCCAGCACGGCCCGACAGGCCTGGGGATCGTCCTCCAGGCGGGCCAGCTTCCAGCGGGTCACCGGCGTCACTGGCGCCGCCACCCGCAGGGGCGCCCAGGGGTTCCAGGCCGGCGGGATCGACCACCAGCCCTTGTCGAGGCCGATGCCCAGCAGCAGGCCGAGGATCGCCAGGCCCAGCAACAGCGTACGCATGTCCCTCCCGTCCTTGCGGTCGCATCGTCCCGAGCATAGCTCGGCGCGTGCCTTGTCACCCGCCGCGCCGCCGGTGGTACCCTGAGTCGGCGATCCGCCACTCGAGCCTGCCGTTACCCATGAACCTCACTGACCTGCTCGCCACGGCCGACAGCCAGGCCTGGCACCAGCGTCTCGCCCAGCTCACCCGGGCCGCCGGCGGGGTCGGCTTCCCCACCCTGCTGGAGCAGACCCTCCACGAGCTGGCCGGCTTCGACACCATCCTGGTCAACACCTACCAGGGCCAGCACCGGCCGCTGCTGATCCACGACAACTACCCGCCGGAGCGTCGCGAGCAGGGCATCGAGCGCTACCTGAGCCAGGCCTACCTGCTCGACCCCTTCTTCAAGGCCGTCCACGACGGCCTGGCGAGTGGCGTCTATCGCCTGCGTGAACTGGCCCCGGACCGCTTCGAGAGCAGCGACTACTACCACCACTACTATCGTGGCCTGGGCCTGACCGACGAGCTCGGCCTGTTCGCCCGGGTCGATGCCGACGTGGTGATGGTGGTGTCGCTGGGCTTTCGCGAGGACGCCCCGCGGCTGACGCGGCGCAGCCTGCAGGCGCTGCGCCATGTCGCCCCGGTGCTGGAGGTGCTGCTCGGCGAGTACTGGAAGTGGCAGGGCCACCGCTTCCAGGAGCGGCTCGCCGAGCGCGAGCCGGTGGAGGCCGCCTTCGACAGCTTCGGTCAGGAGGCCCTCACGGCCCGGGAACGGGAGATCGTGCGCCTGCTGCTGGCCGGCCACTCCACCAAGTCGGCGGCCCGGGAACTCGACATCAGCGACGGCACCGTCAAGGTCCACCGCAAGCACATCTACCAGCGCCTCAATCTCTCGAGCCAGTCCCAGCTGTTCCGGCTGTTCCTCGACCACGTGGCGCTGGTCTCCCGCCAGCAGGGCGGCTGAGTGCGAGTCCGCGCTGCGTGACCGAATCGTGATGATTTTCGCCGGGCCGAGCGCCTAGCGTGGGACATGGTCCCCAGCACAGGAGTCTTGCCATGCCCGCATCATCCCTGCCCCGTCGGCCCCTCGTCGGGCTGGGCACCGCGCTGGCGCTTGGCGTCGTCTTCGCCGGTTCACCGCTCGGTCACGCCGCCGGCAGCGCCGTCGCCCTGCCGCCGCCGGCCACCACCGGCCCCGCTCCCGCGGACGATGAGCGGCACAGCGTGGTGCTCGCCGGCGGCTGCTTCTGGGGCATCGAGGCGGTGTTCCAGCACCTCGACGGCGTGACCGACGCGGTCTCCGGCTACAGCGGCGGGGCGGCCAGGACCGCCGACTACCGCTGGGTCAGCGCCGGTCGTACCCGGCACGCCGAAGCGGTGCGCATCACCTACGATCCCGAGAAGATCTCCTATGCCCGACTGCTGCAGGTGTTCTTCTCGGTGGCCCATGACCCGACTCAGCTCAACCGCCAGGGGCCGGACATCGGCCCGCAGTATCGCTCGGCGATCTTCTATGCCGACGAGACCCAGCGGCGCGTCGCCCAGGCCTACATCGACCAGCTCGACGCCGAGGGTGCCTTCGATCGGCCGATCGTCACACGGCTCTCCCCCCTGGACGCCTTCTATCCGGCCGAGGCCTACCACCAGGACTACGCCTATCACCACCCGAACCAGCCCTACATCGTGTTCAACGATCTGCCCAAGGTGGCGAACCTCGAACGCCTGTTCCCCGAGCTCTACCGCGACGACCCGGTCCTCGCCACGACGCCCTGAGCCACGCCGCCAGGGACGGAAAACGCCCCGGAGCCTGGGCCCCGGGGCGTTCGCGCGACATGCCGCGCGGGGACTAGTCGGCGTCGGCCAGCACGGGCGCCAGCCGGGCGTAGACGACGGCATAGAGGCACAGCGCCGCCAGCGATCCCGCCGCGCCGAGCAGCATCACCGCACCATACCCCAGCTCGCGGGCCAGCAGGAAGCCGGCGATCGCCGGGGCGGCGGTCTGGGCGAGCCCCTGGGCGGCCGGCACCAGCGCCGCATAGCGGCCCGAGGCGTCGATATGGCTCAGGGTGCCGAGCTGGAAGATGTCGGTGAACAGCCAGGCGATGCAGAAGCCGAAGGTACCGATGACGAAGGTCGTCGCGGAGATTTCCACGGCCAGCAGCACCAACACCCCGGCCATGCCGACCAGCGCCGCCATCAGTACCCGCGACTGGCCGGCGCGACGGCTCAGCCATACCGCCGCGACGCAGCCGGCCAGGGTGAAGACGTTGCCCAGGGTCAGCACGTTGGCGATGAAGGCATCGCCCAGCCCGGCGTCGACCCCGGCGCGCTCGATGAACGCCCAGAACGAACCGATGGTGATATAGAAGCACGATACCGCCAGCAGGCAGCACCACGGCAGTAGACGCGGCAGGCGCGGGACGGTGTCCGCTTCGTGCTCGCCGGTCGGTTTCTCGGCGCCGGACGGGGTGTGCGGGTAGAGGGCGGGCAGCACCGCCAGGCACAGCGCGAAGGCCACGCAGAAGGCCAGGAAGATGCCGTCGATGCCCCAGGCCCCGGTCAGGTGGGGAATGGTGTAGAGCTCGATGGCGTTGATCGCCACCAGGCCGAACATCATGATGCTGAAGTTGCGCCCGGTCTTGGTGGTGATGGCCAGGCAGGCGATGCCGGTGGAGTAGCAGATGCCGCCGCCGAAGCCCGCCAGCACGCGCATCGCCAGCAGCGACGGGTAGTCCTGATACTGGGTCGACAAGTAGTTGCCGACGATGGCCACCAGGATGCCGAACAGCGCCAGGTGGCGCCGATTGAGGCGCGACACTAGGGCGGCGGTGGCCAGCGAGGCCAGGAACATGCCGCCCAGGTCCGCCGAGGCCAGCCAGCCCACCTGCTGCTCGTCGAAGTGCAGGAAGTCGGCCCATGCCCCGACCATCAGCGGCATGCCCATGACCACGGCATTGCCGACGAAGCTGATCGCCACGGCGGCGGCGATGGCCAACGGATGGTCGACGCCGATGCGGGGGAGCCCCCGGGTCTCGCCCGGGACGGTGGTGGATTGTGTCATCGTGGATACCTCACTCGCTTGTTGGTTGTTGTCGAGTCGGTTCCGGCCACAGGGGCCCCCTCGGCCCCGCACAGGCGGGACACCGGCGGCCGCTGGGGCCGTCTGTCGAGCTGGGGGGGGAAGGCCACGGCCGCCGCACGAGGGGCGACGGCCGGGCGCGCCGGCTCAGCCGCCGGTCGGCGTCGGGGCGGCGTACTGGGGCATGGTGATGCAGGCGACGTTGCCGCCACCGAGCAGGATCTCGCGGGAGCCCTCGATGCCGACGATGCGGTGACGGGGGAACAGCTCGGCCAGGGTGGCCTGGGCGACGCGATCGTTGGGGTCGCCGAACAGCGGCACCACGATCACCGAGTTGCCGGCGTAGTAGTTGATGTAGGAGGCGCAGATGCGGGTGCCGGCCTGGCGCAGGTGGGTGCCGTCGACCTGGTCCAGCCCTGCGGCCTCCTCGGCCGTCCACTCCAGGGCCCGCGGCTGGGGCATCTTGTGCACGGTGAGCTCGCGGCCACGGGCATCGCGGGTGCTCTTCAGCACCTCATAGGCCTCCTGGTAGATCTCCCACTGCGGGTCGTCGCGGTCGTCGGTCCACTGCAGCAGCACCTCGCCGGGGCGCACGAAGCAGGCTAGGTCGTCGATATGGCCGTCGGTCTCGTCGAACTTGCAGCCCCGCGGCAGCCAGATGACCCGCTCGGCGCCAAGGTAGTTCTCGAGGTGCCGGGTGACCGCTTCCTTGCCCAGATGACCATTGCGGTTGCGGTTGAGCAGGCACTGCTCGGTGGTCAGCAGGATGCCCTGGCCGTCGGACTGAATGCCGCCCATCTCGGCGATGAACGGCGCCCGGTAGCGGTCCAGCCCCTCGATCTCGAGCACCTTCCGGGCGATCTGGTCGTCCTTGTCCCAGGGAAAGTACAGCCCGCCGTCGAGGCCGCCGTAGGCGTTGAACTCGAGGTCCACGCCGCGCACCTCGCCGGTCGCGTCGTTGACCACGAAGGCCGGCCCGCTGTCGCGGAACCAGCTATCGTTGCAGGTCATCTCCACCACCCGCACCGAGGGCGGCAGCAGGCGCCGGGCGTTGGCGAACTGGGCGGCGGAGGCGCAGACGGTGACCGGCTCGCTCTCGGCGATGGCGGAAGCGATCTCGACCCACACCCACTGCGCCGGCTTGCCACCGTTGCGCCACACGTCCGGGCGCTCCGGCCAGCCCAGCCAGCAGCCGGCCTTGGGTTCGAACTCGCCGGGCAGCCGGAAACCATCGACCTTGGGCAGGGAGGTCAGCAAGCGCGCCATGGAACACCTCTTTCTCGTTGTTGGGGTATTCCGATGCTAGGCCCGGCCTCTCGCGACGCACCAACGACGATTATTGCGCCACCCTTGAATGGAATTCAGGGGTATCGAGAAGCTCGACGCACCAGTCGATGAAATGCGCGACCGCCGTCCGCTCGAGGCGCTGGCGGTCGCAGACCAGCGCGTACTGGCCGAGCGAGCCCACGCTCGCGGCGAAGGGGCGCACCAGCCGCCCCCGCGTCAGGTCTTCCGAGGCGGTCAGGGCATCGCCGAGCGCCACCCCCAGGCCGTTCGCGGCGGCTTCCAGGGCCAGGCCGGCGTGCTCGAAGTAGAGATTGCGCTCGGCGCGCGCGTCGCCAGCGTGGGTGGCCAGCCAGGCGGCCCAGGTGCCGCCGTCCTGGTCGTCGTGCAGCAGCCGGCAACGGGCCAGGTCCTCGGGTCGGGTCAGGCCGCCCGCATTGAACAGCCCCGGGCTGCACACCGGGAAGAAGTGCAGCGGCGGCAGGGGGCGCACGAAGAGCTCGTGGGCATCCGCCGGCCCGGCACCGTAGATGATCGCCAGGTCGAGGTCGGGGCCAACGTCCTGGACGTCGTAGGCCCGGGCATGCAGGTGCAGGTCGATGTGCGGGTGCCGGCGGCAGAAGTCGTCCAGCCGCCCCACCAGCCACTTCTGGGCCAGCTCGGCGGGCACGGCCACCTGCAGCGCGGCCTGGGTATCCGGAGCGGCGATCGCCTCGCAGGCCTCGCCGACCCGCTCGAAGGCCTGCTGCAGGCTGTGCAGCAGGCGCCGGGCCTGGGGCGTGGGCTGCATGTGGCGCCCGCGGCGCACGAACAGCGTCGCCCCGAGCTGCTCCTCCAGCTGGCGGACCTGGTGGCTGACGGCGCTGTCGGTGACGCACAGCTCCGCCGCCGCGCGGCCGAAGTGGGCATGGCGGGCGGCGCACTCGAAGGTGCGCAGCGCGGTCAACGAGGGCAGACGACGCATGGCGGGAGCCTCCTCGGGCGCTCTCTCGACGGGTGGCCGACAGGATACGCGATTCCCGCCCGCCGCACGCCACGAAAAAAGGCCGGCCCGAGGGCCGGCAAACGACGTGGAAAGCGTTTTCCAATGGCACGTCGATGAACCCCGAAGGCGCCGCTGGTGGCGCCCCGACGGGCGTGGGAGCAGCCTAGGGCTGGAAGTCCTCGGCGCGATGGACGATGTCGCCGCCGACCATGGTCATCAGCACTTGGGTCTCGGAGATGTCCTCGGCCGGGATCTCGAACAGGTTCCGGTCGAGGATCAGCAGGTCGGCCAGCTTGCCGACTTCCAGCGAGCCGGTGACCTCGTCCTGGTGCATGGCGTAGGCGGCGTTCAGGGTGATGCCGCGGATCGCCGCGTCCAGCGACAGGGCCTGCTCCTCGGCGTTGAGGTCGCCGGCGTAGGCCGGGAACTCCGGCCCCCAGTCCGCCTCGCGCAGCACCGCCGCCTCGAGGGCGAACCAGTGATCGAGCGGATCCACCGGGTAGTCGCTGCCGTAGGCGATCTTCGCGCCCGCCGCGGCGAGCTCGCCCTCCGGCTCGTAGCCGGCCCAGCGCTCGGCGCCGAGGTAGGGCTTCACCGCATCGGTGGAGTCCGGCGCCGGCTTGGCCCATTGGTAGGACATCACCGGCACCACGCCGAGGCCCGCGAAGCGCTCGTGATCGGCGGCGTCGACCAGCTCGGCGTGGGACATCAGCGGCCGCGAGTCGCCGGGGCGGTCGTAACCGCTGGCCTCCGGCGCGGTGGCGTCGGCCTGCCGCAGCATGGCGAAGGCGTCCAGGGTGTTGCGTACCGCGCGGTCGCCGATGGCGTGGATCTGCGTCTGGTAGCCACGCTCGGCGAACCGCGAGGCCATCTCGCCCAGGGTCTCGGCGTCGATGTAGGCCTCGCCGCGGTTGTCCCCGGGCCGCCAGTCCAGTGCGTCCTCGCTGCCGGCGTTGACGCGATAGGGCTCGAGCAGCGCCGCGGTCTGGGTGGGCGCCTGCAGGATGCCGTCGGCCATCACCTCGCCGACGCCGGCCACTGCGACCCCGGGCTCGGCCACCAGGCGGGGGCCTTGTTGCTCGCCGGGCCGCCAGGCGCGCACCTGCAGCGGCAGCCGCTCGGGGTTCTCGACGGCCTCGCGGATGGCGTCGAGCTCGTCGATGAAGGCCGCCAGCTCGTCGCCGGTCCTGGCCCCGGAGTCGATCAGGAAGTGGGACCGAGCGGTCAGACCGTGGGCCTCGCGCAGCTCGGCGAAGGTCTCGACCGTGTCCCGCGATTCGCTCTGGGCCTGGAAGCTGGTGATGCCCTCCTCGGCGAGCACCGCCAGGCCGCGACGAGCCGCGTCGACGGGATCCAGCGGCGGCCGCTCGGGCATGGCCTCGTCCACCAGGAACTGGGCGTCGTCATAGAGCCAGCCGTTCGGCCGGCCCCGGTCGTCGTGCTTGATGACCCCGCCCTGCGGGTCCGGGGTGTCGGCGTCGATGCCGGCCAGCTCGAGGGCCCGGGAATTGGCCAGGGCCGCGTGGCCCCAGACGTCGTAGACGATGATCGGCCGCTCGGTGTCGATGGCGTCCAGCACTGCCTTGTCCACCTCGGTGCCGCGGGGCTTGAGGAACTGCACGTACCAGTGCTCGACCGTCAGCCAGTCGTCTCGCTGGGTGCCGAAATCGGGATCGGCGAGGCAGCCCTCGAGATGCGCGGTAAACTCGTCGACGCTCAGCGGCCGGTAGTCGAGGTCGCACTGGGCACGGCCGGCGGTGATGCCATGGATATGGGCGTCCTGCAGTCCCGGCATCACCATCCTGCCGTCGAGGTCGATCACCCGGGTGTCCGGGCCGACGTAGGCGTCCACGCCGGCCTCGTCGCCGACGTAGACGATCTCCCCGTCGCGCACCGCCAGCGCCTCGGCGCTGGGATTCTCGGCATCGACGGTGTAGAGGCTGCCGTCGCGCAGCACGGTATCGGCGGGCGTCGGTGCCCCGGCGGCGGCACCGACGCTCAGGGTGGTCAGCGCGCCGGCCAGCAGGACGCGATTCGGCGTCGAAGTCTTGATGGGCATTGTTGTTGTCCTTCCGTTGGTGATGCGGGATTCACGCCCCCGCCTAGGGACCAGACGACACTCAAGTGGCGAGCATCATCCACACGCTCTTCAGATCGGAGTACTCCTCCAGCGAGTGGTGGGACTTGTCGCGGCCATTGCCCGACTGCTTGACGCCGCCGAAGGGTACCGTCTGGTCCATGTCCGCCCAGTTGTTGACGAACACCTGGCCCGAGCGCAGCCGGCGGGTGACGCGCATGATGCGGTCGATGTCCTGGCTCCACAGCCCGGCCGCCAGGCCGTAGTCGCTGTCGTTGGCCAGCCGCACGGCCTCCTCCTCGCTGTCGAAGCCGAACACCGACAGCACCGGGCCGAAGATCTCCTCGCGGCCGATGGCCATGGCGTCGGTGACGCCGTCGAACACCGTCGGGCCGATGAACAGCCCCTTGCCATCGACCTGGGTGGCCTCGCCGCCGACCCGCAGGGTCGCGCCCTCCGCCACGCCGCGGCGGATATAGTCGAGCACCCGCTCGTGCTGGGCCTGGTCGACCATGGCGCCCATGAAACTCTCGGGGTCCAGCGGGTCGCCGGGCTGCATGCGCTCGGCGGCGGCCAGCACCTTCTCGACGAAGGCCTCGCGGATCGCATTCTCGACCAGCAGCCGCGAGCCGGCGATGCACACCTCGCCCTGATTGTGGAAGATCGCCCCCGCGGCGTGCTCGGCGACCTTGTCGAGATCCTTGCAGTCGGCGAAGACCAGGTTCGGGCTCTTGCCGCCGCACTCCAGGAACACCTTCTTGAGGTTCGACTGGCCGGCGTACTGCATCAGCTGCTTGCCGACCCCGGTGGAGCCGGTGAAGGCCAGGCAGTCGACGTCCATCGACAGCGCCAGGGCCTTGCCCACGGTGTGGCCGAAGCCCGGCAGCACCTGGAACACACCGCGCGGCAGGCCGGCCTCGCGGGCCAGGCCGGCCAGGCGCAGCGCGGAGAGCGGCGACTTCTCGGAGGGCTTGAGGATGACGCTGTTGCCGGCGGCCAGCGCCGGGGCGATCTTCCAGGCGGTCATCATCAGCGGGAAGTTCCACGGCACGATGGAGGCCACCACGCCGAGCGGCTCGCGCAGCACCAGGCCCAGGGCGTCATCGCCGGTGGGCGCGACCTCGCCGTAGAGCTTGTCGATGGACTCGGCGTGATGGCGCAGGCAGCCGATGGCGCCGGCCATGTCGCCCAGCGAGCTCGTCACCGGCTTGCCCATGTCCAGGGTGTCGAGCAGCGCCAGCTCGTGCTGGTGGGCCTCCATCAGCTCGGCGAGCTTGAGCAGCACGGCCTTGCGGCCGGCCGGGGAGCGCCGCGACCACTCGCCGCCGTCGAAGGCGCGCCGGGCGGCCGCCACCGCCGCCTCGGCGTCGGCGGCGTCGCAGCTCGCCACCTCGGCGAGCGTCTCGCCGGTGGCCGGATTGATGGTGGTCAGGGTCGCGCCGTCGGCGGCGTCGACGAAGGCGTCGTCGATATAGGCGCGGGTTTCGAGGCCTTGCTCGACCAGCGAGGCGGCCAGCGCCTGCCAGTCGTAGCGGGTCTGGGGAATGCGGCGATGTTCGGTCATGGGAGACTCCCGTGATCAGGCCGGACGGTCGGCGCGGGCGACCATGGCGTCGCACAGTACCTGGGCGCCCAGGCTGCAGTGCTCCGGCGTGGCGTACTCGGCCTCGTTGTGGCTGATGCCGTCGCGGCAAGGGATGAAGATCATCGAGGTGGGGGCAACGCGGGACACGTAAACGGCGTCGTGCCCGGCGCCGCTCATCATGCGCCGATAGGGCACCGCCTGGGCATGGGTCGCGGCCTCCACCGCGGCGATGCACTCAGGGGCGAACGCCACCACCGGCGAGGCCCAGATCCGCTGCTGGGAGACGGCCACGCCGAAGGTCTCGCCGGCGGCGGCCAGCTCGCGCTCGAACAGCGCCTGGAGGGCGTCCAGCTCGGTTTCCACCACATGGCGCAGGTCGACGGTGAGGCGCACCTCGCCGGGGATAACGTTGCGCGAGGCGGCCTCGATGTCCAGGCAGCCGCAGGTGACCTTGGTGTCGCCGCTGGCGTCGGCCAGGGCATGGGCCTGCAGGCGGTCGATCAGGCGCGCCGCCGCCGCCAGGGCATCGTGGCGCAACCGCATCGGGGTGGGGCCGGCATGGGCCGACTGGCCTTCGAGCGTGACATCGAACCAGCGCATGCCCTGCACGCCGGTGACCACGCCGATGGCTTCTCCCGCATCCTCGAGCACCGGCCCCTGCTCGATATGCAGCTCCAGGAAACTGTCGAGCCGCGGCTCGCCCACCGGCATGTCGCCGGCGAAGCCGCAGGCCGCCAGGGCCTCGCCGAGGGTCACGCCGTCGGCGTCGCGGCGGCTCAGGGTGTCCTCGACGGAAAATTCGCCGGCATAGGTACCCGAGGCGACCATCGCCGGGGCGAAGCGGCTGCCCTCCTCGTTGGTCCACACCACCAGCTCGAGGGGACGCTCGGTAACGATGCCCCGGTCGTGCAGGCTGCGGAACACCTCGAGCCCGGCCAGCACGCCGAGGATGCCGTCGAAGCGGCCACCCTTGGGCTGGGTGTCCAGATGGCTGCCGGTGGCCACCGGCGCCAGGTCGTCGCGCCTGCCGGCACGGCGGATGAACAGGTTGCCGACCCGGTCGACCCGCCAGGTGCAGCCGATCGCCTCACACCAGTCGAGCAGCAGGCGCCGGCCGGCGGCATCCTCGGGAGTCAGGGCCAGGCGGCAGCTGCCGCCGTTCGCGGTAGGGCCGATCTCGGCCATGGCCATCAGCGTGTCCCACAGCCGCTGGCCGTCGATGGAAGTCGTCATGGTGCGCCTCTTTGGTCGTTGTTCGGGCAGGGCCGTTGACGTTGTCGCGCGGGGCTGCTCCGTCGACAGGTCTACGAGGAGGCGCTGTAAACCCTTCCATGGGCGCTACCGACGCCATCCATGGCGTAGGACCTCCTCCGACCTGTCCCCGGCGCCCCTCGATACGTTCACCGCCGGTGGCCTCGGTCATTCGGGGCAATGCGTGCCGTGAGATCACCTTACGAGGGCGGCGCGAGCCCCCGATATACCCCAATCAGGATATGTCGCCCGCTCCCCGGGCCTGGCTAGGCTGGCCTCCACACGACAGGAGGTAACGCCATGACCACAACAACCATCCGCCCGACGACCGACCGCCCCGTCCTCGATACCGAGACCCTATGGCAGAAGGACAAGGATCACTTCATCCACCCCTTCACCGACTTCAGCGTCTTCCACGAGGACGGCTGCGACCTGATCACCGACAGCGAGGGCATCCACGTGGAGGATTCCCGTGGCAATCGCTTCATCGACGGCATCGCCGGGCTGTGGTGCGTCAACGTCGGGCACGGCCGGGCCGAGATCGGCCAGGCGATGGCCGACCAGGCCACCCGCATGGCCTACTTCTCGACCTTCAACAACCTGTCCAACGCCCCGGCCACGGAGCTCGCCGCCAAGCTCGCCGAGCTGGCGCCCGCGCACCTCAACCACGTCTTCTACAGCTGTGGCGGCTCGGCGGCCAACGACGCCACCATCCGCCTGGTGCACTACTACTTCAACCGCCTGGGCAAGCCGAACAAGAAACGCATACTCTCGCGCAACAACGCCTACCACGGCACCACCTACCTGGCCGCCACCCTGACCGGCATCGAGAGCAACAACTGGGACTTCGACACCCTCGACCACCTGGTGACCCACCTCAGCGAGGCCAACTGCTACCGTCGCCCCGAGGGCATGAGCGAGGCAGAGTACTGCGATCACCTGGTACGAGAGTTCGAGGACACCATCGCCGAGATCGGCGCCGACAACATCGCCGCCTTCATCGCCGAGCCGATCATGGGGGCCGGCGGGGTGCTGGTCGCACCCGAGGGGTATCATGCGCGCATGCAGGCGGTGTGCCGCGCCAACGACATCCTCTTCATCGCCGACGAGGTGGTCACCGGCTTCGGCCGCCTGGGGCACTTCTTCGCCTCCGAGGCAGTGTTCGACACCCAGCCGGACATCATCAACTGCGCCAAGGGACTGTCCTCGGGCTATGCGCCGCTGGGCGCAACCCTGATCTCCGACGAGATCTACGAGGTGCTGGGCACCCCGCAGCGCAAGGGCGGCGTGCTGAGCACCGGCTTCACCTACTCCGGCCATCCGGTGAGCTGTGCGGCGGCGCTCAAGAACATCGAGATCATCGAGTGCGAGGGGATCTGCGAGAACGTCCGCGAGGTGGGGCCCTACCTCGAGGAACAACTCCGGACCCTGTCGCACCACGCCACCGTGGGCGACGTGCGCGGCAGCCACTTCATGATGTGCCTGGAGAACGTGGCCGACAAGATTACCAAGGAGCTGCTGCCGGTGGAGGCGCGGGTCGGCGACCGGGTCGCGGCCGAGGCCCAGCAGCGCGGGCTGATCATCCGCCCGGTGGGCCATCTCAACATCGTCTCGCCGCCGCTGATCTGGACCCGCGGGACCGTCGACCGGGTGGTCGCTATCCTCGACGAGGCGCTCACGGCCACCACGGTCTCCCTGCGCAAGGACGGTTACCTGTAAACGGTTAACGGTAACCCGCCGGCAACCGCCGCATGTATCACTCGGCATTTCCCGGCGGGTCGAGCCACGGCGCAATGATCAACCACAACAATTCAACAACAAAGGTTAATGACCATGTCACACTCTCCTTCGGGCTCGAAGGCCCACCCCATAGGCTTCGGCAGCGCCACTAAGGGTGGCCTGATAGTTCTCGTTGTCGTGCTGATTGCCAGCCTCAGCAACGTCGCACTCGTCGACGGCGACGACTATGGCCTCTACAGCCTGCTGCCAACCGCAGTGGTGCTGGGCATGGCCATCCTCACCCGACGCACCATCGAATCGCTGCTGGCCGGCACCCTGGTCGGCCTGCTGATGGTCGACCCGACCTCCGTGGTCACCCAGGGCTCGGATATCCTGCTGGGCGTGCTGGGCAACGACACCGTCACCTGGATCATCCTGGTCTGCGGCCTGTTCGGCAGCCTGATCGCCCTGCTGGTGAAGACCGGCGGGGTGCTCAGCTTCGGCGACACCGTCACCCGGCGCATCCACACCAAGCACCAGAGCCTGCTGACCACCTGGTTCCTGGGACTGATCATCTTCGTCGACGACTACCTGAACGCCCTGACCATCAGCGCCTCGATGAAGAAGATCACCGACCGCTTCAACATCTCCCGGGAGAAGCTCGCCTACATCGTCGACTCCACCGCGGCACCGATCTGCATCCTGGTGCCCTTCTCCACCTGGGCGGTGTTCTTCGCCGGCCTGCTGGAGGAGAACGACGTGACCGGCAACGGCATGGGCCTGTACATCGAGGCCATTCCCTACATGTTCTATGCCTGGGTGGCCGCGGCCATCGTGCCGCTGGTGGCGCTCGGCTGGATCCCCGACATCGGCCCCATGAAGGCCGCCGAGGCGCGGGCCGCCGGCGGCCAGCTGATGCCCGAGGGGGTCGACGACGCCGCCCTGGAGGTGGACGAGAACCAGCCGCGCCCTCACCTGCTGAACTTCCTGTTGCCCATCGCCACCCTGATCTTCTTCACCTGGTACTTCGAGATCGACATCCTGCGCGGCGTGATCGTCGCCCTGGCGGTGACCCTGGTGCTGATCGGCGCCCAGCGGCTGCTGAGCTTTCATGACACCTTCGACACGGCGCTTGAGGGCTTCAAGGCCATGATCATGCCGCTCGGCACCCTGGTCGCCGGCTTCACCCTCAAGGAAGTCAACGACGTGCTGGGGCTGACCGACTTCGTGATCAGCACGGTGCAGCCACTGATGACCTCAGGCATGCTGCCGGCGGTGGTCTTCGTGACCATGGCCTTCCTGGCCTTCGCCACCGGCTCCTTCTGGGGGCTGTTCGCCGTGGCCATGCCCATCGTGCTGCCACTCGCGGCCAGCGTCGATGCCAGCATGCCGCTGGTGGTGGGCGCGCTGATCTCCGCCAGCGCCTTCGGCAGCCACGCCTGCTTCTACGGCGACTCCACCGTGCTGTCCGCCCAGGGCAGCGGCTGCACCCCCATGTCCCATGCCCTGACCCAGCTGCCCTACGTGCTGATTGCCGCGACCATCGCCACCGGTGTATTCCTGATGGTCGGCCACCTGTGAGAGATGCCATGACGACACACGATCACCCCGGCGCCCCGGCGGGCGCCGCCCACGGGACCCCGTCCGAACTGGGCTTTTCCATGCCGGCCGAGTTCGCCCCCCACGACGCCTGCTGGATGCTGTGGCCGCAGCGTCCCGACACCTGGCGCTACGGCGCCAAGCCCGCCCAGCAGGCCTTCATCGAGGTGGCGACCGCCATCGCCGAGAGCGAGACGGTATTCGTCGGCGTCAACGACGACCAGTACGAGAACGCCCGCATCCAGCTGCCCGACCATATCCGGGTGGTGGAGCTGTCGAGCAACGACGCCTGGATGCGCGACGTGGGGCCCACCTTCCTGACCCACCCGGACGGGCGCCTGGCCATGGTGGACTGGGAGTTCAACGCCTGGGGCGGCCTCGACGGCGGCCTCTACTTCCCCTGGGACAAGGACCGGCGCATCCGCACCAAGATCGCCGAGATGCTCGGCGCCGAGCGCTTCACGGTGCCAGTGATGCTCGAGGGCGGCGCCATCCACGTGGACGGCGAGGGCACCCTGATCACCACCGAGGAATGCCTGCTCAACGCCAACCGCAACCCCGACCTGACCAGAGCCCAGATGGAGCGGGTGCTGCGCGACACCCTGGGGGTGGAGACCATCCTGTGGCTCCCGCGGGGCTGCTATCAGGACGAGACCGACGGCCACGTCGACAACCTGTGCTGCTTCGTCGCCCCCGGCGAGGTGGCCCTGACCTGGTGCGACGACCCGGACGACCCCCAGCACGCCATCTCCCGGGAGGCGCTCGCGGTGCTGGAGGCGGCGGTGGACGCCCGGGGCCGGACGCTCAAGGTGCACAAGCTGCCCCAGCCGGGGCCGTTGCATATCGCCGAGGACGAGGCCAGCGGCATCGACCGCCTGCGCCATTCGCACCCGCGGCGTCCCGGCGACCGCATGGCCGGCTCCTACGTCAACTTCTACATCGGCAACGAGGTGGTGGTGATGCCGCTGCTCGACCCGCAGCGGGACGACGAGGCCAGGGCCATCATCCAGGGCCTGTTCCCCACCCGGCGGGTAGTCGGCGTAGCGGCCCGGGAAATCCTCCTCGGCGGCGGCAACATCCACTGCATCACCCAGCAGCAGCCACGCAGCCCGGGTAGGGAGCCGATCGGCGGGGCGTAATCGAACAGCGTTTTGAAACTTGTTCCCGGGGCCGCTACTCTAATGCGCACACCCCTCAATGGATGAAGGCTATGAAGCGTATCGTGACAACGGGACTGGTCAGCATGATGCTCGCGCTGGGACTCGCCGGCTGCGGCACCACAACGAGTGAGCGCGCCCTGAGTGGCGCCGGCGTGGGCGCTGCCGTGGGCGCCGGGGCGGCCGCCGTGACCGGCGGCAGCGTCACCCGCGGCGCGGTGATCGGCGGTGGCGTCGGCGCCGCCACCGGGGCCGCCACGGATTCGGACGACATCGACCTCAATCGCTACCGGTAAGTCCCGGCCTGGGCACCGGCCTCCCGCCGGTGCCCTCCTCCCCTAGAGCACCAGGCTGATCAGCAGGGCCGCCCCCCCGACTACCAGGGCGGTCACCACCGCCAGGGTCACCAGCCGATCCAGCCAGCGGTCGAAGACGCTCCAGTCGAATCGTCGCTTCCGGCGACGACGCGTGGCCCCCCGCCGCGGGACCCGCTGGCCGGAACGTATCAAGGTCATGGTCGGGTTCCCGTTTGGTATCCAAGTATCCTGAGCTTAGGGGCTGGCGACGCGCCCGGCTAGCGTTTGCTGCCGCCTGCCACCCGTTGTTTCCGGGCGGCCTCGCCCCCAGATAGGTAGTAAGCACGCTAATCTATGGAGCCTCGCATGCCCCGTCTCAAGGAGATTCCACTATCGGTGCTGGACCTCGCGCCGATTCGCCAGGGCGGCAGCGCCGCCGACAGCTTCCGCGACAGCGTCGCCCTGGCCAGGCTCGCCGAACGGCGTGGCTTCACGCGCTTCTGGCTGGCCGAACACCACGGCATCGAGGGCATCGCCAGCGCCGCCACGGCGGTGCTGATCGGCCACGTCGCGGGGCAGACCTCGCGCATCCGGGTCGGCAGCGGCGGCATCATGCTGCCCAATCACCCGCCGCTGGTGGTGGCCGAGCAGTTCGGCACCCTGGAGACTCTCTACCCTGACCGCATCGATCTCGGCCTGGGCCGCGCCCCGGGCTCGGACGGGGCCACCATGGCGGCCCTGCGCCGGGACCCGCGGGCCGGCGTGGACGACTTCCCGGCGCGCCTCGAGGAACTGCGCGGCTTCCTCGACGAGGCCCGGCCCGGCCAGCGGGTCCGCGCCGTGCCCGGCCAGGGCACCCGGGTGCCGCTGTGGCTGCTCGGCTCCAGCGACTACAGCGCACGCCTGGCGGCCCATGAGGGGCTGCCCTTCGCCTTCGCCGCCCAGTTCGCCCCGGCCCAGCTCCACGAGGCGCTGCGGCTCTATCGCGACAACTTTCGCCCCTCGGCGGTGCTCGAGGCGCCCCATGCCATGGTCGGCCTGCCGGTGATCGCCGCCGACAGCGATACCCAGGCCGAGTACCTGGCCTCCACGGCGCGCCAGAAGTTCCTCGGCATGGTCCGCGGCCGGCGTACCCAGGCCAAGCCGCCGGTGGAACACCTCGACTGGACGCCCCTCGAGCAGGCTCAGGTCGAGCAGTTCCTGGGGGCGGCAGTGATCGGCGGGCCGGACACGGTGCGCGAGGGCCTGGAGGCCTTCCTCGCGGCGACCGGGGCGGACGAGCTGATGCTGCATACCGATGTCTTCGCCCTGGAGGATCGCCTGCGCAGCTACGAGATCGTCGCCGACCTCTGGCAGGCAGGGGCCTGACGGCGGGTCGGCGCCCGGCGAGGGGCAGGAACGTTTCCCCACCGGCGCTTTCCAACGGGCAGCCATTCACGGCGAGTCGTCGCTCGCCCACCCAGGAGATTCCCATGCCCGACCCCAAGGATCCGCGCCACAACGCCGCCTGGCGGGCGGCGCAGCAGTGGCAGGAACGCGCCCGCCAGGCCCACCCCGGCGGCAACGCCGGTGGCCTGCGGCTGTTCTTCACCTGGCTGGTCTTCGGCGCCCTGATGATCGTCGGCGTGGTGCTGGGCCTGTTCTTCCTGCTGGTCGGCTGGGCCATGCTGCCCATCCTGCGCTACCGCATGAAGAAGCGCATGGAACGCATGCGCGCCGACCAGGCCGAGGATGTGGGGGGCAGCTTCCATTATCGGGAAACCCGCTATCGCGAGACCCGCAGCGGCGAGGGACGTCGCCACGAGCAACAGGTCCTGGAAGGGGACTACGAGGTCAAGGACGCCGACCGCGACGACGAGTGGCGCTAAGCGTCACTGCCGGTTCTCGACCCTGTCGGCCTGCTCCTCGCGGCAGGCCGGTTTCCCGCGCTCCCGCCGCCTCACCCCAGCGCGCGCACTTCGCCGTGCGGCTCGAAGCCTCCCCCCTGCCGAGCGCCTCCCCGGATCGGCCGCTCGCCTCCTATACTCGGGCTATGGGATCGGCTCCCACCGCAGCGCATGACAGCTTCATCGCCCCTGCGGACCATCATCGCGCCACTCAAGGGGGAGACACGCCATGAGCCACGATTTCTGCATCCACCCCGCCGTCGACGGCGGCGTCCGCCCCGGTCGCGACGACTTCACCGGCGGGACCCTGCACTGCCACTGCACGGAGCGGCCGGTGGAAGTGACCATCAATGCCCAGTGTGCGCACAACCACGTGTGCGGCTGCACCAAGTGCTGGAAACCGGAAGGCGCGCTGTTCTCCATGGTCGCCGTGGTGCCACGAGACGCCCTCAGCGTCACCGCCAACGAGGACAAGCTGGACATCGTCGATGCCTCCGCGGCGATCCAGCGGCACGCCTGCCGCGACTGCGGGGTGCACATGTTCGGGCGCATCGAGAATCCCGACCATCCCTTCCACGGCCTGGATTTCATCCATCCCGAGCTGTCCGACGAGACGGGGTGGGCGGCCCCGGAGTTCGCCGCCTTCACCTCCTCGATCATCGAGTCGGGCACCGATCCGCAGCGCATGGGGGCGGTGCGGGCACGGCTCGAGGCGCTGGGGCTGACGCCCTATGACTGTCTCTCCCCGCCACTGATGGATGCCATCGCGACCCACACCGCCAAGGCCAGGGGCGTCCTCTGAGGCCGCCCCTGGCCTTGGCAGGGGGCGGAACGGCCGCCGCCGGATGACACCTCAGCCGCAGCCCGGCGGCGCGGCGTCCTGGCCCAGGCGTCGGGCCTTCTCCAGATGGCCCTGGAGCGCCTCGATGCGAGACTCGTGGGCGGGATGGGTGGAGAGGAACTCCGGCGGCTGGCCGCCGCCCGCCTCCCCCATGTTGCGCCACAGCGTCACGCTCTCCCGCGGGTCGAAACCGGCCTCGGCCATGATCTCGAGGCCCATCAGGTCGGCCTCCTCCTCGTGGGTGCGGCTGAACGGCAGGGCGATGCCCAGTCGGGCACCGATCCCCAGGGCCTGGAGCAGGGACTCCTGCCCCACCTCCCCCTCGCTGACCAGCCCGACCACCAGCAGCACCGCCTTGATGCCGAGTTGCTGGGTGAGCCGCTCGTTGCCGTGGTCGGCCAGCACGTGGGCGACCTCATGGCCGACCACCGCCGCCAGCTGGGCCGGGGTCTGCGCCACCCGCAGCAGGCCGGCATTGACGCCGATCTTGCCGCCGGGCAGCGCGAAGGCGTTGGGGGACGGGTCGTCGAACACCACCACCTCCCAGGCCTCGGGCATCGCCGCTCCGGGATAGTGGCGCCGCGCGGCCGCCACCACCGCCCCGGCCACGCACTGCACGCGGCGGTCGAGGGAGGCGTCACCGGCGACGAGCTGGCGCTCGCGCAGCTGGCCGAAGGTGTCCGCGCCCAGCTTGGCCATCAGGGTATCGGGCACCAGCGCCAGTTGGGTGCGGCCGGTGGGGGTCTTCTCGCAGCCGGCCAGGGCCAGCAGGGCGAGCAGCAGCAAGGCCAGGCGCATCTTGCAAGCACTCCTCGAACGGGTCACGCCGCCAGCATACCCTGCGCAACACGTCGCGCAACTCACGCTCTCCGATCGATCATCCGGCCAGGTTCGCCTGCAGGCGCTCGGCGATGGGACCGGGGAGCTCCACGGAGGGCACGTGGCCGATTCCCTCCAGGATCTCCAGCGGCGCCCCGTCCAGCTCGGCGGCCAAGGCCTCCAGGGTGGCCGTCGGTGTTGCGAGGTCTTCCGTGCCGCCCAGCAACCGGACACGCACACCCCGTCCCGCGAGTCGACCGGTAAAGTCGGTCCGGCCAAGCATCTCGCAGAGCCGGGCATAGCTCTCGGCGTCGGTCCTGGCCATCTGGATGCACCAGCCGCTTTCCAGCGCCGGGTCGCGCTTGAGTCGCTCGGCGGCGAACCAGCGCGGCACGATCTCGCCGGCCATCGCCGCCAGCCCCTCGTCACGCACGCGCGCGGCCCGAGTAGTCCACAGCTCGGCATTGCCGATCACCGCACCGGTGTTGGTCAGGGTGGCGGTGAGCAGCCGCTCGGCGTGCTCGGCGAGCAGCTGCTGGCCCACCACCCCGCCGATGGAGGTGCCGACGAAATGGAAACGCGCCGCCCCGGCCGCATCGACCAGCGCCAGCGCCTCGGCGGCCAGGGCGGCGGGGGTGATCTCGCCGCCGTCGGCCGGCCAGGCCTGGCTGGCGCCGTGCCCGGGCAGGTCCCAGGTCAGCACCCGGTAGCGTGGCAGCAGCGCCGGCAGCAGGTCGTCCCAGACCGCCTGGGTCATGCCCAGGGGGTGCGCCAGCACCACCAGCGGGTTGGCCTCGGCACCCAGCAGGCGGTAGGCCACGCTGCGTCCATCGATGTTCAGAAATGCCATGGAGTCTCTCCTGATGCCTAACGTCAAAACTAAAGCAATACATGCAGCACCTTGGAAATGCCCTCGTCTCGCTCCCCAGTGCCGGTCAGCGGGGTGAAGGCGTGCCGCTCGAACATGAGATACGACCTCATCGCCCCCTGGATGCCGGGACCGTGATGGCCGACAGGGCGCTGGCCCGGTTATCCTGCGTCAGCACGATGACCGGCGCCGCTCGCCTTGAAACGGCAGGAGCGGGCGCTGGGGCGAGTCGTCAGCCCGCCTTGAGCCCGAGGATCTCGCGCGCCTGCTGCCAGGTGGCCACCGGGCGCTCGTATTGCTCGCACAGCTTCGCCACCCGCTCGACCAGCGCGGCATTGGAGGGGGCGAGGGTCTCCTTGTCCCAGCGAACGTTGTCCTCGAGCCCCGTGCGGGTGTGGCCGCCCGCGGCGATGGACCACTCGTTGAGGACCAGCTGGTTGGCGCCGATGCCGGCCCCGCACCACTGGGAGCCCGGCGCCAGGCGCTCGAGGGTCTCGACATAGAAATCGAAGGTCGGCTTGTCCACCGGCATGGCGTTCCTGACCCCCATCACGAACTGGACGTAGAGCGGCGCCTTGAGCTTGCCCTGCTTGGCGAGAGTCGCCGCCTGGTGGATATGCGACAGGTCGAAGGCCTCGATCTCGGGCTTGATGTCGTACGTCAGCATCCCGTCGGCCAGCCACTCCACCAGCTGTGGCGAGTTCTCGTAGACCCGGGTGGGGAAGTTGTTGGAGCCCACCGCGAGGCTGGCCATGTCGGGCTTCAGCGGCAGCATGGCGCCACGCTCTTCACCCGCCCCCGAGCGCCCGCCGGTGGAGAGCTGGA
The DNA here is from genome assembly GCF_025725685.1 of Halomonas sp. M4R1S46. Classification (NCBI taxonomy): domain Bacteria; kingdom Pseudomonadati; phylum Pseudomonadota; class Gammaproteobacteria; order Oceanospirillales; family Halomonadaceae; genus Halomonas; species Halomonas sp. M4R1S46. The sequence continues at coordinate 3,801,260 of NZ_CP107008.1, forward strand.
TGATCATCCCCGGGCAGTGCGTCTTGAGGCCTTCCATCAGCCTGGCGAACTTCTCGGGGTCCGAACTCGGCGACTGGTCGTCATTGCGGACATGGCAATGGACGATGCTCGCCCCGGCCTCGAAGGCCGCCTGGGTGCTCTCGACCTGCTCGTCGAGGGTCACGGGAACGGCAGGGTTGTTTTCCTTGCGCGGCAGGCTGCCGGTGATGGCCACACAGATGATACAGGGCTGCGACATGGGAACCTCGCGTGACGCCTTGGCCATGTCCGAAAAGTGCCTGCGTTCGGCTATACGACGTTAACAATCGGCTCAAGGTGCTCATTTACTACCTGTAAACTCCGCCTTTTTACCAATTTTTGCCTTGTCTAGCCTTCGCTCGTCGACTTTTCAGACAAAGCCCAAGGGCTCGTTCAGGGGGAATGGATGGGTTTCAAGGGCTCTGATCTGGCGGTGCCGCGGGCGCTTACGCCCGCTCGATCAGCGTGGCGATGCCCTGCCCCACCCCGACGCACATGGTGCAAAGCGCGTAGCGCTTGCCGGTCTTCTGCAGCTCAACGGCCGCGGTCATCAGCAGGCGGGCGCCGGACATGCCCAGCGGGTGGCCCAGGGCGATGCCGCCGCCGTTAGGGTTGACCCGCGGGTCGTGATCGTCGATGCCCAGCTCGCGCATGCAGGCGAGGGCCTGGGAGGCGAAGGCCTCGTTGAGCTCGATGATGTCGATCTCGTCGAGCGACACACCCAGGCGGTCGAGCAGCTTGCGCACCGCCGGCACCGGGCCGATGCCCATGGTGGCCGGCTCCACCCCGGCGGTGGCCATGCCCAGGATGCGTGCCATGGGCGTGAGGCCGTGCTGCTTCACCGCGGCCTCGCTGGCCACCAGCATCGCCGCGGCGCCGTCGTTGACCCCGGAGGCATTGCCGGCGGTGACGCTGCCGCCGTCACGGAACGGTGTCGGCAACTTGGCCAGCTTCTCCAGGGTGGTGCCCGGGCGCAGGTGCTCGTCCTGGTCGAAGATCAGCGGCTCCTGCTTGCGCCGCGGGATCTCGATGGCGGTGATCTCCTCTTCGAGCCGCCCTTCCTGCTGGGCGCGCTCGGCCTTCTGCTGGGATTTCAGGGCGAAGGCGTCCTGATCCTCGCGGGAGATGCGGTACTGCTCGGCGACGTTCTCGGCGGTCTCCGGCATGGCGTCGACGCCGTACTGCTGCTTCATCAGCGGGTTGATGAAGCGCCAGCCGATGGTGGTGTCCTCGATCGTCTGGGTGCGCGAGAAGGCGGTCTCGGCCTTGCCCATCACGAACGGCGCCCGCGACATGGACTCCACGCCGCCGGCCAGCGCCAGCTCGAACTCACCGGCCTTGATGGCGCGGAAGGCGGTGCCCACCGCGTCCATGCCCGAGCCACACAGGCGGTTCATGGTGGTACCGGGCACCGAGGTCGGCAGACCCGCCAGCAGCGACGACATGCGTGCCACGTTGCGGTTGTCCTCGCCGGCCTGGTTGGCACAGCCCATGATCACCTCGTCGATGGCGGCCGGGTCGAGATCCGGCGCCTCGGCGAGCACCGCCTGGAAGAGGGTGGCGGCGAAGTCGTCGGGACGCACCGCGGCCAGGGTGCCGCCGAAGCGGCCCACGGCGGTACGCCGCGGATGACACAGGTAGACGTTACTCATTGAAAAATCTCCTGAAATTCGCACTTAAAACGCGACGAGCGATGGCCAGACAAGGCGAGAGTCAGCGAAAACGCGGAGTTTACATGTGTGGTAAATGAGCATTTTGAGCTGACTCTCAACGCCGTATGGCCGAGCGCAGGCCGTTTTAAGGTGAATTTACTCGCCGGCATGTTTTCGGTTGGTCCTCTCCTTCAGCTCGCGCAGGATCTCCAGTTCGCGGGCCGAGGGTTCCGGGGTGCTCTCGAGCGCCTCGGCGAAGCGGATCTCCCAACCGGTGGCCTCCATCACGTCCTCGCGGGACACGCCGGGGTGCAGCGAGACGACCACCAGCTCCTTGGTCTCGGGGTCGGGCTTCATCACGCACAGGTCGGTGATCACCCGGGTCGGGCCCTTGCCGATGTTGGGCACGCCGTCGCGGCCCTGGCCGTCGCGGCCGAAGCCCAGGGTGGTGACGAAGTCGACGTCCTTCACGAAGGCCCGCGGCGAATGCTTGAGGGTGATGAACACCTCACCCGCGTTGGTGGCGATCTCCGGCGCCCCGCCGCCGCCCGGCAGGCGCACCTTGGGATCGTGGTAGTCGCCGATCAGGGTGGTGTTGAGGTTGCAGTAGCGGTCGATCTGGGCGGTACCCAGGAAGCCCACGTCGATCTTCCCGCCCTGCAGCCAGTAGCGGAACATCTCGGGCACCGAGACGGTGGTCAGCGCCGACTCGCACAGCTCGCCGTCGCCGATGGACAGCGGCAGCACGTTCGGCCTGGTCTGCAGGGTGCCGGACTCGTAGATCAGCACCACGTCCGGGGCATGGGTCAGGCGCGCCAGGTTGGCGGCCTCGCTGGGCAGGCCGATGCCCACGAAGCAGGTCATGCCGTTCTCGAGCGCCCGGGCGGCGGTGACGGTCATCATCTCCGAGGAGGTGTATTCGGTGCTCATCAGGACTGTCCCCCTGCGGTGTAGACGTTGTCGTCGAGCCAGGCGGTGAAGGCGTCACGGTCGCGGGCGATGGCGTCCCACTCCTTGTAGAAGCGGTTGTCGCGGTCGTAGTAGCCGTGGGCGTAGGAGGGGTAGGCCCCCTTCTCGGCCACGGCGATGGCGCTGATCGCCCAGCCGGGGATCACGCAGGCGTTGGGCTCGACGTCGAGGTCGTCGACGATCTCCTCGACGGTGACGATGCTCTGCCTGGCGGCCAGCACGGCCTCCTTCTGCACCCCGACGATGCCCTCCACCAGCACGTTACCCTTGCGGTCGGCCTTCTGGGCGTGCACCACCGAGACGTCGGGCCGGATCGAGGGCACCGCGGCCAGGCGCTCGCCGGTGAAGGGGCACTCGATGAACTTGATCTGGTCGTTGACCTTGGGCAGGTCGCTGCCGACGTAGCCGCGCAGCACGGCCAGCGGCAGCCCGGCGGCGCCGGCCTCGAAGGCGCAGGCCATGGCGGCGTGGCTGTGCTCGAGGATCTCGACCTTGTGCGGGTAGCCCTTCTCCACCGCATCGCGCAGGCGGTGCAGCGAGCCCACCCCGGGATTGCCGCCCCAGGAGAAGATCAGCTCCCTGGCGCAGCCGGCGCCGATCAGCTGGTCATAGACCAGGTCCGGGGTCATGCGGATCAGGGTCAGGTCACGCTTGCCCTGACGGATGACCTCGTGGCCCGCCGCGAAGGGGATCAGGTGGGTAAAGCCTTCCATGCATACGGTGGCGCCGTCTTCGACGTAGCGGGCCACCGCGTCAGGCAAGCTGAGGAACTCGGCCATATGGTGCACCTCTGTTGGGGAGAGCTCGGCGGCCGATGCCTGCCAGGCGACGGCCACCTTGTTCGTTTAGCGAACATCAATTCTATATGCGAACAAATTAGCGTCACCGTCGGTGATCGTCAAACCCCACGCCGCCCCTGACCCTGGTCCACGGGAGCGAAACGTCCGCTAACCCCCCGCCGGGACGGTATTTCCTCGTCCCGAGCCAGGCATCGAACTGCGACCAAGGTCTTATAGGCTGCCGATATCCCACCTTCAGGAAAGGTGACGATCACCATGTTCGCCTACCGAACATGTGTGCTAGATTGGGCCACAATAGGCGACACCCGCCGCCATCATCGGGCTGAGGGGGAGACAGACAGGATGCAGGAAGAGGTATTGAGCCCGGATGACCGGGACTTCGTCACGGCCCTGGCCAGCGGGCTGGAGGTGATCCTGGCCTTCGACGAGGACCACCCGAGAATGACGCTAAGTGAAGTGGCGACGCGCACCGGCATGAACCGGGCCCGGGCCCGGCGCTTCCTGCTGACGCTGCATTCGCTGGGGTATGTGCGCAAGACGCAGCGCCATTTCGAGCTGGCGCCCAAGGTCCTGCAGCTCGGCTATGCCTTCCTGTCGGCCAACGGCTATCAGAGCGTCATCCAGCAGGTGCTCGAGGACATCACCGCCGAGTGTGGGGAATCCTCATCGCTGGGGGTGCTGGACGGCGACGAGGTGACCTATGTGGCGCGCTCGGCGGCCAAGCACCGGCTGATGGCCATCAGCCTCTCGGTAGGGACCCGGCTGCCTGCCGCCCACACCTCCATGGGCCGGGTCCTGCTCGCCCAGCTGCCCGACGACGAGCTGGCGGCCTACCTGGAACGGGTGACCCTCGAGCGCCACACGGAGCAGACTGTTACCGACAAGGCGGTGCTGCGCGAGCGCATCCGGGAGGTGCGCCGCCAGGGCTACGCCATCGCCGACCAGGAGCTGGACTCCGGCCTGCGCTCCCTGGCGGTGCCGGCCTTCGATGCCACCGGACGGCTGATCGGTGCCATCAACATCAGCACCAACGCCGCCCGGGTTGATCTCGACACCCTGCTCGGCGACTACCTGCCGCTGCTGCAGCGCAAGGCCGCACAGATCCGCGAGCAGGTGCGTTAGGAGCCGACCATCACCGCCTCCAGGGCGGCGCGATAGCCCTGGCTGCCGAGGCCGGCGATCACGCCGTCGGCGCGCAACGAGACATAGGAGTGGTGACGGAAGGCCTCGCGCTTGTGGACGTTGGAGAGGTGGACCTCGATGACCCGGCCGTCGAAGGCGTTGAGGGCGTCGAGGATCGCCACCGAGGTGTGGGTATAGGCGGCGGGATTGATGATGATCGCCACGGTGCCGTCGAGCCGGGCGGCATGGATGGCGTCGATCAGCTCGCCCTCGTGATTGCTCTGTCGGCAGTCGATCTCCCAGCCCGCCCCCAGGGCCTGCTCGCGCAGGGCGTCGTCGATGTCCTCCAGGGTCTCGCGACCGTAGATCTCCGGCTGGCGGGTGCCCAGCAGGTTGAGATTGGGGCCGTGCAGGACCAGAACCTTGTTCATGGTGTCGTGTTTCCTTGATCGTTGCGGGGCTCGAGCAGGCGCTGCCAGACGGCGATCACCGCCTGGCGGTGGGCCTCGAAGTCGTCGCGGTGGCCGCGTGCGGGATCCCGGGTCAGGGCCGAGCGGTGGGCCGCGGTGCGACAGGCCAGGTAGGCCTCGCGCAGCCGTTGGCAGTCGTCGGCCGGCAGGCGCCCGCTGGCCTCCAGGGTCTCGAGGATGCGCATGTTGTCGCTGTAGGTCAGCAGCTCGGGGGTCTCGTGCCCCATGGAGAGCACCGCGAACTGGCACAGGAACTCGATGTCGACCATGCCCCCGGGATCGTGCTTGAGGTCGAAGTCGTCGCCCTCGCCGTTGCCGGCCAGGTGGTCACGCATCTTGTGGCGCATCGCCACCACCTCCTCGCGCAGCGCCTCGAGGTCGCGCTGTCGGCCCAGGGTCTCGCGGCGCACGGCGTCGAAGCGCTCCGCCAGTGCCTCGTGACCGGCTACCACCCGGGCCCGAACCAGCGCCTGGTGCTCCCAGGTCCAGGCCTCGCGACGCTGGTAGTCGGCGAAGGCCTCCAGGCTCGAGACCAGCAGGCCGGCGTTGCCCGAGGGCCGCAGGCGCATGTCGACCTCGTAGAGGCTGCCCGCGGGCGTCACGGCGGTGAGCAGGTGGATGATGCGCTGGCCGAGTCGGGTGAAGAAGACCGCGTTGTCGATGGGCCGCTCGCCGTCGGTGCTGCCCTGGGTGGCACCGTCGTGCAAGAACACCAGGTCCAGGTCGGAGCCGTAGCCCAGCTCGATGCCGCCGAGCTTGCCATAGCCGACGATCAGAAACTCCGGCGCCTGGCCGCACCGCTCGCCGTCGCGCCGCTCGGGGGCGCCATGCTTGCGAGTGAGGTGCTTCCAGGCCATGGCCAGCACCGTCTGGAGGATCACCTCGGCGATATGGGTCAGGTAGTCGCTGACCTTCATCAGGTGGCGGGTGCCGGCGATGTCGGAGGCGGCCACGTGCAGCACCTGGGCGTGCTTGAAGACTCGCAGCGCCTCGAGCTGGGCCTCCTCGTCGTCCTCGGGGATGCGCCCCAGCGCCTGGCGCAGCTCGTCGGCGAGCCGTGCCTTGTCCGCCGGGGTATAGAGGGTGTCCGGCGTCAGCAGCTCGTCGAGCAGAATGGGGTGGCGGGCCAGTTGCTCGGCGATCCAGGGGCTGGCGCTGCACAGCCGCATCAGGTGCTCCAGCGCATCGGGATTCTCGCGCAACAGGGCCAGGTAGGCGGTCCGCCGCAGCACGGCCTCGACCAGCGGCAGGACCCGCTCCAGGGCGGTGTCCGGCGCCTCGCTGGCGGCCACGGCATCGAGCAGCAACGGCATCAGCGCATCGAGTCGCTCGAAGCCGATGCGCTGCATGGCCTGCACTTGCCGGGAGTGGCGCAGCGCCCGTAGCCGGCGTTGGCCGGCCGCGGCGTCGCCGAAACCGGCCTCCTCCAGCCGGGACTCGGCCTCCTGCTCGGGGAGCTCGTCGCGCCACAGGGCCCGCCACTCGTCCAGTTCGACCTCCCCTGCACCGGTGGACGCGGCCGCCTCCTCGGCCTCCTCCTCGGGCTCGGCGATCACCGCGTCGAAGTGGCGCCGCACGCGGGCGCGGACCTCGTCGAGCCGGGCCATGACCGCGGGCCAGTCCTCCATGTCCAGGGCCAGGGCGACCCGCTCGCGATCCACCTCCTCGACCGGCAGGCTCTGGGTCTGGCGGTCCTCCAGGGCCTGGAGGATATGCTCGATGTCACGCAGGAAGACGTAGTCGGGGATCAGCTCGTCGACCACCTCCTCGGGCAGCAGCCCCAGCGCCGGCAGGCGCTCCAGGGCGGTCTTCAGGGAGGCGACCTGCAGTTCGGTATCGCGCCCGCCGCGGATCAGCTGGAAGGCCTGGACCACGAACTCCACCTCGCGGATGCCGCCGGGACCGAGCTTGATGTTGCCCTGCATGCCGCGGCGGCGTACCTCGCGGTTGATCATCGCCTTGAGCTCGCGCAGCGACTCGATGGCGCCGAAGTCGAGGTACTTGCGGTAGACGAAGGGGCGGATGCTGGCCAGCAGCTCGGCGCCGGCGCCCAGGTCGCCGGCCACCGGCCGCGCCTTGAGCATCGCGTAGCGCTCCCACTCGCGGCCCTGGTCCTGGTAGTAGCCGGCCAGCGAGGCGAAGCTGCCGACCAGCGGCCCGCCGTCGCCCAGCGGACGCAGGCGCATGTCGACGCGGAAGGCGAAGCCATCGGCGGTCACGGCGTCCAGGGCGGTGATCAGCTTCTGGCCGAGCTTGGTGAAGTACTCCTGGTGCTCGAGGGCCTTGCGCCCGCCCTCGGTCTCGCCCTTCTCGGGGAAGGCGAAGATCAGGTCGATGTCGGAGGACAGGTTGAGCTCGCCGGCCCCGAGCTTGCCCATGCCGAGCACCACCAGGCGCTGCTCGCTGCCGTCGGCCCGGGTCGCGGGGCGCCCCCAGCGGGGTGCGAAATGGGTCTCCAGCCAGTCCAGGGCCAGTTCCAGGCAGGCCTCCGCCAGCTGGGTGACGGCCGTCGCCGTGGCCCACATGTCGATGCCCGGCGGGCGCGTCAGGTCCCGCCAGACGATGCCCAGCATGCGCGCCCGGCGAAAGCGGCGGATAGCGGCGTGCAGGGCCGCCTCGTCGTCGGCGGCCTCCAGGCGCTCGGCGAGGGTCTCGCGCAGGGCCTCGGGGGCCGGCGCGGCCTCCAGCTCGCCGGCGGCGTCCAGGTGGACCAGCCAGTCGGGATGGCGGATCAGCGTCTCGCCGGCGAAGTCGGAGACGGCGAGCACCCGCGCCAGCTGCGCGCGACGGGTCGCCGAGAGCGCCGACCAGGTCTCGCCGGGGCCGTCCTGGTCCTGCATCGAGGCCAGGTTGTCGGCCTGCTCGAGGGACGCCCCGAGGCGCTCCCAGGCATGTCGCAACGGCGCCACCAGCGGCTCGGGAATGGCATCCAGCGGCAGGAAGTCGTCGGGCAGGGCCATGGGCGTCTCGCATCCGGTTGATGAATACCCTCAGCATACCCAAGCCGGGGCGCCCGGCGATAGCGACCGGGCTCAGACCAGGAAGCGCTGCCAGGCCAGCAAGCCCCAGGTGAGCCCGGCGATGACCAGCGACAACATCACCGCCGCCGAGCCGATGTCCTTGGCCCGGCCGGAGAGCTCGTGGCGGTCGGGGCCGATGCGATCCACCACGCTCTCGATGGCGCTGTTGAGCAGCTCGACGATCAGCACCAGCAGGCAGCTGCCGACCAGCAGGATCCACTCCACCGGTTCCCGCCCGATCCAGGCGGCCAGCGGCAGCAGGACCACGCAGATGCCCAGTTCCTGGCGGAAGGCCGCCTCGTGGAGAAAGGCGGCCTTGAGGCCCTTGAGGGAGTAGCGGGTGGAATGCACCAGGTGGCGCCAGCCGGTGTGTCCGGGTTTCATCTGCGAGCGTCCATCGATCAGTCGTCGGCGTAAGCGGCGATGGTAGCAGAGCCGGCCGCCCGGCGCGCCGTCGACGCCTGGGCCCCGGCGACCGGGTCAGGAGGGCGACTCAATGGGCCTGGATCATCGCGTCCAGGTCCCGCGACAGGCGATCCAGCACCGTCGTCCAGCTCAGGTAGGGCGTCGCGCCGGTGCCGTTGATCAGCACCGTGAACACCCCCCAACGACCCGACAGGGTGCGGAAGTAGCCGGTCACCGCGCGCACCGTCACCGGCTGGTTGAGGGTGCCGGTCTTGAGCATGACGTGGTGTTGGAAGGTCGCCGAGCCCCGCCGGATGAAGCGCATCACGCCATTGCCGGGCGACTGCAGGGCCGCCACGAAGCTCGGGAACAGCGACGGGCGGCGAAACATGTGCTCCAGCAGGGCGTTCACGCCGGCCGCGGTGGTCCGGTTCTCCGGGGTCAGGCCGCTGCCGCTCTCCAGGGTGGCGGGGCCGTGCCCCGGAATGGCGCCGGCGAAGGCCTCGAGGGCATCGCCGGCCTGGGACAGTGACGGCCGGGGGACCTCGGCCAGGTCGAGGGCCAGGGTGTCGGCCATGAAGTTGTTGGAGTAGTTCAGGGTGCGCAACAGCAGTTCCTGCAGCGGCTCGCTGTCCACCGCGGCGAGCCGCCGCGCCGAGGCCGGCGGCTGGGCGGTGCTGGTGGCATGGCCGCCCTGCACCGGGATGCCGGCCTGGCCGAGCATGGCCATCAGGATGTCCGCGGCCTGCGCGGCGGGATCGGCGCTGGTGCGGTAGACCTCACGAGGATGGGCATTGGTGGAGATCTGGCCACCGACCCGCATGAGGTCGCCGTCGCCGTCGGTCAGACGCTCCGCCGTGAGCTCGGTGCCGCTGTCGTCCGGCCGGGTCGCCACGCGGTTGTCGATGCGTGGCAGGCGGGACTGGCTGTCGCAGCTGGTGACCTCCGCCGGGTCGCCGGGGATACGCGCCGGCGCGACGGTCACGCACCAGTTGCCGTAGTTGACCGCGGCCGACGACAGCAGGGCGCTGTAGGCGTTGTCCACCCGCCGCTCGCCCTCGCAGCGGTCGGTGGTGATGCAGGTCACCGGGCCGAAGCGCCACTGGCTGACCACCAGGCTTCCGGTTACCTCGCGCACCCCCGCCTGGTGCAGGCGCTGCACCAGGCGCCACAGGTCCTCGGTGGTCAGCGCCGGATCGCCGCCGCCCTCGAGCACCAGGTCGCCATGCAGCACGCCCTGGTCATCCGGCTCGGCGGTGCTGACCAGGCGGGTGGTGAAGCGGTGCTGGGGACCGAAACGATCGAGGGCCGCCGCGGCCAGGTAGACCTTGGTCACCGAGGCCGGCGACAGCAGCCGCTGCGGGGCGAGGCTGCCCAGGGTCTCCCCTGGCTCGCCGTTGCCCAGCAGGCGAGCCTCGGCGCCGATCACGAAGCCGTCATCGGCGAGACTCGAGAGGCGCGTAAAGCCGTGCCCGAGGGCGGTCAGCGGCAGGAGCAGGAGCAGGAGCAGGCAGAGCGAGAGCGGGCGGTACAGCATGAGCGACTTCCAGGCGGCGTGAGTCGACGGCGCCCGGGCCGGGGCGCCACCCGGCCGCAGTCTACCCGCCCACCGGCCGGGATTCGACCGGTCCCGTTTCAGTGGGGCGTCACCGAGGAGAACGCCTGGATGACGACCACGCCTCCAACGATCATCGCCAGGCCCAGCACGGCGGGCAGATCCGGGCGTTCACCGTAGACCAGAAAGCCGATCAGGGTCACCAGCACGATGCCGAGGCCCGCCCAGAACGCATAGGCGATGCCCACTGGCAGGGTCCGCAGCGCCAGGGTGAGCGTGTAGAAGGCCAGGCCGTAGCCGACCACCACCACCACGCTCGGCCAGAAGCGAGTGAACTCCTGGGACGCCTTGAGGGAACTGGTGGCCACCACTTCGGCGATGATCGCCAGGGCCAGGTACACATAGGACATCAGCACCCCCTCTGCGCCAGCCGACGGCGCATCACGTGATCGAACAGCGTATTGAACACCAGCGCATAGGCCAGGAAGAACAGCATGAAACCGAGGTCGAGCCAGAAGGCCTCGACCAGGCCGATGGCCAGCCACCAGGCTACCACCGGCAGGGTCATCACCAGCAGCCCCAGCTCGAAGCCGAGCGCCTGGGCGAGGCGCTGGACCAGGCTGCGCCGCCGGGTCGGCACCCAGCCATCGAAGAGCCGGTTCCATACCAGGTTCCACAGCATGGCGGTGGTCGCGAGCCCCAGGGCCAGGACGCCGATCTCGCCGGGCCCATGGCCGCTGACCCAGCTCGCCAGCGGCGTCACCATGACCAGGCCACCCGCCTCGAAGAGCAGGGTATGGGTCAGCCGTTCCTTCCAGGAGCGCATGGTGATCTCCCCTCCGAGCACTCGCCGAGGCCGGGATGGCCTCGACATGGTTTCCCATTCTCGCCACGATGACGATGGATACGAGTTGGACTCCATCAGGAAAACAGATAGGTCAAGACCATGCGCTGGAGCCTCGACCAGTTGGAAGTGCTTGTCGCCTGTGCCGAACGGGGCTCTTTCTCCTCGGCCGCCCGCCACCTGGGCCGCGCCCAGTCCGCCGTCAGTACCGCCATCGCCCACCTGGAGGCCGACCTCGGCTGCCAGCTGTTCGACCGCACCGGCCGGCTGCCCCGGCTGACCGAGGCGGGCAAGGCCCTGCTCCACGAGGCTCGGGCGGTGATCCGCCAGTGCCAGCGGCTGGAGTCCCGCGCCCGGGCCATCGCCCAGGGCGAGGAGGCCCAGCTGGTGCTGGCCATCGATGAGGCCCTGGTGGAGATGCCGCCGGTGGACGAGACCCTGGAGGCCCTGGCCCGGCATTACCCGGCCCTGCAGCTCACCCTGCTCTACGGGGCCCAGGGTGACATCGCCGGCTGGGTGGAAGACCGCACCGCCGACCTGGGCATCCTGCTGCGCCAGCAGAGCCAGGGCCCGGTGCTGGAAGGCATCCGGATCGCCCACCTGCAGCAGGTCCTGGTGGTGGGGCGCGACCATCCCCTGGCCGGGCTCCCCGCCCTCACCGCCGGCGACCTGGCCGACCACCGCCAGCTGCTGATCGCCTCGCGCTCCGAGGGCGACGCCGGGGCGACGCTCAGCGCCCAGTTCTGGCGCCTCAACAGCTTCTACTCGATGGGCGAGCTGGCCACCCGGGGGCTGGGCTGGGCCCTGGTGCCGCAGCATATCGCCCAGTACCCGCCCTTCCGGGAGGACCTCGTCGAGCTGTCCGGCGAGGCGTTGGGCCGACCGCCAGTCATCGAGGTGGAGACGGTCTCGCGGCGCGACGCCGCCCAGGGACCGATCGCCCGCTGGCTGCGCCAGACCCTGGGGGAACGCTTCCGCGATCGCCGCCGTCGCTGAGCTCGCTCAGGCGACGGGCACCAGCTCGGGGCGATGCGGCAGGTCGACCACCAGGCGCCACAGCGGCTGGCCGCTGTGGTGGTACTTGCGCTCGAAGGGCGTGAGGCAGTCGCCGCCGGGGTCGAAGCCCTCCACCGCCGCCTGGCGGCCGGTCGCCTGCTCGACCGCTAGGGCGAATTCCTCGACATAGAGGCGCCAGTTGGAGCGCAGCTCCAGGCAACCGCCCAGCGCCAGGATGGCGGGAAACACCGGATGGCCCTGCCAGCGCATCTTGAGGTGCGCGGCCTTGGGGTAGGGGTTGGGGTAGAGCAGGTAGTGACGCAGCGGACGCCAGTCGCCGGCCAGCGCCAGCCGCCAGAAATCCACCAGGTCCGCTCGCACCAACCGGGCGTTGTCGGGCAGCGGACCGTGGTCCCGGGACAGCCGATCCGCGCTGCGGTCGATGCCGATCACCGCGCACTCGGGGTGCCACTCGGCCAGCTGGCGCGTCGACAGGCCGACGCCACAGCCGGCATCCAGGATCAACGGCGCCCCGGCGCGTTCGGCCCGCCAGGCGTCGGTCGCGGCAAAGGCCTCGCGGGTGTGCGCGGCCAGCGGCTTGCGCAGCGGATGGGTCAGGGCCCGGGCGACGCGGCGCGACAGGTCCTGGTGGGGGCCGGACTGGCTGGAGGTGACGATGCGCGAGCGCTCTGGCATGACGGGAACCGCTGGGCGACGACGAAGTCTGCCATTCTAGCAGCCGGTACCCGGCCCGCGCAGGCCGAGAGGCGCCATGCAGGGTTATCGCAGATAGCGGTATCGCTCGGGGCTGGTCCGCTGGCCGGACCGGGTGGGCCATCCCTGGCCAACCCGTTCGGCGGAGTCCGCCTCCCCCCTGGCGAAGGCCCCCTTCTTTTTTCGACCTGCCCCCGGCGCCCCTCGCCGTGTCCCGCTGCGATTGCCTTGAGCCGCCATGCCCCGGCATGACGCCGTGGCGGGCCGGGTGCTATGATCCTTGCCCAAATAGCGGCAATGAAGCCCAGACATCAACCGCACAACGAGGAACCCGGCTTGTCACATTTACCGGTGATCGTGGGCATGGGCGGCGTGAATCCCGCCGGCCGAACCTCGGGCCATCAGGCGTTTCGCCGCACCGTGCTCGACGCCCTGCCCGCTGACGACCAGGCCCGGACCCTGCTCGGCCTGGCGGCGATGATGCGCCTGGCCCATGCCCAGGCGGACGACACCTGGCACGACGCCGATGGCCAGACCCTCGACGCCGCCGCCATTGTGGAGCAGACCCGCCAGCGGGTGCTGGACCACACCCTGATCCGGCGCATCGAGGATCCCCGCTTCAATGCCGAGGGTCTGCCCGCCAATCGTCGTGCGAGCCTGTCCCTCGAGGCACCGATGACCTTCCGCGTGCGGCGCCGCCAACTGCCCGAGAGCCTGCCGCCCACCTGGCAGGTCCGCGAGCTCGACCGCCGCACCCTGGAGGTGACGGTGCCGGCCGGCGAGATGAACGTGATGCTGCCCGAGACCCGCCCCGCCCAGGTGCGCGCCGCCGGCCAGCTGCCCTCGGGCTTCGAGCCCAGCCGCCTGTACCGCAGCGTCCACCACCCCCGGGGCCTGTCCATGGCGATCTTCGCCGCGAGCGACTGCCTGGGCGACAGCGGCCTGGACTGGGACGACCTGCGCGACCGCCTCGATCCCGACCAGATCGCGGTCTACGCCGGCAACTCCATCGGCCAGCTCGACGACGAGGGCTGGGGAGGGTTGCTCAAGAGCTTCGTCTCCGGCAAGCGGGCCACCTCCAAGCAGATGCCGCTCGGCTATGGCCAGATGCCTGCCGACTTCCTCAACGCCTACGTGCTAGGCAGCGTGGGTGGCACCGGGGCGATGCTCGGTGCCTGTGCCAGCTTCCTCTACAACCTGCGCCTGGGCGTGGACGACATCCGCGCCGGACGACGTCGCGTGGTGATGGTCGGCACCGCCGACGCCCCCATCACCCCGGAGATCGTCGAGGGCTTCCGCGCCATGGGCGCCCTGGCCGACGACGACAGCCTGAAGGCCCTGGACGCCCTGGAGCTGCTCACCGATGCCGACTACCAGCGCGCCTGCCGCCCCTTCGCCCGCAATTGCGGCTTCACCATGGGCGAGTCCAGCCAGTTCCTGATGCTGATGGATGATGCGCTGGCCCTAGAGGTCGGCGCCGAGGTGCTCGGCAGCGTGCCCGAGGTCTTCGTCAATGCCGATGGCTGGAAGCGCTCGATCTCGGCCCCGGGCATCGGCAACTACATCACCCTGGGCAAGGCGGCCTCACTGGTACGCGACATGCTCGGCGACAAGGCCCTGCGCGAACGCACCATCGTGCACGCCCATGGCACCAGCACCCCCAAGAACCGCGTCACCGAGTCCCATGTCCTCGACCTGGTCGCCCAGGCCCACGGCATCCAGGCCTGGCCGGTGGTGGCGGTGAAGGCCTTCGTCGGCCACTCCCAGGGCAGCGCCGCCGGCGACCAACTGGCCAGCGCCCTGGGCAGCTTCGCCCATGGGCTGCTGCCGGGCATCCCGACCCTGGAGGCCGTGGCCGATGACGTCCACGCCGAGCGGCTGCGCCTCTTCCGCGACCCGCAGCGCTTCCAGGCCGACGCGGCCTTCATCAACGCCAAGGGCTTCGGCGGCAACAACGCCACCGGCGTGGTGCTCTCGCCCGCGGTGACCGAGCGCCTGCTGGTGGCCCGCCACGGCGAGGCCGCGGTGGCGGCCTGGCAGGCGCGCCGCGAGGCGACCCGAGAGGCCGCCGCCGGCTACTGCCGAAACGCCGACTTCGGCCGCTTCCATCCCCGGTACCGCTTCGGCGAGGGGGTGCTGGAGGGGCCCGAGCTCGAGGTCAGCGACGCGGCCATCCGCATCCCCGGCTATGCACGGCCGGTCTCGCTGGTCGCCGACAATCCCTTCGGGCGCCTCGACGACGGGGAGGACTCATGAACATCGCCGTCTATCCCGGCACCTTCGACCCCATCACCAACGGCCACTATGACCTGATCGAGCGCGCCGCGCGGCTCTTCGACAAGGTGGTGGTGGCCATCGCCACGAGCCCCGGCAAGGGGCCGGTGCTCGACCTCGACACCCGGATTTCCCTGGCCCGAGAGGTGGTGGCCGGCCTGGACAACGTCGAGGTGGTCGGCTTCTCGGGACTGATGACCGAGTTCATGAAGCAGCAGCATGCCCGCGTGCTGCTGCGCGGACTGCGGGCGGTGTCGGACTTCGAGTACGAGCTACAGCTGGCCAACATGAACCGCGCCCAGATGCCGGAGTTGGAGACGGTGTTCCTGACGCCGGAGGTGGAGAACTCCTATATCTCCTCCACCCTGGTCCGCGAGATCGCCCGGCTCGGCGGCGACGTGTCGCAGCACGTGCATCCCGAGGTCGCCGCGGCGCTGAAGAGCCATTACAATACCTGACCATGGCACTCGGGCATCTCGCGCCCGAGATCGACTGCTCCAAGGGCAAGGGCCGGCGTGACCGGCCGCGACTTCCGTGAGGTACCCCATGGCCCTGATGATCACCGACGAATGCATCAACTGCGACGTCTGCGAACCCGAATGCCCCAACGGCGCCATCTCGCCGGGGGAGGAGATCTACGTCATCGACCCCAACCTGTGCACCGAGTGTGTCGGCCACTACGACGAGCCCCAGTGCCAGCAGGTCTGTCCGGTGGACTGCATCCCGCTGGACCCGGAGCGCCCGGAGAGCCGTGATGAGCTGATGGAGAAGTACCGGACCATCACCGCCGCCTGACTCGGCGCTATTGGTGCCCCATGAAAGCGCCCCGCTCATCGAGCGGGGCGCTTTCGTTGGCTTGAGGCTAATGCTTTCAAGCCCTGTCGACGCTATCCAGTGCAGAGTTGCCGCCCCGCCCCTCCCCAGCCAGTCGCAGCCCCAAAGTACCATTTATCTAGTCATTAAGGACTAGATATAGACGCCATCATCTCATCAAAGCGACTACTTTCTTCGTCCGATTAGTGCCAATAAAACCATCTGGAAGAAGTACAGCCATTCCTCCTAGGCTAGAAATGTAACACTTTGTTACTAACACTAACCGCGCAGATACACAGGATCTTCCCTCGCGGTTTTCCCACTTCAGAAAAATGCCATATGAAAATCGGCAGGGAGGAATCATGAAAGGCGTCATCCCCTTGAGCACCCTGGTATTACTGTCATGCAATCTCGCGATGGCCCAGGATTATTCCTCTCGCCATACGGGAATCTATTTCGGCGCCAGCGCCGGGAGTGCCGAACTAAACAACAATACCTTCGAACGACTCAGCAACCATGGCTTCAGTAACGATGAAACCACCAGCGGCTATCAAATACATATCGGCTATAACTTCACCCCCAATGTCGGGCTCGAGCTGAGCTATACCGACTTTGGCGACTACACCTCCGAGATTTCCCTGCCGGTGCAGGGCAGTACTCTGCAAGAAGACATAGAAACCGGCATCGAAGGGACTGGATTGGCACTGGTCGGGAAGATGCCGGTGACACGCGGCTTTAGCTTTTACACCAAGGCCGGGATCATTTCCTGGGAGAGCACAACGCTCGATGTCGCCAGCATGGATGACGAAACGTTCATGGAACTCGAATTCCAGGCCGAAGGGACAGATCCGTTCTTCGGGCTAGGTGCCGAATACAACCTTGGCCGTTCGGCCATTCGCAGTGAATACACCCGCTACTCACTCGCCGATGGCGATGAGAGTTTCCAGATCGACATGTTTTCCTTGAGCTTGAGTTACCTGTTTTGACTCATGAACGACTCGGTTACTTGCTCGCCACGAGCCGCGCTCAATCTTTCGCGAGCTGGGCGCGGCCTCTCCTCATCAACCAACAGCTGTCGATCATCCGGGACCCTACGACTAATGGCGATCGTCGGCACGACGGCTTACCTCGCAACCCAGGCAGCGACGGAAGGTCGCCTCCGCGGGCGTCTTGATCAGGGTCTCGGCGGCGGCGTCGACGTTCCCCCCCAGGGCACTGAACGGCAGCGACACCAGAAAGACCGCCGCGCCCCCGACCGTGGCCACGGCCAGCAGGGGCCGGGCCAGCAGCGCGTCCGCCACCATCGCCCCGCCACTCGGCCGTTCGGTGTCATGACCGTAGTCGTCCTGGGCCATGGCCGACTGACTCCCCACCACCATGACCATGGCCAGCATGGCACCCATCGCGTACTTGCCCAATGCCTTCATCGTCCCCGCTCCCCTGGTTGCCGGCCAGCATGTGGCCGGATCGTCTACCTGAGCCGGATCATGGCATTCCGACAGACCAGCCCCTGGAACCACCCGACGGATACACGCATTCACAGAACCTTACATTAGGGTAGTCGGCTTTCCCGGGTTCCCCAACCCTCGGAAATCTCCCCTCCCCAATGGCAGATAGCGCATGATGACGCCACCGACCGGGCTACTCACGACGATGCCGAAGCCGTGGGGTATGCCATCCACATGATCAGTGACAGCGGGGAAGCCTTCGCGATCGCCGCTCTCGGCCAGCCTGGGCTACCGCTTCTGAATCGGGCCCCGGGCCCACGATGCCCCACGGCCCCACTATTGCGAGGCTGTTGCGTTGCGGGCGGCGGGACGCCATGCTGCCGGCCCCGCCCGCCGACCGGAGCCACCGTGACCTCGCCCGCGACCACCACCCAGGCCCCCCAGCGCATCTGGGCCCTGGCCTGGCCGATCATCCTCTCGAACATCACCGTCCCGCTGCTCGGGCTGGTCGATACCGCCGTGGTCGGCCACCTGCCGGACTCCCGCTACCTCGCCGCCGTGACCCTGGGTGCGACCCTGTTCGGTTTCCTCTACTGGGGCTTCGGCTTCCTGCGCATGGGCACCACCGGTCTCACCTCCCAGGCGGTCGGCCGCGAGGATGACGAGGCCGTCCGTACCCTGCTGGGGCAGTCGCTGCTGCTGGCCGGCGCCATCGGCGTCCTGCTGGTGCTGGCCGGCGGCCCGCTGGTCGAGTTCGGGCTGTGGCTGCTGGATGGCAGCGACCAGGCCACCGCGCTGGCCGCGGACTATGCGCGGATCCGCCTGCTCTCGGCCCCGGCGGTGCTGGCCAACTACGCCATCCTCGGCTGGTTCCTGGGCCAGCAGAACTCCCGGATCACGCTGTGGCTGCTGGTGTTGACCAACGGCGTCAATATCCTCCTCGACCTGGTGTTCGTGGTGGGACTGGGCATGACCAGCGACGGCGTGGCCTGGGCCACGGTGATCGCCGACTACAGCGCCCTGGCCTTCGGCCTGTGGCTGGTGTCGCGCCAGCTGGGAAACCTCGAGGGCCGCTTCCGCCGCGGCCGGCTGTGCCGACTGGCCGCCTATCGCGAGCTCTTCCAGGTCAACGCCAACCTCTTCGTGCGGACCCTGGGCCTGCTCTTCGCCATGGCCTTCTTCACCTCCCGAGGGGCGGCCCAGGGCGACACCGTGCTGGCCGCCAACGCCGTGCTGCTGCAGTTCATCATGCTGACCTCCTATGGACTGGACGGCTTCGCCCACGCCGCCGAGGCCCTGACCGGTCGCTCGGTGGGACGCCGGCGCTGGGACGAGTTCGCCGCCACGGTCCGCTCGGCCGCCCGCTTCTCGCTGGCCACCGCGGGGGGCGCCGCCCTGGCCTTCGCCCTGGGCGGCGAGTGGCTGATCGCCCTGCTCACCGGCCTGCCGGACGTGCGGAACACGGCCGGCCACTACCTGCCCTGGATGGTGGTCATGCCGCTGATCGCGGTGTGGAGCTACCTGCTGGACGGGGTCTTCATCGGCGCCACGGCGATCCGCGAGATGCGCAACAGCATCTTCGTCGGCCTGGCAATCTACCTGCCGGTGTGGTGGCTCACCCGGGGACTGGGCAATCACGGCTTGTGGCTGGCCTTTCTCGTCTTCACCGCAGTGCGCTCGACGGTGCTGGTCGCCTACTACCGTCACTACCGACGGACACGCTGGGCGAGCGCCAAAACCTAGACATTCGTCGCCTTTGACAACATTTCGCCCCCGCGGCAACGTGATACCCCAGCCTGCAGGCCGAGCACCGGCCGCGGATCCGCAGGCTCCCGCAACGGAAAAGGGACATCTCCATGCTGAAGCTGCTGTCACGCCCGGCCGTCAAGATGGTCGAGCGCTACCTTCCCGACCCCTACATCTTCGTCCTGCTGCTGACGGTGATCGCCGCGGGCGCGGCCATCGCCGTGGAGCGCCAGACCCCGCTGGCGGTGCTGCGCTTCTGGGGCGACGGGTTCTGGAACCTGCTGACGTTCTCGATGCAGATGCTGCTGGTGCTGGTCACCGGCTTCATGCTGGCCAGCTCGCCGCCGGTCAAGCGCCTGCTGCAGCGCCTGGCCGGCCTGGCCAATAACCCGGGGGCCGCCATCGTGCTGGTGACCCTGGTGTCGCTGGCCGCCAGCTGGATCAACTGGGGCTTCGGCCTGGTGGTGGGGGCGCTGTTCGCCAAGGAGCTGGCCCGGCAGATCCGGGTGGACTATCGCCTGCTGGTGGCCAGCGCCTACTCGGGCTTCATCGTCTGGCATGGCGGCCTGGCCGGCTCGGTGCCGCTGACCATCGCCACCGAGGGCCACTTCACCGCCGAGCGGATCGGCGTGATCGGCACCGGCGAGACCATCTTCTCGCTGTTCAACCTGGTCATCGTGCTGGCACTGTTCGTGGCGATGCCGCTGTTCAACCGCCTGATGCTGCCCGACGAGCAGGACAGCGTCTTCGTCGACCCCAGCCTGCTCGACGACGGCGAGGCGCGCCGCGTGCGCATCACCCGCCCCGCCGAGCACCTGGAGAACAGCATGACCCTGGCCTGGCTGGTGGGCATCCCGGGGCTGTTGTTCCTGCTCGACCACTTCGTGCTGCAGGGCGGCGGGCTCAACCTCAACGTGGTCAACTTCCTGTTCCTGTTCCTGGCCGTCGTGCTGCACCGCACCCCCCGCAGCCTGCTCGAGAGTCTCCACGAGGCCATCAAGGGCGGCGCCGGCATCGTCATCCAGTTCCCCTTCTACGCCGGCATCATGGCGATCATGGTCCAGTCCGGCCTGGCCGAGACGCTCTCGGAAGCGCTGATCTCACTGGCCACCGAGGCCACCCTGCCGGTCTGGACCTTCATCAGTGCCGGCATCGTCAATATCTTCGTACCCTCCGGGGGCGGCCAGTGGGCCGTGCAGGCGCCGGTCATGCTGCCGGCCGCCGAGGCCCTGGGCGTGGACATCCCCAGGGTCGCCATGGCCGTGGCCTGGGGCGATGCCTGGACCAACCTGCTGCAGCCGTTCTGGGCCCTGCCGGTGCTCGGCATCGCCGGGCTCAAGGCCAAGGACATCATGGGCTTCTGCCTGGTCCAGTTGCTGCTCACCGGCCTGATCATCGGCGCGGGGCTGACCTGGCTCTGATCCCGGCACCCGAGGAAGGAAACGCCTTGTGCCCTCGGCGGGGCCAAGGCGTTATGCTGGAGGGACAATAGCGCAAAGGACCTCCCCTCGATGGACGAACAAGCCCTTCCCGGCCAGCACGAACTCACCATGACCGTGCTGATGACCCCCGACATGGCCAACTTCAGCGGCAAGGTGCATGGCGGCGCCATCCTCAAGAAGCTCGACGAGGTGGCCTACGCCTGCGCCAGCCGCTATGCCGGCCACTATGTGGTGACCCTCTCGGTGGACCAGGTGCGTTTCAAGCAGCCCATTCACGTCGGCGAACTGGTCACCTTCCTGGCCTGCGTGAACCACGTGGGCCGTTCCTCCATGGAGATCGGCATCAAGGTGGTGGCCGAGGACATCCAGAACAAGCTGATCCGCCACACCAACAGCTGCTACCTGACCATGGTGGCCGTGGACGGTGACGGCAAGCCGGCACCGGTCCCACCGCTCAAGCTGGAGACCCGAGCCCAGAAGCTGCGCTTCGAGAAGGCGGCCCTGCGCAAGAAGCTACGCAAGCAGGCCGAGGAGGAGGAGCGCCGCACCCAGTTCGAGCACGACACCCCCTAGAGTCTCAGTAGGATTCCTCCTGGATCGCCTCACCGCCCTCCTCGATGTCCTGCCCCATGCCGCGCATCGTGTTGCAGCCGGCGAGCAGCGACAAGGTGAACAGGGCGACCAGTACCAGTGACAGTGTGCGTTTCATGGGGGCCTCCTCGAGTCGGTGATCAAGCAACCAGCAATCGCTTATTCAATCTAGCAGGCATCTCCCTCAATCGGCGAGGGGCAATCTCAGGCCAGCAGCAGCCGCAGGATGATGGCGACGATCACGGCGAGGGTCAGCCATTTCACCCACAGGGCGCCGCGCGGGCTCATGTTGACCTGCACCGCCAGCCAGGCCCCGAGCATGCTGCCGGCGGCCAGGGCCAGCCCGTGGCCCCAGCGGACCTGGTCCTGGTACAGGAACATGCCCAGGGCCGGCAGGGTATAGACCAGCACGATCAGCACCTTGAAGACGTTCACCTGGGCCAGGTCGATGCGCAGCAGACGGTAGAGCACCACGATGAAGAGGATCCCCACCCCGACCTGGATGAAGCCGCCGTAGACCCCGATGACGAACATCGCCAGGTAGACCGCCGGCGTCAGTCGCTCGGGGGTCAGCGGGCGGGTCTCGAGGCGCGGCTGGGGCAGCAGCATCAGCACCGCGGCCACGGCCATCACGCCGATCAGGATCGCCTCGAACAGCGCATCGCTGACCCGCAGGGCCAGCCAGGCGCCGAGCAGCGAGCCGAGCACCGCCGGCACCGCGAGACGCAGGCTCAGGCCGATATGGCGGGCGCCGACGCGCAGGAAGCTGACCACGGCCGAGACGCTCTGCAGGGCGATGGAGACCCGGTTGGTACCGTTGGCGGCCTGGGGGGGAAGCCCCAGGAACATCAGCATCGGCAGGGTGAGCATCGAGCCGCCCGCCGAGAGGACATTGATGAAACCGGCCAGGGTGCCGATGCCGAGCAGGGCCAGGGCTTCGAGAAGGGTCATGACGGAATCCTTTGCTGCATGACACGGGACGGCCGTCCAGCATAGCGATTCGCTCCCGGGTCGTCGCCCGCTGTGCCATGATGGCAGCGGGATCAGCCAACGAATCGAAGGAGAGCGCCATGTCGAATTTCGAGCCGGATGCCCGTCTGGTGGAGGACAGCTACCCCGTCACCGAGCTGCCGCTCTGCCAGCTGCGGCTGATGAACGACGCCCGCTTTCCCTGGCTGCTGCTGGTACCGCGTCGCACCGCCGTCAGCGAGGTCTTCGAGCTCGACGAGGCCGAGCAGCGTCAGCTGTGGCGCGAGGCCACCCTGGTCGGGCGCGCCCTCAAGGAAGGGTTCGGCGGCGACAAGCTCAACATCGCCACCCTGGGCAACATGGTGCCCCAGTTGCACCTGCACGTGATCCTGCGCCGTCGGGACGATGCGGCCTGGCCGGGGCCGGTCTGGGGCCATGGCGAGGCCGAGGCCTACGACCTGGATGCCCTGGCCGCCATGCGCGATCGTCTGCTCGCCCAGGTCGAGGGGATCGACTGGTCCCGGGAGGCCTGAGGGCCCTCAGCGGGCCATCTCGAGGCGGGAATTCAGCTCGGTGAGCAGCGGCTCGACCAGCGATGGGGGCAAGGGGCGGTTGCCGCGGTAGGCCGTCATGGCGACCCGGCTCGCCGTGCCGCTGTCCTGCACCTCCAGCTTCACCCGGTAGCCCGGCCAGCGGGCGATCACCGCCTCCAGCCGCCCCAGCCCGGCATCGGCGTGGCGAATCACGTAGCCCCGCGCCATCAGCAGCTCCAGGCTCTCCACCAGCACCGTCCGGGACGCTACCGACAGCTCCCGTACCGCCGGGGTGGCCGGGGGCGGCGTGGACGCACAGCCCGCCAGCCACAGCACCAGCCCCACCGCCATCAGCCGTGCCCTCATGGTGTCGCCTCCGCCGGCTGGCGCCGGATCGCCAGGCGCAGCCGGCGACAGAAGGCCTCATCGCTGGCGGTACGCGACTCCCGCATCGCGCCGCGCCAGTCGAACAGCCGGTAGTCGCGGGTCACCTGGACCCGCTCCGGCCCCACCACCGCCGAGACGCGCTCGATCTCGGTGGCCTCCTCGTCGACCGAGGCATAGCCCACTCCCATGCCCAGCACCACGCCCGAGGCGACGCGTCCGCCGCTGCCGCCCACCACGAAGCCGCCCAGCCGGGGGCCGGGGTCGACGGCGTTGTGGTAGATGGTCCGCCTGGCCCGCTCGGCGCTGACCAGGCCCAGGTCGACCGAGGTGTGGCGCACCAGGAAGTCCTGGTCCTCCAGAGCCGCGACGACTCGTGGCAGGGTCGTCGGCGGGGTGTCGGCATCGACGGGCCACTGACAGGCCGGGTCGGGTGGCGGCTCGGCCACCGGCAGGCTCGAGGGCACGCCCTGACAGCCGGCCAGTCCCACCAGCAGGCATAACCACCACGCTCGCTGCATCGCCCCACTCCCCCATGGCCTCTGGTGAGTCTAGCCCGGCCAGGCCCTTGAAGCATCAGGCCGTCGCCCGCACGTCATGGAATCAGCCTATGATGGCGATGCACGGAATTCGCTACTCCCTGCGCCATCCCGCTGCCTACACTGGCATCACACGCGATCAAGGAGGCATTCGCATGAGCGACACCAACAGCATCGGCCTGCACGAGTCCAGCGCCAGCCAGCTAGCCGAGCGGCTCAACGTCCTGCTGGCCAACTACCAGATCTTCTACATGAACGTGCGCGGCTATCACTGGAACGTGAAGGGCCATGACTTCTTCCAGCTGCACACCAAGTTCGAGGAGCTCTACACCGACCTGCTGATGAAGGTCGACGAGGTGGCCGAGCGCGTGCTGACCCTGGGTCACCAGCCGGTGCACGCCTACAGCGATTACGTGCGCATCGCCAGCATCCAGGAAGACAAGGACGTCCACGATGGCGAGGCCTGCGTGCGCGGCGTCCTGCAGGGCTACCAGTCGTTGATCGAGCTGCAGCGCGAGATCCTCTCGCTGGCCTCGGATGCCGACGACGAGGGCACCGCCGCCCAGGTCGGCGACTACATCCGCGAGCAGGAAAAGACCGTCTGGATGCTGGGCGCCTACCTGGGCTGACGCCCGTCCCGAGCCCGTGTGTCGACGCCGCCTGCGGGCGGCGTCTTGCATGGCCGGTCGCCGGCCTCGTCAGCGTCTTGCCGCTCGCCCTCGGCGGCGCGCACCAGCTCGGCGGGCAGCGGCTTCTTCATGCGCACCCCCAGGCGCTCGAGGGCCGTGGCCTGGGCCACCAGGCTGCCCTGCCCCTCGGCGAGCCGGTTCATGGCCCGGCGATGGCTGTCGCCGGCGCGCTCCAGGTGGCGGCCGACCTCCTCGAGGCTCTCGACGAAGCCGCTGAACTTGGTCAGCAGCCGTTCGGCGCGCGCACCGATCAGGCGGGCATTCTCGTTCTGGCGCTCGAGGCTCCACAGGCCGGCCACCGTGCGCAGGCTGGCCAGCAGGGTGGTCGGGGTGACCATCACCACCTGGCGGTCGAAGGCCTCCTGGAAGAGGGTCGGGTCCCGCTCGAAGGCGGCGGCGAAGGCCGGCTCCACCGGCACGAAGAGGAACACGAAGTCGGGCGAGCGCAGGCCCGGAAGGCCCGGGTAGTCCTTGGCCGAGAGCCCCTGGACGTGACTGCGCAGCGACTGCAGGTGGGCCTGCATCGCCGTCTCGCGCTCGGCGTCCTCCTCGGCATTGACCACCCGGGTCCAGGCGCTGAGCGACACCTTGGCGTCGACGATCAGGTGACGGTCCTCGGGCAGGTAGATGATCGCATCCGGGCGCTGACGCCCCTGCTCGCCGGACAGCGACACCTCGCGCCGATACTCGATATCGCGGCGCAGGCCGCTGCGCTCGAGCACCGTCTCCAGGATCAACTCGCCCCAGTTGCCCTGGGCCTTCTGGTCGCCCTTCAGCGCCCGGGCGAGGCCCGCCGCCTCGTCGCCGAGGCGTGCATTGAGGCCGGCCAGCTGCTCGAGCTGGGCCTTCAGCGAGCCTCGCTCGCGCTGTTCCTGGCCGTGGAGGTGCTCCACCCGCTGGCGGAACTGCTCGACCTGCTCGCGAAACGGCTTGAGCAGCGCCTCGAGGCTCTCGCGACTCTGGGCGCTGTAGGCCTGCTGGCGCTCCTCGAAGACGCGGCCGGCGAGCTGGTGGAATTCCTCCTTGAGCCGCTCGCGGGCCTCCTCGAGCAGGGCCAGCTGCTCACGGTGCCGCAGCGCCGCCTGCTCGCGCTCGGTCTCCAGCCGGGCCGCCCGCTCGCGCTGCTCGGCCAGCCGGTCGCGAGCCTGGAGGAGCTCGGCCTCCACGGCGGCCAGGTGCTCCCGGCAGCCATCCAGCTGGGCGTCGCTCTGGGTCAACTCCTGCTCGAGGCGCACCGCGGCGGCCTCGCGCTCGGCCAGGCGAGCGCCCGCCGCCGCCAGCCGCCGTCGCTGGACGATCCCCCAGCCGACGGCCAGCAGCGCCAGGGCCCCCAGGCCGACCAGCCATGGCCAGCCCTGCCGCACCCCTTCCTGCCAGTCGAGCATGGTCATCTCCGCGGTGTGTCGGCGAATTGTGAAGACATCTGGGCTCCCCTCTCATATCAGGAAAACGTGAACGACCCGGCGCCGGGCGCCACTATACTGGATGACAGGGAACGAAGGGATGAAGGCGTCGACCGCTCGTCAGGACTTCCGAGGACCCCACCATGAACCGACATCTACTGGCCGCCTGCCTGGCGGCCCTGATCCTGGCCCTGAGTCTGCCGGCCATGGCCGAGCGCGGCCACCATCCGTCCGGCCGCTTCGGCAGCGACTTCCACTCTCCAGCCCGCTACAGCCAGGGTATCCACTTCCAGCGCCATCACCGGGCCCCGCTGCGCCACGGGCACCACACGCACCGGGTGGAGCGTCACGTCTACTACGTGACGCCCCGCCACCATCGTCACCGCCACCGGCACGATCGGCATCGCCATGGCGGCCACCGCTACCACAGCGACATCCCGCTGGTCACCGTCGACGGCTATCCGCTGCTGCGCATCCGGGTGAATCACTGAGAGAAGCGCGCCCGGCCGCCTCAGGACGCCGGGCGCGCCAGGTCCTCGATCAGGCTGCGCAGCACGCCCCAGAACTCCTCCACCGAGGCGATCTCGACCCGCTCGTCCGGGGAGTGGGCGCCGCGGATCAGCGGCCCGAAGGAGATCATCTCCATGTCGGGATACTTGGCGCCGAGGATCCCGCACTCGAGGCCGGCATGGATCACCTTGATCTCCGGATCGACGCCCAGCCGGGCGCGGTGCAGCTCGCAGAAGCGCGCCAGCAAGGGACTCTCCGGGTCCGGGGTCCAGCCCGGATAGGCGTTCTCGACCCGGGTTCGCGCCCCGATCAGCTCGAACAGCGCCCGGAAGCGGTCGGCGATGTCGGCGGTGGCGCTGTCACGCAGCGAGCGCACCAGCGCGCAGAGGTGGAAGCGCCCCTCCGTCAGGCTGACCACCCCCAGGTTGTTGGAGGTCTCGACCACCCCGGGCACATCGACGCTCATGCGCTCGACCCCACAGGGCGCGGCATGCAGGGCCGCGATCAGCAGGCGGCTGGCATCCCGGGTCAGGGCCTCGGCGGGTCGCGCCTCGGCGGGCGTCAACGCCAATTGCAGGCCGTCGTCGGCCCCGGCCAGTTCGTCGCGCAGCTCGATCTCCAGGGCCATCAGCCGTTCGCGGGCGGCCTCGACCTCCACGGCCGGCAGGGCCAGGGTGGCGAAGGCCTCCCGCGGCAGGGCATTGCGCAGGGTGCCGCCACGATAGTCCACCAGCCGCGCGTCGAGGGCCTCCAGGGCGCGCAGCACCCGCACCAGCAGGCGGTTGGCGTTGCCGCGTCCCTTGTGGATGTCGATGCCGGAATGGCCGCCGACCAGCCCGGTCAGCGCCAGCACCAGGGCGCTCTCGTCCTCGCCCAGCGCGGCAGTGGGCAGCTGGGCGTCGACCACCACGTCGGCGCCGCCGGCGCAGCCGATATACACCTGGCCGCGGTCCTCCGAGTCGAGGTTGAGCAGCAGCCGACCCTCGAGCCAATCCTCGGCGAGGTGCAGGGCGCCGCCCATGGAGGACTCCTCCTCCAGGGTGAACAGCGCCTCCAGGGGGCCATGGGCCAGGTCCTCGGCCTCGAGCACCGCCAGCGACGCCGCCACGCCGAGGCCGTTGTCGGCGCCCAGGGTGGTATGGCGCGCGTGCAGCCAGCCGTCCTCGACATAGGTGTCGAGGGGCTCCCGGGTGAAGTCATGGGGGTGGTCGGCGTTGGCCTGGGCCACCATGTCCAGGTGGCCCTGCAGGACCAGGCCGGGAGCGGCCTCGTGGCCGGGCGTCGCCGGCTTGCGAATGCGCAGGTTGCCCGCCGCGTCGCGGTCGTGGGCCAGGCCGCGGGCATCGGCCCAGGCCTCCAGCTTGGCCACCAGCGCGGCCTCGTGGCCCGAGGGACGCGGCGTGTTGCACAGGGTGCGGAAATGCCGCCACAGGGGGCGCGGCGAGAGCTGCTCGAGATGTGCGTTCATGGCGCTTCTGTATCGGGGTTGACCCGGAAACTCTACCGGCCGGCCTCGCCGCTGGAAAGCCTCGACGAGCTCAGCCAGGCGGCCACGGTGCGCCGCCGCCAGGCCGCGACCTGGCGCGAGCCGGTCAGGCCCAGTTGGCTCGCCAGCCAGGCCTCGTCGCGGCCCTGGAAGGCCCAGGCCGCCAGCAGGCCAAGCTCGGGGTCGCCGCCCGCGCCCGTCGCCGCCAGGCGGATCAGGGCCTGCAGCGCCGGGCGCGCCAGGGCCGGCTCGCGGTGTCCATGGGCCACGTCATCCAGATCCACCCGGTCCTCGTCGCACAGTGGCTTGCGCTCCCCCTCGGCCAGCAGGGCGAGGACCACGCCCGGGTCGAGGTCGGCCAGCTCGAAGGCCAGCAGGGCCGGCAGCTGTCGCTGGAAACGCCGTGCCAGGCGCCGGGCCAGGCCCTCGCCGCCCTCGCTGGTGGCTTGCACCACCATCAGGGCATGTTCGCCGGTGGCGGCCTCCCGGGTCAGGCCGAGGCGCACGGCCCGGAAGCCCTGGGCCTGCCAGAAGGCCAGCAGTCCCGGCTCGGCACCGAAGCTCGCCCCGAGCAGGTCGAGGCCCGCCGCCCGGGCCCGTTGCCGTTCGGCCTCGAGCAACCGGGCCCCCAGCCCCTGGCGGCGGGCCGCCGGATGCACGGCGATGCGCAGCACCCGGCGCAGGCGAGCGGTCAGTGCCGCCCGCTCGCCGGCGTGGGCGGCGAGCGACTGGGCCAGCAGGTGGCCCCGGGGGCGGCGCTCGCCCCGGGCCACCCGCTCGGCGAGCCCCGCCTCGAAGCCCCCCTCGTCACCGGTCACCACCACCGCCCGGGGCCCCCGGTCGTCCTGGAGGGTGGCGATGCGGCCCCCCGGAGCATCCAGCAGGCGCCGCAGGTCGCTCGGGGTGGTGCGGTAGTGGGCCTGCACCAGCAGGCCGAACAGGGCTCGCAGGCGCGACTCGTCACGGCCCAGGGCGGCGCGGCCGGCCACCTGCCAGCGCAGCGGCCCGGCGCCGGGGGCCACGGGGTCGGCATCCAGCATCAACAGCCGCGCGGTCAGCGCCTCCAGGGGGTCCTGCTCGGCCCAGCGGATCGGCTCGCCCAACCGCCACTCGCGCCATTCCGGCGTCAGCCGCTCCAGGCGCTCGCGGAAGCGCAGCGCGAAGCCGCGCCCCGCCCCCTCGTAGCCATGCACCGTGGTGGCGAAGGCGATCCGCGGAAAGGCCGCGAGCCATTGGCCGAGCAGGCCGGCGGGAATCGCCGCGGCCTCGTCGACCAGCAGGCGGGCCCCGGCGCCGCCGGCCTCGCCGCGCTCGACCCGGGCGCCGAGTTCATCGGGGGCCAGGAAGGTCAGCGTCGCACTCCCGACCCGGAAGCGATGGCCCTCGCGGCGCCCCTCCGGGCAGAGCGCGACCAGCCGCTCGAAGAGCCCCGCCACCGCCGCGGGACGTGGCGCCGTGACCAGCAGGTCCGACTCGCCCCGTGCCAGCAGCCGGGCACAGGCGATGCCCAGGGCGGCGGTCTTGCCGCGCCCCCGGTCGGCGGTGAGCACCAGCGGCCGCCGACGGCGCAGTCGCACGAGCCGCGCCACGGCCTCGGCCTGATCACGGGTCAGGCAGTCGGGATCCGCCGGCGCTGGCGGGGGAGGCGTCGCCGGCGGCCAGGCCGGGAGCACGGGCGGCCCGCCGGCGGGCCAGCGGATCGTCTCCGGGGACTCGGCCAGCACCCGGGCGAGCCGCGCCAGGTAGTGCGCCGATAGCGCGTCGGCGCGCCAGGGATGCGCGGCCAGGCGGGTATAGTCGGCGTCGGGGCGACGGCCCCAGTCGTCGGGCGTGAGCAGCACCAGCAGCCCCCCGGCGCGCAGGGTGCCGGACAGCGCCCCGAAGGCGTCGGGGTCGAAGCCCGCCCCGGGCGAGGCGGCATCATAGACGATGAAGTCGTGCTCGCCGCCGAGTCGGGTGCGCGCCTTGGCGGCGGGCAGCCAGGCGGCATCGGCGAGCTCCTCCGGCGGCGCCGGCCCGACCCACAGCGGTGCCTCGAGGGGCTCGGCCTGCCACAGCGCCAGGGCCCGCCGCCGTCCCTCCGCGGCCAGGCCCCGGCACCACACCAGCCCTCGCCAGCGCCGCTCGGTCAGCCGCCATCGGCAGGTCAGCAGGGCGGCGGGCACGCAAACACTCATGAGCATTCTCTTTATTGCTGAACTTTGGTCTAAGAATATGACGGCCTTTCAACGGCCTGACACCCTTCGGCACTGCAACATGGCGGTCATACTCTTGTTTTATACAACTGAAATGCAAGGAATTTTTCTCGCCAGACGCGCCCCTCGCCGCCACCCCGGTGGCGCCGGTGCGACGTTCGGAGTCCGTCGAGCGCCCTGCGGCGCCCATGCTAGCTTGAGGCTACGGTCGCCCCGGCAGGCGCAGGCGCCGGGCCGGGAGGCCACACGCTTTGACATCGCCCCATCTCCACCAGCAGAACAATCCTCAGGAGAGGAATGCCATGACCTCGACTCGCTTCGCCCTCACCGGCCTGGCCGCCGGCATCGCCCTGGCCGGCCTGGCCACCACCGCCCAGGCCCAGGAATCCTGGACCATGACCACCACCTGGCCGGACAACCTCGACCTGATCCAGATCGACCGCCACTGGGTGGAGCTGGTCAACCAGCTGGCCGGCGACGAGCTCACGATCAACTTCCGCGCCGGCGGCACCCTGATGCCCGGCACCGAGGTGTTCGACGCCACTCAGAGCGGCGCCATCCAGGCCGCCGGCGACTGGCCCGGCTACTGGGCCGGCCTTAGCCCGGCCTTCTCGCCGCTGGCCACCACCACCAGCCTGTTCAATGGCGTCGACTACCTGAACTGGATCATGGAGTGGGGCGGCTGGGAGCTCTACCAGGAGGTCTACGGCGAGTACAACATGGTCTACCTGCCCTACGGCATCACCAACAACGAGTCCGGCTTCCGCGGCGGCACGCCCATCGAGAGCCTCGCCGACCTGGAAGGCAAGCGCCTGCGCCTCTCCGGCCGCGACCAGGGCCGGGTGCTCGAGCAACTCGGCGGCTCCCAGGTCACCCTGGCGGGCGGCGAGATCTACCAGGCCATCGAGCGGGGCGTGGTCGATGGCGCCGAGTTCTCCACCCCGGGCGTGGACTACAAGGCCGGCTTCTCCGAGGTGGCCGACTACTGGTCGGTGCCGGGCTGGCACCAGTCCGCCAGCGTGTTCGGGGTGATGATCAACCAGGAGGCCTGGGACGCCCTCTCCGAGGAGACCCAGGAGAAGCTGAAGATCGCCGCCGAGGCCACCATGGCCTGGTCGCTGGCCTGGTCCGAGCGCGAGTCCACCGAGGGCACGGTGAAGTTCCTGGAGGACGGCACCGAGATCAACCAGCTCTCCGAGGAGGACCTGGCCCGGATCCAGGAGATCACCAACGAGGTGATCGTGCAGGGGGCCTGCGAGGACCCGATGCACGCCAAGGTCTACCACTCCATGATCAGCTACATGCAGCACTACGCCAACTGGCGCGACATCTCGGTGCCCTACAACATGAGCCGGGTCACCGACAACCTGCCGTCCCTCGAGGAGATCGAGGCCTGCATGAACCAGTAACCGGTTCGGGCCGGCCCCTGGTGGGGCCGGTCCCTCCGCCGGCGTCTCCGCCGACCTCCTTCCCGAACGATTCGCCCGATGCCGAGAGCTCCCACCATGAACGCCATTGCCAGGGTCATAGACGCCCTCAACGAGGGGTTCGGACGCCTGATCGCCCCGCTGCTCGCCGTGATCACGCTGATCGTGATCTACGACATCGCCATGCGCTTCTTCATCGGGCGCCCCAGCGACTGGGCCTTCGACGTGACGAAGATGCTGTTCGGCGCCCACTTCATGCTGATGGCCGCCTACGGCCTGCGCCATCACGCCCATGTGGAGGTCGATGTGCTCAAGCGCCTGCTGTCGCGACGCAAGCAGGCGGCCATCGAGCTCCTCGGTTACCTGATCTTCTTCGTCCCCTTCATCTGGATGCTGCTCACCTTGGGCTGGGCCTTCTTCGAGCGCTCCTTCAGCCGCGGTGAGACCACCTACGGCATGATGGCCATTCCGGTCTATCCGGTGAAGGGCGTGATCGTGGTCGCCGCCGTGCTGCTGCTGCTGCAGGCCGTCGCCGTCGTCATCCGCGCCGTGCAGGCGCTGGGCAAGGAGGAAACCGCATGAGCGCCGAGATGCTCACCCTGTTCATGTTCGGCGGCCTGCTGGTCGGCCTGTTCATGGGTCATCCGCTGGCCTTCGTGCTTGGCGGCGTCGCGGTGCTCGGCGCCTGGCTCGGGCCCGGCGCCAACACGCTGGGCATCCTGATCAACAACATCTACGGCAACTCCATGGACAACTACGTCCTGGTGGCGATCCCGTTGTTCATCCTCATGGCCCGCTTCCTCAACGATTCCGGCGTCACCGAGAAGATGTTCGAGTCGATGCGCCTGCTGCTGGCCAACCTGCGCGGCGGCCTGGCCCTGACGGTGGTGGTCGTCTCGGTGCTGCTCGCCGCCACCACCGGCATCGTCGGCGCCTCCATCGCCGTGATGGGCATGATCGCCCTGGTGCCGATGCTCAAGTACTCCTACAACAAGGAGCTCAGCACCGGGGTGATCATGGCCAGCGGCTGCCTGGGCATCCTGATCCCGCCCAGCATCATGCTGATCCTGATGGCCAGCTACTCGCCGGTGTCGGTCGGCGCGCTGTTCGCCGGCGCCCTGGTGCCCGGGCTGATGCTCGGCGTGATGTACGCCCTCTACGTGCTGGTGATCTGCCACCTGAAGCCCAGCTACGGCCCGCCGGTCCCCGCCGAGGAACGCGCCGAAACCTCCACCGGCGAGTTGCTGATCATGCTCGGCAAGTACGTGCTGCCGCCGATGGCGCTGATCCTGGGCGTGCTGGGCTCGCTGTTCACCGGCATCGCCACCGCCACCGAGGCCTCGGGCATCGGCGTGGCCATCGCCTTCGTGCTGTTCCTGATCTTCGGCGACCGCAAAGCCTCCACCTGCTACCGCACCCTGATCGAGGCCAGCAAGACCACCACCATGGTGATGCTGGTGCTGGTGGGCGCCACCGCCTTCACCGGCGTCTTCTCGATCGGCGGCGGCATGGAGGTGATCCACGAGGTGGTCATGGCCATGCCCGGCGGCACCACCGGCGCACTGATCCTGATGTTCTTCCTGGTGTTCATCCTGGGCATGTTCCTGGACTGGACCGGCATCGTGCTGCTCAGCTTCCCGATCATGCTGCCCATCGTGGAGAGCATGGGGGTGGACGTGCTGTGGTTCGTGGTGATGGTGGCGGTGGTGCTGCAGACCTCCTTCCTCACCCCGCCCTTCGGCTATGCGCTTTTCTACCTCAAGGGCGTGGCCCCCAAGGGCGTGGAGACGCTGGATCTCTACCGGGCGGTGATCCCCTTCTGCGCACTGATCGTGCTGGCTTGCCTGCTGATGGCCGCCTTCCCGGCGCTGATCACCGGTCTGCCCGCCGTCCTCGTCGGCTACTGAGGCGAGCCACGGCACGACGCCGCCCGCCGCCCCCGCGGCGGGCGGCGTCGCGTCCCGGTGCAGCCTCCCCGGTCAGCTGATAGTATTCTCGCCTGCACTGTCGTCGCATTCAGCCGGTTCACGCCCGCCACCGGAAGGAGTCCATCCTTGTCCCATCCCGCCAGCCGTCGGCCCGCCTCGCCCGCCCGCCGGTGGCCGCTGCGCCTCGATGCCTGGAGCCTGCTGACCCTCGGCATCGCCCTGGTCGTGGCGTTGCCGGTGATCACGGTACTCGCCCATATCATCATGCCCGCCGGCGGCGTCTGGCAGCACCTGGCCAGCACGGTCCTCGGCCGCTATCTCGCCAACACCCTGTTCCTGGTGGTCGCGGTGGGCATCGGCACCTTCGTGATCGGCACCGGCACGGCCTGGCTGGTGGTGATGTGCCGCTTTCCCGGGCGCAAGCTGTTCGAGTGGGCCCTGCTGCTGCCGCTGGCGGTGCCCACCTACGTGATCGCCTATGCCTACACCGACTTCCTGCAGTATGCCGGCCCGCTGCAGAGCTGGCTGCGCGAGACCTTCGACTGGGGGCGTGGCGACTACTTCTTCCCCGACGTGCGCTCCCTGGGCGGCGCCGCGACCCTGATCACGCTGGTGCTCTACCCCTATGTCTACATGCTGGCCCGGGCAGCGTTCCTCGAGCAGTCGGTGTGCGTGCTGGACGTGGGCCGCACCCTGGGGCGCGGCCCCTGGCGACTGTTCACCAGCGTGGCGATCCCGCTGGCGCGGCCGGCGATCGTCGGCGGCGTGTCGCTGGCCCTGATGGAGACCCTCAACGAGTTCGGGGCCGTGCAGTACTTCGGCGTCGACACCTTCACCACCGGCATCTACCGCACCTGGTTCGGCATGGGCGAGCAGGTCGCCGCCGCCCAGCTGGCGGCCTGCCTGCTGGCCTTCGTGATCGTCTTCGTGCTGCTGGAACGCTGGTCCCGGGGCAGGCGGCGCTACTTCCACACCTCGAGCCGCTACCAGCAGCTTCCCGAGTTCCGGCTCCAGGGCTGGCGGGGCCTGGCGGCCTGCCTGGCCTGCCTGACGCCGGTGATGGTGGGGTTCCTGATTCCCAGCGGCCTGCTGGGCTATCTCTCGGTGCGCGGGGGGGATTCGCTGTTCGGCGCCCAGTTCCTGGAGTTCGCCGGCAACAGCCTGCTGCTGGCCGCGCTGGCCGCCCTGGTCGCCGTGGGCCTGGCGCTGGTGCTGAGCTATGGGGCGCGGCTGCATCCGGGGCCCGTGACCCGCACCGCCACGCGCATCGCCGCCATGGGCTATGCCGTGCCCGGCTCGGTGGTGGCGGTGGGCATCCTGATTCCCTTCGCCTGGCTGGACGACACCATCAACGGCCTGCTGCGCGAGCACTACGGGGTGATCGCCGGGCTGATCTTCAGCGGCTCGGCCTTCATCCTGATCTATGCCTATGTGGTGCGCTTCCTGGCGGTGTCCTTTAATGCCCTGGAGGCGAGCCTCGGCAAGGTGACACCGAGCATGGACGCGGCGGCCCGCACCCTGGGGCAGACCGCCGGCGGCACCTTGCGCCGGGTGCACACCCCGATCATGCGCGGCAGCCTGCTGGCCGCCGGCATCCTGGTGTTCGTCGACGTCATGAAGGAACTGCCGGCGACCATCATCCTGCGCCCCTTCGACTTCGATACCCTGGCGGTGCGGGCCCACAACCTGGCCGCGGACGAGCGCCTCGCCGAGGCCTCCACCGCCTCACTGACCATCGTGGCCGTAGGCATACTCCCGGTGATCTTCCTCAGCCTCGCCATGCGCGGCTCCCGCCCCGGCAGCCGCGCCCGGATCGGCCGGAAAGACGAAGACCTGTGACGGATCCAGCCGGATCGTGACCGGCTGCCCCTCGTCGGGCAGGAAGACCCCGGGCACCCGGGCATGCAGGTGGGACTCGCGGCCGCCGCCGGTGTGGGCACAGATGTGCAGCAGGCTGGTGCGCCCCAGCAGCTTGGCCATGATCACATGGCTGTGGTGGTCGGCCGGGGGCTCGTCGAGGGCCACCACCCGCAGCGCCTCGGGGCGAATCATCACCCGCACCCGCGCGCCGTCCGGCAGCCCGGGCGCCATGACCTCCCCCACCGACGTGTTCACCCGGCCCTGGCGCACCACGCCCCCCAGCTCGTTGACCTCGCCGAAGAAACTGACCACGAAGGGGTCGACGGGCGCACAGTAGAGCTCCCGCGGCGTGCCCATCTGGACGATATGGCCATCGCGCATCAGGGCGATGCGGTCGGCCATGAACATCGCCTCTTCCGGGTCATGGGTCACCAGCAGCGCCCCCGACCCGACCCGCTTCAGCACATGCAGGGTGTCGTCGCGGATGCGGTCACGCAGCCGGGCATCGAGGCTGGAGAAGGGCTCATCCAGCAGCATCAGCTGCGGTGCCGGAGCCAGCGCCCGGGCCAGGGCCACGCGCTGCTGCTGGCCGCCCGACAGGGTATGCGGGTAGCTATCGGCATAGCGCCCCATGCCCAGCTGGTCGAGCAGCTCCATGGCGCGCCGGCGGCGCTGGCGGCCCGGCAGGGATTCCAGGCCGAAGGTGACGTTCTCCAGCACGCTGAGATGGGGAAACAGCGCCGAGTCCTGGAAGGCCAGGCCCACGTTGCGCTTCTCCGGCGGCACATGGGCACGTCCGGGGCTGCCGATCGCCTGGCCGTTGAGATCCACCCGGCCCCGCTGCAGGACCTCGAGGCCGGCGACGATGCGCAGCAGCGTGGTCTTGCCGCAACCCGACGGCCCCAGCAGGCAGACGACCTCGCCCTGGCGCACCTCCAGGCCGACATCCTCCACGGCCAGATGATGGCCGTAGGCATGGCGGATACTGTGCATGGCAAGCACCGGGGCCCGGCCCGGCGCGACGTGTCCCGCGGTGGACAGCGGCTGTTGGCTGGTCATAGGCACAATCGGATCGGCCGAGTGAGAAATGGGCGTACATGGTAACGCGAAAGCTTCGTAAGTACGTTGCACTTTAATCCTCGCCTTGCCGAGTGCCCCGAGCGGGACCCGATATTGACCCAGATCAGATTCCGCCCATTGCCGCAGTTGACGCCGGCCGGGCCAGGCGCTTCAATGGCTAGACATAATGCAACGCATTCTCATTCTAGATTGCATTCCGCCCGCCACCCATGAGGTTCTCGATGATCCAGCACCGCCGTCACGTCCTGCCGCTCGCCGCCCTGCTGGCCGGTGCGGCCTTCGCCACCCAGGCCTCGGCCGATGAGGTGAACATCTATTCGGCACGCCACTACGACTCGGACCAGGCGCTCTACGACGCCTTCACCGAGGAGACCGGCATCGAGGTCAACGTCCTCGAAGGCGGCTCCGACCAGCTCATCCAGCGCATCACCCGCGAGGGCCAGGCCAGCCCGGCCGACGTGATGATGACCGTGGATGCCGGCCGCCTGTGGCGCGCCGAGCAGGAGGGCATCTTCGCGGAGGTCGAGTCCGAGGTGCTGGCCGAGCGCCTGCCCGAGGCCATGCGCCACCCCGAGGGCAAGTGGTTCGGCTTCAGCCAGCGCGTGCGGGCCATCTTCTACAATCCCGAGGCGATCGGTGCCGACGAGATCGCCAGCTACGAGGATCTCGCCGACCCGCGCTTCGAGGGCGAGGTCTGCATCCGTTCCTCGAACAACATCTACAACCAGTCCCTGCTGGCCTCGATGATCGCCCACCACGGCGAGGAAGGCGCCGAGCAGTGGGCCCAGGGCGTGGTCGACAACTTCGCGCGCCAGCCCGAGGGCGGCGATACCGACCAGATCCTCGGCGTGGCCAGTGGCGAGTGCGACCTGGCCGTGGCCAACCACTACTACTACGTGCGCCTGCTGAGCTCCGACAACGCCGGCGACCGCGAGGCCGCCGAGAAGGTCCAGATCCTGTTCCCGAACCAGGACGACCGCGGTGCCCACGTCAACATCGGCGGCGCCGGCATGGTCCAGGGCGCCCCGCATCCGGAGAACGCCGTGCGCTTCCTGGAGTTCCTGGCCTCCGACCAGGCCCAGGCGATCTTCGCCGCCGGCAACCATGAGTTCCCGGTCGTCGACGGGGTGGAGCTCGACGAGGTCCTGGCCTCCTGGGGCGACTTCAAGACGGACGACCTGAACGTCAGCGTGCTGGGCGAGAACAACCCCCAGGCGGTACGTATCTTCGATCGCGTCGGCTGGCGATAAGCCGTCTCATGGCGGAGCTGGACCCTCGTAGGGTGGATGAGCGCCAGCGCATCCACCAGTTTGCAGGCTCCACCTCCGTCATGCGCCGATAACAAGAGGCCCGCGGCAGTGCCGCGGGCCTCTTGTTTTCACTTCTGGCGTGCCGACTAGCGCGGGATCATCAACACCACGCCAGAAACCAGTGCGAACATCAGGACTCCCTGACGCAGCCGACGGGCATCGAGGCGCTGGTGCATGACGCGGCTGGCGACACTTCCGACAAGCAGCGGGACCAGCAGGTAGAACGACCACATCAGCTGGTCCGGCTGGACCTTGCCCGCCGCCGCCAGGATCGCCAGCGAGACCAGCTCCCCCACCAGGAAACAGCAGGCGATGGTCGAACGCAGCTCCGGCCCGGGGCGGTGCTGGTAGAGCAGCGCCAGCGGTGGGCCACCGACGCCGGTGGCGGTTTCGGTCACCCCGGTGACCAACCCCACCGAGGCACAGGCCCCGGCCCGGGGACGGAAGACCGGGGCGAACAGTGCGGCGAGCACGGCGATCACCGTGGAAGCGCCGATCAACTGGTTGAGGCCATTGGTGCTCATGATCAGCAGGATCCCCAGTCCCAGGAAGGTACCCGGCAGGCGTCCCACCCCGATCCAGGCCGTGCCCCGCCAGTCGATGGCCTCACGCTCGCGCAGCGCCACGTAGAGGTTGAGCGGCAGCATCAGCACCAGCAAGGCGACCGGCAGCAGGTCGGGACGCAGGAAGCCCATCACCGGGGCGACGATCAGCGCGAAGCCGATGCCGATCGCTCCCTGCATGAAGGCGGCGATGCCGGTGGACACGGCCAGGGTGGCGAAGACGACAAGCTCACTCATGGGGCGCCCGCCCCTGCGCGGCCCGTCGTGATGCCACGAGGCGGGCGCGATGCGCCGTGGAGGTCGGATGGACCCGCTGGATCGGCGCGCGCTCCACCGCGGCGCCGGCCGCTTCCCGCACCTCGCCCAGCAGCGCCCGGGCGTCCCAGTCCACCGGCCAGCCCCGCCACAGGCGCAGCCGGCCGTTGGTGAAGACAGCGTCGATCTGGTCGCGATTGGCATAGCGCACCAGCTCCCAGGGGCGATCCCAGGACGGCGTCATCTCCGGGACGTCGAGATCCACCAGCAGGAAGTCGGCGGCCAGGCCCGGGGCGATCGTCCCCGTCACGCCCGAAAGCCCCGCGGCATCGGCGCCGGCACGGGTGGCGTGGTCGAGCCACAGCCAGCCGCCGCCGCAGGAGGAATCGCCGCTGGCCAGCCCGAAGGCCAGGCGCTGGCTGGTCTCGGCCGCATCGAGCAGCCGGAAGGCGTCGCTGCGCGTGCCATCGGTGCCCAGCCCGAAGCGGATGCCCTGGGCCGCCATCTGCAAGGCCGGCGCCACGGCGTTGCCCTTCCAGCTGCTGGCCACCGGGTTGAAGGCCACCGCGGTGCCGGTGTCGCGCAGCAGGTTGAGCTCCCAGGGCGTCACCAGGGTGGCGTGGGCGACCAGGGTCTGCGGGCCCAGGGCGCCGACGGCGTTCAGGTGCTCCAGCGGTCGCTGCCCCCGGGCCACCAGGGAGCGCTCGACGGCCTGCAGGTGCTCGTTGACGTGGGTCTGGAAGATGGCCCCGCCCTCGACGCAGAGCGCCGCGGCGTCGCGGAGCATGGCATCGCTGGCCACCTCGGGGATCGACACCGCCAGCGACGGATGGACCAGCGAATGGCCCGCCCAGTCCGCCAGGTGACGCTCGGCGGCGCGGCGGATCGCCCCGCCGTCCGGGCGGTCACCGCCCTGGTCGTTGCAGATGAAGCCCAGCACGCAGCGCAGGCCGGTCTCCTCGGCGGCACCGGCGATGCCGGCGAGCTCCGCCGAGGCCCGGGTGCCGGCGTCCACGGCGGTGGTGAAACCACCGCGCAGCGCCTCCAGGGCGGCGAGCTTGGTCGAGAGATGCAGCAGCCGCTCGTCCAGGCTGCCCTCCAGCGGCACCCAGATGCGCTTGAAGATCTCCGAGGGCTCGCCGAACACCAGCGACTTGCCGAGCGATTGGGTCAGGTGGTGATGGGCGTCGATGAACCCCGGCATCAGCAGCTTACCGGGGAGCTCGAGGGGGGGGAGCCGCGGATGACGGGCGAGCAGCTCCCGGCGGTCGCCGACCTCGACGAAGCGGCCGTCCGCCACCAGCACCGCCTGGTCGCGGGCGCAGCCCCCCTCCAGCAGCACCTCCTCGGGCAGCAGCAGGAGAGTCTCGTCGGCGAAGGCCGCGGGGGTGAGGGCCGGCGTCGTGCCGGCGCGAGTCCGTGATGAAGGCGTCATACGATTACTTTCCCTTGATCTCTTGGCTGGGGAGCTCGGCGCCCCGGGGCGAGGGGGTATCCGCACGGCGGCCGAGGTGATGGAAGAGGAGGTTGACGATCACCGCGGTCAGGGTGCCCATCGCCAGGCCATTGCCGAGGATGATCTGCAGGTGCTCGGGGAAGGTGCTGTAGAAGCCGGGCACCAGGATGGGCAGCAGGCCCATGGCCAGCGCGGAGGCCAGGGTGAACATGTTGCCGTGCTCGTTGAGGTCGACCCGGCGCAGGATGTTGATGCCCATCACCCCGATGATGGCGAAGACGATGACCGCGGTCCCCGCCACCACCGCGGTGGGCAGCAGCGACGCCAGCCGGCCGAGCGGGGCGAACAGGCCGAGCACCACCAGGATCAGGCCGGCGGCGACGGTGACGTAGCGCGACCGCACCCCGGTGGCGCGGACGATACCGATGTTCTCGCCGCTGGTGATGATCAGCGAGGTGCCGAAGCAGCCGCCGATCAGCGACCCCAGGGCGTCGGCGCGGATGTTGCGCGGCACCAGGGCGCGCGAGTCGCCGCTCTTCTCGACGATCTCGGCGGTGGCCATGGTCTGGCCGGTGGCCTCGGTCATCGACACAACGCTGAAGATGATCAGCGGCAGGGAGGCGAAGAGGTCGAACTTGGGCATGCCGAAGGGGAACAGCGACGGGAAGGCCACTACCGGCCCGGAGAGCACGCCGTCGAACTCCATGATGCCGAACACCGCGCTGAGCGCCGCGCCGGTGAGCAGCCCCAGCATCACCGCGATGCGCTGCAGCATGCCGGTGAAGATCCGGGCGCAGAGCACGATGGCGGCCATGGTGCCCAGTGCCAGGGCGATGGCCGGCAGGTTGGCGAACCCCGGCGTGCCTTCCTGCCCGGTGATCAGGCCACCGAAGATGCGCACCAGGTTGATGGCGACCAGCAGCAGCATGGTGCCGATCACGATGGGCGGGAAGAACTTCAGCACCCGGGTGAAGAAGGGCAACGCCAGGAAGTAGAAAAGCCCGGTGAGGATCACCGCGCCGGTGGCCGTCTGCAGGTCGGTGGCCTGGGCGATGGTCAGGAAGATCACCAGGGGCGCGCCGCCCGGGACCTGCACGAAGGGCAGGCGGGCGCCGATGCCGAAGGGGCCGAAGGACTGCAGCAGGGTACCCAGGCCGCAGACCAGGAAGGTGGCACTCATCAGGGCGACCATGACGTCGTTGCCGAAGCCCATCGCCTGGCCGACCAGGAAGACGGCGGTGATCGGCGCGGCGGCCATCACCAGCACGTGCTGCACGCCGTACAGCAGCATGGAGGGTAGCGGCAGCTTCTGGTCGACCGGTTCGACCCGGGAGTCGCGTGAGCCGAGTGGCTCGTGGGGAGTGCACATAGCAGAGAGCCTCGCTTGTTGTTGTGGAGGTAGTTTCAAGCTAGCGCCGCCTGATCGTACTGGTCCATAATAATGTTTCGCTCATTTCGTTGCCGAAAAGGCAACGGACGTGCCTCGGGAGACGGCCATGCACCTACTGCTCACGGGATTGCGCTACTTCGAGGAGGTCGCCCGTCAGGGCTCGCTGCGCAAGGCGGCGGAGCGGCTGCATGTCGCCGCCTCGGCGGTGAATCGCCAGATCCTCAAGCTGGAGGACGAGCTGGGCGTGCCGCTGTTTGAGCGGCTGCCACGCGGCCTGCGGGTCTCCCCGGCGGGCGAGCTGATGCTCGCCCAGATCCGCCAGTGGCAGCGCGACGAGCGCCATCTGCTCGAAACCCTCGGCGATATCCGCGGCACCGGCTGCGCCGAGGTGCGCATCGCCACCGTCGAGTCGCTGACCGATGAGGTCCTGCCCAGGCTGTTGGGCCGCTTCGGCGAGCGCTTCCCCCGGGTCCGCTTCGCGCTACGCACCGGATTGACCGAGGCCATCCTCGAGGAGGTCGCCACCGGCGAGGCCGATATCGGCATCTGCATGAACCCGCACCCGACGCCTCGGATCCGCTTCATCGAGTCGGTGGAGCTGGGCTTCGGGGCGGTCGTCGCCCCCTCCCACCCCTTGGCCGAGCGGCCGGACGTTCGCCTGGAAGACTGCCGCGACTATCCGGCGATCCTGCCGGATGCCGAGATGTTCCGCGGCTCGACCCTGGAGCGGGTACTGGCCCAGTCCGATATCGAGCTCTCGCCGCTGGCCGGCTGCAACCGGATCCTGGCGATCAAGTCGCTGGCGCGGGCGGGGCTGGGGGTGGCCTTCCTCAACGAGCTCGACGTCGCCCGCGAGCTGGCGCATGGCGAGCTGGTGTTCAAGCCGTTGCGGGACCCGCGCATCGACGGCGCGCGGCTGGTGCTGTGCGGCGCCGCGGGGCGTACCCTGCCGCTGGCGGTGGAGGTCCTGGTGGAGGAGTTGAGCGTGGCGATCCGGGAGCTGGCGCCCCGGACATGACAAGGCCCGCACCGTGGCCGCGGGCCTTGTCGTGGGCGGGGACGGGTCAGTGCGCCTCGTCCCAGTTGGCGCCCGACTCGGCCTCGACGATCAGCGCCACGTCGAGCTCGGCGGCGGCCTGCATGCGGCGCTTCACCTGCTCGATGAAGGCCTCGACCTCGCTCTCCTTGACCTCGAAGACCAGCTCGTCGTGGACCTGCATGACCATCATGGCGTCCATGTCCTGGCCTTGGAGCCAGGCGTCGACGTCGATCATGGCGCGCTTGATGATGTCCGCCGCGGTGCCCTGCATGGGGGCGTTGATGGCCGTCCGCTCGGCCCCCTGGCGTCGCGCCCGGTTCTGGGAGTGGATCTCCGGCAGGTAGAGGCGCCGGCCGAACACCGTCTCGACGAATCCGTCATCGGCCGCTTGAGCACGAATCCGCTCCATGTAGCGGGCCACGCCGGGGTAGCGGTCGAAGTAGCGGTCGATATAGGTCTGCGCCTGGTTGCGGTCGATGTGCAGCTGGCGACCCAGCCCCCAGGCACTCATGCCATAGATCAGCCCGAAGTTGATCGCCTTGGCACTGCGCCGCTGGTCGCCGGAGACCTTGGAAAGCGCCACGCCGAACACCTCGGCGGCGGTGGCGGCGTGGATGTCGCGGCCCTCGGCGAAGGCCGCGAGCAGCCCCTTGTCGCCGGACAGGTGCGCCATGATGCGCAGCTCGATCTGCGAGTAGTCGGCGGCGACGATGCGATAGCCCGGCCGCGCCACGAAGGCCTGGCGGATGCGCCGTCCCTCCTCGGTGCGGATCGGGATGTTCTGCAGGTTGGGGTCGGAGGACGACAGCCGGCCGGTGGCGGTCACCGCCTGGTGGTAGCTGGTGTGCAGCCGGCCGGTGGCCTTGTTGACCAGCTTGGGCAGCTTGTCGGTGTAGGTGGAGCGCAGCTTGGAGAGGCCGCGGTGCTCCATGATCACCTTGGGCAGCGGATAATCCAGGGCCAGCTCCTCGAGCACCGCCTCGGCGGTGGAGGGCGCGCCCTTGGGCGTCTTCTTGATCACCGGGATCTTCTGTTCCTCGAAGAGGATCTGGCCGAGCTGCTTGGGCGAGCCGAGGTTGAATTCGCGCCCGGCGAGCTCGAAGGCCTTCTCCTCCAGCTCGCCGATCCGCTTGCCGAGCTCGCGGCTCTGGGTATGCAGGCGCTCGGCGTCGAGCGCCACGCCGCCCCGCTCCATGCGCGACAGCACCCGGATCAGCGGCCGCTCGAGAGTGTCGAGGACCTCGGCCAGGCGCCCCTCGGCCTCGACCCGGGGACGCAGCTCCCGGTGCAGGCGCAGGGTGATATCGACGTCCTCGCAGGCATAGGGCGCGGCCTGCTCCAGGGCGACCTGGTTGAAGGTCAGCTGCTTGGCGCCCTTGCCGGCGATCTCCTCGAAGCTCACCGTCTTTTCGCCCAGGTACTTGAGCGCCAGCGAGTCCATGTCATGGCGGGTGGCGGTGGAGTCGAGCACGTAGGACTCGAGCATGGTGTCGTCCAGGGCGCCTTCGACCTCATAGCCGTGCCGGCCCAGCACCGAGATATCGTACTTGAGGTTCTGGCCGACCTTGGCCTTGCCGGCATCGGCCCACAGCGGCCGCAGGGCCTCGAGCACCGCCCGGCGATCGAGCTGCACCGGGGCGTCCAGATAGTCGTGGCCCAGCGGGATGTAGGCGGCCTCCCCCGGTTCGAGCGCCAGCCCGACGCCGACGATCTCGGCCTCCATGTAGTCGAGGCTGGTGGTCTCCAGGTCGAAGCAGAAGGCCTCGGCGTCCACGAGCCGCGCCAGCCAGTCGTCCAGTTGTGCCTGCTCGAGGATCACGCTGTCCTGGCGGCCGGCACTGCCGCGTTCGCCGCCCTCGCCCGCCGGGGTCGCGCTGCCGCCGGCCACGTCGTCGACGCCCTCGTCGCTGCCCTCCAGCAGCTCCGACAGCCAGGCCTTGAACTCCAGCCGCCGGTAGAGCTCGAGCAGGGCCTCCCGGTCCGGGTGGGCGATGTCCAGGTCGTCGAGGCCCACCGG
The DNA here is from genome assembly GCF_025725685.1 of Halomonas sp. M4R1S46. NCBI lineage: Bacteria > Pseudomonadati > Pseudomonadota > Gammaproteobacteria > Oceanospirillales > Halomonadaceae > Halomonas > Halomonas sp. M4R1S46. The sequence continues at coordinate 3,845,172 of NZ_CP107008.1, forward strand.
CAGGTCGCAGTCGGTCTTGATGGTGGCGAGTTCGAAGGACAGGAAGGCCTGGTCGCGGTGCTCCTCGAGCTTCTTGGGTAGCGTCTTGGCGCCGCGGAAGCCCAGCGTCTTGACCTTCTCCAGGTCGGCATAGACGGTCTCGAGGCCTCCCTCCATGCCCTGCAGCAAGCCCAGGGCGGTCTTCTCGCCGACGCCCTGCACGCCGGGAATGTTGTCGACCTTGTCGCCCATCAGCGCCAGGAAGTCGATGATCCGCTCCGGCGGCAGGCCGAACTTCTCCTTCACCCCGGCCACGTCCAGGGTCTCGTCCTTCATGGTGTTGACCAGGGTGATGTGCGCGTTGACCAGCTGGGCCATGTCCTTGTCGCCGGTGGAGATCACCGCGTCCCGGCCGGCCTCGGTGGCCCGCCTGGCGAGGGTGCCAATGACGTCGTCGGCCTCCACGCCCTCGATGCACAGCAGCGGCAGCCCGAGCGCCTTCACGCACTCGTGGAGTGGCGCGACCTGGGCGCGCAGGTCGTCCGGCATGGGCGGCCGCTGCGCCTTGTACTGCTCATAGAGCTCGTCGCGGAAGGTCTTGCCCGGGGCGTCGAAGACCACCGCCATGGGGCTGTCGGGGTAGTCCTTGATCAGCCGCTTGAGCATGTTGAGCACGCCCTTGATGGCGCCGGTGGGCTGCCCGTCCGAGGTGGTCAGGGGCGGCAGGGCGTGGAAGGCGCGGTAGAGGTAGGAGGAACCGTCGACGAGTACGATGGGGGTGTCGGCCATGTATCGGCATCCCTTGAGGTCTGGGCGGAAGTCAATGTCGGGGCTGAAAGCCTGATCCTGGTCACCCATGATACGCATAGGCGGCGGCGTTTGCCCCGGGAAGGTAGGCCTCGTCACGCCAAGCACTTACACTGGGGATACATCCCGTGGCCCAGGAGGACCCATGATGCCCATCCCTCGCCTGCTCTCCGCGCTGCTGGTCGGCGCCTGCCTGAGCGCCGCCGCGGCACCGGTCCTGGCCCAGTCCAGTGGCGACGTCGAGCCCGACATCACCATCCGCCAGGAGGAGGACCGCACCATCCGCGAGTACCGGGTCAACGGCGAGCTGTATGCCATCGAGATCCGGCCCTCGACGGGCCCCTCCTACTACCTGGTCGACCACGACGGCGACGGCAACTTCGAGCGCCAGCAAGGCGACCGCATCGCCGTGCCCCAGTGGGTGATCAAGCGCTTCTGACCTCGCCGCCAGGGGCCTGCCGGCGATCGGCGGGCCCCGTTCCATCCGGTTCGTGCATCGCGGCGACAAGCCGCTACAATAGACGGCTTGGCATTCCCGGGCGAGAGACTCATGGCCGTATTCACACCGCTTACCGACTCCCAGGTCGCGGATTTCCTGAGCCGCTTCGACGCCGGCTCGCTGGTTTCCCTCCAGGGCGTGCCCGCCGGCACCGAGAACAGCACCTTCTTCGTCACCACCGACCGTCGCGAGCTGGTGCTGACCCTGTTCGAGCAGGGCGAGCACGAGGAGCTGCCGTTCTTCGTCGAGCTTCTCGACTACCTGGACGAGCACCGCCTGCCGGTACCGGGCCCCCTCCACGACCGTGACGGCATCGCCCTGCACAGCCTGGCCGACAAGCCGGCGCTGCTGTTCCCGCGGCTGCCGGGCAAGCATCCCCGCGACCCGAACCTGGCCCAGTGCCGGGCCCTGGGCGATGCCCTGGGCCACATGCACCGGGTGTCGCAGCACTTTCCCGGCAATCGGCCCAACCCCCGTGACCTGCACTGGCTGCTGCCGATGCACCACAAGGTCCTGGTCTACCTCTCGCCGGCGGACCAGACCCTGATGAAGGACGAGGTGGAGATCTACCAGGGCTTCTTCGACGAGGCCCCCGAGCTGCCCCGGGGCGCGCTCCACGGCGACCTGTTCCGCGACAACACCCTGTTCGACGGCGACGAACTGGGCGGCATCATCGACTTCTACAACGGCTGCACCGGTGACCTGCTGTTCGACCTGGCCATCGTCATCAACGACTGGGCCACCGAGCCCGATGGCCGCCTCGATCCGGCGCGCTACGAGGCCGTCCTCACCGCCTACCAGGCCCGCCGCCCGCTGGCACCGGCCGAGCGGGACGCCTGGCCGATGATGCTGCGGCTGACGGCGCTGCGCTACTGGCTGTCCCGGCTGCTGGTGGTCTACGTGGACCCGCCGGCCCACGACCTCACCCCCCACGACCCGGAGCAGTTCCGCACCATCCTGCTGCGGCGACTCGAGGAAGGCGCCCTGCCGCTGCCCGAGGCCCGGCCATGAGCCTGGCGATGGGCAGCGCCGCGGGCCCCGCACACCGCGCCCGGCACACCTGGAACATCGACCAGTGGGGCAGCGGCTACTTCGACGTGGACGACGACGGCCAGGCCTTGGTGCGCCCGCTCGGCGGCGAGACCGACGGCCCCTCGCTGCCGCTCGCCCCACTGATCGCCCGACTGCGCCAGGCCGGGTTGCGCCTGCCGGTGCTGATCCGGTTCACCGATATCCTCCACGACCGGGTCGAGCAGCTGTGTGCCGCCTTCGACGGCGCCATGGGCGAGGAAGGCTTCACGGGCGGCTACACCGCGGTCTACCCGATCAAGGTCAACCAGCAACGCCGGGTGGTCGAGGAGATCCTGGCCACCCAGGAGCGCGGCCACGGCCGGGTCGGCCTGGAGGCCGGCAGCAAGCCCGAGCTGCTGGCGGTGCTGGCGCTGTCCGGCGACGGCCCCTCGCTGATCGTCTGCAACGGCTACAAGGACCGCGAGTACATCCGCCTGGCGCTGATGGGCGAGAAGCTCGGCCACCGCGTCTACCTGGTGGTGGAGAAGCTCTCCGAGTTGCCGCTGATCCTCGAGGAGGCCCGCCGGCTCGGCGTCACGCCGCGGATCGGCCTGCGTGCCCGGCTGGCCTCGGTGGGCAAGGGCAAGTGGCAGAACACCGGCGGCGAGAAGTCCAAGTTCGGCCTCACCGCCGGCCAGATCCAGACCGTGGTGGCCCGCCTCGAGGAGGCCGACGCCCTGGCCAGCCTGCAGCTGGTGCACTTCCACCTCGGCTCGCAGATCGCCAACATCCGCGACATCCAGCGCGGCCTGCGCGAGTGCGCGCGCTTCTACCAGAGCCTGCTGGCGCTGGGCGCGCCGGTGGACACCGTGGACGTGGGTGGCGGGCTCGGCATCGACTACGAGGGCACCCGCTCGCGCAGCTTCTGCTCGATCAACTACTCGATGCGCGAGTATGCCCGTAACGTGGTCGCGGCCTTCGCCCAGGTGTGCGAGGCGGAGGGGCTTCCCCACCCCCACCTGATCAGCGAGTCCGGCCGGGCCCTGACCGCCCACCACGCCGTGCTGGTCACCAACGTGATCGGCGAGGAGCGCGTCGACACCCAGCCGCCGCCGCCCCGGGTCGAGGGCGACCCCCAGGTGGACGAGCTGTGGCGGGTCCACGACGAGCTCCGGGCCATGCACGACCCGCGGGGCCTGGTCGAGGCCTGGCACGACCTGGTGCAGGCCATCGGCGAGTTGCAGGACCGCTTCGTCATGGGCCTGGCCGGCCTCGAGACCCGCGCCGAGGGCGAAGGGGTCTATGCCGCCGCCTGCGCCCGGCTACGCGAGCGGCTCGATCCGCGCAACCGCGCCCACCGCGAGATCCACGACGAGCTGGCCGAGAAGCTGGCCGACAAGCTGTTCGTCAACTTCTCGCTGTTCCAGTCGGTGCCCGACGTCTGGGGCATCGACCAGATCTTCCCGGTGCTGCCGCTTTCCGGCCTGGACCGCGAGCCCTCGCGGCGGGCGGTGATCCAGGACATCACCTGCGACAGCGACGGGCGTATCGACGGCTACGTGGACGGCCAGGGGGTGGAGGCCACCCTGCCGCTCCCCGAGTGGCGGGAGGGCGAGGAGCGCCTGATGGGCTTCTTCCTGGTGGGGGCCTACCAGGAGATCCTCGGCGACCTGCACAACCTGTTCGGCGATACCGACTCGGTGGACGTCGCCCTGGACGCGGCCGGCGACTGGCGCTTCGACCACGTGCGCCGCGGCGACCGGGTCGCCGACGTGCTGGGCTATGTGGACTTCGATGCCGAGGTGCTGCGCCGCCGACTGGCCGAGCAGCTCGCCGCCAGCGGCCTGGCCAGCGACGACCAGGCGCGCTTCCTCGACGACCTCTCCGACGGCCTCGAGGGCTACACCTACCTGGAGTGAGTGCAGGCCCGCGACCGGGACGACAGGGGCCCCGCCGACATCGCCGGCGGGGCCCCTGTCATGTGGCGCGGGCGCCTTGATCAGTCCACGACGCGGGTGGTCACCACCATGCCGTCGACCAGCTCCAGGCGCAGTTCGGCGCCGCGCGGCAGCTTGCCGACCCCGGCGGGGGTGCCGGTGAGCACCACGTCCCCCGGCTCCAGGGTGAAGTGGCGGCTCATCTCGGCGACCAGCTCCGGCACCGGGAACAGCATGTCCGCGCACCGGCCATGCTGGCGGGCCTCGCCGTCCACCGTCAGGGTGAATTCCAGGCCGTTCCAGTTGGGCGACGCCTCGAGGGGCAGGAAGGCCGACAGCGGGCAGGCGCCATCGAAGGCCTTGGCCACCTCCCAGGGCTGGCCCTTCTCCTTGAGCTCCGCCTGGACGTCGCGCAGGGTCAGGTCCAGGGCCAGGCCGATGCCGACGATGGCCCGCTCCGCCTCCTTGGCGGTGGCATGGGTCAGCGGCTGGCCGACCAGCAGCGCCAGCTCGGTCTCGAAGTGCACATTGCCCCGTTCGAAGGGCGCGGCGATGGGGGATTCGAGGGTCACGGCGCTGGTGGCCGGCTTGATGAACAGCAGCGGCTCGTTGGGCACCGGGTTGTCGAGCTCCCGGGCGTGCTCGGCGTAGTTGCGGCCGACACAGACGATCTTGCCCAACGGCTCCGGGAAGGCCTGACCATCGGTGAAACGGGGGACGAAGCGCATGCCTGTCGACTCCTTGTTCGGGGCTGCCCGCGGACGGGTGCCGGTGCCATCAGTCTACTCCCCCCCGGGGCCCGCGTCAGGCGTCCGCCGACCAGTCCTCGTCGGGCGCGTGGGCCAGGAAGCGCGGGCGGCGCCTGGCGGCGGCGAAGGGCTCGATGCAGCGGTTGTCGCGGCGGTTGTAGACGAAGAAGGCGTTGCTGCGCGGGTCCGGCGACATGTTGGCATTGGAGCCGTGCAGGGTGTTGCAGTCGAACAGCAGCAAGCCGCCGGCCGCCCCGGTGGGGGCCTCGATGCCGTGCCGGTCGATCAGCCGGCGCAGCGCCTCGCGGCTCGGCACGCCGAACTGCTGGGTCTTGAGCGACTGCTTGTGGTGGTCCTCCGGGGTCTCGCCGAGGCAGGGCACGAACACCCGATGGGAGCCGGGCACCAGCATCAGCGGGCCATTGAAGGTGTGGTTGTCGGTCAGCACGATGGAGGCGCTCACCGCATGCATGGCCGGCATGCCGTCCTCGGCGTGCCAGGTCTCGAAGTCGGAATGCCAGTTGAAGCCCTTGCCCTCGAAGCCCGGCTTGTAGTTGATGCGGGACTGATGGACGTAGGGCTCGCCGCCGAGGATCTGCCGGGCGCGGCCCATCAGCCGTTCGTCGTTGGCCAGGCGGCCGAAGAGCCGCGACAGGAAATGCACGGCGAACAGCGAGCGGATCTCGTTGCCCCGGGGCTCGGTGATGCTGAAGTCACGGCCCCGGAAATCATCGCGGGCCAGCAGGGCGGACAGCTCCCGGCGCAGCGCGTCGAGCTCTGCGCCGTCCAGGAAGTCCGGTTCGAAGAGGAAGCCGCGGCGCTCGAAGGCGTCGAGCTGCTCGGCGCTGAGCGGTCCCTCCCGGTCGCGTCCCTTGACCACCGGCTCCTGGCGGTTGAGCCACGGCAGGTCGAGGGGCTCGGCGAGACGGGTCGGGTAGGGATCCTCCCCGGGAAGCGGCGCGCTGCGCACCCGGCTCTGGGGATCGGGAGAATCGATGACGGTATGGACTGTCGCCTGTTCCAGCGGTCGGTTGGACGATGCCTGCACTGACATCCAATCACCTCCTTGCGTCGTGATCAGTTTCAGATTCGATCTCGCATCCGACGGCGGTCAGCCGCACGGCGTGGACCAGCGCTGGAGATGTGGTGACGCCCGGGCGGGGTTTCAAGGCCCCGCCCGCGGGGAAAAGGACGCTGCCGCGCGGCTTCCGAGGGCGGGCCGGCGGCAGGCATTCAGCGGCTCGCCAGCCGCACGGCGATGAGTGCCTCGAGGCGCTGCTGGTCCTCGGCGAAGCGACGGATGCCCTCGGCCAGCTTGTCGTTGGCCATGGCATCCTGATTGTGGCCCCAGCGGAACTCGGCCTCGCTGAGCGGTGCCGGCCGCGAACCGCCGCCTTCGAGGTTCACCTGGCGGGTCACCTCGCCCTCGGCGCCGGCCAGCTCCTCGAGCAGCGCCGGCGAGATAGTCAGCCGCGGGCAGCCGGCCAGCGCCAGCACTTGCCCGGTATTGCGGAAGCTGGCGCCCATCACCACGGTGTCGTAGCCGCCCTCGCCGACCCGCCGGCAGACCGCCCGCACGAACTGTACCCCGGGGTCGGTGTCGGGGGTGAAGTCCTGGCCGGTCGCCTGCTTGTACCAGTCGGTGACCCGGCCGACGAAGGGCGAGACCAGAAACACGCCGGCATCGAAGCAGGCCTGAGCCTGGGCCTCGCTGAACAGCAGGGTCAGGTTGCAGTGGATGCCTTCCCGCTCCAGTCGCTCGGCGGCGCGGATGCCCTCCCAGGTCGAGGCCAGCTTGATCAGCACGCGATCCGCCGAGATGCCGCGCTTGTCGTAGAGCGCGATCAGCTCGTGGGCCTTGCGGATGCTGGCCTCGGTGTCGAAGGACAGCCTGGCGGCCACCTCGGTGGACACCCGGCCGGGGATCAGCTTGGCGATCTCGCTGCCCTTGGCCACGGCGAGGCGGTCCACGGCGTGATCGATCCGCGCCTGGCGGTCGCCGGTCTCGGCCTTGACGGCCGCCAGCTCCGCCTCGATCAGCGCCTGGTATTCGTCGAGGTCGAAGGCCTTGAGCAGCAGCGAGGGGTTGGTGGTGGCGTCGTGGGGCCGGTAGCGGCGGATGGCATCCAGGTCGCCGGTGTCGGCGACCACCAGGGAGAGCGACTTGAGGGCATCGAGTTGGGAGGGCATGACGGACTCCGTAAGTCAGGGGTTCAGGCGGGGATGGCGTGCCGCTCGGCCAGCGCCCGCCGGTAGCGAGCGTAGGCCTCCTCGTAGGCCGCGACGCGCTCGGCGTCGGGGGTGGCCCGGGTGCTCTCGTCGAGGTGCACCAGGCGCTGGCAGAGGGCCTCGAGGGGCAGGTCGGGGTAGCAATCGCACCAGGCCGCCTGCAGCGCCGCCCCCAGGGCGGCGGCCTCGCCGACCGTGGGGCAGATGACCGGTGCGGCGGTGATATCGGCGACCACCTGGCGCCAGACCGGGCTCCTGGCACCGCCGCCGATCAGGCGGATCTCGCTGGCGCCCCGGGCCAGGGGGCCGATCCGCTCGAGGCCGTAGCGCAGGCCGAAGGTGGCGCCCTCGACCACTGCCCGGCACAGGTTGTCCGGGGTGGTATTCCGCCCGGTGAGGCCCGCCAGGCTCGCCGTGGCCTGGGGCAGCGGCGGCACCCGCTCGCCGTTGAAGAACGGCAGCAGCGTCAGCCCCTCGGCGCCGATGGGCGCGCGGGCAACCCGCTCGTTGAAGGCCGCCAGGTCGAGGCCGAACAGCTCGCGGATCCGGGTGGTGGCCGAGGTCACGTTCATGGTGCAGATCAGTGGCAGCCAGCCGCCGTGGCTGGCACAGAAGCTCGCGACCTCGGCGCTGTCGCCGATCACCGGGGCCTCGGCATGGGCGTATACCGTGCCCGAGGTGCCCAGGCTCAGGGTCACCAGCCCCGGGGTGATGTTGCCGGTGCCGATGGCGCCGAGCATGTTGTCGCCGCCGCCGCTCGAAACCACCACGGCGTCGGCCAGCCCCAGCTCGCGGGCCAGTTCGGGGCGTACCGTGCCGGCCGGCTCGTGGGACGCGACGAGGCGCGGCAGCACCCGTTCGGGGTCGAGCTCCGGGGCGATCTCGGCGAACACGTCCTCGCGCCAGCGCCGCGCGCGGATGTCGAAGTAGCCGGTCCCCGAGGCGTCGCCGGCCTCGGCGACCCGCTCGCCGGTGAGCCAGAAGTTGAGATAGTCGTGGGGCAGCAGCAGGCTGTCGATGCGCCGGTAGGCGTCGGGCCGGGTATCGCGCAACCAGGCCAGCTTGGAGGCGGTGTAGCCGGTCTGCAGCACCAGCCCCAGCCGGTCGAGACAGCCCGCCTCGCCGCCCAGGCGCTCGACCAGGGCGGCGTTGTGCGCGGCCGTCTCGGTGTCGCACCACAGCTTGGCCGGGTGCACCGGTTCGCCCCGGGCATCCAGGGCCACCAGGCCATGCTGCTGGCCGGACACGCCGATGGCGCGGATCGCCCGGGCATCGATGCCGGCGGCGGCCACCGCCTCGGCGAAGGCGCCCAGGAAGGCCGCCCGCCAGTCGGCCGGGGCCTGCTCGCGACGGCCATTGTCGCCCTCCTGCAGGGCATGGGGACGGCTGGCCTCGCCGAGGATCCGCGCTCCCTCGATATCGACCACTACCACCTTGGAGCTCTGGGTGCCGCAATCCACCCCGATATACATCAGTCGCCTCCTCGGGTCGTCGCCAGGGCCTTGAGTGTGGCACGGGCACCGTGCTCATGCAGCGAGGCCAGGGCCGCGAGGTAGGCCTGGCGGAAGCGCTCGTCATCGGCGAGGTCGCCGAACAGCTCGCGGTTGTCGATAAAGGCGGCGGGGGCCTCGCGCTGCCGACCGGCACGGGTCATCAACTCGTCCCGCAGGCGATCGACCACCTCGATGGGCTCGCCATGCTCGTCGCGTCCCTCGGCATAGCGGGCCCAGCTCGCCACCACCGCGGCGGCGCGGTGCATCTCGCCGCCGCGGGCCAGCTGCTCACGGATCACCGGCAGCAGCCACTTGGGGATGCGGTCCGAGCTCTCGGCGCACAGCCGGGCCAGGGTGTCCTTGATCTGGGGGTTGGCGAAGCGCTGGATCAGGGTATGGCGATAGTCATCGAGGTCCACCCCGGGGACGGCGGACAGGGTCGGCGTCCCCTCGCGGGCCATGTAGTCGAGCAGGAAGTCGACGAACAGCGGGTCCTGGCAGACCTCGTGGGCGTAGCGATAGCCGGCCAGGTAGCCGAAATAGCACAGCGCCTGGTGACTGGCGTTGAGCAGCCGCAGCTTCATCAGCTCGTAGGGCTCGACGTCGTCCACCACCTGCACCCCGACATGCTCGAAGGCCGGCCGCCCGGCGGCGAAGCGATCCTCCAGCACCCACTGGGTGAAGGGCTCGCAGACCACCGGCCAGGCGTCCTCGAGGGCGAAACGGGTGGCCAGCTCCGCGATATCGGCGGCCATGGTGACCGGCGTGATGCGATCGACCATGGAATTGGGAAACGGCACCTCGGCCTCGAGCCAGGCGGCGAGCCCGGCATCCCGGGCCCGGGCGAAGGCCGTGAACATGCGATGCGCCACCTCGCCGTTGCCCTGGATGTTGTCGCAGGACATCACCGTAAAGGGCGGAATGTCTCGTGCCCGACGCCGGGCCAGGGCCTCGGTGATCAGGCCGAAGGTGGTCGTCGGGGCGGCGGGATTGGCCAGGTCGTGGCGCACGTCGGCATTGCCGAGGTCGAACTCGCCGCTCACCGGATGGAAGTTGTAGCCGCCCTCGGTGACCGTCAGGGAGACGATGCGGATGGCCGGGTCGGCCATGGTCTCGATCACCGCCTCGGGGTCGTCCGGGGCATAGCAATAGTCGATGATCGAGCCGATCACCCGGGGGACGACCTCGCCATCGGGATGCTTGACCACCAGGGTGTAGAGGTGGTCCTGGGCGGCCAGGGCCTCCTGCATGCGCCGGTCGCCGGGCATCACGCCGACGCCGACGATGCCCCAGTCCAGCGCCTGGCCCTGGTTCATCAGGTCATCCAGGTACATGGCCTGGTGGGCACGGTGGAAGCCGCCCACGCCGAAGTGGACGATGCCGGCGCGGACGGCGCCGCGGTCGTAGGCGGGCACGGCGACCGCCGGGGCCAATCGCCCCAGGGTGTCGGTGTTGAGTCGCGTCATCTTGGATCTCCTGCCACGTGTGGCGAATCGGTGTCGGGGGCTGGTGTCGTCGCTCAGACCGTGGCGGCCCAGTGCACGTCGGCGGGAACGGACGCGCGCTTGATCAAGTGGGCATTGAGCATGTCCTTGTGGCGGGCGCGTTCGATGGCCCCGTCATGGTCCTGGCCCATGTTCAGCCAGCGCTGGATCAACCGCGCCTTGAGCACCTCGTCGGGCACCTCGAGGAAGAGGGTCATGTCGAACAGCGCCCGCAGTTCCGGCCAGGGCCCCTGGTCCAGCAACAGGTAGTTGCCCTCGACGATCACCAGGCGGTGGTCGAGGGTGATCAGCCGCCCGCCGGCCCGGGCCAGGTCCAGGGGCCGGTCGAAGACCGGCACGGCAACGCTACGATCGGCCCGGCGGATGCGCGCCAGGTCCTGCAGCAGGCCGTCGGTATCGAAGGTCTCGGGGGCGCCCTTCACCGGCACCAGCCCCTCGGGCTCGAGCACGGCATTGTCGAAGTGGTAGCCGTCCATCGGCACCACCGCGGCGATGCCCGGCTGGCGCTCGTTGATCTCGCGACACAACCACTCGGAGAGCAGGGACTTGCCGGCCGCCGGCGGACCCGCCAGGGCCACGACGAAGCGCTCGCGCCCCGTCGCCGCCTCGAGCAGCCGTACGGCCATGTCATGGATATTGGGGGTCATGAGGTCTCCAGACGGTTGGGGGGACATCAGCTCATCCAGTTGCCGCCGTCGACGTTGAGGGTCTGGGCGACCACATAGTCGCTGTCGTCGCTGGCGAGGAAGACCGCGGCCCCGGCATGGTCCTCGGGCCGTCCCATGCGCCCATAGGGCACGGCCTCGCCGACCAGGCGCTTCTTCTCGCCCAGGGGTCGTCCCTCGTAGCGAGCGAACAGTGCATCGACCTCGTCCCACATCGGGGTGTCGACCACCCCCGGGGCGATGCCGTTGACGTTGATGCCGTGCTCGATCAGCGCCAGGCCGCAGGACTGGGTCAGGCTGATCACCGCGGCCTTGGAGGCGCAGTACAGGCTGACCAGCGGCTCGCCGCGCCGCCCCGCCTGGGAGGCCATGTTGATGATCTTGCCGCCCTGGCCGCGCTCGACCATGGCGCGGGCCACGGCCTGCAGGGTGAAGAAGGCCCCTTTCACGTTGACCGCGAACTGCTTGTCGTAGCTCGCCTCGGTGACCTCGAGCACCGGCGCCATGTCGAACACCGCGGCGTTGTTGACCAGGATGTCGATGCCGCCGAAATCGCGCCGGGTCTCGTCGACCAGGGCCACGACGGAGGCCCGGTCGCAGACGTCCAGGCGCATGCCCCTGACGCGCTCGCCGCCGGCGAGCCGCGCCACGGCCTCGTCGATGGCGGCGATGTCGATGTCGGCGACCACGACCCGCGCCCCCTCGGCGAGGTAGCGTTCGGCGATGGCCAGGCCGATGCCCCGCGCGCCGCCGGTCACCACGGCCACCTTGTCTTGTAGTTTCATGCTCTTGTCCTTGTCGTTCGATGATGTTGCGGCGCCCCCGGCGTCGATGGCCGCCCCTCGCGCCACTGCTGTACCAGCGCCTCGAGCCCCTGCATGTGCGGCAGGATGCGCCAGGCGCCGGCCTGGCGAAGCCGCTCGCCCTGCCCCGGGGGAACATGGCTGGCGCCGGTGAAGCCGATCACCGTCATGCCGGCGCCATGGGCCGCGGTCACCCCGGAGACGCTGTCTTCCACCACCAGGCAGTCGCCGGGCGCACAGCACAGCCGCTCGGCGGCCAGGCGGTAGATCGCCGGGTCCGGCTTGGGCTGGGCCACCTGGTCGGCGGTGATGATCGGGATATCCCCCAGCCGGGCGTCGAGCCCGGTGGTGGCAAGCGAGGCCAGCACCCGCTGACGGCGACTGTTGGAGACCACCGCCAGCGGCAGCTCGAGCGCGTCGAGGACCGCGGCGACGCCGTCGACGGGGCGCAGTTCGTCGGCCAGGCGGGCCTCGATGGCGCCGTCGACCCGCGCGGCGGCATCCGTCGGCAGCCGATAAGCGCTACGCGCCTCGAGATGGTCCAGGATGTTCGCCGTGGTCATGCCCAGCGCCGCCTTCAGCTCGGCCCGGGCCGCCAGGTCCGGCAGCCACTCGCCGAGCAGTTCGAGCAGGGTGGCCTCGGCGATGGCCTCGCTGTCCACCAGCACGCCGTCGCAATCGAAGATCAGGTTGTCCATGCGACCTCCGGTCACTGGCCGACGGCGTCGGAGGGGGCACGGTTGTCCTGGCGACGCAGGCCGGCCAGGGGATGCTGGTGAAGGCTCGGCAGGGCCAGCCCGTCATCAGCGAAGAGATGCGCCCGGCCCGGCGCGAAGCCGAAATGCACCCGGTCATGCACGCGGTGCGCGACATCGCCGTCGGCCATGATGGTGACCATGGCCTCGCCCATCTGCACGTACAGCGAGGTCTGGCCCCCCAGCCGCTCGAGGACCTGGATCTCCCCTGCCAGGGGGCCCTGGTCGTCCAGCACCAGGTGCTCGGGGCGGATCCCCAGCTCCAGGGCCGCGCCGCTGGCCAGGCCCTGCCCCTCCACGGGCACCCGGGTCACGCCACCGCCCGGCAGGCGCACGCCGACGCCATCGGCGTCGGCCTCGGCCGCCTCGACGGACAGGAAGTTCATCTTCGGCGAGCCGATGAAACCGGCCACGAAGCGGTTGCGGGGATGGTGGTAGAGCTCCATGGGCGAGCCCACCTGCTCGACCTCGCCGTCGTGCAGCACGACGATCTTGTCGGCCATGGTCATGGCCTCGATCTGGTCGTGGGTGACGTAGATCATGGTGGCATCGAGCGCCTCGTGGAGCCGCGCCAGCTCGATGCGCATCTGCACGCGCAGGGCGGCATCCAGGTTGGAGAGCGGCTCGTCGAACAGGAAGATGCTGGGGTTGCGCACGATGGCGCGACCGATCGCCACGCGCTGGCGCTGGCCGCCGGAGAGCGCCTTGGGCTTGCGATCCAGCAGCGGTTCGAGCTGCAGGATCCTGGCCGCCTCGAGGACCTTGCGGCGGCGCTCGGCCTTGGCCACCCCGGCCAGGCGCATGCTGAAGCCCATGTTGTCCTCGACCGTCATGTGCGGGTAGAGCGCATAGCTCTGGAAGACCATGGCCAGGCCGCGGTCGGCGGGGCCGACCTCGTTCATGCGCTGGCCGTCGATCACGATGTCACCGCTGGTGGCGCTCTCGAGCCCGGCGATCATGCGCATCAGGGTCGACTTGCCGCAGCCGGAGGGACCGACGAAGACCACGAATTCCCGGTCGTTGACCTCGAGGTCGACGCCCTTGATGACGTCGGTCTCGCCGAAGCTCTTCTTGATCTGCTTGAGTTGTAGCGTTGCCATCTTGGTTTCCTCGTTATTTGACGGCGCCGAAGGTCAGGCCACGTACCATCTGCTTCTGGGTGAGCCACCCGAAGACGAGGATGGGCGCGATGGCCATGGTCGAGGCCGCGGAGAGCTTGGCCCAGAAGAGCCCTTCGGGGCTCGAGAAGGAGGCGATATAGGCCGTCAGCGGGGCCGCCTGGGAGGACGTGAGGTTGAGGCTCCAGAAGGCCTCGTTCCAGCTCAGGATCACCGACAGCAGGCCGGTGGAGGCGATCCCCGGCAGGGTCAGCGGCAGCAGCAGGTAGAGCACCTCCTGCAGCGTGCCGGCGCCGTCCATGCGTCCCGCCTCGAGGATGTCCTTGGGCATGTCCTTGAAGAAGGTGTAGAGCATCCACACCACGATCGGCAGGTTCATCAGGGTATAGACGATGACCAGCCCGGTGCGGGTATCCAGCAGCCCGACATCGCGGAACAGCAGGTAGATCGGCACCAGCACGCCGACCGGCGGCAGCATCTTGGTGGAGAGCATCCACAGCAGGGTGCCCTTGGTGCGCCTGGTGGGCAGGAAGGCCATGGAGTAGGCCGCCGGGATCGCGATCAGCAGCGCCAGCAGCGTCGAGCCGAAGGCCACCACCACGCTGTTGATGGCGAACTTGGCGTAGCCGGCACGGTTCTGGACCTCGGCATAGCTCTCCAGGGTCGGCGAGAAGACCAGCGACGGCTCGGCGATGGCCTCGGCCTCGGTCTTGAAGCCGGTCAGCACCATCCAGAAGATCGGGAAGAAGATCAGCAGGGCCACGGACCAGCCCAGCACGCCCAGCCACAGGCGGCGGCTGTGCAGGATGCCCAGCCGCGGCGCGCGTTGCGCCAGGGGGGCGGCGTGGCTGGTGGGCAGCGATTTGGTTCTTGCAGTCGTCATGAGAGGCGCTCCCGCGTCAGCTTTCCAGGTTCCTGGCCACCATGCGGACCAGGAAGATGGCGACGATGTTGGCGAGGATGATCGCGATCACCCCACCGGCGGAGGCCATGCCCACGTCGAAGTCGAGCAGGGCGCGAATGTAGATCAGGTAGGCCAGGTTGGTGGTGGCGAGTCCCGGGCCGCCGGAGGTGGTCACGAAGATCTCGGCGAAGATGGTCAGCAGGAAGATCATCTCGATCATGATCACCACGCTGATCGCCCGCTTGAGGTGCGGCAGGGTGATGAAGAAGAAGATCGCGATCGGGCCGGCGCCGTCCATGCGAGCGGCCTCCACCTGGTCCTCGTCGAGCGACTGCAGGGAGGTCAGCAGGATCAGCAGCGCGAAGGGCAGCCACTGCCAGGCCACGATGATGATGATCGAGGTCAGCGGCAGCGACGAGAACCAGTCCACCGCCGGCAGCCCGAACAGCTCGGCGAGCCAGGACAGCACGCCGTTGGCCGGGTGCATCATCATGTTCTTCCAGACCAGGGCGCTGACGGTGGGCATGACGAAGAACGGCGAGATCGCCAGCACCCGAGCGATGCCCTGGCCCATGAACTCCTGCTGGAAGAGCACCGCCAGCAGGGTACCGCCGACCACGGTGATCACCAGCACCCAGCCGACCATCAGCAGGGTGGTGCCCATGGCCGACCACAGGGCGGGGTCGGTGAACAGGTACTCGTAGTTCTCGAGCCCGGCGAAACCGGTCATGCCGGGCATCAGCAGGTTATAGCGCTGGAAGGAGAACCACAGGGTCATGCCCAGCGGGATCAGCATCCAGAGCAACAGCAGGGAGACGGCGGGCGCCTGGAGCGAGAGGGACCTAAGCCCCCCGACGGTACGCCCGGAAGTTCTGGTCTTGTTCATGTCGGTAACCGTGAAGGGTCGCGAAGGGGCCACCGGCCGGGTCACCCCGGCCGGCGGACAGGGTCAGTCCTGGTAGCCGGCACGCTCGATGGTGCGCTGGGTGGCACGCTGGGCCGCCTGCAGGGCCTGCTCGACGGAGGTCTCGCCGGTCAGCGCCGAGGCCACCATCTGGCCGACTTGGGTCCCGATGGACTGGAACTCGGGAATGCCGACGAACTGCACGCCGATGTAGGGCGCCGGCTCTTGGGTGGCGTCGGTGGGGTCGGCGCCCTGGATGGCCTGCAGCACGAAGTCGGCGAAGGGCGCGGCCTCCTGGTAGTCGGGGTTCTCGTAGGTGGACTTGCGGGTACCCGGGGGCACGCTGGTCCAGCCCTCCTGCTCGCCGACCAGCTCGACATACTCCTGGGAGGTCGCCCAGGTGATGAACTCGCGGGCCGCGTCCTTGGAATCGGAGGTCGCGGGAATCGCCAGCGCCCAGGACCACAGCCAGTGGGAGCCCTTCGGGGTCTCGGCGACCGGCGCCGGGGCGAAGCCCAGTTGGTCGGCGACCTGGGACTCGTCGGCGTCGTAGAGCTTGCCCGCCGCCGAGGTGGCGTCGACCCAGATGGCGCAATTGCCCCGGGAGAACAGCGCCAGGTTCTCGTTGAAGCCGTTGGAGCTGGCGCCGGGCGGGCCATAGTTGCCCAGCAGGTCGACGTAGAAGCCGATCGCCTCCTGCCAGGCCGGCGAGTCGATCTGGGGGTTCCAGTCCATGTCGAACCAGCGCCCGCCGAAGGTGTTGATCATGGTCGAGACCAGGGCCATGTTCTCGCCCCAGCCCGGCTTGCCGCGCAGGCAGATCCCGTAGGTCTGCTCGTCGGGGGCATGGAGCGTCTCGGCCCAGTCGCGCACCTGCTGCCAGGTGGGCTGCTCGGGCAACTCGATGCCGGCCGCGTCGAAGAGGTCCTGGCGGTAGTACATCATCGAGCTCTCGGCGTAGAAGGGCAGCGCGTGCAGGGTGCCGTCCTCGCTCAGGCCGTCGCGGACCGACTGCAGCAGGTCATCGACCCGGTAGTCCTCGGGCAGGTCGTCCAGTGGGGTCAGCCAGTCGCGCTCGGCCCAGATGGGCACCTCGTAGGTGCCGATGGTCATGACGTCGAACTGGCCACCGCCGGTGGCGATATCGGTGGTGAGGCGCTGGCGCAGCACGTTCTCCTCGAGCACCACCCAGTCCAGGGTGATATCCGGGTGGGCCTGCTCGAAGGCATCGGTCAGGCCCTGCATGATCACCATGTCGTTGTTGTTGACGGTGGCCACGGTGATCGTTTCCGCCTGGGCCGCGCTGGCGCCCACGGCCGCGATGCCGGCCAGCGGGAGCACACGAGAGAGCTTCATGGTTGGCTCCTTTGGGAAGTCTTGTGTTGTTGTCGACGCGTGATTCGGCTTTTGATCATTTCAATCAATGCACGAACAAATGATCGATCACGACCCCAAAAAAAGCAAAACCGCAGCGTTAGACTTTAGACGCTTAGACCTTAGTTGCAGGGCTTGCGCCGTGGAGAGCGGATCCGCGCTCCGCCTCGACGATGTAGCGCGCCGCGTGCTCGTCGGTGACCAGGCCCTTGAGCCAGCCACCACGCAGCGCGGCGAGCAGCGCCGGCCCCTTGTCGCGCCCACCGCCCACCGCCACTAGGGGACGGTCACGGAAGATGGACAGCGGCAGACTGGTCACCCGCCGGGTGATGGAGCAGTCGATGACCTCGCCGTCCTGGCTCAGCGGCCAGCCCAGCAACTCGCCCACCGCCTTGCGCTCCAGCAGCTCGTCGAGCTCGGCCTCGCTGATGAAGTGGTCCTGGAAGAGCGTCGCCTGGCGGTCGATGCGCCCGACCCCGATAAAGGCCACCTCGGCCTCGCGGGCGACCTCGGCCACCGACTGGTAGAGCCGCTGCCCGCACAGGGCCTCGCTCTCCTCCACCGAGCCCGCTACCACCGGGGCCGGCAGCAGGAAGCGCTCGCCGCCGGTCTTGTCGGCCAGCACCATGACGCCGTCGTAGCGGTTGGAGGAGCCATCCCGGGCGACATTGCCGACCAGCGAGACGAAGCGATGCTGCGGGCGATCGATGCGGCTCAGCGCCTCGACCATGCCGCGCACGGCACGGCCGGTGCCCAGCGACAGGGTCAGCGGCTCGCTGCGGTCCAGGTAGTGGGACAGGCGCTCGGCCGCGGCCACCGCCAGGTAGCGGGTACTGCCGCCGGGCGCGCCCTGCGGGTCGGCGGGCACCACGTCGCAGAACTCCAGCCCGTAACGCTCGCCGATCGCCTCGGAGAGCGCCATGCAGCCGGCGATGGGATGGTCGATATGTACCTTGACCAGGCCTTCCTGGCGGGCCAGAGCCAGCAGACGCTGCACGCCGGGACGCGACACGCCGAGCTGGCTGGCGATCTCGTCCTGGGTGTGACCGCCCACATAGGAGAGCCAGGCGGCCCGGGCCGCCTGGTCCAGCTTTCTCTCGAACTTGTCCACGGGTCGCCCCACTCCGCATAGCCTGTGACCGGCCGATCATCGCAAGGCGGGCGCCATTGCACAAATGCGGCGTCGACGCCCCGGACACGAGCCGGCGCCGCCATCGGGCCCTCGCGCCTATTCGGCCGTCGCCAGCAGGCTGGCGTTGCCGCCCGCGGCGGTGGTGTCGATGCACAGGTGGCGTTCCACCACGTAGCGCTCCGGCGCGATGGTCTGGGTCTCGAGCGACACGATGGGGCCGTCGCGCTGGGCGAGCGCGAGGCGCAGCTCGCGGGTCCAGTCGCTGGCGCCGGAAGCGGCCACCGCCGCGATGCCCTGGACCGCGCTCAGCGTCTCGGCCGCGACGCGGCCGTCGCGCGCGGCGACGGGCGCCCCGGCCTCGACCAGCGGCCGCACGGCCGGTACCGCGCCAGGTGCTGCGAGCACCGCCGCACAGCCCGCGCCGAGCGCCTGCACCGCCTGGGCGATGGCGATGTCGAGCGTCGGCCCGAGGCAGAGTACCGGGCCCTTGGGATAGAACGACAGCCGGTTGCTTTCCCCCGTCGGCCCCGGCAGCGTCTGCGGCGTCATGTCCAGGGCCGCGGTCTCGGCGAGCGCCTTGCGGATCACGCCGCGCTTGCCGGAGAGCGCCTTGCGCAGCACCTCGACCCGGTCGGGGCGCGCCGCCCAGTTGCGCGGGTCCAGGCCGTCGAGGGCCGACTGGAGATCGCCGAGCGCCACGGCGGCGTCCTGGGGCGCCTCGTGGCGCTCGGTGGCGGCGGTGCGGCGGAAGCGGTTGACGTAGAGCGGGCCGCCGGCCTTGGGCCCGGTCCCTGACAGGCCCTCGCCGCCGAAGGGCTGGGAGCCGACGATGGCGCCGATCTGGTTGCGGTTGACGTAGATGTTGCCGACATGGAGTCGTTCGACGATCTGCTGCACGCGGTCGTCGATGCGGGTATGCAGGCCGAAGGTCAGCCCATACCCCTTGGCATTGATCGCGTCGACCACGCCGTCGAGGTCCCGCGCCTTGAAGGTCGCCACGTGCAGGACCGGGCCGAAGATCTCGCGCTCGAGATCGTCGATGCCCCCGACCTCGACCACAGCCGGGGTGACGAAGGTGCCGACGTCCGGCGCGGGCAGCGTCTTCAGCACCTTGCCGGCCTTCTCCTGCGCCGCCACGTAGGCGCCGATGTCGGCCTGGGCGTCGGCGTCGATCACCGGCGAGACGTCGGTGTCGGTGTTCCAGGGGTCGCCGATGGTGAGCGCGTCCATGGCGCCGTCGAGCATCGTCAGCAGCCGCTCTCGCGCCTCTTCCTGGACATACAGCATCCTCAGCGCCGAGCAGCGCTGGCCGGCCGACTGGAAGGACGAGATCAGGATGTCGCGCACCGCCTGCTCGGTCAGCGCCGTGGAGTCCACGATCATGGCGTTCAGCCCGCCGGTCTCGGCGATCAGCACCGCATCCGGCCCGGCATTCTGCGCCAGGGCCTGGTGGATGATCTGCGCCACCTCGATCGAGCCGGTGAAGCAGACGCCGGCGATCCGCGGATCGTGGGTCAGCGGCCCGCCCACCGTCGGCCCATCGCCGGGCAGCAGTTGCAGCGCCGCCTCGGGCAGGCCGGCCTCGCGCATCAACTCGACGGCCCGGGCGGCGATCAGCGGTGTCTGCTCGGCGGGCTTGGCGAGCACCGCGTTGCCGGCCGCCAGCGCCGCGGCGATCTGGCCGGTGAAGATGGCCAGCGGAAAGTTCCACGGGCTGATGCAGACGAAGATGCCGCGGGCGCCGCCGGGCTCCTCCGCCTCCAGCCGCTCGCCCTCGTTGGCGTAGTAGCGCAGGAAATCCACCGCCTCGCGCACCTCGGCGATGCCATCGAGAATCATCTTGCCGGCCTCGCGAGTGGCGATCGCGGTCAGCTCGGCGATGTGCTGCTCGTAGAGATCGGCGATCCGGCGCAGCACCTCGGCCCGTTCGGCCACCGGCCGTGCCGACCAGTCGCGGTAGCCGTCCTCGGCGGCGTCGAGCGCGGCCGCCACCTCGGCCGGCGTCGCCTCATGCACCCTGCCGACCAGGCGCGAGCCGTCGGCGGGCGACACGGCATCGCGGGCCGGCCCCTGCGGTGCCGGGCTTCCCGCCAGCATGGGCCCGGCGGTCCAGGTGGTGTCGGCGAATTCCTCGCGCGCCGCCAGCAGCGGCAGGATCGAGGCGGGTTCGTTGATCCGGTAGCCGCGGGAGTTCTTGCGCTCGGGGGCGAAGAGCTCGCCGGGCTGGCGGATCAACGGGCTGGCGATGGCGTCGCCCAGGCGCTGCATCCCGGCCACCGGATCCTTGGAGACCTCGCTGGGGGGAATCGAGTCGTCCACTACCTGGTTCACGAACGAGGAGTTCGCCCCGTTCTCTAGCAGGCGGCGTACCAGGTAGGCCAGCAGGTCACGGTGCGCGCCGACCGGGGCGTAGATCCGGCAGCGCGTGCCCTCCGCCTGCTTGACGATATGGTGCAGCGACTCGCCCATGCCGTGCAGGCGCTGGAACTCGTAGCTGTCCTTGTCGTCGCCCGCCATGGCGACGACGGCGGCGCAGGTATGGGCGTTGTGGGTGGCGAACTGCGGATAGATACGATCGCGCCGGTCGAGCAGCAGCTGCGCGCAGGCCATGTAGCTCACATCGGTGTTGACCTTGCGGGTGAAGACCGGGAAGGTCTCGACCCCCATCTCCTGCGACAACTTGATCTCGGTGTCCCAGTAGGCGCCCTTCACCAGCCGCACCATGATCCTGCGGTCGAGCCGCTCGGCCAGCTCGTAGAGCGCCTCGATCACCGGCGCGGCGCGGCGCCCGTAGGCCTGCACCACCACCCCGAAACCGTCCCAGCCGGCGAGACCGGGGTCGGAGAGCAGCGCCTCGATCACGTCGAGCGACAGGTCCAGGCGGTCCTGTTCCTCGGCGTCGATGTTGAAACCGATATTGGCCTTGGCCGCCTGCTGCACCAGCTCCAGGGCGCGCGGTACGAGGGTCGTCATCACCGTGTCGCGGTGGGTGGTTTCATAGCGCGGGTGCAGCGCCGAGAGCTTCACCGAGATCCCGGGGCTTCCGCGCACGTCGCCCTGGGCCTGCTTGGCGATGGCGGCGATCGCCGTGGCGTAGGCCTGGTGATAGCGCCGCGCGTCGGCGTCGGTGCGCGCCGCCTCGCCCAGCATGTCGTAGGAGTAGGTGTAGCCCTGCTTCTCGAGCTCGCGGGCATTCTTCATGCCCTCCTCGATGGTCTGGCCGAGCACGAACTGGCGGCCGAGGACCTTCATCGACTGCCCGACGGCGGTGCGTACCACCGGCTCGCCCATGCGGCGCACCAGGCCGCGCAGCGCCCGCACCGGACCCTTGGGATCCTCTTCCAGCACCTTGCCGGTCAGCATCAGCGCCCAGGTCGAGGCGTTGACCATCGACGACGAGGACTTGCCCAGGTGCGCGCCCCAGTCGGAGGGCTCGATCTTGTCGTGGATCAGGTCGTCGATGGTCTCCGCATCGGGCACGCGCAGCAGCGCCTCGGCCAGGCACATCAGGCCGACGCCCTCCTCGGTCGAGAGCCCGTATTCGGCCAGGAACGCCTCCATCATCGAAGGCGAAGTCTCCTTGCGCACGCGCTCCACATAGTGGGCGCCGACCTCGGCTACCCGGCGGCGGTCGTCCTCCGACAGCGTGATGCGTTCGACGAGCCCACGCAGCACCTCGGCCTCGTCGGCCGCATAGTGGGCACGGATACGCGCCCGCGGTTCGCTCACGACGGTATTCGGATGAAGGTTGGCTTCGTTCATGATGGATCTCCCCAGCGACACGCATCGCCTCGTCGATATGCCGTCTCGGATGGCGTCGTCATTGTCGAAAGTCATTCATCTAGCGTAGGCGCCCCAGCCGGGGTTGCGCCTACTCCGTTTTCCAGCGCCGTGAGAAGCGGGTCACCCGGTAGGGAGCGAGGTCCAGGGCCGGGTTTTCTCCCGCCATGCGTGCGGCCAGCAACTCCGAGGTGATCGCCGCCTGGGTCAGCCCCAGGTGCTGGTGGCCGAAGGCGAAGTGCACCGCCGGGTAGTCCGGATGAGTATCGATCACCGGCAGGGAATCGGGCAGGGTCGGGCGGAAGCCCATCCACTCCTCGGCGCCCTCATCGAGACCGGTGGGGTCGCGCAGCAGTGCTTCGGCATGATGGCGCAGCGACGCATAGCGGCGCTTGACCGGGGACAGCGAGAACCCGCCGAGCTCGGTGAAGCCGACCACCCGCAGGCCGCAACTCATCGGCGTCATCACGCAGCGGCGCTCCGCCGAGCCCACCGGCTGGCGCAGGGCCTGCCCTCGCTTGGGCAGGGTCAGGTGATAGCCGCGCTCGGTCTCCAGCGGGACCGACAGGCCGAGCCCGGCGGCCAGTCGATGGCTCCAGGCGCCCGCGGCGACCACTGCCCGGTCCGCCTCCAGTTCGCCCGCATCTGTGTGAAGGCGCACGCCCTCGCCATGGGGTTCCAGCCGGCTCACTCGCACCCGGCACAGCTCGCCGCCGCGGGCCTCGAAGGCCGCGGCCAGGCGCCGCACCAGGGCATAGGGGTCGCGCATCTGGTGGGCGCCGGGGAAGTAGAGCCCGTGGCTCAGCTCGCCCGTCAGTCCCGGCTCGCGCTTGCGTAGCGCCGCCGCCTCGAGCCACTCCACCTCATATCCCCAACGCTGCAGGTGGGCCATCTGCGCCTTGGCCGCCGCCCGGCCTCGGTCAGACTCCCACACCAGGAGATACCCCGAGACCAGCAACTCCTCCTTGGCGCCGATATCGGCCAGGCAGCGCTGCCAGGCGGCCACCGCCGCCCCGTTCAGGGCCGCCAGTGCCTGACGCCCCTTGGCGACCCGGGCGGGACGGGCGGCAGCGATAAAGCGCGCAAGCCAGGGCGCCAGCCGCGGCAGGTAGCGCAGCGGCAGGGCCAGGGCCCCGTGGGGGTCGAGCCACAGCCGTGGCGCCTTGCGCAGGGTGGCCGGCGTCGACAAGGGATCGATCAGCTCGGTGGCCAGGAAGCCGGCGTTACCGTAGGAGGCACCCTCCCCCGGCCCCCGGGGATCGAGCACGCTGACCCTATGCCCCTGGCGTTGCAGGGCCAGCGCGGTGGTCATGCCGATGACACCCGCGCCGATCACCGCGGTGCGATCCCCTCCTTCACCTCGGGTCATTCGCGTTCCTCCGCCGCGGGCATGGGCTGGGCATCGGCTGCCTCTTCGGGCTCGGCGCGCCAGGAGAACCAGCCGAGCTGGGCATAGAGGATACCGATCACCGGCGACAGCCAGCAGGCGAAGGCCAGGGGGATATACAGCAGCTGGCTGAAGTCACCCCCGGCCACGGTCAGCCCCAGCGCGCCCATCACGAAGGCGCCGCCGGCGTTCCACGGCACCAGCGGCGAGACCAGGGTACCGCCCTCCTCGATGGCCCGGGCCAGGTTTAGCCGTGAGTAACCCATCTGGTCGTAGGCGGGCTTGTACATGCGCCCCGGCAAGGCGATGGACAGGTAGACGTCACCGGACACCACGTTGGTGGTGATGGAGGTCAGGATGGCGCTGGTCTGCAGCCCCCGGAAGCTCTTGAGGCGCTTCATGATGGTCCCGACGATGGCCTCCAGGCAGCGGGTGCGCTCCAGGGCACCGCCGAAGGCCAGGGCGAACATCATCAGGGTCACCACCCAGGTCATGGAGGTGACGCCGCCGCGGTTGAGCAGGCTGTCCAGCGTCTCGCTGCCACTGGCGATGGAATAGCCACCGTGGGCGAAGGTCAGAGCATCATGGAGGGACGCCCCCTGGGTCAGGATGGCGACACCCCCGCCCAGCATCACCCCGGTGAACAGCGCCGGGATCGGCGCCACCTTGAAGCAGGCCAGGCCGATGACCACCACCAGCGGCAGCAGTTGCCAGATGCCCATCTCGAAGTTGTCGGCCAGCCCCTGCTTGATGAGGTCGATGCGCTCGAGGGAATGCCCCACCCCGGCCTCGGCGCCACCGACGACCCAGTAGATCGCCAGGGCGATCAGCATGGCGGGGACGGTGGCCGGCATCATGTAGCGGATATGCTCGAAGATATTGGTCTCGGTGACCGCCGGCGTCAGGTTGGTGGTATCGGACAGCGGCGAAATCTTGTCGCCGAAGAAGGCCCCGGAGACGACGGCCCCGGCGGTCCAGTAGATGGGCACGCCGAAGGCATCGCCGATACCGATCAGCGCCAGGCCCACGGTGCCGACGGTGGTCCAGGAGGAGCCGATGGACAGCGAGACCATCGAGCACATCAGCATGGCGGCGGCCAGGAACCAGCTCGGGTCGATCAGCTCGAGGCCCAGAGAGATCAGCATCGGCACGGTGCCGCTGGCGAGCCAGGTGCCGACCAGCATACCG
This sequence comes from Halomonas sp. M4R1S46, assembly GCF_025725685.1. NCBI lineage: Bacteria > Pseudomonadati > Pseudomonadota > Gammaproteobacteria > Oceanospirillales > Halomonadaceae > Halomonas > Halomonas sp. M4R1S46. Next base: position 3,869,391 of record NZ_CP107008.1, read on the forward strand.
ACGATGATCAGGGTACCGATGGAGGGCATCGCCACGTGCAGCACCTTGAAGGCGCCGGCCTCGATGTCCTGCCAGCGATAGCCCTGCAGCCAGCCCACCAGGGCGGTGATGGCGAAGCCGATGGCCAGCGGGATATGCGGGGTGAAGTCGTCGTAGTAGAAGATCTGCATGCCGAGCAGGCCAATGGTCAGCACGATGGGAATCAAGGCCAGCGGCAGGCTCGGTACGGGGATGTCAGGGACTGCGTCGTCTTTCATCTTGCGTAACACTCCCGGGCGGGGTATTGCCCCACGCTGTTGTCGTTGTGTCAGGAGTCGAGGGACTGGGCGATGCAGAGAGCTCAGGGCTGTGCGGTACAGCGCTCGTAGGCCAGGATGGCCGCCTCCAGGTCGGGGAAGTCGGCCAGGATGTCGGACGCCTGGATGACCCCGGTCTTCAGCGGATCGATCAGGTCGCCGGTCTCGCTGGTGGCCCCCTCACGGGTATCGACGAAGATCGCGCCACGGCGCATCACCGCGTCGTCGGCCTCGCGCATGAAGGGCATGAAGCTGCCGACCAGGTCCAGGTGCGTGCCGGGCGACAGCCACTCGCCCTGGATCAGCGGATCGCGACTCAGGGTGGCGCAGCTGATGATGTCGGCCCGGCCGGCGGCCTCGGCCAGGCCGTCCTCCGCTACCGCCTCGGCGTCGATCCCCTCGGCCCGGAACTCCTCCGCCAGGGCGCAGGACGAGGCCTCGCGGATATCCCAGATACGCACCCGCTGGATCGGCCGAACCGCCTGGTGCGCCGGGATCAGACGACGGGCCATGCGCCCGGCGCCGACCATCAGCAGCTCGCTGGCGTCCTCGCGGGCCAGGTAGCGCGCCGCCAGGGCGGAAGCGGCCGCCGTGCGACGGGCAGTCAGCTCGTTGGCCTCGAACTGGGCCAGGTGGTGGCCGGTCCGCGCGCAGCTCAACAGGTAGTGGCCGGTAAGGCCGGGCAGACCCCGGGCACTGTTGCCGGGGAAGACGTTGACCTGCTTGACCCCCAGGTACTGGCCCTCGATCCAGGCCGGCATCAGCAGCAGGGTGGCGTCCGGGTCGCCCGGTACGCTCAGGTGATGGTGGTGGCGCACCGGCGAATGCACGGTGCGGGTAAAGATGTCGTCCAGCGCTTCCACCAGGGCCCCCCAGGGCAGGCTGGTGGTGACTTGTTCGGCGTCGAGATACATGTCAACCTCATTTCTACTGTGTCCAAGGCCAGTCTATAGAGGGGCTCGACGCGGGCTCTTGACCCTGTCTCCGCAAGCGTTGATTCAGGCTCCGCAATCGTCGCGGGCCCGAGGGGAACGCCATGTCACACACCCAGGCCCGCTGCAATCGCATCGCCCGCCGCTCAGGCGAGCATTGCCACGCCCACCCCCAGCTGATGCTCGGGTGGCGCGGCGCCATGGACTACGAATTCAGCCGGGGAAGCGAACGACTGGTGCTCGGCCAGGCGGCCATCCTCCCCACCCGCGAACCGCATAGCTACCTGGGCCGGGGGGAAGACAGCGAGGTCCTGGTGATCGATCTCGGCACCGACGACCCCTGCCTGGCCTCGCTGGAGAAGAGCTGTGCCCTGGACCTGCGCGAGTCGCTGTTCGCCGAGCCCCGGGCGCTGAACCTCCCCCCCACCCTGTTGCCCATGGTGGAGTTCGCCACCGGCCAGCTGAAGCTGGCCCATACGCTGGAGCAGCGCGCCCTGATCAACCAACAGCTGGCAGTGCTGTTCGTCAGCCAGTGCAGTCAACTGCTCGCTCAGGGCGAGATCGAGGCGCTCAAACCTGGTCGCCTGTGCGCCGCGGCCCTCGATGCCTTCATCGACGAGCGCCTGACCATGCCGCCCGACAACCGGGCTCTGGCCGAGGCCATGCACCTCGGCCAGAGCCAGTTGCACCTGCTCTGCCAGCGCCAGTTCGGCGTCACCCCGCAGCAATACGTGATGAACCGCCGCCTGAGCTGGGCCCGCCACTGGCTGCGCCATACCCGGCGGCCCGTGGGCGAGATCGCCCTCGACCTGGGCTTCACCGAGGTCTCGAGCTTCTCCCGGGCCTTTCGCCGCTGCACAGGCCATGCCCCCAGTGCCGAACGCCGTGCCGGCAACGATCGCTGACTCCGCCGCGTCCTGCCGATGTCGACTGTCCACCTGGCCACCGCCGGCCCGGCACCGGGTGAACCCACTTGCTAGGCGTCATGGCAATCAATGAGAAGAAATCCTGACAATGGAGCCGAACTGTGCCTAAGCTGAGAAAGCCTGGATGGTGTTCTTTGCATGACAAGTCAGGGGGTGGTTAACCCCTTTCGCCCGCCCGACGTGGCGGGCGAACGATTCATCTCGATGACGGGACGTCCTGTTGATTCGCTCCAGCGGGAAGCAGAGAGAGCGCGGGAAGTTGCTAGGCATCCAGAAGCGTGCACGCTTCGGCACCCTCCATGGCAAGTAATGCTCACTTCACCCCATGGGTGAGCATGTTGCCCACCAACACCACGGTGGGCTTTTTTTGTCTGCGACAAAAATGCTAAGAAAAATTAGAAAAGCATCAAACACCTCTCGGCGCTTACGTGAAATAAACTATTGTTTCATGAAATTACAATGGCCGCTGAGGGATGGTGGATGCACAGGCCGGCTGCCGAGACACGAATGTCAGCGGATGATCTCGAGGCGTTCGATCATCGAGCCTTCGACGTGATTGGGGCGACGCCCCGTCACAAGCATGATCCCCGCGCGGGGATCTATGTCGTCTTGAAGGAGGAGTCCCCCTACGCCAGCCGGCTGCTGGTCGAGGTGGACGATCCCGACTGCCTGATCGCCCTCTCTGAGCTCAGGCGCCGCCTGGACCTGTAGTCTCTCCGGCCAATGGGAGGAGGCATGCCGAGCACTAGCCCTATCCGTCTCTCGGCGGGGTGAAGACACCCTGTCGAATGCCACCGGGACAAGAGGACCCTAACTCATTTTTCTGGTAAATGGTCAGGCGTTTTTCCGAGGATTCTCCCGACAAATGATCCGGCAGCGACTGATAAAAAGCATGCCCCTACGGGACCTCTACAGGGCGGATTGCCCAATGCTTTCGTCGCGAACATAAGCCGGAAAAACGTTGTCCAATTGTCACGGTGATCAAGGAGTTGCCCACCACGATGCTGGACGTGCCTGTTGCTCTTGCTCCGTCGTGACCCACACCCGAGACATGCCATCAGCGGCGCCGTTTACAAAAACACAAACTATCTTTTCAATTGGTTGAACTAACAGAAGCGCCGCCCATGCAGAAGCCAGCCTCCGAGAGGTATATCTCGGTTGAAGACCTCGATGGCATCGATCACCTGGCCTTTGACGTGATCGGTGTCATCCCCCGCAACCAGCGAGATCCTCGCTACGGACTCTATGTCGTCCTGAAAGAGAAACCGCCCTTTGCCACCCGGCTGCTGATCGAGGTCGACGATCCGGATAACAAGCACGTCCTCGCCCACCTGAGGCGCTACCTCAAGCTGTAGCCTCCCGGCACGCTCTCGTCGTTATGCACGGGCCGTTCTCTGTCGCCCCCCGCCGGCGTCGAAAGATCGGCAAGCTGTTTGCCGAGTCCTGCAAGGCTCTTCATTCGGCTAGCCAGGAGACTCGCATAGATCTCCCCGAGGGGCAGCTGACCCAGGTACTTCGCCATACCTTCGCCAGCCAGTTCATGATGAACGGCGAGCAACATCCTGGTCCTTCAGCGCATCCTGGGCCATCAGTCGATCACCATGACCATGCGCTATGCCCACTTCGCCCCGGACATCTCGAAGATGCGACAAAGCTGAACCCGGCTGTCACACTGCTGCAAGAATCCTGAGCAATGATAAGGGTGCTATTGACGCAAGCAATGGCAGCACTCTGAGAGGTTCCCGACTAGGAGCATTTGACAGGCCCGCCATATTGGCGGGTCCTTTTTTTGGCAGGCAGGTTGTCCACGCCCCATGGGTAGCCGTAGACAGACACAAAAAAACCGCCTCGATGGGCGGCTTCTTATATACTGCAACTCGTTGTAAATCCCGATGTTTCGATGGTGCCGGCACCAGGAGTCGAACCCGGGACCTACTGATTACAAGTCAGTTGCTCTACCAACTGAGCTATGCCGGCTCGGGACCGACTGCGGGTCGAGATGCAGAACGGAAACGGGGTTGACGTGGCTGGGGTAGCAGGATTCGAACCTGCGCATGCCGATACCAAAAACCGGTGCCTTACCGCTTGGCTATACCCCAGCATTGTGGTGGCCAGAGACGGAATCGAACCGCCGACACGGGGATTTTCAATCCCCTGCTCTACCAACTGAGCTATCTGGCCCTCGCCAACGGTGCGTATTAAACCCCACCGGCCCGCTCGCGTCAACCCTTTCCGTTTCAAAAAGATGGCGGCGCCAGTGGGATCCTCCAGCGGTCACGATTCGGGGGGAACATAGCCCTCGGCCTGGTCGGTTTCCTCGTTGTCGAGGAAGCGCTCCAGCTGTTCCATCAGGTATTCCCGGGCGGAGGGCTCGAGCATGTTGAGGTGCTTCTCGTTGATCAGGCGGGTCTGCAGCGCCTGCCACTCCTCCCAGGCCTTCTTCGAGACGCTGGCCTGGATCTCCTGGCCCTTCTTGCCGGGTAGCGGCGGGAACGGCAGGGCTTCCAGCTCCTGCTGGTACTTGCGGCAGAAAACGGTCTGGCTCATCGGTCACTTCTCCTGGACATCGGAACGGGGATTCTCGGGTGCGGACAGGGTGAAGGGCCGCAGCGACTCCAGCAAGCCCTTCACCGGGGCGGCCAGGCCGATGCTGTCCGGCGCCTCGGGGTCGAACCAGCGCCGGCCCTCGCCCACGGCGTCGAGCCGCGTCACCCGGGCCGGCCGCGGGGTGATCTCGAGGCGGAAGTGGCTGAACACGTGGGTGAACGGCGACCAGGCGGCGTCGAGCTCGGCCCGGGGCGCATGCTGGTCGAGCCAGCCCTGCAGGCCCGCCTCGTCCTCGAACTGAGGCAGGCTCCAGAGCCCGCCCCACAGCCCGCTGGAGGGGCGCTGCTCGAGCAGCACCCGCCCCTGGTCATCCTGGAGCACCAGCATGGCGGCGTGGCGCGTGGGCAGCGCCTTCCTGGGCTTGGGCTCGGGGAAGCAGCGCTCCTCGCCGCGGGCATGGGCCAGGCAGGCGTCGTTGAAGGGGCAGGCCGCGCAATCGGGACGGCCGCGGCTGCACAGCGTCGCGCCCAGGTCCATCATCGCCTGGGTGAAATCCACCAGCCGCTCACGTGGGGTGTAGTGCTCGGCCAACGCCCACAGGCGGCGCTCCACGGCCGGCCGCCCCGGCCAGCCCTCCACGGCATGCAGGCGAGTGAGCACTCGCTTGACGTTGCCGTCGAGGATCACCGCGCGCTGGCCGGTGCTCTGGGCGATGATCGCCCCGGCGGTGGAGGGGCCGATACCCGGCAGCGCGGCCATGGCCTCGAGGCTGTCTACCGGGAAGGCGCCGCCGTGCTCGGCCACCACCGTGCGTGCCGCCTTGTGCAGGTTGCGCCCACGAGCGTAGTAGCCGAGCCCGGTCCACAGGTGCAGCACCTCGTCCCGGGAGGCCGCCGCCAGGGCCTGCACGTCCGGGAAGCGCGCCATGAAGCGCTCGAAGTAGGGAATCACGGTGGCCACCTGGGTCTGCTGCAGCATGATCTCCGAGACCCACACCCGGTAGGGCGTGCGGTCCTGCTGCCAGGGCAGGTCATGGCGGCCGTGGAGCTCGAACCAGTCGAGCAGGCGCCGCTGGAAGGTCTGGGGGGCGAGGATGGCGGGCGGATGATCCGTCATGGGGCGATCTCGACACGAAAAAAAGCGCCGACGGAACGTCGGCGCAGGACTGGCTTACTAGCTGCTCACTTGAACAGACCCTCGAGGGTGTCGCGAAGTTCACTGCCGGAGCCCTCGCCGAGGCGCTCGTCGAGTTCCTTCACGGCGTCGTCGAGGCGCTTCTCGACCTCCTCGCCGGCCCGCTGGCTGGCCTCCCGGCGCAGCAGCCCGGCCAGGGTATCCTGGAAGGCCTCGCGGTCGAAGCGGCACCACTCGCTGCTGTCGCCGCCGAGCTGGCCCTCGCAGCGCACCGGGAAGGGCACGTCGACCAGCCGCGGGTTCACCTCGCAGGCGGCATCCACGGAATCGGTGAAGCGGGCGGCGGCCTTGAGGTCGAACTGTTCGCTGGCGAGATCCAGCTGGCCCTCGCCATCCAGGGCGACCCCGGGGATGGTCACCAGCAGGTCGTCGCTCTCGGCCACGCCCTCACGGATCCGGAAGCTGGCCTCGGCGCGCTCGAACTCGGTGTCCGCGCGCCACTCGCGGCTCGGGGTCTCGCCTTCCAGGCGGGCCGCGGCGGTACACAGCTCACGGGAGACGTTGACGCCGGCGATGCTGCCCTCGGCCACCCGGGTGGCCAGCCGGCCGCCCAGGGCGCGTTTGAGCTCGGCCACGCTGTTGCCGCGGCTCTCGAGCTCGCCCTCGCCCTGCAGGCGGCCGCGCAGCGGGGCGGGCTCGCTGCTCAGGCTATCCAGCAGCGAGCCCAGGCGGACGTTCTCCACCCGCGGCGTCAGCCGCCAGTGCAGGGGCATCTCGCGCGCGTCGAGCTCGCCGCTGGCGGCGAGGTTGCCGTCGTGGAAGTCCGACTCGAAGGCCGCCAGCCGGTGGCGACCATCGCTTCCCTGGAGGGTCAGCTCGACGTTCTCGAAGGTCTGCTCCATGAACGTGAGCCGGCCGAGCACCAGGTGGGCGTCGAGGACAAGCTCGCCCAACCACTCGGCGGGCACCAGGCCACCGGTCTCCTCCTGGGCGGCGGCGCTCTGGATGAGCGCCCTCCCGGAGGCGGTCATCGGCGGGCCGTTGGTGGGCGGCAGGTAATCGTCCAGGTTCAGGCTGTCGCCCTTGAGGTCGGCCGCGAGGCGGGAGCCGTCGAAGCGCCCGGCCAGGTGCCCGTTGAAGGTGCCGCCGTCGAGGCTCAGCGTCAGGTCGTCGAGGGCGAGGCTCTCCAGGTCGCCCTCGACCGAGCTGGCCAGGGCCACCTCGCTCAGCGCCTGGTTGCTGGCCGTGGTCGGCATCGCCTGGAAGCGGATCAGCCAGGGCCGCAGCGACAACGAGGCCAGACGCAGCTGGCCCTCGTAGCTGGGTGTCTGGCGCAGCTCGTTGATGGCCAGGTTGCCGCTGGCCTCGAGGCCGTCGGGGCCGGTCAGCTCCATCTCCCGCAGCCGGGCGGTGTCCTGCTGCAGGTTGGCGTCGAGCTGGAAGGCCAGGGTCAGCGGCAGGCGCTTCTCGCCGAGGCGCGGGTGGAGCAGGCTGAGTTCCAGCTGGCTGCCGCTCGACTTGATCTGCCCGCCGGCGAGATCCAGCACCAGTTCCTTGGCGCTGAGCCGGCCCTCCTGGGCCTCCTCTTCCTCCTCGTCGCTCGCAAGACGGGTGGTGGTGTCCAGCTTCAGGTCGCTCAGCACGTGGCGGCCCTCGGCCAGCCCCAGGTTGACCCGGGTCTCGAGCTCGACCTGGCTGACCAGTCCGGCGGCGCCCTCGGCCTGGGCCTCGGCGCCGTTCTCCACCGCCACCTGCAGGCTCGCGCTGAGCGGGAAGGGACTGTCGGGATTGACGTTGCTGCCGGAGATGTCGACCTGCTCGAAGGCCAGCTCGCGACCGGCCTGGGCATCCCGATAGCGCACCCGGCCGTCGCGAACCTGCACGCTGGCGATGTTGAGCGCCACGGCCAGGCCGCCGCTGTCATCCGGGTTGGGGCCGGCACTGGCCGGCGCCAGCACGGCCTCGGCCTCCTCGCCGCGCTCCTCGAGATGCTCGATCAGCGTCTCCCAGTTGCCGCGCCCCTCGGCATCGCGCTCCAGGTGGAAGGCCAGGCCGTCCAGGGTCAGGCCATCGATGGCGATCTTGCCGCGCAGCAGCGGCGCCAGGGCCAGGCTGACCTCGGCATGGTCGAAGGCGGCGAAGGGCGTATCGTCGGCAGGCTGGGAGGGCAGGCGGGCCTCGGCGGACTCGACGCTGACCCCCAGGCGGGGATAGAAGGACCATGCCAGCGGGCCCTCCAGCTCCAGCTCGAGGCCGCTGTGTTGCCGTACCACGTCGACGAGGCGCGGCTTGAGATCCTCGGGGTCGAAGAAGGTCGTCACGAAGACAACGGCTCCCACCATGACCAGCCCGAGCACACCGATGGCGGCCAGCAGGGTTCGCAAGATTCGCTTCATTGCCCGGCTCCTTTGGGCGACAGATCCAGTTCGAAGTAGTCACCGGTCTTGGTCAACCGGTAGCCGAGACGGCTCAGCAGCAGCTGGTCGGCCATGGGCAGTCGGGGATTGGCCACGCACAGCCGCCGCCCCTCGGCATGGGCGGCCTCGCCGGTCAGGGTCAGCAGGCGCGTGCCCACGCCCCGGCGACGAGTGGTCTTGCGCACGCACAGGTGCGAGAGCCACCAGGCCTCCTGGTCACGCTGCACCGCCAGGGCGCCCAGCAGGCGGTCATTGAAGCGGGCACAGCAGAAGAAGCGACCCGCCGCCAGGTGGCGGCAGATGAAGTCCTTCGGGGGGAGCGGCAAACGCTCGGGAGGGGCGTCGGCGTAGATGCGCAGCAGGTCCTGCTGCACCTGGGCATCCGCCTCCCAGACCGCCTGGTCGACTCGGTGGAGCGTTACCGGCATGCGAGATTCTCCCTGAGGGGTGGCCGTTGCCGCCACCGCTGAAGTGGCAGGCATTGTAGCGGATGGGGGCGGCGTTTCACTATAATGGCTGTCCTGCGACGGCAGGCACATCCCTGCATTCTAGGCTCCGGACGGCGCCCGGCGTCAGGGAGCCCGCCCTCACCCCGAAAAGCGCCCAGGCGCTGGAGACCCGACATGTCCGAGCGTATCGCCACGGTCACCCGCGACACCAAGGAAACCCAGATCACCGTCACCGTGAACCTCGACGGCGAGGGCCGGCTGACCTGCGAGACCGGCGTGCCCTTCCTCGACCACATGCTCGACCAGGTGGCCCGCCACGGCCTGATCGACCTGGACATCAAGGCGGTGGGCGACCTGCATATCGACGACCACCACACCGTCGAGGATCTCGGCATCACCCTGGGTCAGGCCTTCGACCAGGCGATAGGCGACAAGTGCGGCATCTACCGCTACGGCCATGCCTATGTGCCCCTCGACGAGGCGCTGTCCCGGGTCGTGGTAGACTTCTCGGGTCGCCCGGGCCTGTTCATGGACGTCGAGTTCACCCGCGCCAGCATCGGCCGTCTGGATACCCAGCTGTTCTGGGAGTTCTTCCAGGGCTTCGTCAACCATGCCCGGGTCACGCTGCATATCGACAACCTGAAGGGCTTCAACGCCCACCATCAGGCGGAAACCATCTTCAAGGCCTTCGGCCGGGCGCTGCGCATGGCCGTCGCCGAAGACCCGCGCATGGCCGGCCAGATGCCGTCCACCAAGGGCAGCCTGTGAGACCGCCGACCGTTACGAGGAGCGCCCCATGACCATTGCCGTCATCGACTACGGGATGGGCAACCTGCATTCCGTCGCCAAGGCACTGGAACATGTCACCCACGAGCATGTAGTGGTGACCCGCGACGCCCGCCGCATCCATGGCGCCACCCGCTTGGTCCTGCCCGGCCAGGGCGCCATCCGCGACTGCATGGGCGAGCTCGAACGCACCGAGCTGCGCGGCCTGGTCCAGGAACTGCTCGACCAACAGTCCAAGCCGCTGCTGGGGATCTGCGTCGGCCAACAGATGCTGCACGACCACAGCGAGGAGAACGGCGGCATCGACTGCCTGGGCTTCATGGGCGGCGAGGTGCGCCGCTTCCCCGCCGACATGCGCGACGACCAGGGCCATCGCCTCAAGGTGCCGCACATGGGCTGGAACCTGGTCCGTCAGCACCACGAGCACCCTCTGTGGCAGGGCATCGACGACCAGGAGCACTTCTACTTCGTGCACAGCTACTACGTGGACGCCGCCGATGACACCCAGGTGTTCGGCACCACCGACTACGGGCGGGTCACGGCCCACGTGGCCACCGGCCGCGACGCCACCTTCGCCGTGCAGTTCCACCCGGAGAAGAGCTCCCGGGCCGGCCTGAAGCTGCTGGAAAACTTCGTACAGTGGATGCCCTGAACGGCACCGCCGAGTGCCCGGGCGCCGCTCATCGCGCCCGTGACGACTTTCCAGGGCGCCCGCTGCCGCGCCCATGACAACAGGGCGCCTGCTGCCGCGCCCCAAGAGGACTGGACATGCTGGTAATCCCCGCCATCGATCTCAAGGACGGCAAGTGCGTCAGGCTCAAGCAGGGCCGGATGGACGACTCCACCACCTACGGCGACGATCCGGTGGCCATGGCCGCGCGCTGGGTCGAGGCCGGCGCCCGGCGGCTGCACCTGGTCGACCTCAACGGTGCCTTCGAGGGCGAGCCGGTCAACGGCGAGGCGGTCACCGCCATCGCCCGCGCCTATCCCGAACTGCCGATCCAGATCGGCGGCGGCATCCGCTCGGCCGCGACCATCGAACACTACCTGGAGGCCGGCGTCTCCCAGGTGATCATCGGCACCAAGGCGGTCAAGGAGCCGGCCTTCGTCACCGAGATGTGCCAGGCCTTCCCCGGCCACGTGATCGTCGGCCTGGACGCCCGCGACGGCTTCGTCGCCACCGACGGCTGGGCCGAGGTGTCCAAGATCAGGGCCACCGACCTGGCCAAGCGCTTCGCCGATGACGGGGTCTCGTCCATCGTCTACACCGATATCGCCCGGGACGGCATGATGGGCGGCGTCAACGTCGAGGCCACCGCCGAGCTGGCCCGCCAGGGTGGACTGCCGGTGATCGCCTCCGGCGGCGTCACCAACCTGGACGACCTGCGCGCGCTGATCGAGGCCGGGGAGCCGGGCATCCTCGGCGCCATCACCGGCCGCGCCATCTACGAGGGCAGCCTGGACCTGGCCGAGGCCCAGGCGCTGTGCGACGAACTCACCGGCCAACGAGACGGGAGCTGACCATGGGACTCGCCAAGCGCATCATTCCCTGCCTGGACGTCGACGCCGGCCGCGTGGTCAAGGGCGTCAACTTCATCGGTATCCGTGACGCCGGAGACCCGGTGGAGATCGCCCAGCGCTACAACCAGCAGGGTGCCGACGAGATTACCTTCCTCGACATCACCGCCAGCCACGAGGACCGCGGCACCACGGTGGAGATGGTCGAGCGCATCGCCGGCGAGGTGTTCATCCCGCTGACCGTGGGCGGGGGCATCCGCACCTGTGAGGACATCCGCACCATGCTCAATGCCGGCGCCGACAAGGTCTCGATCAACACCGCGGCGGTGAACAACCCCGAGTTCGTGCACGAGGCCGCCGAGCGCTTCGGCAGCCAGTGCATCGTGGTGGCCATCGACGCCAAGCGGGTCTCCGCGGAGGGCGAGACGCCGCGCTGGGAGATCTTCACTCACGGCGGCCGCCGCCCCACCGGCCTCGACGCCGTGGAATGGGCGAAGAAGATGGTGGAACTCGGCGCCGGTGAGCTGCTGCTCACCAGCATGGACCGCGACGGCACCAAGGCCGGATTCGACATCGGCATCACCCACGCCATCAGCGAGGCGGTCAGTGTGCCGTTGATCGCCTCGGGGGGCGTCGGCAACCTCGACCACCTGGTGGAGGGCGTCAAGGACGGCGGCGCCGACGCGGTGCTGGCCGCCAGCATCTTCCACTTCGGCGAGTACACCATCCCCGAGGCCAAGCGGTATATGGCCGAGCGGGGGATCGAGATGCGGCTATAGGAAAAGGGGATTTATTGCTGCGCTCGACGACCTACAGGGACGTAGGAAGTGCGCAGGTTCGTCGGGAACGAACCTAGCTATCCTGACCGCCGGCGGTGCCGGGGCGCCGGTCCGATCGGAATCCTCATGTAGCAAGCTACACTCCGGTTCCTGCGCTCCGGCGGCGATCAGCCTCTCGTCGCTCGCGACATAAATCCTCTCTTTTCCTTTTCTGAAGAAAACGAAGGGCCCGCCATTCGGCGGGCCCTCGTCGTTGGTGCCGCCCGCGACGGCGCCCTACTCCTCGGGGCCGAGCCCCAGGTTGCTGACCCCCTCGTTGCGGCCCAGCCGGCGCAGCGCCTTGAGGCCGTCGCGGTCGAGCTCGCCCTCCACCGCCTCGAGCACCGCGTCCTGGAAGTCGTTCTCGTCCGCCATCAGCGGATGCTCGCGCACCAGGGCGGCGAGGCGCTCGCCGTCCTCCTCGCCCTCGGTCAGCTCGATAAAGGCCCGCACGCCTCCTCTAGACGTCCTGCTCACTTCCAGGACCGCCTCCGGCGCCTCGCCGCGCAGGGTGTCGAGCAGCGCCGAGATCGCCACCACCGCCTCGAGGGCCCGGCGGGCGCCGAAGCTGTCATCCTCGGCGGGCGGTTCCAGTCCGGCGAGCTTCTCCGCCTGGCGCTCGAAGTCGATGCGCGCCTCCTTGACCGCCAGGCGCTCCCAGACCAGGTCGAGCACGGCACGCAGTCCCTTCGCCTCACCGTGGCCGGTGGTCTCGGCGTAGAGGGCGTAGTTGGGCAGCAGCCGCTCGCAGAGGGCCGCCATGAAGGCCTGCTGGCGACGCGGCGGAAGCGCCTGCAGGCGCTGGAAGAAACCGCTCATGGACTCTCCTTGGAATATCGTTGTCTCAGCTCTGTCTGCCTGCTCGACCCGTAGGCTGACTCGGGGCTGATCCGGGGACAGGCCTCGAGGAGGCGCTGTGACCCCATCCCTGGGCGCTTCCGACACCATTCATGGCGGAGGACCTCCTCTTCGACCCTTTCCCCCGGCGCCCCCGGGCTTACTCAGGGCCATAACCGCTCCGGCGAGACCCGCCCCCGAACATCGAAGGCCACGCCCTCATCGATCAGCCGGCGGCGCTGCTCGTCGGCCCCGGGATGGTCGGCCAGGCGCCGCGAGGCGGTGATCACCCGGAACCAGGGCAGCTCATGCCCCGCGGGGAGCTCGCGAAGCGCCCGGGCCACCAGCCGTGGCGTGCCGCCCTCGGTCATGGCGGCGATGCGCCCGTAGGTGGTGACCCGACCCGGGGGGATCGCGGCGATGATGGTCAGTATCTGTTCCTTCAGCGCTGGCTTCATGTACCCTTCCGCAGCTTTCCCTTCGTTTCAGGCAACCGGCGAGATCGCGCATGCACTTCCACCTGCTTCAGCACAGCCCGCACCACGGGCCCGCTCGCATCGGCGACTGGCTCGACAGCATGGGCCATAGCCATACCGTCTTCCATCTGGACCAGGGCGAGCTGCCGCCGCGGCTGGCCGATGGCGATGCGCTGATCGTGCTCGATGGCCCCGAGGACGGCACCCCGCCCCCGGACTGGGAGCGCCGCGAGCGCAAGCTGATCGACCAGGCCCTGGACGGTCGCAAGCCGCTGCTCGGCATCGGCTACGGGGCGCGGCTGATCGCCGAGGCCCTGGGCGCCACGGTGGCCCGGGGCACCTATGCCGAGACCGGCTGGCACCGGGTCGTGCAGGCCCCGGAGAGCCCCTTCGACCTGCCGGACCACTTCGATGCCTTCATGTGGCACCGCGAGGTGTTCGCCCTGCCCGAGGATGCCCTGCCGCTGGGTGGCAGCCAGGCCAGCCCGCTGCAGGGCTTCACCTGGGACGGCGGCCGGGTGGTGGGTCTGCTCTGCCACCTGGAGGCCACCCTGGAGAGCGTGACCGCCATGCTCGACCACCTGCCCCGCCCCAGCGGCGACGACACCAGCCCTCACCACCAGGACCGCGAGGCGATGCTGACCGATCCCAGACGCTTCGACCGGCTGGCCCCGCTGCTCGACCGGCTGCTCTCCCAGTGGCTGCGCGCCAGGCCGGCGAGCTGAGGGTCAGGCCGGCGTGGCCCTCCGCGCGTCGCCGCGGCGGGCGGCCTCGGCGCTCCACTCCCGGGCGACGGCCAGGCAGCTCTCCCAGTCGCCCACATGCAGGCAGCGCTGGTCGTCGTGCTTCTGCAGCTGGTGGCGGTACATGGGGTCGTAGTACTCGGTGAGCAGCGGCGCCAGCCAGGCCTCGTGGGCCTGGCGGTTGCCGGCCTCGTGCTCGCGGAAGGCCAGCGCCTGGAGGCGCTGCAGGCGGGCCAGCCGGGCACTGCCCAGCCGCTTGCGCAGACGCCCCAGGGCGGTGGCGAGCTGCTTGCGCATCAGCGCCCAGCCCAGCCAGTCGCCGAAGTGGTGGCGATAGACCTCCCAGAGGTCGTCGATGTAGTCCTTGTGGATCTGCGCCAGGCGCCAGTCCAGCGACATCTCGACCCGCACCCGGGGCGCCTGCTCCATGCCCCGCCAGAAGGCCAGCGGCACGTTGGCCGCGCCGATATGGCGCGATTCGTCCTCCACCACCACCGGGCCCGGCAGCGCCAGCAGGCGCCGGCCCATGGCGTTCTCGAAGTCGATCTGCGACGGCGCCGGCAGGGGATGCCGGCCGAAGGCCGAGCCCTTGTGGCGGGCGCAGGCCTCCAGGTCCAGGCCGCTGTCGAGGGCCTGGATCAGGCTGGTCTTGGCGCAGCCGGTGAGGCCGCCCACCACCAGCAGCGGCTGGCCGGCCGCGGCGTCGATGCGCTCGCACAGCGCCTGGCGCATGGCCTTCCAGCCGCCGCGGATGCGCGGCCGCTCGAGGCCCGCCTCGGCCAGCCACTGTTGGGCGACCTGGGAGCGCAACCCGCCGCGAAAGCAGTAGATGATGGCATCGGGATGGACCTCGAGCAGGCGCCGCCAGGCCGCGACCCGGGCGGCCTTGATGCCGCCGCTGACCAGCCGCTCGCCCAGCGCGATGGCGGCCTGCTGGCCGGCGTGCTTGTACTCGATGCCGACCCGGTGGCGTTCCTCGTCGTCCATCAGCGGCAGGTTGACGGCGCCGGGCAACGCGCCATGGGAGAACTCCACCGGCGCACGCACGTCGATCAGCACCCGCTCCTCCCGAAGCAGGTCCAGCGACGGCTCGACCAGCGGTAGGCTCATCCCTTCACCTCGATGCGCGCCTCGCCCTTGGCGGCGACGACCTGGCCGAAGGGCTCGAGCTCGAGGCCGTGGTCGCGGCCGACGCGCTCGACGTCGTCCTCCCAGGAGGGATGCACCGACAATAGCAGGCCGCCGGAGGTCTGGGGATCGCACAGCCATTGCCAGTGGACGTCGTCCATGGCCGGCAGGGCCGCGCCCAGGGCATCGCGGTTGCGCTGGGTGCCACCCGGCACCGCGCCCTGGCGGCGGTAGGCCTCGGCCTCGGCCAGCCGCGGCAGGCGTCGGAAGTCGATCCGGGCGGCGACGCCGCTGGCCTCGCAGACCTCGGCCAGGTGGCCGGCGAGGCCGAAGCCGGTGACATCGGTCATGGCGTGCACGCCGCGGATCCTGGCCAACTCGGTGCCGATGCGGTTGGTCTCCAGCATGCTGCGCCGCGCCAGGCCCTGGTGGCCGGCCTCGAGCAGCCCCCGCTTCTCCGCGGTGGTCAGCATGCCCACACCCAGCGGCTTGGTGAGGTAGAGCAGGTCCCCGACCTGGGCGCCCTTGTTGAGCTTGAGGTGCTCCAGGTCGACCAGGCCGTTGACCGCCAGGCCGAAGATCGGCTCGGGCGCGTCGATAGAGTGGCCGCCGGCCAGCGCCAGGCCGAGCTCGCGGCACACCGCCTGGGCCCCGGCCACCACGTCGCCGGCGATATCGGCGCCGAGCTTGTCGAGGGGCCAGCCGAGGATGCCCAGCGCCAACACCGGCGAGCCGCCCATGGCGAAGACGTCGCTGATGGCATTGGTGGCGGCGATGCGCCCGAAGTCGAAGGGGTCGTCGACGATGGGCATGAAGAAGTCGGTGGTGGCGATCATGCCGCGGCCGTCGCCCAGGTCGTAGACGGCGGCGTCCTCGCGACCCTGGTTGCCGACGATCAATCGAGAATGGCTGGCGCCCGGCCCGGCCTTGGCGAGGATCCCGTCCAGGACGTCGGGGGCGATCTTGCAGCCACAGCCGGCGCCGTGGCTGTACTGGGTCAGGCGGATGGCACTCATCTCGTTCTCCTTGGCGTCGATACCGGCATTCTACAACACAGCGCCCCCGGCCCGTCGCTGGACGCCGATTTCACGCTGCGCCGATGGGCTACAACGCTTCCAGGGCATCGGCAAGCTTGTCCACGGCCACCACCTCCATGCCCGCCGGGGCCTGCCTGGGGGCATTGGCGCGGGGCACGATGGCGCGTCGGAAGCCGTGCTTGGCGGCCTCGACGATGCGTTCCTGGCCGCTGGGCACCGGGCGGATCTCGCCGGACAGGCCCACCTCGCCGAACACCACCAGCTCCCTGGCCAGGGGCCGGCTCTGCAGGCTGGAGACCACCGCCAGCAGGACGGCCAGGTCGGCGCTGGTTTCCAGCACCTTGACCCCGCCCACCACGTTGAGGAAGACATCCTGGTCGCCGGTGAACAGGCCACCATGGCGGTGCAGCACCGCCAGCAGCATGGCCAGGCGGTTCTGGTCGAGGCCCAGCGCCACCCGCCGTGGGTTGCCCAGCGCCGAGTCGTCGAGCAGTGCCTGGACCTCCACCAGAATCGGCCGGGTGCCCTCCCAGACCACCATCACCAGGCTACCCGGGGCCTGCTCCTCGGTGCGCGACAGGAAGATGGCGCTGGGGTTCTTCACCTCCTTGAGGCCGTGCTCGAGCATGGCGAACACGCCCAGCTCGTTGACCGCGCCGAAGCGGTTCTTCTGGCCGCGCAGGGTACGGAAGCGCGAGTCCGCCCCGCCCTCGAGCAGCAGCGAGGCATCGATCATGTGCTCGAGCACCTTGGGGCCGGCCAGGGTGCCGTCCTTGGTCACGTGGCCGACCAGCAGCAGCACGGTACTCGACTGCTTGGCGAAGCGGGTCAGCGCCGCGGCGGACTCGCGCACCTGGGCCACGCCGCCCGGCGCCGAGGCGATGTCCTCCAGGTGGGTGGTCTGGATCGAGTCGATGATCAGGATGTCCGGGCGCTCGCGCTCGGCCACGCCGAGGATGGTCTCGATGCTGGTCTCGGCGAGCATCTTGAGGCCCTGGGTCGGCAGCTGCAGGCGATGGGCGCGCATCGCCACCTGGGACAGCGACTCCTCGCCGGTGACGTAGAGCACCCGGCGCTGCTGGGCCAGCTTGCAGGCGGTCTGCAGCAACAGGGTCGACTTGCCGGCGCCGGGGTGGCCGCCCAGCAAGACGGCGGAGCCCGGCACCAGGCCGCCGCCCAGCACCCGGTCGAACTCCTCGAAGGTCGAGGACAGCCGCGGCACCTCGCCGAGATCGACCTGGGCCAGGTCGACGACCTCCCGGGACAGGCTGCCGGCATAGCCGCCGCGGCCCGCCGCACCCCCGCCGCTCGCGGCGCCGGGCCGGGCCGCCGAGAGGCGGACCTCGCTCAAGGTGTTCCATTCCTGGCAGCTGCTGCACTGCCCCTGCCACTTGCGGTATTCGGCACCGCATTCGGTGCACACGAAGGCGCTCTTCGCTTTGGCCATGGGCTCCCCGGGAGGTGACGTTCGCGACACGGGCCACCGGCGGGTGGCCCGCAATGACGAGGGGCGGCTCGGTGGCCGCCCCTCGAGACATGCGTTACCGATGGCCTCAGAGGCGCTTCAGGCGCAGCATCTCGTTGTTCTGGAAGCGACGACGCTGGGGGTCGATCAGTTCCAGGGTCTGCGGGTCGAGGCGCAGGAAGTAGTAGACCTGGCCTTCGCCGCTCGGCGTGAGCTCGTAGACGGTGGCCTCGGGGTTGTTGGCGGTGCCGCTCAGCACCTCCCAGTTACCCTCGTAGTTCTCGTCCGGCGGATTCTGGGGGTGGGCCCGATAGGATGCCTGCAGGTCGAAAGTGCGATCCTCGGGGGCGCTCTCGGCATCGCCGACCAGGGTCACATCCAGGTCGATGCCCTCACAGTTGCGGCACGGCAGCGTGCCCTGATAGGTCGCTTGCGCGGCCTCCATCCCGTCATCGGCGGCTCCCTGGCCGGTGGGGCCGGTGGCGCAGCCTGCCAGCACGGCAAGCATGGCAGAGCCAGCCAGCAAGGTCCTGATTTGCATCTTCGTCCTCCTAACCAATGGGCATGACGCCGCAATCCACGGCAGCCTGCCTGACAGCATAACCTCTCGTGACCATGGCGGACAGTCTCGACACCGCCGGTTTCGCCCTCTCATGATGCCATCGGTTGGACGTGCTCGAACACCAGCCACAGCACCAGGGGCATCACCACCAGGCTGCCCAGGTTGCCGATCAACACCAGCGAGGCCACCCGGTGCGGCTGCTGGCGGTACTGCTCGGCCACCAGGTAGTTGAGCACCGCCGGCGGCAGGGCCGCGAACACCCAGAGCGCCGCCGCCGAGAGGCCACTGAGATCCAGCCACAGGACCATCGGCCAGGCCAGGACCAGCCCCGACAGCGGGCACAGCACGGCACCGAGCAGGCCGGTGCGCCAGTCGTCGAAGTCGATATCGAGCATGCGCACGCCCAGGGCGAACAGCATCAGCGGGATACAGACCCCGCCGAGCATGTCCAGCGATTCCAGCAGCCAGCCCGGCAGGGCGACCCCACCGATGTTGAGTCCCAGCCCGGCCAGGCTGGCCAGCACAATGGGCATGCGCAGCAGGCGCCACAGCGGGATGCGCGGGTCGAGCATGTAGAGCCCCACCGAGAAGTGCAGCAGCATCTCGACGATGAACAGCACTACCGCCGCCGGCAGGGCCGCCTCGCCAAAGGCCAGCACGATCAGCGGGATGCCCATGTTGCCGGAGTTGTTGAACATCATCGGCGGCAGGAAGGTCCTGGTCTCCAGGCGCAGCAGCTTGACCAGCGGCCAGAGCAGCAGTCCCGAGCCGAGCACCACGACGGTGGCGGCCAGGGCCAACCGCGCATAGTCGGTCAACGGCGCCTCGCGATCGGCGAGTACCGCGAACACCAGCATGGGCACGAAGAGTTCCATGTTGAGGGTGTTGAGGCCGCGGATGTCGGGACGACGATAGCGGCCGTAGAGGGTGCCGCAACCGGCGATCAGGAACACCGGCAATAGCGTGGCGAGGATCTGGCCGATCATCGGGGGAACTTCCATAGCAGGCGAAGAGGCGAGGGCACAGCCTAGCATGGCCCGCGGCTTGCGCGGGCACGCCGGGCGGGCGACCATGGCCGCATTGCCCCAACACCCTGAGAGTGACCATGAGCAAGTTCTGGAGCCCCAAGGTCCGTGAGCTGACGCCCTATGTCCCCGGCGAGCAGCCCCGCGAGCGCCTGATCAAGTTGAACACCAACGAGAACCCCTATCCCCCGGCACCGGGCGTCGAGGCGGTGCTGCGGGAGTTCCCGGCCGATCACCTGCGCCGCTACCCGGACCCGGAGTCTCGCGCCCTGCGCGAGGCCCTGGCCCGGGAGTTCGGGGTCGAGGTGGAGCAGGTGTTCGTCGGCAACGGCTCCGACGAGGTGCTGGCCCTGGCCTTCCAGGCCTTCTTCTGCCACGACCGGCCGCTTCAGATGCCGGCGATCACCTACAGCTTCTATCCAGTGTATTGCCGGCTCTATGACGTGGAGCGCCGCGCGCTGCCGCTGGACGACCAGTGGCGAGTCGACCTGGATGCCTTCTCCCCGGACAGCGCCGGGGTGATCTTCGCCAACCCCAATGCCCCCACCGGCCACGGTCACGGCCGGGAGGCCATCGCCGGGCTGCTCGAGCGGATCACCGACTCGGTGGTGCTGGTCGACGAGGCCTACGTGGATTTCGGCGGCGAGAGCGCCGTGCCCCTGGTGGCAGACCACCCCAACCTGCTGGTCACCGGCACCTTCTCCAAGTCGCGCAGCCTGGCCGGCCTGCGGCTCGGCTATGCAGTGGGCTCGCGGGAGCTGATCGAGGGCCTGGAGCGGGTCAAGGACTCCTTCAACTCCTACCCCATCGATAGCCTGGCCAGTGCCATCGGCATCTCCGCCCTGGAGGACCGCGAGCACTTCGACGCCTGCCGCGAAGCGGTCATCACCACCCGGGAGCGTACCCGCACCCGGTTGGAGAGCCTGGGCTTCCGGGTGCTGCCGTCACAGAGCAACTTCCTGCTGGTCAGCCACCCGGACCACGACGCGGCCCAGCTGTTCGTCGGCCTGCGCGAGCGCGGCATCCTGGTGCGCCACTTCAACACCGACACCCTCAGCGAACAGCTGCGCATCTCCATCGGCACCGAAGACGAGATGGACAGCCTGATCGAGGTTCTCGAGACCCTCTGCCGCTGACGCGCGGCGCTTTATCGCCGGCGCCCCTCGGGGCGTCTTCCCCCCGCCACCGACGAGGTCTGCATGGACGCTACACGAGAGCCACTGCCGCTTTCCCGCGTGCACCACGTGGCCCTGATCACCGCCGACTTCCCCCGCGCCCGACGCTTCTACCTCGAGGTGATGGGTGCCGAGATCCTCAACGAGGCCTACCGTGAGGAACGCGACAGCCACAAGCTGGACCTGCGCCTGCCGGGCGGCATCCAGCTCGAGCTGTTCTCCTTCCCCTCGCCCCCGCCGAGACCGAGCTACCCCGAGGCCTGCGGCTTGCGCCACCTGGCGCTCGCCACCCCCGACCTCGATGCCTGCGTCGCGCTGCTCGAGGCCCGCGGGGCCCGTCCCGAGCCGATACGCGTCGACGAGGTCAGCGGGGCCCGATTCACCTTCCTCGCCGACCCCGATGGCACGCCGATCGAGTTCTACGAGGTGGGCGGCTGAGCCCGGGTAACGGCCCGACACACCGGGCCCAGGCATGCCCCCCGCTGCCTGTGCAGCGGGGTTATCTCGAAATAGGTGCCTGAACGTGAAAAAGCCCCGACCTCTTTCGAGGCCGGGGCTTTTCCGGAATAAGTGCCTGACGATGTGCGCGCCGGGCTTCCGGCGGCCGGCCATCCGGAGGGCAGCTCCCCGCTGCTCTCCATGGGGAGTCCCTTGCCGGTGCTATCGGCCCAACATGAAAAACCCCCGGCAGCTGTCGCGACCGGGGGTTTCTCGAAATAAGTGCCTGACGATGACCTACTCTCGCATGGGGAGACCCCACACTACCATCGGCGCTGAGCGGTTTCACTGCTGAGTTCGGCAAGGGATCAGGTGGTTCCCGCACGCTATGGTCGTCAGGCGAAAAAGGCTGCGAATCATGCTGACGCGAGTCGTCTCGTCGTACCCGGCCCTTGTCGGCTGTCATCGACAGACCGCTTGGGTGTTATATGGTCAAGCCTCACGGACAATTAGTATCGGTTAGCTCAACGCCTTGCAGCGCTTCCACATCCGACCTATCAACCAGCTGGTCTTGCTGGGTCCTTCAGGAGGCTCGAGGCCTCGGGGAGATCTCATCTTGAAGGGGGCTTCCCGCTTAGATGCTTTCAGCGGTTATCCCGTCCGTACTTAGCTACCCGGCAGTGCCATTGGCATGACAACCGGAACACCAGAGGTACGTCCACTCCGGTCCTCTCGTACTAGGAGCAGCGCTTCTCAAATCTCCAACGCCCACGGCAGATAGGGACCGAACTGTCTCACGACGTTCTAAACCCAGCTCGCGTACCACTTTAAATGGCGAACAGCCATACCCTTGGGACCGACTTCAGCCCCAGGATGTGATGAGCCGACATCGAGGTGCCAAACACCGCCGTCGATGTGAACTCTTGGGCGGTATCAGCCTGTTATCCCCGGAGTACCTTTTATCCGTTGAGCGATGGCCCTTCCATACAGAACCACCGGATCACTAGAACCTACTTTCGTACCTGCTCGACGTGTCTGTCTCGCAGTTAAGCACCCTTATGCTCTTGCACTCATTGCACGATTTCCAACCGTGCTGAGGGTACCTTCGTGCTCCTCCGTTACGCTTTGGGAGGAGACCGCCCCAGTCAAACTACCCACCACACACGGTCCTCGATCCGGATCACGGACCTGAGTTAGAACGCCAATGATGCCAGGCTGGTATTTCAAGGTCGGCTCCACCCGAACTGGCGTCCGGGTTTCCAAGCCTCCCAGCTATCCTACACAAGCAACATCAGCGTCCAGTGTGAAGCTGTAGTAAAGGTTCACGGGGTCTTTCCGTCTAGCCGCGGGTACACAGCATCTTCACTGCGATTTCAATTTCACTGAGTCTCGGGTGGAGACAGCGTGGCCATCATTACGCCATTCGTGCAGGTCGGAACTTACCCGACAAGGAATTTCGCTACCTTAGGACCGTTATAGTTACGGCCGCCGTTTACCGGGGCTTCGATCAGGAGCTTCGCCGAAGCTAACACCATCAATTAACCTTCCGGCACCGGGCAGGCGTCATACCCTATACGTCCGCTTACGCGTTTGCAGAGTACTGTGTTTTTAATAAACAGTTGCAGCCACCTGGTATCTTCGACCGCGTCGGGCTCCGGTCGCGAGGACCCTCACCCTAATGCGGCGTGCCTTCTCCCGAAGTTACGGCACCATTTTGCCTAGTT
Source organism: Halomonas sp. M4R1S46 (assembly GCF_025725685.1). Taxonomy (NCBI): domain Bacteria; kingdom Pseudomonadati; phylum Pseudomonadota; class Gammaproteobacteria; order Oceanospirillales; family Halomonadaceae; genus Halomonas; species Halomonas sp. M4R1S46. Next base: position 3,891,824 of record NZ_CP107008.1, read on the forward strand.
CCTTCACCCGAGTTCTCTCAAGCGCCTTGGTATTCTCTACCTGACCACCTGTGTCGGTTTGGGGTACGGTCCCACAGTATCTGAAGCTTAGAGGCTTTTCCTGGAAGCGTGGCATCGATGACTTCCAGACCGTAGTCTGTTCGTCTCGTCTCTCGGCCTTAGGGATCCGGATTTGCCTGAATCCCCAGCCTACTGACTTTCACCAGGACAACCAACGCCTGGCTCACCTAGCCTTCTTCGTCCCCCCATCGCAATACTGTGAGGTACGGGAATATTGACCCGTTTCCCATCGGCTACGCCTTTCGGCCTCACCTTAGGGGCCGACTCACTCTGCTCCGATTAGCGTCGAACAGAAACCCTTGGTCTTCCGGCGGGGGAGTTTTTCACTCCCCTTGTCGTTACTCATGTCAGCATTCGCACTCGTGATACCTCCAGCCTGCCTCTCGACAGACCTTCGTCGGCGTACACGACGCTCCTCTACCGCGCGTCATTCGACGCACCCGTAGCTTCGGTACCTGGTTTGAGCCCCGTTACATCTTCCGCGCAGGCCGACTCGACTAGTGAGCTATTACGCTTTCTTTAAAGGATGGCTGCTTCTAAGCCAACCTCCTAGCTGTCTGAGCCTTCCCACATCGTTTCCCACTTAACCAGGATTTCGGGACCTTAGCTGACGGTCTGGGTTGTTTCCCTTTTCACAACGGACGTTAGCACCCGCTGTGTGTCTCCCACGCTGCCACTCACCGGTATTCGGAGTTTGCCTCGGGTTGGTAAGTCGGGATGACCCCCTAGCCGAAACAGTGCTCTACCCCCGGCGGTGATACGTGAGGCGCTACCTAAATAGCTTTCGAGGAGAACCAGCTATCTCCGGGCTTGATTAGCCTTTCACTCCGATCCACAAGTCATCCAAATCTTTTTCAACAGATCCTGGTTCGGTCCTCCAGTTGATGTTACTCAACCTTCAACCTGCTCATGGATAGATCGCCCGGTTTCGGGTCTATTTCCAGCGACTGGTCGCCCAGTTAAGACTCGGTTTCCCTACGCCTCCCCTATACGGTTAAGCTCGCCACTGAAAATAAGTCGCTGACCCATTATACAAAAGGTACGCGGTCACCGAACGAATCGGCTCCCACTGCTTGTACGCATACGGTTTCAGGATCTATTTCACTCCCCTCTCCGGGGTTCTTTTCGCCTTTCCCTCACGGTACTGGTTCACTATCGGTCAGCCAGGAGTATTTAGCCTTGGAGGATGGTCCCCCCGTCTTCAGTCAAGGTTTCACGTGCCCCGACCTACTCGATTTCACAGGATCAGATTTTCGGCTACGGGACTATCACCCTGTATCGTTGAGCTTCCCAGCTCATTCGCCTAATCAGTCACCTGCTTAAGGGCTGGTCCCCGTTCGCTCGCCGCTACTGGGGGAATCTCGGTTGATTTCTTTTCCTCGGGGTACTTAGATGTTTCAGTTCCCCCGGTTCGCCTCCCACACCTATGGATTCAGTGTGGGATACCCAGGTTACCCTGGGTGGGTTTCCCCATTCGGAAATGTCCGGGTCACAGGTTGTTTGCCACCTCGCCGAACCTTATCGCAGGCTTCCACGTCCTTCATCGCCTCTGGCTGCCTAGGCATCCACCGTATGCGCTTCATCGCTTGACCATATAACCCCAAGGGGTCTGATCCGCGATGACAACACGACAATTGCCGGATACGCTTGAGACGTATCTCGCGTCCTTTCTTTCGAAAGAACGTTTGTCAGCATGATTCACATTGTTAAAGAGCATTTAAAGCTGGAAGCTTTAAGCTGGAAGCTGTAAGTGAACACCCGTCATCGAGGCGACACATTCAGCGTCTAGCTTAAAACTTCAAGGACTGTCGGGGGTTGAGAGTGGTGGAGCCTAGCGGGATCGAACCGCTGACCTCCTGCGTGCAAGGCAGGCGCTCTCCCAGCTGAGCTAAGGCCCCTCTGACTTCCCGTTGCCTATAGGGAAATTTGTGCAAGACGAGGCGCTTTTCGCCGACGTGTAGCCTGCTACACGAGGTGGAAAGCAACGACGTATTGCGCAAATTTGGTGGGTCTGGGCAGACTTGAACTGCCGACCTCACCCTTATCAGGGGTGCGCTCTAACCAACTGAGCTACAGACCCGGCGACTAACCACTGGGTCCGCGACCCAAACAGTCTTTGCTCTGGCCGATCAGGTAATTCATTGTGGGCACTTGCCGAGTGCCGGCGACGTCGTCGATTAAGGAGGTGATCCAGCCGCAGGTTCCCCTACGGCTACCTTGTTACGACTTCACCCCAGTCATGAACCACACCGTGGTGATCGCCCTCCGAAGTTAGGCTAACCACTTCTGGTGCAGTCCACTCCCATGGTGTGACGGGCGGTGTGTACAAGGCCCGGGAACGTATTCACCGTGACATTCTGATTCACGATTACTAGCGATTCCGACTTCACGGAGTCGAGTTGCAGACTCCGATCCGGACTGAGACCGGCTTTATGGGATTAGCTCCACCTCGCGGCTTTGCAACCCATTGTACCGGCCATTGTAGCACGTGTGTAGCCCTACCCGTAAGGGCCATGATGACTTGACGTCGTCCCCACCTTCCTCCGGTTTGTCACCGGCAGTCTCCCTAGAGTTCCCGACCGAATCGCTGGCAAATAGGGACAAGGGTTGCGCTCGTTACGGGACTTAACCCAACATTTCACAACACGAGCTGACGACAGCCATGCAGCACCTGTCTGTGCGCTCCCGAAGGCACCAAGGTATCTCTACCAAGTTCGCACGATGTCAAGGGTAGGTAAGGTTCTTCGCGTTGCATCGAATTAAACCACATGCTCCACCGCTTGTGCGGGCCCCCGTCAATTCATTTGAGTTTTAACCTTGCGGCCGTACTCCCCAGGCGGTCGACTTATCGCGTTAACTGCGCCACAAAGGTCTCAAGGACCCCAACGGCTAGTCGACATCGTTTACGGCGTGGACTACCAGGGTATCTAATCCTGTTTGCTACCCACGCTTTCGCACCTCAGCGTCAGTGTCAGTCCAGAAGGCCGCCTTCGCCACTGGTATTCCTCCCGATCTCTACGCATTTCACCGCTACACCGGGAATTCTACCTTCCTCTCCTGCACTCTAGCCTGACAGTTCCGGATGCCGTTCCCAGGTTGAGCCCGGGGCTTTCACAACCGGCTTATCACGCCGCCTACGCGCGCTTTACGCCCAGTAATTCCGATTAACGCTCGCACCCTCCGTATTACCGCGGCTGCTGGCACGGAGTTAGCCGGTGCTTCTTCTGTGAGTGATGTCCTTCCTCCGGGGTATTAACCCGAAGGCGTTCTTCCTCACTGAAAGTGCTTTACAACCCGAGGGCCTTCTTCACACACGCGGCATGGCTGGATCAGGCTTTCGCCCATTGTCCAATATTCCCCACTGCTGCCTCCCGTAGGAGTTCGGGCCGTGTCTCAGTCCCGATGTGGCTGATCATCCTCTCAGACCAGCTACGGATCGTCGCCTTGGTGAGCCATTACCTCACCAACCAGCTAATCCGACATAGGCTCATCCGATAGCGCAAGGTCCGAAGAGCCCCTGCTTTCCCCCGTAGGGCGTATGCGGTATTAGCCTGAGTTTCCTCAGGTTATCCCCCACTACCGGGCAGATTCCTATGCATTACTCACCCGTCCGCCGCTCGACGCCTGGAAGCAAGCTTCCATCGTTTCCGCTCGACTTGCATGTGTTAGGCCTGCCGCCAGCGTTCAATCTGAGCCATGATCAAACTCTTCAGTTTCAAAGCTTGATAGTGCATTGAGTGCACCAAACTTGGCTCAAGGTTCAAACGTCTCGTTTGACGAGTCGCTTGCCTTGATATTCAGTGACTGGTCACCGACATCTCGACAAGCGCCCACATGAATTACCTGATCGATTGTTAAAGAGCATCTTGCGTTGCCGTGCCGACCAAACTGGCCGTCTTGCCCGGCGCCCTGCAAGGAAGGCGTATTCTACGTGATCGGCGTTTCGCGTCAAGCCCTTTTCGACGGCTTCCGAGGAAGCGATCCGGGCGACCGAAGCGTCATTCCGTCGTGGAGTGACTGCCGATCGAGTGGCGTGCATTCTACCGCTTCCGGCGAGCCTGTCAACCGAGTCTTTTCAAAAACCCTTGAAGAAACAAGCACTTCTGCCACTCATCACCGCCTGCAACGTTGCCCGTCGCCGGCAGCGGATGCGTACTTTACGGATTCTCCGGGGAGGACGCAAGCCCTGCGGGGAAAAAGTTCCGGGGCACCGCCAGCGGCGCCCCGGCCGACATCAGCCGCCGATCTCGAGGCGCACCATGCCGGCCCCGCTGCCGAAGCTATCCACCTCGACACGGTAGGTGCCGGGCTCGAGGTGCTGCGAGATCCGCGAACCGAGCCCCAGGTCGTCGGCATCGTCGTTCTGGGCGTCGACGCCATGACCCGACAGCCGCAGCATGGTGTCCACCGCCGCCGAGGTGGCCTCGACCACCACCGAGCGCGCCTCGTCGATCACCAGTTCATACGCGAGGCTACCGCCACCGGCGAGGTTGCCATAGAGAGTCTCGCCGGGGCGCACCTCACCGCCGTCGCTGGTGCGCCCCTCGAAGGCCTCGCCCTCGGCCTGCAGACGGTAGATGCCGCTGCCGCTATAGCTCTGCGCCTCGAGGACGTACTCGCCGGGCTGGAGAATGCTGGTAATGAGGGCATTGCGATCGCCGCCGCCGTCGTCGTCGCTCAGGTCCAGGCCATTGCCGTGCAAGCGCAGCATCGGATCGAAGTCCCGGGAATCCAGCGCCAACCGCGCCTCGACCGGCTCGTTGACCGTCAGCCGATAGCGATTCTCGCCGAGGCCGGTCAACTGCCCGCGCAGGCTCTCACCGAGAGTCAGCGCGCCCTCGTTGCGGAACTCGCCGTCGAAGTCTCGACGAGTCAGCGCGAGGGCATAGTCGCCGACGCTATCGCCGTAGCTGTCGACCTCGACGCGATAGTCGCCCGCCATCAGCACGGTATCGAGACGCGAGTCGGTCCCGTTGCCATCGTCGTCATTGGCGATGTCGGCGCCCTCCCCGGTCACCCGCAGCACGGTATCGAAGGCCCGCGAACGCAGTGACAGGCCGATCTCGGAGGGGCGATCGAGGTGCAAGCTGTAGGCATTCGGCGCCTGCCCCTCGAGGGTGCCGCTGACGCGATCACCATCCCGCAGCGGCCCGCCGTTGCGCCAGCCGTCAGCCAGATCGCGGCGTTCGGCCAGCAGCCGATAGGCCTGCCCGGTGCCGAGGACGCGGCTGGTGCAGCTCGCCTCTCTGCCGACGGCGGGAGCATGGTCGGGCCGCAGGCGCACGCGATAGTCACCGGCCTCCAGATAGGCCTCGAGACGCAACTCGCCGGCCGCACAGGCGCGGGCCGACTGCGAGACGCCGTTTCCCTCCAGCTGCAGGCCGAGGTCCTCGACGCCGCTCAGCGACAGGGAGAGCAGCGCCGGCCCGTCGAGGCGGATGGGGTACTCGGTCTCGCCCGCCTCCAGACGCCTGGTCAATGCACGGCCCGGCACCAGCTCGTCGCGGGTGCCGATCGGCTCGGCGGTCAGCCGATAGGGACCGAAGGCGTCATGGCCACGGCCATTGACCACCACCAGCATGCAGGCGTCGTCCGCCGGCCCGGCCAGCAGGGTCAACGGCCCGGCCTCGACACCGTCCCGGGCGCTGCCCAGCCACTGCCCCTGGGCGTCGAAGGCGGACAGTTCGGCCGCGAAGGGCGCCTCGAGCGCGTAGGACTGCCCCGTGCCAGCGGACGCGCCGGCACAGAGCCAGTGCGCCGAGTAGCGGGTGCCGTTGTTGAGGTTGACGGGGCTCGCCGTGGTGAGCTCGCCCTGGATCTCGTCGCCGAGCGTCGCCTCGGGGGCGCTGACGAAACGCGCCTCCCCGTCGCTGCACCCCGCCAGCAGTGCCAGGCCGGCGAGACCGGCCATCACACACCCCTGGCGAACGGTCCGCCGGCGCGACCTCCCTGACTCCTTGATATGCACGTCATGTCTCCCTACATGTGGTTGCGAGAGCCCGGCCTTCCTCCGCCGGACAAGCCGCACTATAGCGAAAACCATGACGCTTGGCGCCGGCGCCCTAGGCGTGGCGCACCAGCACCACCAGCTCACGGGGGCCATGCACCCCGTAGGCCAGGGTCTGCTCGATATCGGCGGTCTTGCTGGGGCCGGACACCAGCAGGGCGTTGGCGGGCATCCCCGCGGCCCAGTCGTGGCGGGCCATGACGTCGTGGAGGGTATCCTCGAGGGACTCGGCATCCAGCACGGCGATATGGATCGGCGGGACCAGGCTCAGCAGGCGAGGCTCGTCCGGGGTGGGCCAGAGCCAGAGGCTGCCGGTCTCGGCGATTCCGCCACCGGTCGAGGTCAGGCCGGCGTCCACGCTCTCGAACTGCTCGCGCTGCCAGGTCTCGATGTCCCGATCGGCCGCGACCAGCTCGACGTCGCCCCCGGCGAGGGCCTCGCGCGCCGCCGCCGCCACCGGATGCTCACGCCCCAGCGCCAGCCGTCGCACGCCCTTGTCGCGCAGCACCCCGGCGAGAGCCTCGGTCCAGCCGTCCCGTGAGGTGTGGATCACCTCGCCATGCACGGAGCCGATCCAGCGCTCGAAACGCTCGAGGCGCTCCTGTGCCGTCCAGCCACGACCGGTCATCACGGCGAAGTCGCTCTCGGGAGCCTCGAGGGGGCCGTCGGTCCGCTCACGCAGTCGCTTCAGGATGGCCTCGCGCGCACTCATGCGTCTTTCTCCTCTGACGACTGGCGGGCACGGCGCTGCTTGAGCAGGCCGTGCAGGGTGGTCTTCGCCGGCTTCGGCGCGGTGCGAGAGTCGGTCCAGGGCCCCAGATGGGCCGGCGTCAGGCCACGCAGCCTGCCGACCATGGCGGTGCCGCTGCGCCACAGCCCGGGATGAGTGGCCAGCCACTGCCAGCCCTTCCAGACCGCCAGTTCCTTGCGCGAGCGCTTGGTCCCGGCGCCGCGCACGTTGCCACGCCCCTCGCCCACCGCCTCGCGGCGCAACCGCACCAGCAGGTCGGGGATCGGGATCTTCACCGGGCAGACCTCGCCGCAGGCCCCGCACAGGCTCGAGGCGGTAGGCAGATCCCTGGTCGACTCCAGCCCCTCCAGGTGGGGCATCAGGATGCTGCCGATGGGCCCGGGATAGGTGGTGCCGTAGGTGTGGCCGCCGACCCGGGTGTACACCGGGCAATGGTTCATGCAGGCCCCGCAGCGAATGCAGCGCAGCGTGTCGAGCAACTGGTCGTCCTGGTAGATGCCGGAGCGGCCGTTGTCGACCAGCACCAGGTGCACCTCCTCCGGACCGTCGTGCTCGCCGGCCCGGCGCGGCCCGCTGATCATGTTGAAGTAGGTGGTGACGTGCTGGCCGGTGGCCGAGCGGGTGAGCAACGAGTAGAGGGGCGCCACGTCGCGCAGGTGCTCGACGACCTTCTCGATGCCGGTCACGGCGATGTGCACCGGCGGCACCGTGGTGGTCATGCGGCCGTTGCCCTCGTTCTCCACCAGGCACAGGGTGCCGGTCTCGGCCACTGCAAAGTTGACGCCGGAAATGCCCACGTCGGCGGCCATGAAGCGCTCGCGCAGCTGGAAGCGGGCCGCGCCGGTCATGGCGTCGACGTCCCGGGTGCGCTCGATGCCGGTCTTGTCGTGCATGATGCCGGCGATCTCGTCGGTATTGAGATGGATCGCCGGCATGATGATGTGCGAGGGCGTCTGCTCGTTGAGCTGCACCAGGTACTCGCCGAGATCGGACTCCAGCGCGGTGATGCCGGCCGCCTCCAGGTGGGCGTTGAGATGCATCTCCTCGGAGACCATCGACTTGCCCTTGATCACCGACGTCGCCTCGCGGGCCTCGCAGAGTTCGCGGATGATGCGGCAGGCCTGCTCGCCGTCCTCGGCCCAGTGCACTTGGATGCCGTTGGCCTGGCAGTTGGCCTCGAGCCGCTCCAGCAGGCGGGGCAGCCCGGCCAGGGCCCGCAGGCGGATATTGGCCCCCAGCTCGCGCAGCGTCTCCAGGTCCCAGTCGCCGAAGCTGTCCCGGCGCTTGCTCATCAGACCGTCCATGGCCTTGCGGAAGTTGGCCCGGATCTGCGGGTTCTCCAGGGCCTCGTGGGCCTGGCGATGGAAGGCATCGGGGGTGAAGGTCTGCACGCTCATGACGTCCTCCGCCACAGGTAGCTGGCGATATGCTCGCCGCGCACGGCACCCTGCCGATGCTCGAGGCGCCCGGCGATGTTCATCAGGCAGCCGCAGTCGGAGGTGACGAAACGCTCGGCGCCGGTCGCCTCGATCGCCTGGCTCTTGTCCTCGACCATGGCGGCCGATATCTCGGGGTGACGCACCGCGAAGGTGCCGCCGAAGCCGCAGCACTCGGTTGCCCGGGCCGGCTCCACCGGCTCCACGCCCTCGAGCCGCCCCAGCAGCGCCGGGCCGGTCTCCGCCAACCCCATCTCGCGCCGGGCGCTGCAGGAAGTATGCATGGCCACCTTCTCCGGGGCCCCGCGGTCAGCGCGGCGCAGGTGACAGACATGCACCAGGAACTCGGTCAGCTCGAACACCCGGTCGGCGACCTCCCTGGCCTGCGCCTCCCGCTCGGTTCCGACGAAGAGGTCGGGATAGTGGACCCGCATCATGGCGCCGCAGGAGCCGGAGGGCACGATGATCGGCCAGGGCTCGGGGAAGAGGTCCAGCTGGGCCGCGGCGACGGCTCGCGCCTCGTCCTGGTAGCCCGAGGTGTAGGCCGGCTGGCCGCAGCAGGTCTGGTCCTCGGGGAAGTTCACCTCGATGCCTTCCCGCTCCAGCAGGCGAATGCCGTCGAGGCCGGCCTGGGGGAAGAAGAGGTCGACCAGGCAGGTGCCATAGAAGTACACCTTGTCGGGCCTGGCAGGGTAGAGCTTGACGGGCGTCATGATCAGGGTCCTCGGCGCCGGCCGGGTGGCGGAGCGCTGTCTTGATGAGCCTGGATTGCCGATGATTGGTAAAACCAATTTACAGCGAAATGTCACTGCACGGTATGGGGCGGCGCTGTGACTGTCAAATCCCGGGCGCCCAGGACACCGCCCAGACGGCTAGACCTTGGTCTATGGCCATCCAGCGCCGGCGACAACCGGCTGAAGTGGCAGGAAAACCCCATCCCCTCCCTGCCCGCCATCACGACGACACATTGGTAATACCAATTCGTCGACGCTATCATGAGAACCGTGACCCCGTGCCCAGGAAACACCACCATGTCCTATCAATCCCTCCGCCAGCCGCGCCTGGCCGATGTCATCACCGAGCGCCTCGAGGCCCTGATTCTCGAGGGTAGCCTAAAGCCCGGCCAACGGTTGCCGCCGGAGCGTGAGCTCGCCGAACGCTTCGGCGTGTCGCGCCCGTCGCTGCGCGAGGCGATCCAGAAGCTCGCCGCCCGCGGCCTGCTGACCAGCCGCCAGGGGGGCGGCACCTTCATCACCGAGGACCTGCACAGCGGCTACAGCGACCCGCTGCTGGAGATGCTGTCCCGTCACGGCGAGTTCCATCTGGACCTGCTGGAGTTCCGTGACGCCATGGAAGGCCTGTCCGCCTACTATGCCGCCCTGCGGGCCACCCCCACCGACAAGGCGGTGCTGATCGAACGCTTCGAGGAGTTGGAGGCTCGCTTCAACGAGCAGGACCCGCCCCGGGAGGCCAAGGCCGATGCCGCCTTCCACCTGGCCATCGCCGAAGCCGCCCACAACGTCATGCTGCTGCATACCATCCGCGGCATCTTCCACCTGCTGGAGAAGAGCATCGTCGACAACCTCGAGCACCTGTTCGCCAAGCCCGATGCCCGCAAGCACCTGATGACCCAGCACCGCGCCCTGCTCGATGCCATCCTCCAGGGCCGTGCCGAGGAGGCCCGCAGCCGGGCCCACGAGCACCTGGTCTATGTGGAGGAGGGCCTGCTCGAGGCGGCACGCGCCGAGACTCGCGCCCAGCGCTCCCTGCGTCGCGCCCAGGCGATGCCCACGGCGAGTCATTGAGCCCATGCCCCATGCCACGCCTGCCTCGAAGCGTCGTCGCCTGATCCGCCTGCTGCTATGGGGGCTGGGTCTCGCCGGGCTCGCCCTGTGCATGTGGCAGACCGCCCAGGTGGCCCGGGAACAGGCCCTGCAGAGCCTGCGCCAGGATGCCGAGAACGAGCTGCGCCTGTCGGCGGCCGGGCTGACCGGCCACCTGTCGCGCCATGACTACCTGCCGGAGCTGCTGGCCAGCCGGGAGGCGGTCAAGCGCTTCCTCGCGTCGCCGGCCAGCCAGGACCCGATGCCGCTGAACCGCCTGCTCGACCGCTTCCGGGCCACCGCCGACGTCTCGGACATCTACCTGCTCGACCACCACGCCGACACCCTGGCCGCCAGCAACTGGCATCGCCCCGACACCTTCATCGGCCAGAACTACCGCTACCGGCGCTATTACCAGGAGGCCATCGCCGGCCGCAATGGCCGCTTCTTCGGCCTGGGGGTGCAGTCCGGGGAACGGGGCTACTACTTCTCGGCCCCGGTGTGGCTGGACGAGACGGCGCCGGACGCCCGCCCCGACGGGGTGATGGTGCTCAAGGTGCTGCTCAACGCCGTGGAGGACAGCTGGGCCGAACAGGATGCCGAACTGCTGGTCACCGACCGGGACGGCGTGATCTTCCTGGCCAGCCAGCCGGCACTGCGGCTGACCGCCATGAAGCCGCTCGGCGAGGCGCAGCGCGTGGCCCTGCGGGCCTCGCGGCGCTATGGCGACGAGCCGCTGCCGCCCTCCGGCCTGCGCGAGATCGAGCACCGCGACGAGCGCACCCGCCTGGTGGGCTTCGCCCAAGGGCCCCTGGCGGGACAACCCTATTTCAGCCTGACCCGCCCCATGCCGGCCTTCGACTGGCATATGCACATCCTCAAGCCCCTGACCCCGGTGATCAGCGCCCAGTGGGTCTCGGCGCTGCTGGCCGGCGGCCTCTACGGCCTGGTGGCCCTGGGGGGCGGTATCGGCTGGCAGCGCCTGCGCCTGCGCCGGGAGCGCGAGCGCTTCGCCGAGCGCGAGCGCCGGACCCTGGCGAGGGCCCGCGACGAGCTCGAACGCAACGTGGCCAACCGCACCCGCGACCTGGTGGCCACCAACCGTCGCCTGTCCGACGAGATCGAGGAGCGTCGCCGCGCCGAACAGAGCCTGCGGGAGACCCGCGACGAACTCGTCCAGGCCGCCAAGCTGGCCGTGCTGGGCCAGCTCGCCGCCGGCATCAACCACGAGCTCAACCAGCCCCTGGCGGCGATCCGCGCCTACGCCGAGAACGCCCGCGCCTTCATCGCCCGCAGCCGCGCCGAGGCCGCCGATGCCAACCTCGGCCAGATCGTCGAGCTCACCGGGCGCATGGCCGAGATCAGCGCCCAGTTGCGTCAGTTCTCCCGCAAGAGCGGCGACACCCTCACCGCGGTCTCGGTGCAGTCCTGTTTCGACTATGCCCTGCGCCTCTTCCAGGCTCGCCTCAGCGAGGGCGCGATCCACATCGAGCGCCGCTGGCCCGAGCAGACGGCCTGGGTGCGCGCCGACCCGGTGCGCCTCGAGCAGGTGCTGGTCAACCTGATCGGCAACGCCCTCCAGGCCCTGGCCGAGACGCCGTCCCCGCACCTGACGCTGGGCATCGAGACCACGTCGGAGCGGGTCTCCATCGAGGTGGCGGACAACGGCCCGGGCATCCCCGAGGACCATCTCGCCAGGATCTTCGAGCCCTTCTTCACCACCAAGTCCACCGGCAGCGGCCTGGGGCTGGGGCTGTCGATCTCCGGCCGCATCATCGACGACCTCGGCGGTCGCCTCGAGGCCCGCAACGCCCCTGGCGGCGGTGCCCGCTTCACCATTACCCTTCCCCGGGACAGCGGCCCGGACGGCAAACGGGCGCAAGCCAAGGAGCAGTCACACCATGCATGAGTCCCCGGCCCCTCCGGTGATGATCATCGACGACGAGGCCCACCTGCGCATCACCGTGGGTCAGACCCTGGAGCTGGCCGGCTACGCCCCCCAGCCCTTCGAGAACGCCGAGGCCGCCCTGGCGGCCCTGACGCCGGACTTTCCCGGCGTGGTGGTCAGCGACATCCGCATGCCCGGCATGGACGGCATGGCGCTGCTGCGCGAGGTGCGCAGCCGCGACCCGGACCTGCCGGTGGTGCTGATCACCGGCCATGGCGACATCTCCACCGCCGTGGAGGCCATGCGCGAGGGCGCCTGGGACTTCCTGGAGAAACCCTTCGCCGGGGAGCGGCTGGTCGAGGTGGTGCGCCGCGGCACCGAGAAGCGACGACTGAGCCTCGAGAACCGCACCCTCAAGGCCGAGCTGGAGGCGCAGCAAGCGGCCCCGGGGCCACGCCTGGTGGGGCGCACTCCGGCGATCCAGAAGCTGGCCTCCATGGTCCAGCGCATCAGCCAGGTCGAGACCGACGTGCTGCTGTTCGGCGAGACCGGTGCCGGCAAGGACCTGGTCGCCCGTGCCATCCACGAGCGCAGCTCCCGGGGCGGGCGCCCCTTCGTCGCCATCAACTGCGGCGCGGTGCCGGAGAGCACCATCGAGTCGGAGCTCTTCGGCCACGAGAAGGGCGCCTTCACCGGCGCCGTGGAGCGGCGCATCGGCAAGTTCGAGCACGCCGAGGGGGGCACGGTGTTCCTCGACGAGATCGAGTCGATGCCGCTGGGCCTGCAGGTCAAGCTGCTGCGGGTGCTCCAGGAGCGCACCATCGAGCGGCTGGGCTCGAACCAACCGGTACCGCTGGATATCCGGGTGATCGCCGCCACCAAGGTGGACCTCAAGGCCGCCGCGGAGGCCGGGGACTTCCGCGAGGACCTCTACTACCGGCTCAACGTGGTGACCCTGCCGATCCCGCCGCTGCGCGAGCGCCGCGAGGACATCCCGCTGCTGTTCCAGCACTTCGCGGTGCTGGCCGCCAACCGCAGCGGCCTGGAGGCGCCGCCCCTGGACGCCGCCGGCACCTCGGCGCTGATGGCCCACGACTGGCCGGGCAACGTGCGCGAGCTGCGCAACCTGGCGGAGCGCTACGTGCTGCTCGGGGTGACCTGCGACTACCGACTGGAGACCCTGCTGGCCGGCGTGGAGAGCGACAGCGGCGAGCTGCCGCTGCCCCAGCAGGTGGAGCTGTTCGAGAAGGGCCTGATCAGCCAGGCCCTGGCCCGCCACCAGGGACGGGTCAGCGAGGTCTGCGAGGGCCTGGGGCTGCCCCGCAAGACCCTCTACGACAAGCTCAGGAAGCACGGCCTCAAGGCCGAGGACTACCGCCAGAGCGCCGAGCCCTGAGCCAGCAGTTCGCCCAGCGAGCCCCAGGGGGGCAGCCAGGGCGAGAGGCCGACGGCCAGCAGCAGCATGATCCCGGAGTTCAGCGGTTCACGGTAGGCGAACAGCTTGAAGGCGCTGCCGAAGGAGCGCTTGATCCGCGCCCCGGTGAGGTCGACGCTGTACAGCTCGTCGAGCAGCAGGTGGATGCAGCAGCCCAGCACCAGCGCCAGCCCCTGGGCCCAGGCCAGCCCGGCCTCCAGCTCCAGCAGGCGGTAGCTGCCCGCGCTGGTGGCCAGCCCGCACAGGCCCGCGGCCAGCAGCGAGTGCCAGATGCCGCGATGCACGGAGAAGTGCTTGAAGATCGGGCTCAGCACGTAACGCACCCCGATGTAGAGGCCACCACAGGCCACCAGCAGCGCCCCCAGGTTCAGCCAGGGGCTCAGCAGCAGCGCCCCGGCCACCACGGCCAGCACCGCCATCACGCTGAAGATCAGCCTCACGGCATGGGAGTGGTCGGAATCGATGTCCGGCAGGACGCCGCCGAAGGCGACCAGCACCGCCAGCGGCAGGGCCTGGTCGGGGGTCCACAGCTCGGCTCGCCAGCCGGCCAGGGCCAGGAGCACGCCGCCTCCCGCGGCGGCACTGATATGGGTGCGGAAATCGGCCATCCCGGGCGCCTCCAAGAACTGGATAAACATCCATATTATCGCCCCGAATGGCGGGAGAGAACAATCGCTTGGCGGCTCAACCCCGGGCCGCGAGGTACTCGTCCTTCAACTTTACATAATTGCCGGCCGTGTAGGGGAAGAAGGCGCGCTCCTTGTCCTGGATCGGCCGCAGCGCCTTGGCCGGATTGCCGGCATAGACATGGCCGCCGGCCAGGTGCTTGCCCGGGGTCACCACCGCGCCCGCGGCGATGATCACCTCGTCCTCGACCACGGCGCCGTCCATGACGATGGCGCCCATGCCCACCAGGATGCGGCTGCCCAGGGTGGCCCCGTGCAGGATCGCCTTGTGGCCGATGGTCACGTCGTCGCCGATGGTCAGCGGGAAACCGTCGGGGTTGAAGTCGCTGGCGTGGGTGATGTGCAGCACGCTGCCGTCCTGGACGCTGACCCGTGCGCCGATGCGGATGCGGTGCATGTCGCCGCGGACCACCGCCATCGGCCAGACCGAGCTGTCGTCGCCGAGCACCACGTCGCCCAGCACCACGCTGGCGGGATCGATGTAGACCCGCTCGCCCAGTTGCGGCGTCACGCCCTTCCAGGGCCGGATGACCGTCGAATCACTCATCTTGCACCTCGCTTGTCAGATCAGTCCCGAGACCAATACTACCAGCGTCAGCGGGATCGACACCCAGCGCACCAGGAACCGCCACAGGCGAAAGCCGTTGGGCCCGGCGTCCAGGGCACGCAGGGCGACGTGCTCGGGCAGCACCCAGGCGGCGAAGATCGCGATCAATAGCCCCCCCACCGGCAGGAAGATCTCCGGCGGAATGGTGCTGACCAGGCCGAAGACGTTCATCCCGAACAGCACCCGGAGCTCGGACAGCGTCGAGAAGGACAGCACCGACAGCAGGCCCAGCATCCAGACGGCGATGCCCACCAGCGTCGAGGCCTGGCCACGACCGAGGCCCCAGCCCTGGAGGGTGGCGACCATCGGCTCGGCGAGGTTGATCGAGGAGGTCCAGGTGGCCAGTAGCAGCAGCAGGAAGAACAGCGACAGCCACAGGGCGCCGAAGGGCAGGTCGGCGAAGGCCACCGGCAGGGTCACGAACATCAGGCCGGGCCCCTCGCCGGGGTCCATGCCCTGGGCGAAGACCACCGAGAAGATGGCGATGCCGGCCAGCAGTGCCACGGTGACGTCGAGCACCGCGACGCCGGCCGCCGCCCGGGGCAGGCTCTGGTGGTCCGGCATGTAGGCGCCGTAGGCCATCAGCGCGCAGGCGCCCACCGCCAGGGTGAAGAAGGCATGCCCCATGGCGGCGATCAGCACCGTCGGCGTGACCGCCGCGAGGTCCGGCGTGAACAGCCAGGCGAGCGCCGGGCCGAAGCCGCTGGTCGTGGCGGCGTGACCGGCCAGCACCAGCAGCAGCAGGTAGAGCAGCGGCATCAGCAGGTTGTTGAGCCGCTCCAGGCCCTTGGCCACCCCCGCGGCCACCACCATCATGGTCATGGCCAAAAAGAGGGTGTGGTTGAAGGTCATGCGCCCGGGGTCGGCGAGGAAGGCGTCGAAGCCGGCGCCGATCTCCGCCGCGCCCTGGCCGACGAAGTCGCCGTTGACCGCGGCGACCAGGAACTCGATGGACCAGCCCGAGACCACCGAGTAGAAGGAGAGGATGCAGAACACCGTGAAGGCCCCGAACAGTCCCAGCCAGCGCCAGTGGGGGCTGCGGCCGGCCTGGGTCGCCAGGTGGCCGAGGGACTGCATCGGGCTGCGCCGCCCGGCACGACCGATCAGGATCTCGGCCATCATCACCGGCAGGCCCAGCAGCACCACGAAGGCCACGTAGAGGAGCAGGAAGGCCGCACCACCGTACTCGCCGGTGATGTAGGGGAAGCGCCAGATGTTGCCCAGCCCCACCGCGGCCCCGGTCACGGCCAGGATGAAGGCGCGTCGGCTGCTCCAGCGCTCCAGGGTCTCGTTCATCGCTCTGCTCCGGGCGGTCGTTGCAAAGGGCGCAAGCCTAGCACATTGAAACCCGCCCGGGCCGCCCGCATCTAAGGCATGTTTCCCATCACGTTTCGAGGTGCGCATGTCCGCAAATCCACTGCTCGACTCCCACTCGCTGCCCCCCTTCGCCGAGATCAGGCCCGAGCAGGTGGTGCCGGCCATCGAGACCCTGCTGGCCGAGAACCGTCACGCCATCGAGGAGCTGGTGGCTCGCGCCGAACGCGAGCCACCCACCTGGGAAAGCCTGGCGGCGCCCCTGGAGGCCCTCAACGACCGCCTGTCGAGGGCCTGGTCGCCGGTCTCGCACCTCAACGGCACCATGAACAACGAAGCGCTGCGGGGCGCCTACGAGACGGGCCTAGGGCTGCTTTCCGAGTACACCACCTGGCTCGGCCAGCACGAGGGCCTGTTCCGCGCCTGGCAGGCGCTGAAGGACGGCCCGGCCTGGGCCGAGCTCGACGAGGGGCAGCGCCGCAGCGTGGACAACGCCCTGCGTGACTTCCGGCTCGCCGGGGTCGACCTGCCGCCCGCGCAGAAGCAGCGCTACGGCGAGATCAAGGCCCGCCTGTCGAGCCTCGCCAACGCCTTCTCCAACCAACTGCTGGACGCCACCCAGGCCTGGCAGCTGCACCTCGACGATGCCAGCCGCCTGGCCGGCCTGCCCGAGAGCGCCCTGGCGACCCTCAAGGCCAACGCCGAGGCCAAGGGACGCGAGGGCTACCGCATCACCCTGGACTTCCCCAGCTTCTTCCCGGTGATGACCCACGCCGACGACCGCGCGCTGCGCCGCGAGGTCTACACCGCCTTCGTCACCCGGGCCTCCGACCAGGGCCCCAATGCCGGGCAGTTCGACAACGCCCCGATCATGGAGGAGACCCTGGCCCTGCGCCGGGAGCTCGCCGAGCTGCTGGGGTTTGCCACCTACGCCGACTACTCGCTGGCCACCAAGATGGCCGAGTCGCCCACCCGAGTGGTTACCTTCCTCGAGGACCTGGCCGAGCGTGCCGTGCCCCAGGCCCGGGAGGAATATGCCGAACTCGCGGCCTTCGCCCGCGACCAGCTGGGCATGGCCGAGCTCGCGCCCTGGGACGTGGGCTATGCCAGCGAGAAGCTGCGCGAGGCCCGCTACGCCATCTCCGACGAGCAGCTGCGCCCCTACTTCCCCGCCCCGCGGGTGGTCGACGGCCTGTTCCGGGTGGTCGAGCGACTCTACGGCGTGAGCTTCGAGGAGGACGCCAGGGCGCCGCGCTACCATCCCGACGTGCGCTACTTCCGCATCATGGAGGCCGGCGCGCCCATCGCCGGCTTCTATCTGGACCTCTATGCCCGGGAGGGCAAGCGCGGCGGCGCCTGGATGGACGAGTGCCGGGTCCGCCGCCTGGAGGCCGGCGAGCTGCAGCTGCCGGTGGCCTACCTGACCTGCAACTTCACCCGCCCGGTGGGTGACAGGCCCGCCCTGCTGACCCATGACGAGGTCACCACCCTCTTCCACGAGTTCGGCCACGGCCTGCACCACATGCTGACCCGCCAGACCGTCGCCGACATCTCCGGCATCAACGGCGTGGCCTGGGACGCCGTGGAACTGCCCAGCCAGTTCATGGAGAACTTCTGCTGGGAGCGCGAGGGCCTGGACCTGATCGCCGGCCACGTCGAGACCGGTGCGCCGTTGCCCGAGGCGCTGTTCGAGAAGCTGCTGGCGGCCAAGAACTTCCAGTCGGCCATGGGCATGGTGCGCCAACTGGAGTTCTCGCTGTTCGACTTCCGCCTGCACCTGGAGGCCGCCGCCCCGTCCGCCGCCGACATCCAGGCGCTGCTCGACGAGGTGCGCGACGGCGTCTCGGTGGTGCCGCGGGCCGACTTCAACCGCTTCCAGAACGGTTTCGGACATATCTTCGCCGGCGGCTACGCGGCGGGTTACTACAGTTACAAGTGGGCCGAAGTGCTCTCCGCGGATGCCTGGAGCGCCTTCGAGGAAGCCGGCATCTTCGATCCCGAGACCGGCCGTCGCTTCCGCACCGAGATCCTCGAGCGGGGCGGCTCCCGGGACGCCGCCGAGCTGTTCCGCGCCTTTCGCGGGCGCGAGCCCAGCGTCGAGCCGCTGCTGCGCCACAGCGGCATCCGCGCCGCCTGACATGCACCTACACCGCCCCGGCGGCCCCCCATTCAGGAGCCCCTATGGCCATCCAGAAACGTCTTATCGCCGGAGTCATCTGCCCCCGCTGTGCCGAAAGATGAAACGGCATCGCATCCGCGCCGCCTGACATGCACCTACGCCGCCCCGGCGGCCCCCCTTTCAGGAGCCCCTATGGCCATCCAGAAACGTCTTATCGCCGGCGCCACCTCTCCCCGCTGTGCCGCAAGATGAAACGGCATCGCATCCGCGCCGCCTGACATGCACATACGCCGCCCCGGCGGCCCCCTTTCAGGAGCCCCCATGGCCATCCAGAAACGTTTTATCGCCGGCGCCATCTGCCCCCGCTGTGCCGAGATGGATCGCATCCGTGCCTGGGAACAGCACGGCATTCGCTACCGGGATTGCGTCAGCTGTGACTTCTTCGAGCAGTTGCCCATCGAGGACGAGGCCCTCCCCGAACTCGAGACCCGGGTCAACCGCGAGCGCGAGGAGCCGCACCGCGACGACCTGCAGACCGTGAAGATCCTCGACCCCAAGGCATGATCCCGAGCCTCGCGGCACCCGGGGCGGGTGCCCGCCCGGCGCCTCCATGCGCGGCTGGCCGCCTCGCCGATGAACGACCTGCACCAGGCCAGTCGCCTCATGGCTGCCCTGGCGCCCCCGGAGGCCGTCGACTGACGAGCGTGCGGATTTCCGCACAGCGAATACCCCCAGGTGTGCGGATCCCCGGACGCGCACGCTCGCCGACCTTTCGACCTTGGTCGCAGAAGGGTTTTTCATCCTCCTGAAAACAATCGGCTTTCCCCGTTATGGAACACCTCTTGCCGCTAGTCAGGGTGTCGAACGACAGCCGACCCGGCTCCGCCTGGGCCGGCCGAGCACAACCATAACCCGAACGGGAGAAACGCCATGACCACTACCACCCGGATCCTCACCGGCACGCTGGCCGGCGCCATGCTGATCGCCGGCAGCGCCCAGGCCGATCGCAGCGATTGGCCGCAGAGCTTCACCGTGGGCACCGCCAGCCAGGGCGGCACCTACTTCGTCTACGGCTCCGGCTGGGCCAACCTGATCGCCGACGAGCTGGGCGTCTCCGGCGGCGGCGAGGTCACCGGCGGCCCCAACCAGAACCTGGCCCTGGTGCACACCGGTGACCTGGCCCTGGGCCTGACCACCATGGGCCCGGCCGCCGAGGCACTGGCCGGCGAGAGCCCCCTGGCCCCGGGCGTGGCGATGGACAACGTCTGTGCGCTCTTCCCGATGTACGAGACGCCCTTCTCCATCGCCACGCTCGCCGACAGCGGCATCGAGTCGATCTCCGACATCCCCGACGGCGCCACCATCGGCTTCGGCCCGGCGGCTTCCACCTCCGACACCTACTTCCCGGCCATCCTCGAGGAGCTGGGCGTGAACTTCGAACGCCGCAACGGCGGCTGGAACGATCTGGGCGGCCAGCTGCAGGACGGCCTGATCGACGTCATCGCCTTCGCCGCCGGCATCCCGATCCCGGCGGTCAGCCAGCTCGAGGTGCAGACCGACGTCAACATCATCGAGTTCACCGAGGAGGAACAGCAGCAAGTCATCGACGCCTTCCCGGTGTCGCCGTTCCAGATCCCGGCCAGCACCTACCAGACCCTCGAGGAAGATGCCCGCGCCGTCTCCATGTGGAACTTCACCATCGCCGGCTGCGACCTGCCGGAGGATTTCGTCTACGAAATCACCAAGCTGAGCATGGAGAACAACGACAAGATGCGCGATATCCATCGCAGCGCCCAGTTCAGCGTGCCGGAGAACATCCAGTACAACACCGTGCTGCCCTTCCACCCGGGCGCCGTGCGCTGGTACGAGGAGAACGGCTACGAGATCCCCGCCGACCTGAAGCTCTGAACCGTTGACCACCCGCGATCCCGCGTCCCCGACGCGGGATCGCCCCCCGCACGTTCGTCCCTCACCCAAGGGTGAGTCCCATGTCCCAGACCCATGCTCCCCGCCACGACGCACACGACGACGAGGACATCCGCCCCGTCGTCGCCGAGGGCGTAGATGACGATGCCGTGGCATCCAATCGCCGCTGACCGTCCGTCTATCGTTAATGTCTTCTACATTTCCCATAGGTTTATCGAGCCGAATCCGGCGGAAAGGGGAGTGTGGCTCGGCCTGGTGGAAGCCGGTCTGGCAGCAGTTCGAGAGTGCGATCGGCAAGGCGGTCATCAATGCCGCTGTCGCCGCGAGTGAAAGCAGCGAGGTAAAGCACATGGCAGACGATTTGCGCGACAGCGCCTTGCAGTACCATCGATTCCCCCGCCCCGGCAAGCTGGCGATCCAGGCGATCAAGCCCATGGCCAGCCAGCGGGATCTGTCGCTGGCCTATTCGCCCGGGGTGGCCGCGGCCTGCGAGGAGATCGAACGTGACCCCCTGCAGGCGGCCGAGTACACCGCCCGCGGCAATCTGGTGGCCGTGGTCAGCAACGGCACGGCGGTGCTGGGGCTGGGTGCCATCGGCGCCCTGGCCTCCAAGCCGGTCATGGAAGGCAAGGCCGTGCTGTTCAAGAAGTTCGCCGACGTGGACGTGTTCGACATCGAGATCGAGGAGCGCGACCCGGACAAGCTGATCGAGATCGTCGCCGGTCTGGAGGCCACCTTCGGCGGCATCAATCTGGAAGACATCAAGGCACCGGAATGCTTCGAGATCGAGCGGCGGCTGCGCGAACGGATGAAGATCCCGGTCTTCCACGACGACCAGCACGGCACCGCCATCGTCTCGGCGGCCGCCCTGCTCAACGGCCTGCGGGTGGTAGGCAAGGACCTCGACGACATTCGCCTGGTCTGCAACGGCGCGGGCTCCGCGGCCCTGGCCTGTCTGGATCTGGCGGTGGCCCTGGGGGTACGCCAGGACAACATCCTGGTCTGCGACCGCAGCGGCGTGATCCACACCGACCGTACCGAGGACCTCGATCCCTACAAGGCGCGCTACGCGGCCCGGACCGAGGCCCGCACCCTGGCCGATGCCGTCAACGGGGCCGATGTGTTCTTCGGTCTCTCGGCCGGGGGCGCGCTCAAAGCGGAGATGGTGGCGACCATGGCCGATCGCCCCTTGATCCTGGCCATGGCCAATCCCATCCCGGAAATCATGCCGGAGGACGCCAAGGCGGTGCGCCCGGATGCGGTGATCGCCACCGGACGCTCGGACTACCCCAACCAGGTCAACAACGTCCTGTGCTTTCCGTTCATCTTCCGGGGCGCCCTGGACTGCGGCGCCACCACCATCAACGAGGAGATGAAACTGGCCACCGTCAAGGCCATCGCCGACATGGCGACCACCACGGTGCCGGAAACGGTGGCGGTGGCCTATGGCGGACAGGCGCTGACCTTCGGCCCCGAGTACATTCTGCCCAAACCCTTCGATCCGCGCCTGATCGACACCATCCCGCCGGCGGTGGCCAAGGCCGCCATGGACAGCGGTGTGGCCGCTCGCCCCATCGCGGATATGGATGCGTATACCCGCTCGCTGTCAAAACTGGTCTACCGCTCCGGCAATGTGATGGAGCCGGTGTTCGAGCGAGCTCGACAGAATCCCCTCCGCTTGCTGTACGCCGAAGGCGAGGACGAGCGCGTCCTGCGCGCCATGGAGGTCTGCGTCAGTCAGCACTATGCCAGACCCGTACTGATCGGCCGCCGTGCGGTCGTCGAGGCACGCATCGAGGAACTGGGCCTGCCGGTGAGGCCCGGGGTCGATTTCGAGCTGATCGACGCGCAGGACTATCCCGGCTACGCCGACCTGGCCAGCGACTACCACAAACTGATGGGACGGCGCGGTGTGCAGCCCGAAGCCGCCGAGAAGCGCGTCCGCAGCCGGGCCACCATCCTGGCCTCGCTGCTGCTGCGACGGGGCGAGGTGGACGCCATGATCGCCGGCCCGGTGGGCACCTACCGTGAGCACCTGGGCCTGGTACTGGACGTCATCGGTCTGCGCGAGAGCGTCGGCACGGCGGCCGCCCTGCAACTGCTGATCCTCGAACGAGCCACCCTGTTCATTGCCGATCCCTTCGTCAATTACGACCCCGATGCCGGTCAGATCGCTGAGATCACCCTGCTGGCCGCGGAGCAGATTCGCCGCTTCGGCATCACTCCCCGGGCCGCTTTGGTCTCCCACTCGAATTTCGGCAGTTCCGACTTCGACAGTGCCGGGAAGATGCGCCAGGCACTGGCACTGATCCGGGAACGCGCACCGGATCTGGTGGTGGACGGCGAAATGCAAGCCGACTCGGCGCTGTCGACGGGCGTGCGCGGACGCATCCTGCCCGATTCGCTGCTCGACGGCGAGGCCAACCTGTTGATCATGCCCAATATTGACGCGGCCAACATCGCCTTTACCGCCCTGAAGGCATTGGGCAACGGCGTCTCCGTGGGCCCCATCCTGCTGGGGGCCGCCAAGCCGGTACATGTGCTCAACCGCACGGTCACCGCGCGAGGTATCACCAACATGAGCGCCTTCGCCGTGGTCGAGGCACAGACCGATCGATAACGAAAACAATGCCGACCCAACCAAGGGAGACGATCCATGGCATTCGAAAACTACTACGACTTCGATCCACAGGAAAGCCGGGAGTGGCAGGAAGCCGTCGACGTGGTGGTGGAGCGGGTGGGTCCCGAGCGAGCCACCTACCTGCTGCACAAGGCAGTGGAAGAAGCCTACCGGACCGGCGCCGAGGCGCCGGACACCACCCGCACGCCCTATGTGAATACCATCCCGCCTCACAAGGAGGCCAAGCTGCCCGGCGACGCGGCCCTGCTGCAGCGGCTGACCGCCTACCTGCGCTGGAACGCCATGGCCATGGTGGTGCGCGCCAACAAGAAACCCGCCGAACCCGGGGGGCATATCGCCAGCTACGCGTCTTCGGCGGTGATGTACGAGGTGGGCTTCAACCATTTCTGGCATGCCCCCAGCGACAGCCACGGTGGCGACATCATCTATGTGCAGGGCCATTGCGCGCCGGGTATCTACGCGCGGGCGTTCCTGGAGGGACGGCTCACCGAGGAGCAACTGGAGAACTTCCGCCTGGAAGTGGACGGCAAGGGGCTCTCCTCCTACCCCCATCCGTATCTGATGCCGGACTTCTGGCAAGTCTCTACCGTGTCCATGGGTCTGGCACCGATCATGGCCATCTATCAGGCACGCTTCATGAAGTACCTCCAGCACCGGGGGCTTGCCGACACCGAAGACCGCAAGGTCTGGGCGTTTCTGGGCGACGGCGAGATGGACGAGCCCCAGTCCCAGGGCGCCATCTCCCTGGCCAACCGCGAGAAGCTGGATAATCTGATCTTCGTGATCAACTGCAATCTGCAGCGTCTGGACGGCCCGGTGCGGGGCAACAGCAAGATCGTCCAGGAACTGGAAGGCAACTTCCGGGGCGCGGGGTGGAACGTCATCAAGTGCCTGTGGGGGTCGGGCTGGGACGAACTGCTGGCCAAGGACACCAAGGGGCTGTTGCGCCAGCGCATGGAGGAGTGCGTCGACGGCGAGTATCAGAACTTCAAGGTCAAGGGAGGCGGCTACATCCGCGAGCACTTCTTCGGCAAGTATCCGGAGCTCAAGGAAATGGTCGCCCACATGTCGGACGACGACATCTACTACAAGCTGATTCGCGGTGGCCACGACCCGCAGAAGGTCTACGCGGCCTATCACGCGGCGGTCAACACCAAGGACAAGCCCTCGGTGCTGCTGATGAAGACCGTCAAGGGCTACGGCATGGGCGAGGGGGGTGAAGGCCAGAACATCACCCACCAGAAGAAGAAACTGGGCGAGGATCACCTCAGGCACTTTCACCAGCGCTTCGACCTGCCCTTCAGTGACGAACAGGTCACCCAGGCGGAATTCTTCAAGCCGCCCGAGGACAGCGCCGAGATGCAGTTCCTGCACGAGCAGCGCAAGGCGCTGGGGGGCTACCTGCCCCAGCGCCGGCGCAACGGCGATCTGCTCAAGGCGCCCCCTTTGGACATGTTCAAACAGGTGCTGGCGGACACCGGTGAGCGCACCATGTCCACCACCATGGCCATGGTGCGCATCATGGTGTCCCTGGCCCGGGACAAGACCCTGGGCCCGCGGCTGACCCCGATTGTCGCCGACGAGTCGCGTACCTTCGGCATGGAGGGCATGTTCCGGCAGATCGGTATCTACGCGCCCGAAGGGCAGAAGTACGTGCCCATGGATGCCGAGGAGATCATGCCGTACCGGGAGGACCAGAAAGGCCAGATCCTGCAGGAAGGCATCAACGAGGACGGGGCCATGTCGTCGTGGATCGCCGTGGCCACGTCGTACAGCAACCACGGGGTCACCATGATCCCGTTCTACGTCTACTACTCCATGTTCGGCTTCCAGCGCATCGGCGATCTGGCCTGGGCGGCCGGCGACATGCTGGCGCGGGGTTTCCTGATCGGCGGTACCTCGGGGCGTACCACCCTGAATGGCGAGGGCCTGCAGCACCAGGACGGACACAGCCAGCTGTTCGCCCAGTTCATTCCCAACTGCATGGCCTATGACCCCACCTTCCACTACGAGGTGGCAGTGATCGTGCGCGATGGCCTCAAGCGCATGTACGAGGACCAGGAGAACGTCTTCTACTACATCACCACCCTGAACGAGAACTACCATCATCCGGCACTGCCCGAAGGCGCCGAAGACGACATCATCAAGGGCATGTACTCGCTCAGCAAGGCCGAGGGCAAGGGCAAGGGACCGCGGGTTCAGCTGCTGGGCTGTGGCAGCATCCTCAACGAGGTGATTGCCGCGGTGGACCTGCTACGCGACGACTGGGGCGTGGCGGCGGATGTCTGGAGTTGTCCGAGCTTCAATGAACTGGCCCGCGACGGCCACGCCGTCAAGCGCTGGAACCGGCTGCATCCCGGGAAGAGGCCGCGCAAGAGCCATGTCGAGCAGTGCCTGGAAGGGACCGAAGGGCCGGTCATCGCCTCTACCGACTACATCCGGCTGTTCGCCGAACAGATCCGACCCTTCGTGCCACGGCGGTACGAGGTGTTGGGCACCGATGGCTTCGGCCGCTCCGACAGCCGCCAGGCCCTGCGCAGCCACTTCGAGGTGGATCGTCACTACGTCACCGTGACCGCGCTGCAGGCACTGGTCGACGAGGGCAAGCTCAAGAGCGGCAAGGTCCGGGACGCCATCGCCAAATACGGTATCGACCCCGAAAAGCCCAACCCCCTGTACGCCTGAGCCGGAGGAGAAGAACAGTGGCCATCCAAGAAATCAAGGTACCGGACATCGGCGACTTCAGCGATGTCCCGATCATCGAAATCCACGTCCAGGCCGGCGACAGCATCCAGGCCGAGGACCCGCTGATCACCGTGGAGTCCGACAAGGCCTCCATGGACGTGCCCGCGCCTGCAGCGGGCACGGTCAAGGAGGTCAAGGTCAAGCTCGGCGACTCGGTCTCCGAAGGCTCGACGATTCTGATGCTCGAGGCAGAGGGCGAAGGGGATTCACCTTCATCTCCTGCCCCCTCCGCCTCTGGGGGAGAGGCACCGGCACCGTCCGGTGGCGGGGTCGAGGAGATCAAGGTCCCCGACATCGGCGACTTCAGCGATGTGCCGATCATCGAAATCCACGTCCAGGCCGGCGACAGCATCCAGGCCGAGGACCCGCTGATCACCGTGGAGTCTGACAAGGCATCGATGGACGTGCCCGCGCCCAAGGCCGGCACCGTCAAGGAGGTCAAGGTCAAGGTCGGTGACTTGGTTTCCGAGGGCAGCTCGATATTGCTGCTGGAGAGCGCGGCGGGAGCGGGAGAAAAGGCCGCGGCTTTCGCCGGGGGAGAAGAGAAGACACCGCAACCGGCGGCTGCTCCCTCTGCATCCACCAGCGCACCGCCGACCGGCCCGGTTGCCGATTTCAGCCGGGTTCACGCCAGTCCCTCGGCTCGCCGCCTGGCCCGCGAACTGGAGGTGGACCTGACCCGAGTACCGCCGACCGGCCTCAAGGGCCGGGTCACCCAGGAGGACATCCAGGCCTTCGCCAAGGGCGGCGCACCGGCGGCACACCCGGCGGCCGGGGCCCCGTCCGGTGGAGAGGGTATGGATCTGCTGCCCTGGCCCAGGGTCGACTTCAGCAAGTTCGGTCCGGTGGAGACCAAGCCGCTGTCACGCATCAAGAAGATCTCCGGTGCCAATCTGCATCGCAACTGGGTGAGAATTCCCCACGTCACCAACCACGACGAGGCCGACATCACCGACCTGGAAGCCTTCCGGGTGCAGTTCAACAAGGCCAACGAGAAGGCCGGCATCAAGGTCAGCATGCTGGCGTTCATGATCAAGGCCGCGGTCGCCTCCCTGAAGCAGTTCCCCGAGTTCAATGCCTCGCTGGAAGGCGACAATCTGATCCTCAAGCAGTACTACCACATCGGGTTCGCCGCCGACACGCCCAACGGCCTGGTGGTGCCGGTGATCCGCGATGCGGACCAGAAAGGCGTGGTCGAGATCGCCCAGGAAATGGGGGCGCTGGCCAAGCTGGCCCGCGACGGCAAGCTCAAGCCCGATCAGATGCAGGGCGGCTGTTTCACCATCTCCTCGCTGGGCGGGATCGGCGGGCTCTACTTCACGCCCATCATCAACGCCCCCGAAGTGGCCATCATGGGCGTGTGTCGCTCCTACTGGAAGCAGGTCTCGCCGGACGGCAAGCAGTCGGCGTGGCGCTTCATGCTGCCGCTGTCGCTGTCCTGGGATCACCGGGTGATCGATGGCGCCGCCGCGGCCCGTTTCAACGTCCATTTCGCCAACCTGCTCGCCGACATGCGGCGCATCATCATGTGAGGAGTCGACGACATGGCCAATGCAATCGAAGTCAAGGTACCCGACATCGGGGATTTCAAGGACGTCGAGATCATCGAGGTGCTGGTGAAACCGGGCGATGCGATCGACATCGACACGCCGCTGATCACCCTGGAGACCGACAAGGCCTCCATGGACGTGCCGTCCCCGATATCGGGCACGGTCGGAGAACTCAAGGTCAAGGAGGGTGACGAGGTCTCCGAAGGCTCGACCATCCTGATGCTGGAACCGGCCGAGACCGGATCCCGGGTGGCGGACCACGAACCGCATCCGACGGTCCATAACAAAGGGATTGGCTCGGCGGCGCCCGGCGATGCCGGCGGGGGTTATGGCGGCGGCAGCCTGGAAGAGGTTCGAGTGCCGGACATCGGCGATTTCGACGATGTTCCGATCATCGAAGTGCTGGTACGCGCGGGCGATACGATCCGTGCCGAGGACCCGCTGATCACCCTGGAGTCCGACAAGGCCTCGATGGACGTGCCCGCGCCCAAGGCCGGCAAGGTCGGCGAGGTGCTGGTGTCAGTCGGCGACAAGGTCGCGCAAGGGTCGGCGATTCTGATGCTGGAAGCGGAGGGGAAATCCCCCGCCTCCCCGCCATCTTCCGCGCAGGGAGCGGGAGGGAAGGCGGCCGCCGCGCCCGCCCCACAGGCGGCCACCCATACCGGCGGGGCCGACCTCGAGTGCGAGATGCTGGTGCTCGGCGCCGGCCCGGGCGGCTACTCGGCCGCCTTCCGGGCCGCCGACCTGGGGATGAAGACGGTGCTGGTGGAACGCTATGCCAGCCTCGGCGGGGTGTGCCTGAACGTCGGCTGCATCCCCTCCAAGGCGCTGCTGCATGTCGCGGCGGTCACCGATGCGGCCAAAGCCATGGCTGATCACGGCATCGCCTTCGGCAAGCCGAAAATCGATCTCGACAAACTGCGCGGCTGGAAGGAAAAGGTCGTCGGCCAGCTCACCGGTGGGCTGGCCGGCATGGCCAAGGCACGCAAGGTCCAGGTCGTGCGTGGGGTCGGGACCTTCCTCGATCCGCATCACCTGGAAGTCGCCCTGACCCGCGGCGACGGCCAGGAGCAGACCGGCGACAAGCAGGTGGTGAAGTTCGACAAGTGCATCATCGCCGCCGGTTCCCAGTCGGTGACACTGCCCTTCATTCCCGACGACCCCCGGGTCGTCGACTCCACCGGTGCGCTGGAACTGACCTCCATTCCGAAGCGCATGCTGGTCATCGGCGGCGGCATCATCGGGCTGGAGATGGCCACGGTCTACTCCACCCTGGGCACCCGCATCGACGTGGTCGAGATGCTCGACGGGCTGATGACCGGTGCCGACCGCGATCTGGTCAAGGTCTGGGAAAAGGTCAACACGCCACGCTTCGACAAGGTGATGCTCAAGACCCGGACCACCGCCGTGAAAGCCCAGAAGAGCGGCCTCAAGGTCAGCTTCGAGGGCGACAACGCCCCAGCTGAGCCGCAGGTGTACGACATGATCCTGCAATCGGTCGGGCGCCGCCCCAACGGCAACAAGATCGGTGCCGAAAACGCCGGGGTGGCGGTCGACGAGCGCGGCTTCATCAATGTCGACAAGCAGTTGCGCACCAACGTCGGGCACATCTTCGCCATCGGCGACATCATCGGCCAGCCGATGCTGGCCCATAAGGCGGTGCATGAAGCGCATGTCGCCGCCGAGGCCGCCGCCGGACAGAAGAGCTTCTTCGATGCCCGCCAGATTCCCTCGGTGGCCTACACCGACCCGGAAGTCGCCTGGGCCGGCAAGACCGAGACCGAATGCAAGGCCGAGGGCATCAAGTACGGCAAGGCGATTTTCCCCTGGGCGGCCAGCGGTCGGGCGATCGCCAATGGCCGCGACGAAGGCTTCACCAAGCTGCTGTTCGACGAGGACACCCATCGCATCATCGGCGGCGCCATCGTCGGCACCCAGGCGGGGGATCTGATCAGCGAACTCTGCCTGGCCATCGAGATGGGCTGCGACCCGGTCGACATCGGCAAGACCATTCACCCGCATCCGACCCTGGGCGAATCGGTCGGCATGGCCGCCGAACTCTTCGAAGGCGTGTGTACCGATCTGCCGCCGCAGAAGAAGCGATAGGAGGAATTCCAACGGGCTGCCGATGCCGCCGCGCTCACGCGGCTACCCCACCTCAGCCGTTAAAACTGGAACGACTGACCATGACTGAATGCAAGCCAGGGGGGAGGACATGAAAACAATGGCCGAACAACCGCGCCAGCAGAAAGGGCACAAGGAATCATCCGGGGGCAAGGGTCCGGCGGGCGATCCGCCAAGCTGACCCGGGGCCTGCATGTCTTCGGGTTGATCATGGCGCTGATGGTGTGGATTGCCATGGGTTTCGCCGAGGGGCTGTCGTCGG
Source organism: Halomonas sp. M4R1S46 (assembly GCF_025725685.1). NCBI lineage: Bacteria > Pseudomonadati > Pseudomonadota > Gammaproteobacteria > Oceanospirillales > Halomonadaceae > Halomonas > Halomonas sp. M4R1S46. The sequence goes on from NZ_CP107008.1 coordinate 3,921,198, forward strand.
ACGCGGGCTGGGTGGCGATGATCGCCACCCTGATAGCGGTCTGGTGGATGACCGAGGCGGTGCCGCGACGGGCTCTTGCCCGGTACGATGCAGCACCGCCCGGTTGTCCCGCTGGCGACCCGGCGGGCGGACGCGTGCAATCATCGAATGGCCACGCACAGAAGGCGACCGCGGCTATTATTGCTCGGCGCCCTCCTCGGCCCGGCTACCCGCTTCGCCTTCCGTTTCGGCCTCCCCTGCTTCTCCCTCCTGACGCATCTCGGGCGGCATCATCGCCTCGGACACCTCGAGCCCCTGCTCTCGGTAATAGCGTACCGCGCCGGGATGGAACCAGATCACATTGTTCTTCCCCATGTGCTCCGGCCGGGTCTCGGCCGCTGCGGGGTGGATCTCCTCCATGGCGCCGTTGTCCTCGAGCACCAAGGTCATGAGTTCATGGACGAAACCCTCATCGAGGTCCTTGTGGCCGATGGCGAAATTCCAGAAGGCGACCGAGGCCTGAGGGGCATCCATCGACGCATAGGTGTCGGCAGGGATCTCGTAAGGAGTCACCGGAAAGGCGTCCACCAGGATCGCCTGCTGCTCCTCGGTCAGGCCGAACATCCGTACCTCCTGGCGACTCTCCACATGCTCGAAGGCCTGGATAGGCAGGCCGGCACAGAAGGCGAAAGCATCGCTGAGACCGCCAAGCACGTAATCCGCCAGCAGGTTGGCGCCGGCATACTGCAGGCGGACATCCTCGACCCCCAGCTCATCGAAGAACCGCTCCCAATAGGTGGCGCAGGTGCCACCCATGGGCCCCACCCCGACACGGGCCCCACTCAGGTCATCGATGCTTTCGATGTCTGAATCGGCCCGGGTGACTATGTGGAAGGGGGTTCGGTACATGGGAAAGAGGGCACGCACGTTGCGCATCTTCTCACCATCGGCGAACTCGGCCTCGCCTTCCCAAAGCTCTCTTGCCGGCCCCAGGGTGACAAAGCCCAGCTCCGCTTCACCCGTGTGGACCAGAGTCATGTTGTGGTAGGGCCCGCCCGTGGTACGCGTATCGGCGAGTATGTCGAGCTCATCTGTGATGCGCTCGGACAGGCCGTGGCCGTAGACATGGTAGGTGCCGCCGATGGAGGCAGTAGCCACTCTGATCCGCTCCGGCCAGTCCGCACGCTCCTGAGCCATGGCCGTGGCCCCCCAGATCAGCAGGCCACCTGCCGCGACAAGGGTGGGAAGGCAGAAAAAGCGTTCGTCAGTCATGGCAGCTCCTTCGATCGCGGTGGTGTGGCTCACTTCCCCCACCAAGCTAGCTGATTATCTGGCCGGGTGCCGCAGCGCCGCCTGCTCGAGCGGCTGGGGATCGAGGCAGCGGCGGCCCTGACCTCACCGCACGACGCCTGACGGCGCCCCCGCGCGAGGACCTGTGCGGAAATCCGCACACCGCGACACCCATTCCGTGCGGAATTCCGGCCCCGCCCCGCCCATCATGCCTCGACCAAGGTCGAAGCATGATCTCGTAACCGCATGAAATTTGACATATTCCAATAAATGGGCATGGCCATTGCTTGATAACAGGCGTTGATGCCACCCCGGCCCAAGATCACGACAGGTCCCGCAACCGGTGACCATACTGGGGGACGACGGCATGCAGCCCCGGGGCACGACCGCCCGGGCATTTAACAAGAGCACAACAGGAGAGACACCATGCGCAACGCCACCTCACGGATCCTCGCCGGCACCCTGGCCGGCTCCCTGCTTGTCGCCGCCTCGGCCTCGGCCCAGTCGGACCGCAGCGACTGGCCGCAGAGCTTCACCGTGGGCACCGCCAGCCAGGGCGGCACCTACTTCGTCTACGGCTCCGGCTGGGCCAACCTGATCGCCGACGAGCTGGGCGTCTCCGGCGGCGGCGAGGTCACCGGCGGCCCCAACCAGAACCTGGCCCTGGTGCACACCGGTGACCTGGCCCTGGGCCTGACCACCATGGGCCCGGCCGCCGAGGCACTGGCCGGCGAGAGCCCGCTGGCCCCGGGCGTGGCGATGGACAACGTCTGCGCGCTCTTCCCGATGTACGAGACGCCCTTCTCCATCGCCACGCTCGCCGACAGCGGCATCGAGTCGATCTCCGACATCCCCGACGGCGCCACCATCGGCTTCGGCCCGGCGGCCTCCACCTCCGACACCTACTTCCCGGCCATCCTCGAGGAGCTGGGCGTGAACTTCGAACGCCGCAATGGCGGCTGGAACGATCTGGGCGGCCAGCTGCAGGACGGCCTGATCGACGTCATCGCCTTCGCCGCCGGCATCCCGATCCCGGCGGTCAGCCAGCTCGAGGTGCAGACCGACGTCAACATCATCGAGTTCACCGAGGAGGAGCAGCAGCAAGTCATCGACGCCTTCCCGGTGTCGCCGTTCCAGATCCCGGCCAGCACCTACCAGACCCTCGAGGAAGATGCCCGCGCCGTCTCCATGTGGAACTTCACCATCGCCGGCTGCGACCTGCCGGAGGATTTCGTCTACGAAATCACCAAGCTGAGCATGGAGAACAACGACAAGATGCGCGACATCCATCGCAGCGCCCAGTTCAGCGTGCCGGAGAACATCCAGTACAACACCGTACTGCCCTTCCATCCGGGTGCCGTGCGCTGGTACGAGGAGAACGGCTACGAAATCCCTGACGAGCTCAAGCTCGACTAGGTTTGTCCGAAAGTCGGCCACCTAGCGCCTGAACCCATGCGCCGTGTCGCCCTCGGCACGGGGCATGACCCACTCCCCACCGTTCCCACACCAAGGGGTTTCCCCTCATGAATCACACACCCGAGAATCGCCCCAGCAACGAAGACCCCGTCGTCGCGGCGTCCGAGTCCGTTGCCGACGGGGCCGACGACGAAGTCGTCGAATCGAATCGACGCCTCTATGGCGGCTGGCGTTGGTTACTGTTTGCCGGCCTGGCCATCGCCTATTGCGTCTTCCACCTGGTCGTCCTGAACATGTTCCCCTTGGAGACCTGGTCGTTCCGCATCATTCACATCGCCGGTGCCCTTATCCTCGGCTTCGGCTTCTATGCGGGGGCACGCTTCGCCGATCCACAGGGGGCCCCCGCCAGGCGCGTGCTCACCTCGCTCGGTTACGCGCTTCTGGTACCGGCGGGCTACGCCCTGGTGCGCACCGTCATGATGTATCAGGAGATGCAGGCAGGAGCGATGCGCATCGCCCCCGAGGTGGAGACCTGGCACTTCGGCTACCCACTGATACTTGCCACCGCAGGGGCGATCGTACTCTCCTGGGGCCTGCGCGAGGCGCGCCACCGGATCAACCCGGCCGACCTGGTGCTGATGGTCTGCGCCCTCGCGGTGGCAGGCTATCTGCTGGTGATATTCAACAGCCCGCTGCGTGCCTCCACCGGCACCTCCTTCGCCCCGGTGGGCCTCACCTGGTCGGGCATCGCCGGCTCGCTACTGATCCTCGAGCTCACCCGCCGCGTGGCCGGCCTGGCGCTGGTGATCATCTCGGCGATCTTCCTGACCTATGTTTTCGCCGGCCCCTACCTGCCGGGCTTCCTCGGCTATCCGGGCCTCTCGGTGGGGCGCTTCTTCAGCCAGGTCTACACCGACACCGGCATCCTGGGACCGACCACCGCGGTATCATCCACCTACATCATCCTGTTCATCATCTTCGCCGCCTTCCTGCAGGCCTCGAAGGTGGGGGAATACTTCATCAACTTCGCCTTCGCCGCCGCCGGACGCGCGCGAGGCGGCCCGGCCAAGGTCGCGATCTTCGCCTCCGGGCTGATGGGCATGATCAACGGCACCAGCGCCGGCAACGTGGTCTCCACCGGCTCGCTGACCATCCCGCTGATGAAGAAGGTGGGCTACCCGGGCCGCAGCGCCGGGGCCATCGAGGCCGCCGCCTCCACCGGCGGGCAGATCATGCCGCCGATCATGGGCGCAGGGGCCTTCATCATGGCCGAGGTCACCGGCATCCCCTATACCGAGATCGCCGTGGCGGCGCTGATCCCGGCTATCCTCTACTTCCTGTCGGTCTACTGCATGGTCGACTTCGAAGCGGCCCGCAAGGGCATGCGCGGCATGCCCAAGGAGGAAATTCCCAAGTTCCGCCGCCTGGTCAAGCATGTCTATCTGTTCGCACCGATCATCATCCTGATCGCCGCGCTGTTCATGGGCTATTCGGTGATCCGCGCCGGCACCCTGGCCACCGCCTCGGCCGCTGTGGTGAGCTGGTTCTCGCCCAACAAGATGGGGCTGCTCGCCATCCTGCGAGCGCTGCATCTGGCCGGCACCATGGCGATCCAGATCATCGCCGTGTGCGCCTGTGCCGGCCTGATCGTCGGCGTGATCGCCATGACCGGCGTGGGCGCGCGCTTCTCTTCACTGCTGCTGGGCCTGGCCGGTGTCAGCCAGTTGCTGGCGCTGTTTTTCGCCATGTGCATCTCGATCCTGCTGGGCATGGGCATGCCCACCACCGCCGCCTACGCGGTGGCCGCCTCGGTGGTCGCCCCGGGTCTGATCGAGATCGGCATCCAGCCGCTGGTGGCGCACTTCTTCGTGTTCTACTTCGCGGTGGTCTCGGCGATCACCCCGCCGGTGGCACTGGCGTCCTACGCGGCGGCGGGCATCTCCGGCGACAAGGCCATGGGGACTTCGGTGGCCTCCTTCAAGGTCGGTCTGGCCGCCTTCATCGTGCCCTTCATGTTCTTCTACAGCCCGGCGATGCTGATGGAAGGCTCCTGGCTGCAGATCCTGCGGGTCGGCGTGACCGCCACCCTGGGCATCGTGCTGCTGGCGGCCACCGTCCAGGCCTGGTTCTTCGGGCCGGTGAAGGCCTGGCAGCGCCTGGTGATGCTGGTCGGCGCGCTGTGCATGATCTACGGCGGCATCTACACCGACGTGGCCGGCCTGGCCATCGGCACGGCGCTGTTCCTGTACCAGCGCGGCCGCAACGGCGGCGGCGCCCAGCCGGTGACCTCCGGCTGACGCCTCAGCGTCACACACCACGCGAAGGGCCCCGCCGGATGGCGGGGCCCTTCGTTTGTCTGGCGGGAAAATCAGGAATACGCGGGTTCAGGCGGAGATGTTGTCGAGTACCTTGAGGGTCGGCTCGGCCTGGTTCAGCGTATAGAAGTGCAGCCCCGGGGCTCCGCCGTCGAGCAGGCGCTGGCAGAGCCGCGAGATCACTTCCTCGCCGAAGGCGGCGATGGCCTCGCTGTCGTCGCCGTAGGCCTCGAGCTGCTTGCGGATCCAGCGGGGGATCTCGGCGCCGCAGGCATCGGAAAAGCGCGCCAGCTTGGTGTAGTTGGTGATCGGCATGATGCCGGGCACGATCGGCGCCTCGACGCCCAGGGCGCGGGCTCGCTCGACGAAGTGGAAGTAGGCGTCGGCGGAGAAGAAGTACTGGGTGATGGCGAGGTTCGCCCCGGCCTTCATCTTGCGGGCGAAGTTCTCCACGTCGCGGTCGAGGCTGGGCGCCTGGGGGTGGGACTCCGGATAGGCCGCCACGGCGATCTCGAAGTGGTCGCCGGTCTCCTCGCGGATGAACTCGACGAGCTCGTTGGCATAGCGCAGCTCGCCGATGCCGCCCATGCCGGAGGGCAGGTCGCCGCGCAGGGCCACCAGGCTGTCGATGCCCTGCTCCCGGTACTGGGCCAGCAGGTCGCGTAGCACCGCCTTCTCGCTACCGATGCAGGACAGGTGCGGCGCGGTGGTGATGCCGGACTCGCGCACGGCCTGCACGGTATTGAGGGTGCGATGCTGGGTAGAGCCGCCGGCGCCGTAGGTGACGGAGAAGAACCGCGGCTGGCGACGGGCCAGGGCATCGCGGGTGCGCATCAGCTTGTCGCGCCCGGCGTCGGTGTTGGGCGGGAAGAATTCGAAGCTGATGCCCAGCGGATGCTCGTGTGCACTCATCGATCCGGTCCTCATGGTTCGCGTCGCCTCGGACACGTGGTGTCGGGTTGCGCAGGCGCCCGGCGCCGGCCGGGCGATGCGAGAAGTTGGCGCCATTGTGACGATTCGGGGGCAGGGCGACCAATGAAAGTTTCGTCACTCTGCATCGATTTCCTTCATATAAGAAGCGAATCCAGTATAACCAGACGTGCTAAAAGGCCGCCAGACCGGGCCCCGTCCCCGGCGACTGACAGGCCGCGGGGAGCCAGGCAAGATAGGGGCCTTGCCTCGACATGGACGTGACGCATGAGCCTCGATCCCGCCACCCTGATGGGCCCGCTGTGGACGCTGCTGGCCTTTGTCGGCCTCGGCTGGCTGGCCGCCCGCCACCTGGCGGTGGACCCCCGCCCCATCGCCACCCTGCTGATCTACCTGATCGCGCCGCTGACCTTCTTCCGCGGCCTGACACTGGGCGGGCCCACGCCGGCCTACCTGCTGATCACCGGGGCGCTGTTCGTCGCGGCCAGCCTGGTCGCCCTGCTGGTCAGCCGCCTGGCCCGCCGCGCCCTGCCCGACGAGGAGAGCGCGGTGCTGGCCTTCTCGGCGGGCACCGGCAATACCGGCTACTTCGGCCTGCCGGTGGCCCTGGTGCTGCTGCCACCCTCGGGGGTGACCCTCTACCTGTTCGGGGTGCTGGGAGTGACCCTCTACGAGTTCACCCTGGGCTTCTACCTGAGCGCCCGGGGACGCTTCTCGGTGCGCCAGAGCCTCGCCAAGATCCTGCGCCTGCCGATGATCTACGCCTTCCTGGCGGCGCTGCTGGTCGAGGCCGCGGGACTGACGGTGCCGGCGGCCGTCATGGAGGGCCTCGAGGCCTTCCCGCCCACCTATACCCTGCTCGGCATGATGATCATCGGCATGACGCTGGGCCGGGTGACGGTGCGGGAATTCGACCTGCGCTTTATCGGTGCCTGCGTGGCGGTGCGCTACGGCCTCTGGCCGCTGCTGGCCCTGGGCGTCGTGCTGGGGCTGCAGGCCACCCTGGGCCTCTCGCCGGAGCTCGCCATGGCGCTCTTGCTGATCGGCGTGGTGCCCATGGCCGCCAACGTGGTGGTGGTGGCCATGGAGCTCGGCATCGCCCCGGAGAAGGGCGCGCTGGCCGTGCTGCTCACCACCCTGGCCGCGCCGGTGCTGATCCCGCTGTACCTGGGCTGGATGCTACCGCTGGTCGGCGGCTAGGCGCGATTCGGTAAATAGCGCGCTATTCGCCTTCTCCGATCGATAAACTTGTCTCGAAATCCGGGCGTCTCGCGACGATCGGTCGAATCCGACAGGCTCCTAGGATGGCAGCTCCGGCGCCACCAGCACCCGCTGGGCCGCGGGGCGTGCCCGCAGCCGCTGCGTGTAGGCCACCAGCCGCGGGGTCTCGGCGAGATACGCCTCGGCGGCGGGCAGGCCCAGTAGGTAGTCGAGCATCGGCGCGGCGATGGCGTCGGCGATGCTGAAGGCACCGCCGACCAGGTAGTCACCCTGGGCCAGCTGCCCCTCGATCAGGCCCAGCAGGCGCGCCACCTCCGGCTGGGCCGCGGCGACCGCCTCCTGGCGCACGGCGCCCCCCTCGCCCTGGGGAAAGACGAACTCCAGCAGGTAGCGACGCACCAGGGCCTGGTCCACGTAGAGGGCGAGGATCCCGGTCCACTGGTCGACCTGGGCCCGCGCCCAGGGATCCCCCGGCTGCAGGGGCGGGCCCTCGAAGGCGGCGTCGAGGTAGCGGCAGATGCTCGGTGTCTCGATCAGGCGCCGCTCGCCGTGGAGCAGGATCGGGATCTTGCCGAAGGGGTGCAGGGCGTAGTGCTCGGGAGAGTGCAGGCCGAGGGGCCGGCCGTCGACCTCGGCACCCAGGGTGTAGGGGATGCCCTTCTCCTCGCAGCACAGCTGGACGCTGCGCACGAAGGTGCTGAACTGGGGGCCGACGATATGCACGGGGCCGGTCATGGCAGGACTCCTGTCGTGGGGGGACTCATGGCAGGCTAGCCCGCCACACCATATGTTCAAGAACATATGGTGGATCCATGCCATCCTGAGCCCATCCCCCCGAGGAGGCCCCATGCCCTGGAGCGACGACCACAAGACCCGCACTCGCCAGCGTATTCTGGACGCCGCCGCGACCCTGTTCACCCGACAGGGATTCGCCGGCGTGAGCATCGATGACGTGATGCATCACGCCGGCCTGACCCGCGGCGCCTTCTACGCCCACTTCGCCTCCAAGGGCGACCTCCATGCCGAGGCCCTGCGTCACGCCGCCCAGGCGAACGCCGCCCGCCTGGTGCACGGTGCCCCTCGCGAGCGGGTCCTCGACTACCTCAGCGATGCCCATCGCCAGGGCGAGGCCATCAACTGTCCGCTGGCCTGCCTGGTCAGCGACGTCGCCCAGCAGGACGACAGGGTCCGCGATACCTACACTCGCCTGTTCGCCGGTTTCGTGAGCCACTGTCAGGCAGCCGAGGCATCGCCGTCCGACCGTGAACGCGCCCTGCAACAGGCGGTGACCCTGATCGGCGGCATGGCGATCGCCCGCACCCTGAGCGACGACGCCCTGGCGGAGGAGGTGCTGGCGGCCTGCCGGACCCTGGCGATGGCCGACGGCGCCTGATGTCTCCGAGCGCGCCGAAGATCCGCGGCATGCGGCAGCCGGGCCATTGGCGGACTATGGTTAACCTGTCCCGATCGCCGGCACTCCATTCCCCTGCACCCCACTCGGAGGCTGTCACCATGATGCGACGACGCACCTGTCTCGGCCTGCTCCTGGCCGTCCTGGCGACCCTCGCTCTTCCCGCCCAGGCCCACCATGGCTGGGCCTGGGCCGAGGACGAGCCCATCACGCTGACCGGCACCATCACCGCGGTACGCCTGGGCAACCCCCATGGCGACCTGACCCTGGACGTGGACGGCACCGCCTGGACAGTGGAAGTCGGCCAGCCCTGGCGCAACCGGCGCGCCGGCCTCGAGCCCGGCGACCTGGCCGAGGGCGTCGAGATCCGGGTGCTGGGTGCGCCCTCCCGCGACCCGGACGAGAAGCGGATAAAGGCCGTGCAGCTGTGGATCGACGGCGAAGCCTTCCCCCTCTACCCGGGCCGCCTGTGACCTCTCGCCCCGCGACGCCTTGTGGATAGTCCGCTCGCGTGGCTGGCACAGACGGCACTGGCCGACTGGATGCGGCTGTCGCGCTGGGGCTATGCCGGTATCAACACCCTGCATGTGCTGGGCATCGCCCTGCTGGTCGGGGCGATCCTGCCGCTGGACCTGCGCCTGATGGGCCGGCGTCCCGAGCTGCCACTGGCCGACACGGCCCGGCTGCTGCAACCGCCCGCCATCATCGGGCTCGTCCTGGCGCTGGTCACCGGCGCCCTGCTGTTCCTCGCCGGTCCCGGCGACTATCTGGCGATGCCGCTGTTCCTGCTCAAGCTGACCCTGATCGCCCTGGCCATCGGCAATGCGTTGTGGCTGAATCTCGGCCCGGGGCTCGCCCGCGCCACGCGCCGCCGGCTCAGGCTGGCCGGCGGCGCGTCGCTGCTGCTGTGGCTGGCGGTGCTGGCCTGCGGCCGGCTGCTCGCCTTCGTCGCAGAATGAGACCTCCGGGCGCGGGGCGTCAGGAGGCGCGACCGGCGGCGGACAGTGCTGCGCCCTCGGGGATGGGCGAGGCCTCCAAGGCGGGCTCCCGCTCGATCACCTCGCCCCGCCAGTCGACCAGCTGCAGTCGCCCGTCGGGCGTCTCCAGCAGCGCCGTGCAGTGTTCCACCCAGTCGCCGTCGTTGCAGTAGAGCACCCCGTCCCGGGTGCGGAACCCGGCCTTGTGGATGTGCCCGCCGACGTAGCCATCGAGCCCCTCCCGGACCGCCTGGTGCAAGGCCGCCTGCTCGAACTGGGCGACATAGCGCTGGGCGGCACCGACCCGGCGCTTGAGCGCGCTGGCCAGCGACCAGTAGGGCAGGCCCAGCAGGCTCCGGGTGCGGTTGCACCAGCGATTGAGCGCCAGCACGAACTGATGCATGCCGTCGCCCAGGGTCAGCAGCCAGGGAGCGATGCGCACATGGGTGTCGAACTCGTCGCCGTGGCTGACCAGCAGGCGGCGACCATCGGCGGTGGTATGGATCATGCGCCGCTCGATGCGCACCCGGTGGACGCGCAGGCCACACAGCCGGCGCAGGGCGGCGTCATGGTTGCCTGGGATGTAGATGATCTCGCAGCCCCCCCGGGCCAGGCGCAGCAACCGGGCGGCCAGGCGCTGCTGGGCCGGCAGCAGCACCGCCCGCTTGCGCATGGCGATCAGGTCGACGATGTCGCCGACCAGGTAGAGGCGTTCGGGACGCACGCGACGCAGCAGGCTCGCCAGCAGCTCTGCCTGGCAGTCCCGGGTGCCCAGGTGGACATCCGAGACGAAGAGGGTGCGGGCAGTGAGCGGGATCGGCATGGGCGGTCTCCTCGACAGGCCCGACCAGCCTGGTGCCCCGCGGTGACGCCGCCATGGCGATCGCGTGTCACTGGCGTGACAGGGCTAGTCGCCGCGGCGCCGGGCGCGCTTGGGCGCTTCATCGGTGGCACGGCTATGCCGCCGACTGTGCCGCTTGCGGCTGTACATGGCGCTGTCGGCCCGCTGGATGAGGATATCCATGTCCGCCACTCCCTCCTGCCAGGGCCGGTAGGTGGCCTCGCCGACGCTGACCGTGGCCACCACTTGCGGGTCGCTCTCGAGCCGCGCCGACGCCAGCGCCGCCGAGAGGCGACGCGCCCGGTCGCCGGCCTCGGCCGCATCGGCGTCGGGCATGATCATCAGGAACTCGTCGCCGCCCAGGCGGCAGGCCAGCTCGCCGCTGCGCAGCTGGCCGGCGATGGCCCGGGCCACGTGGCAGATCAGCCGGTCGCCACTGGCATGCCCGCGGCTGTCGTTGACCACCTTGAGCCGATCGATGTCCACCAGCAGCAGGGACAGTGGCCAGCGCTTGCGATAGCAGTCGTCGAGGTTCTCGCGCAGGAAGGTCATCCCCCAGCGGCGGTTGGCCAGCCCGGTCATGGCATCGAAGTTGGCCAGGTAGGTCAGCTCCTGCTGATGGGCGGCCAGTTCCTCGTTGGCGGCGGTCAGCTCGGCATTGCGTTCCCGCAGCGCATGGCTCAGGGCGGCGGTGCGATGGAAGATGCCATAGCGCACATGGGAGAGCAGCGGCGAGATCAGCCAGCCGATCAGCAGGAAGACCCCACCCAGGCGCAGCAGCTCGACCAGGTCGAAGGGGCTCCACAGCACGAAGCACAGGCCATAGGCCACCAGCATCACGGCGTTGTGCACCAGCATGCAGACCGGCCGCCACACGGACACCACCGGCAGGAGGATGAACATGGCCACCGCCAGGCTCTGGTTCCAGAAGAAGAAGGCGAAGGGCTCCGTGACCTGGGCGGCCCCCCAGGCCAGGAACAGCGTGGTGCCCAGGGCCGCCACCAGCAGCGCCCGCTCGCTGCGCACGGGCCGGCGATGCTGCCAGGCCAGGCACAGCGCCAGCAGTCCCACCACCAGCAACCGGCCGACCCACAGGGCCGGCCAGCGCTCGGGGACCATCCAGTAGTCGAAGGGCAGGTAGCAGAGCAGGCCGATGCTCGCGCAGGCCATCAGGGCGGCATTCAGGCGCGCCTGCTGCTCGCACTCCTCTGCCGAGAGTCTGGCCTGCCGGTCGTCCGGCACGAACTCCTCCCGGGGCGGGCTCGGGCCCGCCCATGAGACCGGCGGGCGTCAGTAACGATAGGCATCGGGCTTGTAGGGCCCCTCCACCGGCACGCCGGTATACTCGGCCTGGGCCTCGCTCATGCGGGTGATGACGCCGCCGAAGCCCTCGACCATGTAGCGGGCCACCTCCTCGTCCAGGTGCCGGGGCAGCACGCTGACGCCCAGGGCCTCGCGCCGCTCGGCCTCGGAGCGCTCGGCGAAGCGCCCCGCATAGAGATGGAGCTGCGCCAGCACCTGGTTGGCGAAGGAGCCGTCCATGACCCGGGAGGGGTGCCCGGTGGCATTGCCGAGGTTCACCAGCCGGCCCTCGGAGAGCAGGATCAGGTAGTCGCGGCTGTCGGGGTCGTAGTCCCCTGGCTCGCTGTCCCGATAGACCTTGTGCACCTGGGGCTTCACTTCCTCCCAGTGCCACCGACGGCGCATGTAGGCGGTGTCGATCTCGCTGTCGAAGTGGCCGATATTGCAGACCACCGCGCCCGGCTTGAGGGCCTCGAGCATGGCGGCATCGCAGGCATCGATGTTGCCGGTGGCGGTGACCACCAGGTCGATGCGCGAGAGCAGCTGACGATCGATGCTCTCCACCCCGGCATTGAGGCCATCGCGGTAGGGCGAGACCACCTCGAAGCCGTCCATGCAGGCCTGCATGGCGCAGATCGGGTCGATCTCGACGATCCGGACGATCATGCCCTCCTGGCGCAACGAGGCCGCCGAGCCCTTGCCCACGTCGCCGTAGCCCATCACCAGCGCCTGCTTGCCGGCCAGCAGGTGGTCGACGCCGCGCTTGATGGCGTCGTTCAGCGAGTGGCGGCAACCGTACTTGTTGTCGTTCTTGGACTTGGTCACGGCATCGTTGACGTTGATCGCCGGCACCCGCAGGGTGCCCTCCCGCCACATCTCCAGCAGGCGGTGCACGCCGGTGGTGGTCTCCTCGCTGATGCCATGGACGGCATCGAGCAGCTCCGGGCGCTTGTCGTGCAGCAGCGCCGTGAGGTCGCCGCCGTCGTCGAGCACCAGGTTCGGTACCCAGCCCTCCGGGCCCTCCACCGTCTGGCCGATGCACCACCAGAAGTCCTCCTCGCTCTCGCCCTTCCAGGCGAATACCGGAATGCCGGCGGCGGCGATGGCCGCGGCGGCATGGTCCTGGGTGGAGAAGATGTTGCACGAGGACCAGCGTACCGAGGCCCCGAGATCGATCAGGGTCTCGATCAGCACCGCGGTCTGGATGGTCATGTGGATGCAGCCGGCGATCCGTGCCCCGGCGAGCGGCTGGGCGGCGTGGTACTTCTCGCGGATCGCCATCAGGGCCGGCATCTCGGTCTCGGCGATGCGAATCTCGCGACGGCCCCAGTCGGCCAGGGCGATATCGGCGACCTTGTAGTCCGTGGCGGTGGGCGCGGATACGACAGGCTGGTTCATGCGTCACCTCTTTCCCGGGGAAAAACGTGACCTTCACTATAGGCGGCGGCAGGAAAAGCGGACAATCAACGCTAGGGCGCCGGGAAGCCGTCGATGCCCGCCGCGGCGAGCCGAGCCCCCAGGCGGCGCACTTCGGGATGCGCGAAGAAGCCACGGAGGGCCTCCGCCCGCACGGGCCCCACTCCGGGCAGGGCCCGCCATTCGTCCTCGCTACGCCCCGCCAACGCCGTCCATCCCGCGGCCTTCCCCGCATCCCAGCCGGGCGGCGCACCCAGCGCCGCGAGCCAGGCGGCGAAGGACCGCCGGCGGGCCGCGGCGAAGACCGCCGCCAGCCGCCCCGCCCGCACCTCGCCGATGCCCTCCGCCCGGCGCAACGCGCCGGGGGACAACGCCAGCCAGTCGAGCACCCCCTCGAGATGGCCCGCCGCCACCAGGGTACGCCAGGTGCCGGGGCCCAGCCCCGGCAGGTCGAGGGCCTCGGGACCGGCCAGCCATTCCAGGCGCGCCAGGAACTGCTGCTCGCAGCCCGGCGTCGGGTGCCAGCAACTCAGGCCGTGATAGGCGGCGGGGTCCGGTGGCGACACGGCGGGACGCTCGGCGGCCCGCCAGGCCACGCCCTCGAGGCGCGGGATGGTGGCGCCGGCCAGGGCGATGACCACCCGGTCGCCGGGGCGGATATCGAGCCGCTCCCAGCGTTCCAGCGAGCCTGCGGAGACCCGGCGGATGGTGCGGCCGTCAAGCTCGACCGGCCGCAGCTGCAGTAGCGGGGTAATGCGCCCGGTGCGGCCGATGCGGAATGCCACGCCGCGCACCGCCGCCAGCGCCTCCCGGGGCGGATACTTCCAGGCGGCCGCCCAGTCCGGCGGCGCCGGCCGCCAGTCTCGCCCCGGCGGGCGGCGGCCCCGCTTGAGCACCACCCCATCCGTGGCGAAGGGCAGCGGGTCGCGGTACCAGGCCTCGCGCCAGCGGCCGGCCGCCGCCGGGCCCTCGACCGGCCGGGTCCAGCGGGCGGTGTCGGGAAAGCCCAGGGCCGCGAGGCCTGCCAGGCGGGCCTGCATGGTCGCCGGCCCGTCGGGCCAGCCCCACACGAAGAGGCCGATCTCGCCGGCCAGGCTCGCGTCGAGCCGCTCCCGCGCCAGCCACCCCGCCACCGTGCTGCGCGCCCCGACGCCGCCGCGCTCGGCCTGCACATGGCCGTCCAGGCGCCGGTACAGCTCGCCCTGCAGCACCACCCTGGCCGGCGCCCCGTCCGGCAGCCGCCCGGGCACCCCGGGGAGGCGCCGGGCCCGGGCCGTCCAGTCCTGGCCCGAGCGGCCGTCGCCGCGACTGATGGCACGGACGAGCCGTCCTCGCTCGTAGAGCAGGGTCACCGCCACGCCATCCACCTTGGGCTGGATCCAGGCCGGCCCGTGGCGGGCCAGCCAGGCGCGCACCGCGTCACGGTCCGCGAGCTTGGCCAGCCCCGTCTGGGCCACCGGATGGGTCAGCTCGCCGGCCGGGCCGGTCGTGGCGGGTAGGGAGGCGGGGGCCTGGGCGGGGAAGCAGCGCCGCCAGGCCGTCAGGCGGCCCCGGGCCTGATCGTACACGGCGTCGCTCACCGGCGAGCGGCCATCGCGGCGATAGGCCGTGTTCCAGGCCTCGAGGCGGGCATGCAGGGCGGCGAGCTCGCGCCCGGCGCGGGCGGACGACCAGTCCGGGCAGGCGGCCGACAGGGGGGCCGCGAGCAGGCAGCCGAGCACCAGGAGCAGCAGGCGGGCCATGGCGAGACCTCCCGACGGGGGCTTGCCTCGACCCTAGACGAGGGCCCCGCGCGGCGCTGCCGGCGGGGCCCTCAATCGGCGTGCGAGATCACCGACAGGCGGTCAGAGGCCGGCGGCGTCGCGCAGCACCTGGGCGCGATCCGTCTTCTCCCAGGGGAAGGCGGTGAAGGTCTCGGTGTGCTGCTCGCCCTGGGTGTCGGTCCAGGTGTAGTGGGTCTCGAAGGGCTCGCGACCGAAGTGGCCATAGGCCGCGGTCAGCCGGTACATGGGATGCAGCAGGTCGAGCATGCGGGTGATGGCATTGGGGCGCAGGTCGAAATGCTCGCGGACCAGTTCGACGATGCGCTCGTCGCTGATCTTGCCGGTACCGAAGGTGTTCACCGACACCGAGGTCGGCTCGGCCACGCCGATGGCGTAGGAGACCTGGATCTCGCAGCGCTCGGCCAGGCCGGCGGCGACGATGTTCTTGGCCACGTAGCGGCCGGCATAGGCGGCGCTGCGGTCGACCTTGGAGGGATCCTTGCCGGAGAAGGCGCCGCCGCCGTGGCGGGCCATGCCGCCGTAGGTGTCGACGATGATCTTGCGCCCGGTCAGGCCGCAGTCGCCCACCGGGCCGCCGATGACGAACTTGCCGGTGGGGTTGATGTGGTACTGGGTGGTCTCGGTGAGCCACTCGTCGGGGATCACCTGCTCGATGATCTCGCGCTTGACCATCTTGCGCAGCTCGTCCTGGTCGATGTCAGGGTCGTGCTGGGTCGACAGCACCACCGCGTCGACGGCGCAGGGCTTGCCGTGCTCGTCGTAGCGGAAGGTCAGCTGGCTCTTGGCGTCCGGGCGCAGCCAGGGCAGCAGGCCGTGCTTGCGCAACTCGGCCTGGCGCTCCACCAGGCGGTGGGCATAGTGGATCGGCGCCGGCATGTAGGAGTCGGTCTCGTCGGTGGCGTAGCCGAACATCAGGCCCTGGTCGCCGGCGCCCTGGTCCTCGGGCTTGGTGCGGTCGACCCCCAGGGCGATGTCGACGCTCTGCTTGCCGATCAGGTTGAGCACGCCGCAGGTCTCGCCGTCGAAGCCGACATCCGAGGAGGTATAGCCGATGTCCAGGATCACCCGGCGCACCAGGTCCTCCAGGTCGACCCAGGCCGAGGTGGTGATCTCGCCGGCGACGATGGCCACCCCGGTCTTGACCAGCGTCTCGCAGGCCACCCGGGCGTTCTTGTCGCGGGCGATGATGGCGTCGAGCACCGCATCGGAGATCTGGTCGGCGATCTTGTCCGGGTGTCCCTCGGACACGGACTCGGAGGTGAACAGGGAGTATTCGCTCATGGCGTCCTCGACCCTCTACATGGTGGGATGACGGCGTCTGGGCTCGAAGCCAGGATAACGGTGTGGCGCCGCCGCGGGACAGCGGCGCGTCGCCCCAGGGGCCCGGGCGGACCGGCTGGGGGCGGATTCTACACCCTCGCCGCGGCCCTTCCTAGCAGCCTGTCGGGCTTGACCGGTCGTCGCGAGAGTCACGGATTTCGAGACGATTTTATCGATCGAATGAGGCGAATAGCGCGCTATTTAACGAATCCGATCGAATGAAAGTGGCCGAAAGCCCGGGATTCGAAGTCGATCAGCGTTAAGTCCGGCAGGCTGCTACCGACAGCGACACGCCGAGCGGCGCCCCGGGCGGCCTCCGCCGAGCTACCCGGCCGCCGCCATTTGAAGGCCGGGCCCATCTCGGCGACAATAAGCGACCGACTTTGACCGCGCCGCCCGCGTCTCGCGGCGCATCCCAGCCAGAATCCACGTCCGGCCACCCCCCGGCCCGACCGTGTCATTGCTACTATTGCCGCAGGCGAGGAGCTGACCCCCATGCCGTCCCGTTTCGAACTGGCCAATGCCATTCGCGCCCTGTCCATGGATGCCGTCCAGAAGGCCAAGTCCGGCCACCCCGGCGCCCCGATGGGCATGGCCGACATCGCCGAGGTGCTGTGGAACGACTATCTGCAGCATAACCCGGCCGACCCGCACTGGCCCGACCGCGACCGCTTCGTGCTGTCCAACGGCCACGGCTCCATGCTGCTCTACTCGCTGCTGCACCTGTCCGGCTACGAGCTCGGCCTGGAGGAACTGCAGAACTTCCGCCAGCTGCATTCCAAGACCGCCGGCCACCCGGAATTCGGCTACGCCCCGGGCATCGAGACCACCACCGGCCCGCTGGGCCAGGGCCTGGCCAACGCCGTGGGCATGGCCATCGCCGAGCGCACCCTGGCCGCCCAGTTCAACCGTGACGGCCACACCATCGTCGACCACTACACCTACTGCTTCCTGGGCGACGGCTGCCTGATGGAGGGCATCTCCCACGAGGTGTGCTCGCTGGCCGGCACCCAGGGGCTGGGCAAGCTGATCGCCTTCTACGACGACAACGGCATCTCCATCGACGGCGAGGTCGAGGGCTGGTTCACCGACGACACCGCCAAGCGCTTCGAGGCCTACGGCTGGCACGTGGTGCCCAACGTCGACGGCCACAAGCCCGACGAGGTCAAGGCCGCCATCGAGCTGGCCCGCAGCCACGACGACAGGCCCAGCCTGATCATCTGCAAGACCATCATCGGCTTCGGCGCGCCCAACAAGCAGGGCAAGGAAGAGTGCCACGGCGCGGCGCTGGGCGAGGACGAGGTCGCCGCGGCTCGCGAGCAGCTCGACTGGCCCCACGCGCCCTTCCACGTGCCCGAGGAGATCTACCGGGGCTGGGATGCCGCCGAGGCCGGCCAGTCCCGCCAGGCCGCCTGGCAGGAGCGCTTCGAACGCTACGCCGCGGCCCACCCGGAGCTGGCCCGGGAGTTCAACCGCCGCATCAAGGGCGAGCTGCCGACGGAACTGACCAGCGAGGCGCTGATCGAGCAGGCCCAGGAGCAGGGCGACAACGTGGCCACCCGCAAGGCCTCGCTGGCCTGCCTCAACGCGCTCGGCCCGCAGCTCCCCGAGCTGCTCGGCGGCAGCGCCGACTTGGCGCCGTCCAACCTGACCTTCTGGCAGGGCGCCCAGGCGATCTCCGGCCAGGAGCCGGGCGGCAACTACCTGCACTACGGCGTGCGCGAGTTCGGCATGGCGGCGATCATCAACGGCATCGCCCTGCACGGGGGCTTCGTGCCCTACGGCGCGACCTTCCTGACCTTCATGGAGTACATGCGCAACGCCGTGCGGATGGCCGCGCTGATGGGCGTGCGGGCGATCCACGTGTTCACCCACGACTCCATCGGCCTGGGCGAGGACGGCCCCACCCACCAGCCGGTGGAGCAGCTGACCACCCTGCGCTCCACGCCGAACCTCTCCACCTGGCGGCCCTGCGACGCCGTGGAGACCGCCACGGCCTGGGACGCCGCGCTCAAGCGCCAGTCCGGCCCCAGCGCCCTGGTGCTGTCCCGCCAGGGGCTGCCCCACCAGGCCCGCACCAAGCAGCAGGTGGCCGAGATCCAGCGCGGCGGCTATGTGCTGAAGGACTGCGAGGGCACCCCCGAGCTGATCATCATCGCCACCGGCTCCGAGGTCGCCCTGGCCATGGACGCCGCCACCGCCCTCGTCGAGGCCGGCCGCGCGGTGCGAGTGGTGTCCATGCCGTCCAGCGACGTCTTCGACGCCCAGGACGCCGAGTACCGCCAGCGGGTGCTGCCGGCGGAAGTGGGCAACCGCATCGCCATCGAGGCCGGCCACCGCGACTTCTGGTACAAGTACGTGGGCCTCGAGGGCCGCATCCTCGGCATGAGCACCTTCGGCGAGTCCGCCCCGGCCGGCGACCTGTTCAAGTACTTCGGCTTCACCGTGGAGAACCTGGTGGCCGAGGCCGAGCAGCTGCTGGAGGATGCCGACGACTGACCCCGGCGTCTCGGCACAAGCACAAGGGCACGGCTTCGGCCGTGCCCTTTTCGTTGGGGCCCGCAGCTTCAGGCCCTATCTGATCTGAAAAGTATCGATCTATGTCGCGAGCGATGAGAGGTTGGCCGCCGCCGGAGCACAGCATCCGGAGTTGACTGGCTGCTCAATGAGGATTGCGAGCACCGCCGGCGGCCAAGATATCAAGCGCAGCAATAGATCGACCTTTTCTCAGGCGAGGGTGATGGACTCGTCCAGGTAGACATCCTGGATGGCATTGAGCAGTTCGACGCCCTCGGTCATGGACTTCTGGAAGGCCTTGCGCCCGGAGATCAGCCCCATGCCGCCGGCGCGCTTGTTGATCACCGCGGTGCGCACCGCCTGGCCCAGGTCGCTGGCCCCGCCCGAGGCGCCGCCGGAGTTGATCAGCCCGGCCCGGCCCATGTAGCAGCTCGCCACCTGGTAGCGGGCCAGGTCGATGGGGTGGGACGAGGTCAGCTCGTCGTAGACCCTGTCGTGGGTGTGGCCGAAGCCGATGTCCCGGTAGCCGGCGTTGGTCTCGGCCATCTTCTGCTTGACGATGTCGGCCTTGAGGGTCGCCGCCAGGTGGATGGCCTGGCCGGTGAGGTCGGCGGCGGTGTGGTAGTCGCGGCCCTCGCGCTTGAACTCGGGGTTGCGCAGGTAGGCCCAGAGCACCGTGACCATGCCCAGCTGGTGGGCGCGCTCGAAGGCCTCGCTGATCTCGGTGATCTGGCGACGGCTCTCCGGCGAGCCGAAGTAGATGGTGGCGCCCACCGCCACGCAGCCCATCTCGAAGGCCTGCTCGACCTGGGCGAACAGCGTCTGGTCGTAGGCCGCCGGATAGGTCAGCGTCTCGTTGTGGTTGAGCTTGAGCAGCATGGGGATCTTGTGGGCGTAGCGGCGCGCCACCGAGGCCAGGCCACCCAGGGTCGAGGCCACGGCGTTGCAGCCGCCCTCGATGGCCAGCTCGACGATGTTGGCCGGATCGAAGTAGATCGGATTGGGCGCGAAGGAAGCCCCGGCGGAGTGCTCGATCCCCTGGTCGACCGGGAGGATGCTGAGGTAACCGGTGCCGCCCAGCCGTCCGTGGTCGAACAGGGCCTGCATGTTGCGCAGCACGTGGGGCTGACGATCGCTGAGGGCCATCACCCGATCGATGTAGTCCGGGCCCGGCGCGTGGATCGACGCGGCCGGGATGCCCCGGCACTCATGGGTCAGCAGGCTTTCCGTCTCGTTGCCGAGCAGCTGCGCTATATCGGTCATCGCTCCCTCTCTCCTTGATGGTTGACTGACGGGTTATCGGTACTCCCCCTAGCCTAGAGCAAGCGGCGGCCGCCGACAGCCCATCGGCGGGCAAAAGGAGCGTGGACTGCCCCGAGCCGAATCAGACTTGTCGTCGTGCTTCTCCGCTACCGTACCGGAACGGTGACAGGCGTGACGGGCCCGCCGCGGTCGGTCGCCGCGGTCGGTGGCCAGGCAAAGAAAAGCCCCCTTGACGGGGGCGGGAAGCGTGCCGGCTCAGGCCGTCTTGATATCGATGCGTCGCCGGCGGTGGGTCTCCTTCTTGGGCAGGACCAACTGCAGCACGCCGTTGTCGATGTGCGCCTGGATGCCGTCCACGTCGATCTCGTGGCTCAGGGTGAAACGCCGCGCGAAGCGCTGGGCTTGCACCTCGGCGTAGAGGGGCGTGAGTCCCTCGGGCATCGCCAGGGACAGCTCGCCCTCGAGGCTGAGCACGTTGTCGTTGACCTCGATGGACAGGGTGTCGCGCTGCACGCCCGGCATGTCGGCGATCAGGTGCAGGGCGTTGTCCTCCTCGAAGATGTCCACCGCGGGCAGCATCGCCTCGAGACGACGCTCGCGCCCCTCGACGACCTCACGGGGGGCATCTTGCTTGGCAACCTCGTTCATGACGACTCACCTCCTTTCAGGGATGCGACGACGGGCGTCACGATGCCTGGATCTCGATGCGACGCGGCTTGAGCTCCTCGCGCTTGGGCAGCACCACCTCGCAGATGCCGTCGTGGAAGCGCGCCTCGGCGCGGTCGGGGTCGAGACCCTCCGGCAGGGACAGGGAACGGCTGAACGCGCCCTGATGTCGCTCGCGGCGAAAGTGGCTGCGCTGGCTCGACGCCTCGTCCTCGGCCGTCGACTCGCTGCGTTCGCCGCTGACGGTCAGCACGTTGTCCTGCAGGCTGACCTCGAGTTCCTCGGGCGCGAGCCCGGGGGCGAAGACATAGACCCGCACCGCGTCGTCGGTGCGCCCCACGTTGATCATCGGGAAACTGCCCCGCGGCACCGAGCGGATATCGGCGACGCCGGGGTCGGGCCACATCTCGTCGAAGAAGCGCCGGAACCACTCCGTGCCGGGCGCCCAATCGGTATCGAACCGCCTGAGATCTCCGAACATGTCGAACACCTCCTGATCACCTGCTGTGGATGATGTCGTGCGGGCGTGGACCACCGCCCTCCACTAGCTGAGATAGGGGCTCCCGGGCGATTTTCAAGAGACCGGGGAGGCCGCGACGACGGGCGCGAATTGCGGTAGAATCGCCGGTTTGTGTGCAACGGTTCTGGAGTCCCGGCAACGTCATGGCCCTACGCATCGCCATCAACGGATACGGCCGCATCGGCCAGTGCGTGCTGCGTGCGCTCATCGAGCGCGACGAGCCGGAGCTCGAGGTGGTGGCCATCAACGAGCTGTCGGGCCTCGACACCATCGCCTACCTGACCCGCTACGACACCACCCATGGCCGCTTCCCCGGCCATGTCGAGGTGGACGGCGACCACCTGGTGATCGACGGCCGCGCCATCCGGGTGCTCAGCGAGGCCGACGCCGAGCGGCTGCCCTGGGATGCGCTGGGCATCGACCTGGTGCTGGAGTGCTCGGGCAGCTTCAAGGACCGCGCCACCGCCGAGCGCCACCTGGCGGCCGGCGCCGGCCGCCTGCTGTTCTCCCAGCCGGCCGAGAGCGACGTCGACGCCACCATCGTCACCGGCATCAACGACGCCGAGCTGGCCGCGGGCTGCCGCATCGTCTCCGCGGCCTCCTGCACCACCAACTGCCTGGTGCCGGTGCTCACCGTGCTCGACGAGGCCCTGGGCATCGAGCATGGGGTGACCACCACCATCCACTCGGCGATGAACGACCAGCCGGTGATCGACTCCTATCACCAGACCGACCTGCGCCTGACCCGCTCCGCCATGCACTCCATCGTGCCGGTGGATACCGGACTGGCGCGGGGCATCGACCGCTTGATGCCGCACCTCCACGGCCGCTTCGAGTGCCTGCACGTACGGGTGCCGACGATCAACGTCTCGGCCATGGACCTGTCGCTGTGCGTGCGCAGCGATACCTCGACCGCGGCGGTCAATGCCCTGCTGCGCGAGGCCACCCGGACCCGACTGGCCGGCCTGCTGGGCTACACCGAGGAACCCATGGCCTCGGTCGACTTCAACCACGATCCGCGCTCCGGTATCGTGGACGCCACCCAGACCCGGGTGGCCGGCGGCCGCCTGATCAAGCTGATGTGCTGGTTCGACAACGAGTGGGGCTTCGCCAACCGCATGCTCGACGTCGCCGACCGCATCGCCAAGCTGGGCCCGGTGCCCCCCGCCGACGCCTGACTTCCCTTCGGTTTTCCCAGACGAGGAACCTGCTTCCATGAACGTGCGCAAGATGACCGACCTCGACCTCCGCGGCAAGCGGGTGCTGATCCGCGAGGACCTCAACGTGCCCGTCAAGCACGGCCAGGTGACCAGCGACGCCCGCCTGCGGGCCTGTCTGCCGACCATCAAGGCCGCCCTGGAGGCCGGCGCCAAGGTGCTGCTGATGAGCCACCTGGGGCGTCCCACCGAGGGGGAGCCGGCCGAGGAGTTCTCGCTGGCTCCGGTGGCCGACCACCTGGGCGGCCTGCTGGAGCGCCGGGTCCGGCTGGTCAAGGACTACCTGGGCCAGGAGGTCACCCTCGACGACGGCGAGGTCGCCCTGCTCGAGAACGTGCGCTTCAACGCCGGCGAGAAGAAGGACGACGAGACCCTGGCGCGGCAGTACGCCGCCCTGTGTGACGTCTTCGTGATGGACGCCTTCGGCACCGCCCACCGGGCCCAGGCCTCCACCCACGGCGTGGCGCGCTTCGCCCCCGCCGCCTGTGCCGGCCCGCTGCTCGCCAGCGAGCTCGAGGCGCTGGAGAAGGCCCTCGCCACGCCGAAGCGCCCGATGACCGCCATCGTCGGCGGCTCCAAGGTCTCCACCAAGCTCGAGGTGCTCACCGCGCTGTCCGAGAAGTGTGACCGGCTGATCGTCGGCGGCGGGATCGCCAACACCTTCATCGCCGCGGCGGGCTACAACGTCGGCAAGTCGCTGCACGAGGCCGACCTGATCGACCAGGCCAAGGCGCTGATGGCCAAGGTCGAGATCCCGCTGCCCTCCGACGTGGTAGTGGCCACCGAGTTCTCCGAGAGCGCCACCGCCGTGACCAAGCCCGTCGACCAGGTGAATGATGACGAGATGATCCTCGACATCGGCCCCGAGACCGCGGGGCGCCTGGCCGAGCAGCTCAAGGCCGCCGGCACCATCCTGTGGAACGGCCCGGTGGGGGTGTTCGAGATCGACCAGTTCGGCAAGGGCACCGAGGCGCTGTCGCTGGCCATCGCCGAGAGCGACGGCTTCTCCATCGCCGGCGGTGGCGACACCCTGGCGGCCATCGACAAGTACGGCATCGCCGACCGGGTCTCCTACATCTCCACCGGCGGCGGCGCCTTCCTCGAGTACGTGGAAGGCAAGACCCTGCCGGCCGTGGCGGCCCTGGAAGCGGCGGCCCGCTAACCCCCTTTTCCCTACCCAACGAGACAGGACGCGGCGCTGGCCCGCCGCGTCCCATCACGCACGACAAGGTGACTTCATGGCACTGATCAGCATGCGCCAACTGCTGGACCACGCCGCCGAGCACGGCTACGGCGTCCCGGCCTTCAACGTCAACAACCTCGAGCAGATGCGCGCCATCATGGAAGCCGCCGACGAGACCGACTCTCCGGTGATCGTCCAGGCCTCCGCCGGGGCCCGCAAGTATGCCGGCGCCCCCTTCCTGCGCCACCTGATCCTGGCCGCCGTCGAGGAGTTCCCGCACATCCCGGTGGTCATGCATCAGGACCACGGCACCAGCCCCGCCGTGTGCCAGCGCTCCATCCAGCTGGGCTTCTCCTCGGTGATGATGGACGGCTCGCTCAAGGAAGACGGCAAGACTCCCGCCGACTATGCCTACAACGTCGACGTCACGCGGCGCACGGTCGAGATGGCCCACGCCTGCGGCGTCTCCGTCGAGGGCGAGCTGGGCTGCCTGGGCAGCCTGGAGACCGGCATGGCCGGCGAGGAAGACGGCGTGGGTGCCGAGGGCAAGCTCGACCACGACCAGTTGCTCACCGACCCGGAAGAGGCCGCCGACTTCGTCAAGGCCACCGGCGTGGATGCCCTGGCCATCGCCATCGGCACCAGCCACGGCGCCTACAAGTTCACCCAGCCGCCCACCGGCGACACCCTCTCCATCCAGCGCATCAAGGAGATCCACGCCCGCATCCCCGAGACCCACCTGGTGATGCACGGCTCCTCCTCGGTGCCCCAGGAATGGCTGGAGATCATCAACGAGTTCGGTGGCGCCATCCCCGAGACCTACGGCGTGCCGGTCGAGGAGATCGTCGAGGGCATCCGCCACGGCGTGCGCAAGGTCAACATCGACACCGACCTGCGCCTGGCCTCCACCGGCGCCGTGCGTCGCTTCCTGGCGCAGAACCCGGCCGAGTTCGACCCGCGCAAGTTCCTCAAGGTCAGCACCGCGGCCATGAAGGAGGTCTGCAAGGCCCGCTACGAGGCCTTCGGCACCGCCGGCCACGCCTCGCGGATCAAGCCGATCAACCTCGAGGAGATGTTCCTGCGCTACGAGCGCGGCGAACTGGAGCCGCGGGTGAAGTAACAAACACATTTTTGAAGCCCACTACAACAGTGGGCTTTTTATTGGTGAAAAAATGTTAACCAAGCTAGAAGTTCACGGATTCAAGAACCTGCTAAACTTTGAACTCCACCTTGGCTCATTCACTTGCCTAGCCGGCTTGAATGGTGTAGGAAAGTCCAATATATTTGATGCTATAAAATTCCTATCTTTATTAAGCAACGACACCATCATGGATGCCGCCCAAAAGGTTAGAGACTCTGACTCATCTTCACCCGAGGACATCTTTTGGACTGATGGAGAAAGCAGCCTTGATGAAATCTTCTTGGCAGCGGAAATGCTAATAAACAAGGAAGTGCATGACGATTTTGGCAGGGAAGCAACCGCAACATCTACCTTTCTAAGGTATGAAGTGAAAATTGCAAAAAACCATGAAAACTCAAACGGAGCCACAAGAGCATCACTTTTCCTTTCCCACGAACAGCTTGACTACTTCACCAAGCATGAAACCCCTTCCCATATACTATTCCCTCATAGCGCATCACTCTTTCGCCAATCCACCGTAATGAACAAAAGAAGGGGAAAGAGCTACATTTCGACATCCAGAGATGGCGACATCATTGAAATTAGACTTCATCAAGACGATGGAAGCCGAGGAAAACCTCAAACCTTTCCCGCAGAGCAAGCACCCAAAACCGTCTTAGCCAACACCAACAACAATGCTTGGCCAACAATTCTCGCAGCCCGAAGAGAAATGCTTTCCTGGCGCTTTTTAGCTCTAGAGCCAAGCGCAATGCGCCGCTCTAACAATATGTACGACCCTCAAAAAATATCAACATCAGGTGATTATTTAGCATCTACTTTCCAAAAGTTACTCAAAAAAGACCTTAAATCGAAGTTCAGAGTTTCCCAACAGCTTTCTACAATCTTACCCGTATCAGGTGTACGCCTTGACACCAATGAGATACGCCAACTCCTTACCATTGAAGTTAAAGAACGATCAGGCGCATACCTTCCAACAAGAGCACTATCCGACGGAACACTTCGGTTCTTGACGCTATGCATAATGGCAGAAGACAGCGATTTTGAAGGGTTGCTTTGCTTTGAAGAGCCCGAAAATGGGATACACCCAGCCAAGATGAGAGAAATCTATGACTTGCTTACCGGGATGTCTGTAGACACCCACGACGTGGTCAATGAAGAGAACCCTATGCGCCAGGTCATAATCGCCACGCACTCCCCAACAATGGTACAACTTCAGAATGAAGAAGATCTTGTATATGTTGAAAGCGTAAAAACAAAAGGCCCAAATGGACTTCCCACAAACACGCTACGAACAAAAAGCTTGCATGGCACCTGGAGAAGCAAAGAGTCTGGAAAATATATCAGCAAGGCTTCCATAGGTGCATACCTGTCTCTTCCCAAGGACGCACAAATCAAGCTGGAAATCTAACATGCAAGAAATAAACTTTATCCTAACATGCGAAGGGACTTCAGACGCTAACTTGGTTGAGCATTTAAAGAACCTCTTAATTCAGCGAGGGGCAGATGAAGTAAGCGGCCAACATGCAGATTTATCAATTCTGCGGAAACCACCTGGTGGGTCAGTACGCGAAAAACTTAATGCAATCAATGAGTTGTACCCAGAAGCAAATGTCGTCTTCATTCACCGTGACGCTGACAACCAAGGTGCTGAAGAAAGAGCTAATGAAATTAAAGAGCAAAGCGAAAATTTTCCAAAAACTACCATCCCTCTCATCCCGGTCAAAATAACTGAGACATGGCTTCTAGCAGACAAAGAAAAAATCACAGAGATAACCGGAGTCGAACCCAACAACATACCTCCTTTAAAAAACCTTGAAAAAAGTGGAAGGGCAAAAGAAATCCTAATGGACTGTTTGACCTCTGGCGTTAAAAAGAAGCAGAAAAAGACGACTTTTTATAGAGCTAGGGCCCAACTCTGTCAAGAACTCAGACCCGAAGGCCCCGTGAGTATGCTGGCATCCTACAATGCTTTCACACAAAAAATTGATGAGCTTTTCCTTTAGCAAAAGAAAAAACCTCTATACAGAAATATTTATGGGCATTAGATTGATTCAAGCAAGGAGGTCGACGAGGGCGTGCGCAAGGTCAACATCGACACCGACCTGCGCCTGGCCTCCACCTGACCCGCTATGCACAACTTACTGATCCCTGTGGTTGCCATCCTCGTCGCCGCCGGCCTGATCGTCGGCGCCCAGGCGGTCTCCGACGCCAAGCGCGACGAGCGCATCTCTGCCGCCATCGCCGAGCGCCTCGACACCACCGAGCGCGTCGACCTCTCTCACCTCAGCGAGGTCAACAAGGGCTATGGCCTGTGCGGCGACTACGCGCTGCCCGGCGGCCCCACCGCCCGCTTCTACTACCACACCGTCACCGAGCGCCTGGCGCTGGATGACGCCGCGCCCCTCTACCGCGACAACTGCGCCCGACTCGCCCGCTGAGACGCATCGGCGGCGCGGCATCGGTCTCGAGCGGGGCATCGGCGCCTCCTGGAGTGGGTAGCAGTTCGTCGGTGCGTTCAACCTGGCCCAGCCACCGCGCGGCACAGCCCTTCATGCCCGGCCCCGGACAAGCCGGTGATCCTCACCGGGGCCCAGATCCCCTGGGAAAGCCGAGCAGACGGCGGCCCGACGCGTGTCCTAGAGTGGAGGTGACGTCTTCAAACGGGAGAGCGAGATGAAGGGACGAATACCACGCCCGGGATCGGTGCTGATGATGGCCGCACTGCTGCTGGCGGTCCCCGTCCCCCTGCAGGCGGCGTCGGAGACGGCGACGGATGACACGGTGGCAGGCCAGGAGGCCGACGAGGCCACCAAGGACCTGGAGAGCGTGCCCGAGCCGGTCGAGCAGGCGCGTCTCGAGACGCGGCAGCAGGCCGACTACGGTCCCTACCTCACCGACCGCGAGGGCATGAGCCTGTACCTGTTCGCGATGGAGGAGCCGGGGAGCGGCAGCCACTGCGCGCAGTCCTGCGCCATCGCCTGGCCGCCCTACACTACTCGCCAGGCGCCCCAGGCCGGCAAGGGCGTCGATGCCGACAAGCTCGGCACCATCGAGCGCGAGGACGGCACCCGCCAGGTGACCTATGCCGGCTGGCCGCTCTACTACTTCAGCGGCGACAAGGAGGCCGGCGACGCCCTCGGCCAGGATGTGCTGCACCTGGGCGCGCCCTGGTACCTGGTCTCGCCGGCAGGCGAGAAGATCGAGCAGGGCCAGCGCCAATCGGCCCCCGACGCGCCGCAGGGGAGCCCCGGGGACTAGTCTCCCGGATGCTCCAGGGCGCGCCGCGGCCGGCGGCGCTCGCTGCGGCGGCGCGCCTCCTCGCCCAGGCGATGGCCGACTACCCGGGCCACGCCGACCAGGGCGCCGCTCGCCATGCCCCAGACCAGGGCCTCCCGCCACCGGGTATCGCGGCGCCCGGGGTTCTCCGGCGGGGCGGCCCCGGCCGCCTTGCGGTAGGCCTCCCGGGCGGTGTGCCGGGTCAACAGCCCGGCGCCGATGACGGCCGTGTAGCCGACCACCGACCAGAGCATTTTCCGTTTCATGACTTGACGGCCTCCGGGTGAACGCTGTGGACTGGCGGATCAGTGCCGCCCCTCCCTGAGTATCATGGCAGGGCGCCGCCATCATCGCCCAGCGCCCCTCGGCAGGAGCCGACATGTCCGACACCCTCAGCGCCCGAACGGCAGGTAACGGGCACCACGCGCCCCGCCCCTCCCGCGCGACGAGGCCCTCCCCTTGCTGACGGACCTCGCCCTCGTCACCGCCGTCGCCCTGTTCGTCGGTTGCACCCTGGTGATCGGCGTGGCGGGCACCCGGCTGGCCCATATCGTCGACGACCTCGCCGATCGCACCGGGCTCGGCGAGGCCATCGCCGGGGCCGTGCTGCTGGGCATGGCCACCTCCCTGTCGGGGCTGGTGCTGTCGGTCTCCGCGGCGCTGGCCGACCGCCCGACCCTGGCCATGAGCAATGCCCTGGGCGGCATCGCCGTGCAGACCCTGTTCCTGACCATCGCGGACCTGGTCCATCGGCGGGCCAACCTGGAACATGCCGCCGCCTCCATCGGCAACCTGATGCAGGGGGGGCTGCTGCTGTGCCTGCTGGCGCTGGTGCTGGTGGGTCGCTTCGCCCCCGAGTGGACCCTGTGGCAGGTGCACCCGGTGACCCCGCTGCTGTTGCTGGCCTACCTGTTCGGGCTGCGCCTGGCGGACCGCACCAAGGACAGGCCCATGTGGCGCCCGGCCCAGACCCGCGAGACACAGCCCGACATCCCCGACGAGCAGGCCATGGCCCGCTCGGCCCTGAGCCTGTGGCTGAGCTTCCTGGGCCTGGCCTTGGCGCTCGGGGCCAGCGGCTGGCTGCTCGAGCGCGCCGCCTCGGTGATCGCCGCCGAGACCGGCCTCGGCCAGTCGGTGGTGGGCGCCCTGATGACCGCGGTGGTGACCTCGCTGCCGGAGCTGGTCACCTCGGTGGCGGCGGTGCGACGGGGCGCCCTGACCCTGGCCGTGGCCGGCATCATCGGCGGTAACGCCTTCGATACCCTCTTCGTGGCCGCCTCGGACGTCGCCTATCGGGGCGGGTCCATCTATCACGCCATCCCCGACCCGGTGGCGCTGTGGGTCGCGCTGTCGCTGCTGATGACCGCCATCCTGATGGTCGGCATGATCCACCGCGAGCGGCTGGGGCCGGGCCGCATCGGCTTCGAGAGCCTGGCCATCGCCGGCTGCTACCTGGCCGGCGTGCTGTCCCTGCTGTTCACCTCCGGCTGATCACCTCCGGCTGAGACCGTCTCCCGCGGGAGACGGGGCCTGCAACTTTAAAAACAGTGTTCACAAAATAGGGAAACTGGGCTTTAATGAATGATGAGCGCTGGCGATATGACACAATGGCGTTCACAACTTCCTGACACGCCCGCGAGGTCTGGTGATGGCACGCCCTCTCTGCCTGCTCTTCGATTGCGACGGCACCCTGGTCGACAGCGAACCCCTGTTGGCCGACGAGATGGAGACGAGCCTCACCGCCGTGGGCCTGCCCTTCCAGGCCAGCGATTACATCGGCGAGTTCCGGGGCGCCCGCTTCCGCCATATCGTCGCCGAGCTGGAACGCCGCCACGGCGCGGTGGACCCCGGCCACCTCGAGGTGCTGGAACGCGACATGCGCGCCAACCTCAATCGCCGCCTGGCCACCGACCTCAAGCCCATCACCGGCGCCACCGAGGCCCTGGCCAGCCTCACCGGCCACCCCATGGGCGTGGTCTCCAACGGCCCGGTGAACAAGATCCGCACCTCCCTGATGGCGACCCGGCTCGAAGCCGTCTTCGGCGATCACCTGTTCAGCGCCTACGAGGCCCAGTGCTGGAAACCCGACCCCTGCCTCTATCACCACGCCGCCAGCCTGATGGGCTATGCCGCCGAGGACTGCGTGGCCATCGACGACGCCATCGTCGGGGTGAGGGCCGCGCTGGCCGCCGGCATGACGGTGATCCACCTCAACCGCTTCCCGGACGCCGAGGAGACCCCCGAGGGCGCCATCACGATCACCAGCATGTTCCAGCTGCCCACCGTGATCTCGCGCCTGGAGAGCTCCCGCCACCTGGCGACTTCCCAGGCCTGATGCCGCCGCCCCTGGCCTCGGTCAGGCCCCCACACGGCAGGGTGCAGCCGGTGACCTCCCGAGCCGTGACGGCGCCCGGGAGTCGGTGCCCCCGAGGACAGCCACCCGCCCCCCGACCTTTGTCTAGCCCCGGACGCCTTGCCAGCCGGCACTCCCCGCGCCTACGATGGTAACGTTCCCATCCCAGGCCGATCCGCCGATGTCCAAGAACGCCCAACGCGCCACCCTCCTGGAAGTCGCCCGCGACGCCGGCGTCTCCAAGACCAGCGTCTCCCGCTATTTCGGCGGCGAGCGAGAGCGCCTGTCGCGGGACATGCAGCGGCGCATCGCGGCCAGCGCCAGGCGCCTGGGCTATCGTCCCAACCAGATGGCCCGCGGGCTCAAGGGCGGTCGCTCGCGCCTGATCGGCATGCTGGTGGCGGACATCCGCAACCCCTTCTCGATCGCGGTGATGCACGGGGTGGAGCAGGCCTGCCGGGAGCAGGGCCTCTCGCTGATGGTCTGCAACACCGACAACGACCCGGCCCTGGAACGAGAGCACCTGGCCCTGCTCGCCGGCTACCAGGTGGAGGGACTGGTCATCAACGTCGCCGGCCGGCCCAGCCGGGAGCTCGAGGCCCTGGCCGCCCAGGGCACCCCCCTGGTGCTGCTCGACCGCTCACTGGGCGACTTCGAGGCCGACGTGGTGGGACTCGACAACGCCAGCGCCATCGATAGCGCCCTCGACCATCTGCAGGCCCAGGGCTACGGCGAGCTGCTCTACGTCAGCGAACCGCCAGCCGAGGCCAGCTCGCGCCGGGCCCGCCTGGCGCGCTTCCACGAGCAGCTCGCCGCCCGCGAGCTGAGCGGCGAGGCGTGCTGCCTGGCGCTCGACGGCCATGCGTCGGCGCTGGAGCGCGCCATCGCCGCCTTCCTGGACGCCCCGGCCGACAGGCCCCGGGCACTGCTGTGCGCCAACGGCAACGTCACCCTGGCGGTGACCCGGGCGCTGCAGGCCCTCGGCGTCCCCCTGGGCGAGACCGGGCTGATGGGCATCGACGAGCTCGACTGGTGCGCCCTAGTCGCCCCCGGCATCACCACCCTCGCCCAGCCCACCGAGGACATCGGCCGGACGGCGGTGGACAGCCTGCTGCAACGCCGTACGCAGCGCGAACGTCCCGCCCCGCCGCGGCACATCCACTACCAGGCCCGGCTCATCGCTCGCGGCTCGACCCGCCGCCCGGCATCGGGCCGCTGACATGAGCCCGGTCGAAGCGCTCGTCCGGCAGGGCCCATCTACCGGATGGTATCGTTCCCACTTTATATGAGGCATTGTCCATGACAGCTACCGCGACACCTCCCGAGATCCTCGCCTTCGGCGAGGCGATGACCCTGTTCGTCGCCGATGCCCCCGGCGACCTGGCCGAGGTCGAGCATTTCCAGCGCCGCATCGCCGGGGCCGACACCAACGTGGCCATCGGCCTGGCCCGCCTGGGCTTCCATGTCGGCTGGCTGAGCCGGGTCGGCGACGACGCCTTCGGCCGCTACATTCGCCGCACCCTGGAGGCCGAGGGCCTGAACTGTCGCCACCTGGCCCGTGACCCGGCCCACCCCACCGGCCTGGTCTTCAAGGAACGCGCCGAGGGCGGCGCGGATCCCCACGTCGAATACTACCGTCGCGGCAGCGCCGCCAGCCGGCTGGCGCCGGACGACGCCGCCGCCGTGGACTTCGCTTCGGCCCGCCACCTGCACGCCACCGGCATCCCGCCGGCGATCTCGGCGAGCTGCCGCGAGCTGTCCTGGCACATGCTCGAGCACGCCCGCCGCGCCGGGGCCAGCATCTCCTTCGACCCCAACCTGCGCCCCGGCCTGTGGGCCAGCGAGGCCGAGATGTGCGACACCCTCAACGCCATGGCCGGTCACGCCGACTGGGTGCTGCCGGGGCTGGCCGAGGGGCGCCGCCTGACCGGCCTGGAGACGCCCCACGACATCGCCGGCTTCTACCTCGACCGCGGCGCCCGGGCGGTGATCATCAAGCTGGGACCGGAGGGCAGCTACTATCGCGGCACCCTCGGCGGCCAGGAGGAAAGCCTCGACGTGCCCGGCATCGCGGTGCGCGAGGTCGTCGACACCGTGGGCGCCGGCGACGGCTTCGCGGTCGGGGTGGTCAGTGCGCTGCTCGACGGCCGCTCGCCGCGCGAGGCGCTCAACCGCGGCAACCTGATCGGCGCCCTGGCGGTGCAGGTGCTCGGCGACATGGAGGGCCTGCCCAGCCGTGCGCGCCTCGACGAGCTCGAGGCCAGCCTCCCCACCCCGGATTGAGGACCTTCCCATGACCAAGCGCATCGTCGTCTCCAGGACGCGCAGCTGCGTCGCGATTTCCATGTCGACGTCTTCGAACACCTCGAGGATCTCGACGACCCGGCCTTCCGCGCCGCCCTGCGCGAGGCCCATGGCCTGGTCGGTGCCAGCCGGCGAATCACCCCCGAACTGCTCGACGCGGCTACTAACTGCGATTGCCCAGCCACCTCGGGCTTGCCACTCAAGGGTGTCGACTATTGCTGGTAGTATCTGACCCCGCACGCCGCTCGACCGCCCACTCCCCTGCCCCCGCGAGGTCCGCATGACATTCCCCCTCTGCCTGCTCTTCGACTCCGACGGCACCCTGGTCGACAGCGAGATCCTGCTCGCCCAGGTGATGGCGGAGACGCTGCCGCACTTCGGCCTGCCGTTCACCGCCCGCCAGTACATGGAGGAGTTCCGCGGCGTGCGCTTCCTGGCCATCGTCCAGCAGCTGGAGACACGGCACGGCGCCCTCGACGACGTCCGCTTCCAGGCAATGGAAGATGCCATGCGCGCGCGCATGGAGGACCGCATGCGCGAAGAGCTCGTGGCGATCGACGGCATGCCCGCGGCGCTCGAGGCGCTGGCCGCCTACCCCCGGGCGGTGGTCTCCAACGGCCCCGAGCGCAAGATCCGCTGCGCCATGGCCAGCACCGGCCTGGCCCCCCACTTCGGCGAGCGGCTGTTCAGCGCCTACACCCTGGGGGTGTGGAAGCCCGACCCGGCGCTCTACCTCAAGGCCGCCGAGGCGATGGGCTATGCGCCGGAGCGCTGCGTGGTGATCGACGACGCCGCGGTGGGCGTGGCCGCCGGGCTCGCCGCCGGTATGCGGGTGGTGCACCTCAATCGCTTCCCCGACGAGGAGACCACCCCCGAGGGCGCCATCGCCATCGGCCACCCCGGCGAGCTGCCGGCGATGATCGCCGAGCTGGCCGCCAAGGTGCCGCAGCCGGTCTGAGCCGGCCGCGCCAGACGACGACGCCCCCGCCGGTGGCACCGGCGGGGGCGTCGCGTTTCGGGCGTTCGCTTCCGGGCTCAGGCGGTCAGCGAGCGCACCGCCAGCTCCACGCCGCGCAGCTCGGCCAGCCCCTTGAGGCGGCCATAGAGCGGGTACCCCGGCGCGGTGTCGCGATGCTGGTCGTCGAGGATATGGTGGCCATGGTCGGGGCGCAGCGGCAGCCGTGGGCCGCCCTCCCGCTCGCGGCGGCGCTCCTCGGCGACCAGCGCCCGGACCACGCCGACCATGTCCAGGTCGCCGCCCAGGTGATGGGCCTCGTGGAAGGAGCGCGGGTCCGGCGACTCCCGCCGGGTGGCGCGCAGATGGGCGAAGTGGATGTGCGGAGCGAAGCGCTCGGCCATCGCCACCAGGTCGAGGTCGGCGCTGACCCCGTAGGAGCCGGTGCACAGGGTCAGGCCGTTGGCCGGGCTCGGCACGCGCTCGAGCAGCCACCGGGCATCCTCGGGCCCGGATACCACCCGCGGCAGGCCGAGCATCGGGCGGGGTGGGTCGTCGGGGTGGATCGCCAGACGCACGCCCACCTCCTCGGCCACCGGGACGACCGCCGCGAGGAAGTCTCCCAGGTGCTCGCGCAGCCGCTCGGCATCGATCTCGGCATATTCCGCGAGCACGCCGCGGAACCGCTCGAGGGTATAGTGCTCCTCGGCGCCGGGCAGCCCGGCGATGATGGTGTTCACCAGCCGCTCGCGACCGGCGTCGTCGAGGCCGTCGAGATAGGCCTGGGCCTCGGCCTTCTCGGCGTCGGAGTACTCCTCTTCGGCGCCGGGGCGGGCCAGCAGGTAGAGGTCGAAGGCGGCGAAGGCGGTCTGGTCGAAGCGCAGCGCCAGGCCACCGTCCGGCAGGCGCCAGGCCAGGTCGGTGCGCGTCCAGTCGAGCACCGGCATGAAGTTGTAGCAGACCACATCGATGCCACAGGCCGCCAGGTGGCGCAGCGTCTGCTGGTAGGCCGCGATATAGGCGTCGCGGCCGGCCAGCCCCTGCTTGACGGCCTCGTGCACCGGCACGCTCTCCACCACCGACCAGGTGAGGCCGGCCGCCTCGATCATGCGCTGGCGCTCGGCGATGGCCTCGAGCGGCCAGACCTCGCCATTGGGGATCTCGTGCAGGGCGGTGACGATGCCGGTGGCCCCGGTCTGGCGGATCTCGTCGAGGCCGATGGGGTCGGCGGGGCCGAACCAGCGCCAGGTGTGTTCCATGGGAGGGTCCTCTCGGTCAGGCCCGTTCGAGGGCGGCCAGCGCCCCGGCGAGCCCCTGTCGGGTCAGGGTGGTGGTGGCGGCGACGACCGCCCGGGCGAAGCGCGGCTCGGCCGCCAGCGCCGGCGGGAAGACGTCCTCCACGGCCAGGAAGGCCGGCACCAGGGCCTCG
This sequence comes from Halomonas sp. M4R1S46, assembly GCF_025725685.1. Taxonomy (NCBI): domain Bacteria; kingdom Pseudomonadati; phylum Pseudomonadota; class Gammaproteobacteria; order Oceanospirillales; family Halomonadaceae; genus Halomonas; species Halomonas sp. M4R1S46. Next base: position 3,956,224 of record NZ_CP107008.1, read on the forward strand.
ACATCGTCGCCGTGGCGCGCGTGCAGGGCCGCCAGCCGGCTGGCCAGGGGGTCGTCCACCGCATGGGGCCGGCCGGCCAGATCGTCGCCGGCCGTATAGCGGATCCAGGCGGCCACGCCGAGCGCGGTGCAGGGCACCTCGCCACCGGCCGCCAGGCGTGCCTGGGCGCCGTGCAGCCAGCGCTGGGGCAGCTTCTGGGAGCCGTCCATGGCGATCTGCTGCAGGCGATGGCGCAGGCTGTCGTTGGCGAAGCGCTCGAGCAGCTGCTCGGCGTAGGCGGTGAGACCGGTGCCCTCGGGCATGGCCAGGGTGGGGGCGGCCTCGTCGAGCATGTAACGGCGCAGCAGGGCCACCAGGGCGTCGCGGCCCACGGCATCGGCCACCGTCTCGATGCCGTCCAGGGCGCCCAGGTAGGCGAGCAGCGAGTGGCTGCCGTTGAGCATCCGCAGCTTCATGGTCTCGAAGGGCGCCACGTCGGCGACCATCTCCACGCCGTCCGCCTCCCAGTCGGGACGCCCCCGGGGGAAGTCGTCCTCGACCACCCACTGGCTGAAGGCCTCGCCGACCACGGCATTGGGGTCCTCGACGCCGAGCTCGGCGAGGCGGGTGAAGTCCGCCTCGGTCATGGCCGGCACGATGCGATCGACCATGCTGCACGGGAAGGCCACCTCGCGCTCGACCCACGCCGCCAGCTCGCCGTCGCGACGGGCCGCCAGCTCGGTCACGGCGGCGCGGGTGCGCTTGCCGTTATCGGGCATGTTGTCGCAACTGAGCACCGTGAACGGCGCCAGCCCCGCCGCCCGGCGCCGCGCCAGTGCCTCGACCAGCAGCCCCGGCGCGGTGCACGGCGCCTCGGGGTCGGCGATGTCCGCGGCGATCAAGGGATCGTCCTCGAGCAGGCGGCCGCTGGCCGGACTCAGGAAATAGCCCTTCTCGGTCACCGTCAGGGTCACGATGCGCGTCTCGGGGGAGGCCAGGCGCGAGAGCAGCGCCTCGCGGTCGCGCCCCCAGCGGCCACTGGCGGGATCCTTCCCGGTGAAGAGGGTCTCCTCGATCACGCCGATCTCGCGGACGGTGACATGCGCGCTGTCGGCGTACTCGGCCACGTGGTAGCGGTGGCCGGCCTCGCGAAGGGCGTCCACCAGACCCACGCTGGAACGCAGGTTGGCGCTGCTCAGGCCCCAGGCGGTATCGCCGCTGCGCTGGCGATAGCGCTCGAGATAGACCGCCTGATGGGCGCGGTGGAAGGCCCCCAGGCCCAGGTGGACGACGCCGATTCGGCCGCTGCCGGGGCGGGCCGACAGCCGTGTGACATCCTGCATCATGGTCTCCATGTCAGTGGGTTTCCCGGTCGCCTCACTGGCCCAGGATCAGGTTGGGCAGCCACAGCGAGATGAACGGCACATAGGCCACCAGCAGCAGCACCACCAGGTTGCAGAGCAGGAACGGCAGGATGGCCCGGGCCACGGCCATCATCTGCAGGTTGCCGATGCCCGCGACGACGAACAGGCACACCCCCACCGGCGGGGTGGTCAGGCCGATCATCAGGTTGAGCACCGCCATGACCGCGAAGTGCACCGGGTCCATGCCCACCCCGGTGGCCACGCCCAGCAGCGCCGGGAAGAGGATGATCAGCGCGGCGATGGTCTCCATGAAGGCGCCGACGAACAGCATGATGAGGTTGAGGATCAGGATCACCACCAGCGGGTTCTCGCTGATCGCCAGGATGCCGGCGGCCACCATCTGCGGGATCTGCTGGCTGGTCAGGATCCAGCCGAACAGGTTGGCCAGGCCCACCAGCAGCAGCAGCGCCGAGGAGGTCAGCACGGTGTCGGAGAGGATGGCCGGCAGCTTGCGCCAGGAGAGGCCCTTGTAGACGTACATGCCGACCACCAGCGCGTAGAGGCTGGCGACGATGGAGGCCTCGGTGGGGGTGAAGAAGCCGCCGATGATGCCGTAGAGGATGATGCCGGTCATCAGCAGCGCCCAGAAGGCGGTGCGCCCCTCGCGCAGCAGCTCGAGGAAAGGCACGCGACGCTCCTTGGGATAGCCGCGGCGAATGGCCAGCAGATAGACGGTGACCATCATCGCCAGGCCCAGCAGGATGCCGGGGATGGCGCCGGCCAGGAACATGCGTCCCACCGAGACCCCGGTCAGCGAGCCGGCGATGATCATCGGCACGCTGGGCGGGATAATCGGCCCGATGGTCGAGGACGCCGCGGTGACGGCGGCGGAGAACGGCTTGTCGTAGCCGGCCTTGGCCATGCCGGGGATCATCACCGAGCCGATGCTGGCGGCATCGGCCACGGCGGTGCCGGAAATGCCGCCGAAGATCATCGATCCGCCGACGTTGGCCAGGCCCAGCCCGCCGCGGATATGCCCGACCAGGGCGTTGGAGAAACGCACGATGTGCTCGGTGATGTTGCCGACGTTCATCAGGTTGCCGGCCAGCACGAAGCCGGGGATACACAGCAGCACGAAGGTGTCGATCCCCGAGTAGAGGCGCTGGGGCACGATGGTCAGCGGGATCCCCGCCAGCAGCAGGTAACTCAGCGAGGCAATGCCCAGCGAGAAGGCGATCGGCACCCCGACCAGCAGCAGCACCAGGAAGACGGCAAACAGCGCGATCACTTCCATCACGGGGCCTCCGTATCGGCTTGGGAGGGCTTGCGGCACATGGCCAGCAGGCCCTCGACGACACCGATGGCGCTGTACAGCACGACCAGCGCGAACAACACCACGGTGGAGAAGAAGATGTAGAGCATGGGGACCTTCAGCGTCGGCGAGGTCTGCCAGGCGCCGTTGGCGGCGTACTGCCAGGCATAGGGCAGCACGATCAGGGCGAAGGCGCCCATCAGCAGGCACACCAGGGCCTGGTAGGCCGCCCGGGCGCGGGGCCCGAGCCAGTGGTGGAAGAGCTCCACATTGACATTGCGGTGCTGGCGGATCACCACCCCCGCCGAGAGCGCGACCATGTAGATGAACAGGTAGCGCGACAGCTCCTCGGTCCAGGCCGGGGAGAAAGGCAGCACCAGGCGACCGGCGATCTGCAGCAGCACGGTGCCGGCGATGCCCACCAGCGCCAGGGTGGCGAGGGTGGTGAACAGGGTATCGAGCCAGCCGATCATGCGGCCGGCGAATCCCGCCAGGCGGGGAACCGTCGACAGGGCGTCGAGTTCCTCGACGACCCGCTGCTCGGAGGCATCCATGGATACACCTCATGGGGGTGATCGGTCACCCCGGTGGCGACATGGGAAGCGGCGGGCACGAAAGGTGCCCGCCGCAGAGGCTCACAGGTTCTGGATGGCGTCGAACAGCTCGCGCTGTTCCTCGTCGAGCGCCTCCAGCACGGCCGGGCGCGCCTTCTCGATGAAGGCCTCGGTATCGACCTCGACGAACTCCATGCCGCGCTCCTGCAGGCTCTGGCGCAGGCGCTCCTGATCCTCGGCGAACAGCTCGGCCTCGTAGGCCTGCATCTCCTGGGCCGCATCGCGGACCACCTGCTGCAGCTCCTCGGGCATGGCCTCGAGCTTGTTCCTGCCGATCACCACGTAGATCCAGCTGCGCACGTGGCCGGTGAGGTTCACGTAATCCTGCACCTCGTAGAAGCTGGCGCTCTCGATCAGGCTCAGCGGGTTCTCCTGGGCCTCGATGGTGCTCTGCTGCAGCGCGGTGAACACCTCGCTGAAGGCCATCGGGGTGGGCCGCGCGCCCAGCGCCTCCCAGGTATCGACGAACAGCGGCACGTTGGGCACCCGCAGGCGAATGCCGTCCAGCTCGTCGGGCGAGGCGATGGGCCGGTTGCTGGTCAGGTGACGCGGGCCGCGCTCGAACCAGGCCAGCGGCACCAGGTTGGCACGCTCGGTGATCTGGGCCTCGATCTGGTCGCCGATCTCGCCCTCCACGGCCTGCTCCAGGTGCGCGGAATCGCGGAAGGCGTAGGGCACGGCCATCATGGCCGCCTTGGGCGCCCAGTTCTGCAGGCTCTCCCCGGTGATGGTCATGTCGGCGGTGCCCAGCTGGATGCTGTTGATGACATCCATCTCGGCGCCGAGCTGCTCGTTGGGGTAGACCTGCACCTCGATCCGCCCCTCGGAGTTCTCCTCGACCACTTCCTTGAACTTGACGGCGGCCTGATGCCAGACGTGCTGCTCGTTGGCCAGATGGCCGAACTTCAGGGTGTAGTCGGCGGCCAGGCCGGCCTGGCTGCCGAGGATGGCGGCGCCCAGGACGGCGCTGGTCACGAGTCGTTTGATCATGGCGTTGTCTCCTGGCACTTGCGGTTGTGGGTTGTTGGTGGCGTGCGGACTACGTGCGTGAATGGCCGTCAGGCACCGATCTGGATCAGCACCTTGCGGGCCCTTTCGGGATGGTGATCGATCATCTCGATGGCACCGGGCATGTCATCGAAGGGCAGGCGATGGCTGACCAGCGCCAGCGGGTCGAGCCGCCCGGACGCCATCAACTCGATCACCTCCGGAAACTTGCGGTTGTTGAGCCGCGAGCCGACCAGGGTCAGCTCCTTCTTGATCACCTCCAGCTGCACCAGGTCGCTGGGGGTGGGATTGAAGCCGAGCAGGCCGATGCGCCCCGCCGGCGAGGCCATGCGCAGCATCTGCGGCAGCAGGGCCGGCACACAGGCGGCATCGGCGATCAACGGCATGCCTTCGCCACCAGTCAGCGCCGCGACCTCGGCCTCGACGTCCTGCTGTGCCCCGTTGAGGGTGCGGGTGGCGCCCAGCTCCCGGGCGGTGGCCAGGCGGGTGTCGATGACGTCGCTGACGGTGATGTCCTCGATGCCCTGGGCGCGGGCCACCTGCAGGATGGTCAGGCCGATCACCCCGGCGCCGAGGATCAGCAGGCGATCACCGGGATGGGGCTGCATGCGTCCCAGCACGTTGGCGGCGATGGTATAGGGCTCCACCAGCGCCGCGGCGTCCAGCCCCAGGTTCTCGGGCAGGCGATGGACGTTGCCGGCCGGCACGTTGACCCGCTCCTCGAAGCCACCGTTGCGGTGCACGCCGATCACCTCCAGCGCGGTGCAGACGTTGGGGCGACCGATGCGGCAGGGATAGCAGTGGCCGCAGCTGATCACCGGGTCGATGCACACCCGATCGCCGACGGCGAGGTCCTCGACGCCCTCGCCCACGGCCTCGACCAGGCCGGCGAACTCATGCCCGGTGATCCGCGGGAAGCGCACGAAGGCGTTGTCGCCATGGATGATGTGCATGTCCGAGCCGCAGATCCCGGCGAAGGCCACCCTCACCAGCACCTCCCCGGGGGCGGCGTCGGGAACCTCGGTGTCGACCAGGCGGTAGTCCTGGGGCGCGTTTACCTGAAAGGCTTTCATCGGTTCACCTCGTTACCAGTGCCACAGGGTGCCGTCCTCGAGCCGGTTGACCGGCAGGCTGGCACGGCGATAGGGGTACTTGGCGGCCGCCTCCTCGTCGATGTCGACGCCGTGTCCGGGCGTCTCGCCGACCAGGAAGTGACCGTCCTCGAAGCGGTAGTCGTGGGGAAAGACCTCATTGGTGACGGCTTCGTGGGGCATGTACTCCTGGATGCCGAAGTTGGGTACCCAGGCATCGAAGTGGATCGCCGCCCCGAGGCACACCGGTGACAGGTCGGTGGGGCCGTGGAAGCCGGTGCGCACGTGATAGAGCCCGGCCAGGTCGGCCAGCCGCCGCAGGTGAGTGATGCCGCCGGCGTGGGTCAGGGTGGCGCGGATGTAGTCGATCCACTGGTTCTCGATCAGCGCCTTGGCGTCGTAGAGGCTGTTGAAGACCTCGCCTACCGCCAGCGGCGTGGTGGTGTGCTGGCGGATCAGCCGGAAGCTCTCCTGGTTCTCTGCCGGCACGCAGTCCTCCAGCCAGAACAGGTGGAAGGGCTCGACCTCCTTGCCCAGCCGTGCCGCCTCGATGGGCGTCAGCCGGTGGTGGACGTCGTGCAGCACGTGCAGGTCGTCGCCGAAGCGCTCGCGCACGGCGGCGAACAGCCTGGGCGCGTGGTTGAGGTACTTGGCGGTGTTCCAGACATGCTCGGCCGGCAGCTCGGCGTCGGCGGGCTCGTAGCGCTCGCCGGGCTTCTTGGCCACGCCGTAGATGCTGGCGATGCCCGGCACCCCGGCCTGCACCCGCACCGCGCGGTAGCCTTCCTCGACATGCCGGGCGACCTCGTCGAGGCAGGCCTCGATGTCCTTGCCGGTGGCGTGGCCATAGACCATCACGCGCTCGCGGCTCTTGCCGCCCAGCAACTGGTACAACGGCATGCCGGCGGCCTTGGCCTTGATGTCCCACAGCGCCATGTCGACGGCACCGATGGCGCTCATGGTCACCGGCCCCCGCCGCCAGTAGGCGCCGCGGTAGAGGTAGTGCCAGATGTCCTCGATGCGCTGCGGGTCGCGGCCGATCAGGGCGGGAATCACGTGTTCCTCGAGGTAGGCGACCACCGCCTGTTCGCGACCATTGAGGGTGGCATCGCCGATGCCGTAGATGCCCTCGTCGGTGACGATCTTGAGGGTGACGAAGTTGCGCCCCGGCGCGGTGACGATGGTATAGGCCCGTTCGATCTTCATGCCTCGGCCTCCTCGGCGAGCGATGGTGTCTGGGGTGTCTGGAACATCTCGGGGAAGCGGCGCACCAGCTCGGGCAGCGACTGCAGGATCTCGCATTGGTGGACGCGCATGGCCTCCGCCGCCGCCTCGACGTCGCGCCGCTCAATGGCATCGACGATGGCCACGTGCTGCTCGATCAGCTTGTCGATGGGGGTGCTCGACGGGATGCTCAGGTAGCGCACGCGATCGAGCTGCGCCTTGACCTCCTCGGTCACCTTCCAGGCGGTCTGCTGGCCGATGCCCAGTGAGAGGGTGCGATGGAAGGCCTCGTCGAGCAGGAAGAAGCGGTCGTGGTCGGCCGGCTCGATGCAGCGACGCTGGCGCTCGATCAGCTCACGAAGATCGGCGAGCACCGGCTTCCCCAGCCCGCGGGTCGCAGCCTCGCGGGCCACGGCCACCTCCACCGCCTCGCGCACGAAGCGCGCCTCGAGCACCGCCTGCTGCGAGATCTTGACCACGAAGGTGCCGCGCTGCGGCCGCACCTCGACCAGCCCCGCCTCCGACAGCCGAATGAAGGCCTCGCGGACCGGCTGACGGCTCACCGAGAAGGTGTCGGCGAGCTCCTTTTCCGACAGCGCCTGCCCCGGCGCCAGCACCATGCGGATGATCGACTGGCGCAGCACCTGATAGAGCCGCTGGCGCACCGAGTCGCTCTCGCGGGTGTCCTGCCATAGCGTTTGCAATGTCGCGTTCATGTGTTTCACCCCGATCTGTCGACGTGGCCTCTGGCCGACGCCTCTCTGATATGACTAGTATGGTAGTATGGCATGGAAACAGAAAGCGCCCTCGCCTTAGACTTTGGTGGGATGACCATCGCTTGGAGGCTCATATGAAACGCCGCCCCTATGCCGGCACCGACCACCGCCGGGCACTCAACATCGCCGACCTGGCCCGCATCGCACGACGCCGGCTGCCCAATTTCGTGTTCGAGTACCTCGAGGGCGGCGCCGACGACGAGCGGACGCTGCGTCGCAACCGCGAGGTCTTCGACGACTACCTGTTCGAGCCCCGTACCCTGACCCGGGTCGGCCGCCGGGATCTCTCGACCACGCTGCTGGGCCAGCGCCATGCCCTGCCCCTGGTCATCGGGCCCACCGGCTACAACGGCATGCTGACCCGCCACGGCGACCTCAAGCTGGCGGCGGCGGCCTCCGGCGCGAACATCCCCTTCGTGCTCAGCAATGTCGCCACGACCGCCCTGGAGGACATCGCCGCCGTCGAGGGGCTCAATGCCTGGATGCAGATCTACTTCTATCGCGATCGCGACTACGTCCGGCAACTGGTGGACCGCTGCCAGGCAGCCGGCTACGAGACCCTGGTGGTCACCACCGACAGCGCCATCTACGGCAATCGCGAGTGGGACCTGCGCAACTTCCGCAAGCCCATGCAGCCGACCCTGCGCAACCTGCTGCACCTGCTGACACGGCCAGGCTGGATCGCCGATGTGCTGATTCCCGACGGCATGCCGACCTTCAAGAACCTGGGCGACCTGCTGCCGCCCGGCAAGCAGAGCGTGCAGGGGGCCTCGGCGGTGATCGGCCAGCAGCTGGATCCGACCCTCGACTGGGACGACATCGCCTGGCTGCGCGACCGCTGGCCTGGCAAGCTGATCGTCAAGGGCATCCTGTCGCCTGCCGAGGCCGAGCGGGCCGCCGCGCTCGGCGTGGATGCGGTGGTGCTCTCCAACCACGGCGGACGCCAGCTCGATCATGCGCGCTCGCCGTTCGAGGTGCTGCCCGAGGCCAGGCAGCGCGTCGGCCAGCGCTGCCAGCTGTTCGTCGACAGCGGCTATCGGCGGGGAACGGAGGTCGTCAAGGCGCTGGCGCTGGGCGCCGATGCGGTCTGGCTCGGGCGTGCCACTCTCTATGGACTGGCCGCGGGCGGGCAAGCGGGCGTCGAGCACGCCCTGGGGATCCTGCAACGGGAAATCGACCGCACGATCGGCCTGCTGGGGGTCGACCGGATCTCCGACCTGGAGGCGAGCGCCCTGGTGAGCCGCCACCGCGGCTAGCGGGCTTCCAGGCCTCCTGCTGGCCATGAACGCACGGGCCCACCCCTGGCGGGATGGGCCTGTGCGTTCATGTCAGCGTGACTTGCCTCAGGTCGGCAGCGCCGGCTCCGCGGCGAGCCGACGGCGGCGCTGCTGCCGCCGTCCAAGGCCGATCATGACCTCGCCGATCGCCAGGGCCAGCAGCACGCCGGCGAGGATCTTGCCCGCGTAGTCCCAGTCCATCGGCTCGCCGGGAGTCACCACGAACAGCACGATGCCGGCGACCACGTGCAGCCCCACCACGGCAGCCCACAGGCAGGCCAGGCGGTTGCCCAGCGGCAGGCGGAAGGGCCGCGGCGCGTCGCTGCTTAGCCGCAGCTTGATGAAGGCCAGACTCATCAGCACGTAGGGCATCATGAAGATCATCGCGAAGATCGACAGCAGGGTCCAGAACAGGCCCTCGGCGGTGTCGGCCACCAGGCCATAGACCAGCATCACCAGGATGCTCACCGTGGAGGCGAGCAGCGCCGAGCCCACCGGGGTGTCGTGGCGCGGGTGCACGATGCCGAACACCGGGGGGAACTCGCCGGCGTGGGCGGCCTCTACCGCGGCCCGGTTGGTGCCCATGCTCCAGGTCACCATGTTGGTGAAGAAGGTGAAGAGCACGAAGCCGCCCACCAGGTTGGCGAGCCACCCGCCCCAGCCCTCGTGGCCGTACATGTTGAACAGCGACTCGGCGAAGATGGTGGTGACGTCGGTCTGGTCGGTGGGCACCGCGGCCAGCACCCCGATGGTGCCCAGCACGTTGAAGACGGCGATCAACAGCCCCGAGGCCAGCACCGCCCGGGGGATGTCGCGGCGCGGCGCGACCATCTCGGCGGCGCTGCAGCAGGCCAGCTCCGTGCCCATGATGCCGTAGACCATCACCCCCAGGGCGGCGATGGCCGCCGGCGAGGACGGCACGATCCCATCCAGGGTGAAGGGGTTGGCGAAACCCTCGTTGAACCCGTAGCGCAGGCCGCCCACCAGCAGCACCAGCACCGAGATCAGCTTCAGCACCGCCCCCAGGTTGGGCAGCCACTTGCCGATGCGCAGGCTCGCGCTGGTGCACAGCGAGGTCACCAGCGCCAGGCTGCAGCCGATGAAGATCTGCAGCCACAGGCTCATGCCGGGGAAATAGAAAGCGCTGAGCATGCTGGCGAACAGGATGTAGACCGAGGGCATCCACAGGGCGTTGTTGACCCAGTACATCCAGGACACCCTGGCGCCCCAGCGAAAGCCGAAGGCCAGGCGTACCCAGTGATAGACGCCGCCGTTGCTCGGGTAGGCGGTCCCGAGCTCCGAGGTCATCATCGCCATGGGCAGGAACAGCAGCACCAGCACGTAGGCCCACCAGAACAGGCTGCTCGAGCCCAGCGAGGCGGCCAGGGCGATCTGGTCCATGAACAGCATCGCCGAGACGGTATAGAGGGTGACGTCGCGGCAGCGCAGTACCTTATTCTTGTTGACTTCCATCAGAAAGACTCCAGCCAGGAGGAAATGCAGCGTGGCGGGCGCCGGGCCGGCGCACGACACGCGAGATGGGCAGGGACGAGGGGCCCGCGCGGCCTGGCGCCGCGCGAGCGGGCCTCACCAGTGCCCGGCAGTGCGCAGGTCCTCGACGGTCTCGAGGATGCTGTCGCGCAGCACGTCGACGATGACGTCGACCTCCTGGTGGGTCAGGGTCACGGCGGGAGACATGACGTTGAGGTGCACGATCGGCCGCACCAGCAGGCCGCGCTTCTCGGCGCGCAGGTGCACCCATTCACCGATGTTGAGTTCCTCGGGGAACAGCTCGCGGGAGGCCTTGTCGGCGACGAATTCCACGCAGGCCATGAAGCGCTTCGCGCGCACCTCGCCGACGATCGGCAGCTCGGCCAGGGTGGCCAGGCGCTCCTCGAAGTAGCGCCCCACCTCGCGGGCTCGGGGCAGCAGCGCCTCACGCTCGATGATCTCGATGTTCTTCAGCGCCGCGGCGCAGGCCACCGGGTGGCCGGAGTAGGTGAAGCCGTGGCTGAAGCAGCGCCCGGTACCGGGCTCGGCGATCACCTCCCACAGCCGCTCGGAGAAGATGCAGGCACCCAGCGGCTGATAGCCGGAGGTCAGGCCCTTGGCGGTGGTGATGATGTCCGGCACCACGCCGAACTCGTCCTCGGAGGCGAAGAAGTGGCCGAGCCGGCCGAAGGAGGTCACCACCTCGTCGGAGATGTAGAGGATGTCGTGGCGCCGGCAGACCTCCCACATGCGGCGGTGATAACCCTCGGGGGGAATGATCACGCCGCCGGAGCCCATGATCGGCTCGGCCAGGAAGGCGCCGATGCGCTCCGCGCCGACCTCGGCGATCCTGGCCTCGAACTCCGCGACCAGGGCGTCGAGGAACGCGGCCTCGCTGCGGCCCCGTGCCTCCCGGTAGGGGTAGGGGCAGCTCAGGTGGTGAATACCCTCGGAGAGGAAGTCGAACTCCGGCGGGCGGTCGGCCTGCTTGCCGCCCAGCGACATGGTCAGGTAGGTCGAGCCGTGGTAGGCGTTGATGCGGGTGATGACCTGTTTCTTCTCGGGCTTGCCGCGGCAGTTCTGGTAGTAGTGCACCAGGCGGATGGCGGTATCGACCGCGGTGGAGCCGCCGGTGGTCAGGAAGACGCGGTTCAGGTCCCCCGGCGCCAGCTCGGCCAGCTTCTCGCTGAGCTCGATGGCGCGGTCGTTGGCCATGTCGGCGAAGGAGTTGGAGTAGGCGAGGCGACGGGTCTGGTCGGCGATGGCCTCGACCATCTCCTCGCGGCCCAGGCCGATGTTGGTGCACCACATGCCGCCCACGGCATCCAGGTAGCGCTGGCCCTCGGCGTCCTGGATATGGGCCCCTTCGCCGTCGACGATGGTCAGGGAACCCTGCTCGCGATGGTCATCGAAGACGTGGTAGCCGTGCATGTAGTGCGCCTTGTCGGCGTCGGTGAGGCGGGCGTTGTCGAGATTGGAAAAACATTTCATTTCGGTGATATTGGTCATACGCATCCTGACGGCGGCAAGGAGTGGCGGCAGTATAGGCAGCCCCCCGCCGCCGCCCCCATACCCCAATTGGGTGGGTGTGAGCGCCCCGCGCCCATGCCCCGCCCCGGAGGCCGACCATCGCGACGCCATCGCCCCGCACCCCCGACACGCCCCCGCCGGACCTATCGCTCGCCGCGCTCGAAGGCTGGCACCTCGCCCTGGCCGAGGCCCATGCCAGGTGCCGCCGGCCGGGCTTCACCGAGGCCCTGATCGCGGCCATCGACAGCCTGGTACCCACCGAATCGGCCCTGGTGATCCTGGAGGACGCCCGCCAGGCGCCCCGGCTGCTGTACCAGCGCGGCATCCCGCCCGAGGACCGCGACCGGATCCTCGGCCGCTACTTCTCCCGCGGCTACCTGCTCGACCCCTTCTGCCTGGCCGTCGACCAGGGGCTTGGCGAGGGCTTCCACCACCTGGCCGAGATCGCCCCGGACGACTTCTTCCACAGCGAATACTACCGGGTCTACTACCTGGAGGCGGGCTCGGTGGAGGACTGCTACTTCCTGCTCGACCTGGCGCCGGGGCAGCGCATTTCCCTCTGCCTCTACCACGGCCTGAGCGCCACGCCCTTCACCCGGCCGGAACTGGACACCCTGCGCGCCCTGGCGCCGATGGTCCTCGCCCTGGGGCACCGCCACTGGCAGACCGCCGACACGCCGCCGGCCGACGCCTCGCCGAACCCGCTCACCGACCGCCTTCGCGGCGCCTTCCAGCGCTTCGGCGCCGATCGCCTCACCGAACGCGAGCAGCAGGTGTGCCGGCTGCTGCTGCGCGGTCACTCAGCCAAGTCCAGCGCCCGGGCACTCGACATCTCGCCGGAGACGGTCCGCATGCACCGCAAGAACCTCTACGCCAAGTTCGCGGTGAGCTCCCAGGCCGAACTCTTCGCGATCTTCATCGACTGGATCGACCGCTAACCTCTGCCCTCGTATCATCGGGGCTCATTCACATGACCCAGGAGACCCCATGGCATCCCTGCAGGACCAGCTGCGCGGCCTGGTCTACTCCACCGAGCACGGCGACATCTGCCCCGACTGTCGCCAGCCGCTTGCCGACTGCCGCTGCGCCGAAACCGCCGAGGAGGATCGCCTGGCGGGCCTGGACGGTATCGTGCGCCTGCGTCGCGAGACCAAGGGACGCAAGGGTAAGGGGGTGACCCTGGTCGAGGGCGTGCCGCTCAAGGCCGACGAGCTCAAGGCGCTGGCCAAGGCGCTCAAGAAGCGCTGCGGCACCGGCGGCGCCCTCAAGGAGGGGGTGATCGAGATCCAGGGCGACCAGCGCGAGATGCTCAAGGACGAGCTGGAAAGGAGAGGGTTCAAGGTCAAGCTGGCCGGCGGCTAGGGTCCCCTTCCAGGGCGTCGACCAGCGCGGTCAGCCCCGCCTCGGCGCGGGTCGCCACCTTGAGGGCGTAGAGGTCGTCGGCCCGGGTGCGCCCCAGGTTGAGACAGGCCACGGGCTTGCCGGCCTTCGCGGCCGCCCGGGCGAAGCGGAAGCCGGAATAGACCATCAGCGAGGACCCCACCACCAGCAGGCCCCGGCAGTCGTCCAGCAGGGCGAAGGCCTCGGCTACCCGTGCCTTGGGCACGCTGTCGCCGAAGAACACCACGTCGGGCTTCCAGATGCCGTCCCCGCAGCGCGTGCAGGCCGGCACCTGGAAGTCGCCGAAGTCGGCCTCGAGGTCGGCATCGCCGTCCGGACCGGCCCGGGCGCCGGCCTCCAGCCAGGCCGGGTTGCGGCGGGCCAGTTCGGCGTGCAGGTCGTGGCGCATCCGCGTCGCCCCGCAGCCCATACAGCGCACCACATCGGCCCGACCATGCAGGTCGATCACCCGCCGCGAGCCGGCCCGCCGATGCAGGCCATCGACGTTCTGGGTGATCACCCCGCCGACCCGCCCCGCCGCCTCGAGCCGGGCCAGGGCCCGATGGGCGGCATTGGGTTCGGCCTGCTGCAGGGTCCGAAAGCCGATCAAGGCCCGCGCCCAGTAGCGCTGCCGGGCGGCATGGCTGGCCATGAATACCTGGTGTTGCATGGGCGGCGAGCGCTTCCAGTCGCCGTGGTCGTCGCGATAGTCGGGGATGCCGCTGGCGGTACTGATGCCCGCCCCGCTGAGCACGGCGAGCCGGGGCGTGCGCGCCACGAAGTGCGCCAGTGCCGCGATGCCGCTTATCTCGCTCCTCATACCTCGCCCTCACTCCTCGGTGCTTGGCGGCTCCTTACACCTCACTCCTTACTCCTCGCCCCTCGCACGAACCGAGCATGGCCCCCGGGGGGCAAGGTTGTCTAGAATGGGCAGGATACCCCACGGGCAAGGATACCCGATGGCCTGGCTGGAATACCTGCTCCCCCTGATCTTCCTGTTTCCCCTGGCGGCGTGCGCGGTGATCGTGGTGGCGCTGCGCAACCTCCACGACGCCCGCGTGAGCTCCCCCTTCGATGCCCATCCGCTGCGCGAACCCGGGCAATCGCTGCGCGACCGCCTCGACCGGGCCTTCGCCGGGCTCTTCCTGAACGGCGCCCTGGGGCCCATCGTCACACTGGCGCCACTGGTCTACGGCATGGGCCGCATGCTGTTCGCCAGCGAGCAGAACTGGCTCGAGTGGACCTTCTATGGCGCCCTCTCCACGGCACTGGTGCTGGTGTTCTGCTTCCGGCTGATCCGCGACTTCCAGCGCATCCGGCGCCTCAAGCTGGGGCTGGCCTGCGAACTGGCGGTGGGCCAGGAGCTCGAGCGGATGATCCGCCCCGAGTCCCACCCCTACGTCGTCTTCCACGACGTGCCCGGCGGCGACGACACCCTGGACCATGTGGCGGTGACGCCCCACGGCGTCTTCGCCATCGAGACCCGCGCCCGCACGCCGGCCGTGACGCCGTCCGGCGAGGAGGACAACCGGGTCACCGTGGAACGCGAACGGCTACGCTTCCCCGGCGGGTTCGAGCGACGCCCGCTGGACGAGACCCGGCGCGCCGTGCGCTGGCTGGGCGTCTGGCTGGAGAAGGAGGTGGGCCGGACGGTGCCGGTGCAGGGGGTGCTGGCCCTGCCGGGCTGGCGGATCGATACGGACGGCGCCGCGAGCGACCTGCTGGTGGTCAGCGGCGAGGCCCTGGCGGAGCGGCTCGCCGGCCAGCGGGTCGGTGAGCTCGACGATGCCACCCATGAGGCGGTGATCGGCGCCCTGCACCGCCACGCGGCCCCTAGTCTCGCGGACTAGGGCCGGCCTCAGTCGAAGGCCGCGATCCCCACGCGGCGGGGACAGTCGCCGCGATCCAGCCGCACCAGGCTCCCGGCGTCGGGAAACCGCGCCAGGGCCTCAGCGTCGATGCCGATGCGCACCTCGGTCAGCCGACGCCGCCCCCGCCCGCGACACTCGAGGCGCAACGCCCGGCCCGTGCCCTCGCCGAAGGCGGCCTCGAAGGCGCCGATCAGGTCGTTGCGCCTCACCTCACCGCCCCGATGGACGCTGACGAAGTCGGCGAAGGCGCTGGCATTGACCGCCGCCACCATGGCCAGCGCCGTAGCGAAGAGGTCTTCGGCCGCGATTCCGAGGCAGGCGGCATGCTTGGCGTACTGGTAGCGGTCGAGACAGCTGGCGCGGCCGGGCATCGCCCGGTCGAGCGCGTCCCCCTGGGCCTCGGGCAGCGCCAGCGGCGGATGGGCCCGGCAGAAGCCGCCATCCGGCCGTGGCCTCTCGAGGAAGCAGCCCTCCCGCCACCAGCGCCGCCGCGCCACGCCTTGCGCACGCAAGCGCGCCGGCAGCGAGGGCCAGAGCCCATGCAGCACGAAGCCGTCCTCTGCCCCGCGGCGCAGAGACGGCTCGCGACACTCCCGGGGCGGCCGGGAGCGGGTGGCGCAGAAGCCGGGGTGCCAGGTCAGGGCCAGGGTGTAGTGACCGACGCCCTCGGCCGCGAGGGCCGGCACCTCGGCCCGGGCCACCCCGCCGACCGCGACGAGCCAGCCCAGCAGCAGCGCCAGCAGGACGCCGCGGCCCCGGGGCGACGATAACGCTTGCCAGGGGCGGAAAGGCGGATAATAATCCGCGCGCTTCTCTGGAGATGGCCTTTTCACAACCATGAAACTCATCACGTTCGACGTTTTTCGCACCCTCGGCATCCCGGGCGTGCGCTATATCAAGCCCGAGCGCATGTACGATCACCTCGAGGAGATCCGCCAGGCCGACTGGCTGCTGTTCCCCGAATACTGGCAGGTCAACAGCCTGGTCTACGGGCTCGGCAAGCGGATCTTCCCGAGCCTGGCCTGCTACCACCTGGGCCACAACAAGGTCGAGCAGACCCGGGCCTTCCTGGCGCTGTGCCCGGAACACGTGCCGCCCACCGAGATCCTCGGCACCTCCCGGGCCTCTCTCGACCATGTCGAGGCCCGCTTCGGCTATCCCTTCATCGCCAAGCGCATCAAGAGCGCCATGGGCGAGGGCGTGAGCCTGATCGCCTCCCGGCACGCGCTGCTCGAGCACGTGACGACGGAAACGGTCCTCTACGCCCAGCAACGGCTGCCCATCGACCGCGACCTGCGCATCGTGCTGGTCGGCGGCGAGGTGATCGCCGCCTACTGGCGGGTCACGCCCCTCGGCGACTACCGGGCCAACGTCAGCCAGGGCGGGCGCGTCAGCCACGCGGCCATTCCCGAGGCGGCCATCGCGCTGGCCCGGCGGCTGGCTCGGGCGCTCGACCTCGACCACGCCGGCTTCGACATCGCCATGGTCGACGGCCATCCCTACGTCTTCGAGTTCAACCGCCTGTTCGGCAACCAGGGCATCCGCGACAGCAGTCGACGCATCGGCGCCGCCATCCAGCGCGTGCTGGGTATCGGCGACGACGACCGCGATCCCGACGGGGAGCCGCCGCTGCAGCTGACCGCCTGACCGAGGGGCCCGGGCTCAGTCCGCCTTCAACCGCCCGCCCATCTCCTGCGCCAGGTCCACCGCATAGTGGTCGGTCATGCCGCCGATGAAGTCGAGCATGCGCCGGTAGCTGTCGTAGAGCGACCAGGAAGGCCGCGGGGTGTTCTCGCCGATCAGCGCCAGCACCCGCTGGTGCTTGAAGGTCGAGGCGCCGGAGTGGTGAAGCTCATGAGCGGCGCCGATGAAGGCCTCGAGCAGGATACCCAGGGTGGTGTAGGCACCGATCTCCAGCTTGGCCTTGCGCTCGTTGCGGAAGATGCGCTCGCGGGCCAGTTGCTTGGCGGCCTTCACCCCCCAGTCCAGGTCCGGGTGGCAGAGTTCCAGCAGGTCGTTGTCGAGGCGCCCGCCGAGCAGCTCGCCCTCGTGCTGAACGAACACCTGGCTCACGTCGGTGACCGCACGCTCCATGGCCGCCCCGCGCAGGGCGGCGACCCGGCGCCGCTGGGAGACGCCCTGCTGCTGCATGGCGGCATAGTCCGGGGGGTCGCCGCCGGCGATCTGGATCAGCACCTCGGCCACCTCGTCGAAGCCCAGGATGCCCATCTCCAGGCCGTCCTCCAGGTCCAGCAGCGCATAGCAGATGTCGTCGGCCGCCTCCACCAGCCAGGCCAGGGGATGCCGGCACCAGCGGTTGTCGCCCTGGGGCAGCAGCCCCAGGCGACCCGCCACCTCGGCCAGCAGCGACACCTCGCTCTGGTAGCAGCCGAACTTGCCGGCACTGCCGCCGTGCTCCACCGTCCAGGGGTACTTGAGCAGGGTGCCGAGCGTCGCGGCGGTGAGGCGCATGCCACCGCGAAACTGGTTGTACTCGATCTGGGTGACGATGCGAAAGCCCTGGGCATTGCCCTCGTAAGTGAGCAGGTCGGCCCGCTCGGCGTCGGTGAGCCCGTCGAGCAGGCCGCTGCCGTCGCCCTCGGCCCGGGTGAACCAGTCGCGGATGGCGTACTCGCCGGCATGACCGAAGGGCGGGTTGCCGATGTCGTGCCCCAGGCAGGCGGCCTGGACGATCACCCCCAGGTCCGCCGGGGTGATCCACGCCGGCAGCCGATGACGCAGCTCCTCGCCGACGCTCATGCCCAGCGAGCGGCCCACGCAGCCCACCTCCAGGGAGTGCGTCAGGCGGGTGTGGATATGGTCGTTGTCGGTGAGGGGATGCACCTGGGTCTTGCGGCCCAGGCGGCGAAAGGAACCGGCGAAGACGATGCGGTCGTGGTCCTTGTGAAAGGGGCTGCGACCGACCTCGTCGCGGGCCACGCCGCGCCGGTCATGGAGCCGGGCCGGGTCGAGCAGCCGCTCCCAGGTCATCTGCGTCATGGGCTTTCCTCCTTGAGGCCCCCATTCTGTCACCGGGCCACGGCACTTTGCCATCGCGCTGGAATCGGGCGATCATCGCTGTTCCCATACCGGGGCGAGCCGATCCTCCCCCGGGGCCGGCCGTGCGGCCGGCCCGGCACCGTCCACCCCCCACCGGAGCCCGCTATGTCCCGCGACGCCGATCCCACCCCCGCGGCCCGCCTCGCCGCCCTGCGCGAGGCCATGCGCGAACACGCCATCGATGCCTGGTGGCTGCCGTCCTCCGACCCGCACAACTCCGAGTACCTGCCGGCGCACTGGGCCGGCCGCGCCTGGTTGTCGGGCTTCGACGGCTCGGCGGGCACCCTGGTGGTCACCCGGGAGGCCGCCGGGCTGTGGGTCGACAGCCGCTACTGGGTGCAGGCCGAGGCACAACTGGCCGGCAGCGGCATCGCGCTGATGAAGCTCCAGCCCGGCCAGGCCGACGCCCCGATGCGCTGGCTGGCCGAGCGGCTCGACGAGGGCGCGACCCTGGGCTTCGACGCCGACGTGGTATCGCTGGCCAATGCCCGCCGGCTGGAAGCCCACCTGGCTCCGGCGGGCATCCGCCTGCGCGGCGACCGGGACCTGCTCGATGCCATCTGGCCGGCGCGCCCGGCGCTGCCCGAGGCCCCCCTCTACGCCCATCCGGCCGCCTATCTCGACGAATCCCGCGGCGAGCGCCTGGCCCGGGTCCGCGCGGCCATGGCCGAGCACGGCGCCGACTGGCACCCGATCTCGACGCTGGACGACATCGCCTGGCTGACCCAGCTGCGCGGCGCCGACGTCGAGTTCAACCCGGTATTCCTCGCCCACCTGCTGGTGGGCCGCGAGACGGCCACGCTGTTCGTCGCCCCGGGCAAGCTGGGCGACGACCTGGCCGAGGCGCTGGCCGCCGACGGCATCGAGGTCGCGGACTATGCCGACTGGCAGCGCCGGCTCGGCGCGCTGGCCAGCGGGACCCGGGTGCTGCTCGACCCGGCCAAGCTGACCCTGGGCACCCGCCAGGCACTGCCCGAGGGCGTGACCCTGGTCGAGGCCTACCAGCCCAGCACCCTGGCCAAGGGCCGCAAGAGCGAGGCCGAGCTGGCCCATGTGCGCGAGGTCATGGCGGAGGACGGCGCCGCCCTGTGCGAGTTCTTCGCCTGGCTGGAGGACGCGCTAGCGCGCGGCGAGACGATCAGCGAGCTGACCGTCGACGAGCGGCTGACCGCCGCCCGTGCCCGTCGCCCCGGCTTCGTCAGCCGCAGCTTCGGCACCATCGCCGCCTTCAATGCCAACGGCGCCCTGCCCCACTACCACGCCACCCCGCAGGCCCATGCCACCATCGCCGGCGACGGCCTGCTGCTGATCGACTCCGGCGGCCAGTATTACGGCGGCACCACCGACATCACCCGCGTCGTGCCGGTGGGCACCCTCTCCCAGGCCCAGCGCGAGGACTACACCCGGGTGCTCAAGGGCACCATCGCCCTGTCCCGGGCGCACTTCCCGCGGGGCATCCCCTCGCCGCAGCTCGACGCCATCGCCCGGGCGCCGCTGTGGGCCAGCGGCCGCGACTACGGCCACGGCACCGGCCACGGGGTGGGCTACTTCCTCAACGTCCACGAGGGGCCCCAGGTGATCGCCTGGTACGCGCCGCCCGCGCCGCATACCGCCATGCAGCCGGGGATGATCACCTCCATCGAGCCCGGCGTGTACCGCCCGGGCCAGTGGGGCATCCGCATCGAGAACCTGGCCGCCAACCGCCCCGCCGCGGAGAGCGAGTTCGGCGACTTCCTGCGCTTCGAGACGCTGACCCTGTGCCCCATCGACACCCGGCCCATCGACGTCGAGCTGCTCGACCCCGCCGAGGCCGACTGGCTCGACGCCTACCACGCCGAGGTCCGCGAGCGCCTCGCCCCCAGGCTCGAGGGCGAGGCCCTGGTCTGGCTCGAGGCGCGCACCGCACCGCTCGAGCGCGGCGAGTAGGCCGGATAAGCCCGCGAAGCGAGCGCATCCGGCATGCGGCTGGCTCGTCGGATGCGCACGCGGGCTCGCTTTTCCGACCTACGACTCGCCGCTTGGCGGCTTGGGAGTGGCGGCCGCCACGCGGTATCCTGCGAGTCATGACCCACGCCCTGGACTTCGACCACCTCCAGCAATTACGCCGCGGCCACCCGGCCTGGACGTTGCTGCGCGCCGAACACGCCCCCATGGTGATCGGTTTCCTCTACCGCGCCTTCATCGCGCCCAATGTGCGCAGCATGGCGGAACAGCCGTTGGCCGCCCAGCTCGACGACTGGCTGTATCACCTGCGCCAGCGCCTCGACGACGACCCCTTCCCGCGCGAAGCACTGGCCTACCTCAACGAATGGGCCGACGACCGCCATCGCTGGCTGCGCAAGTACTACCCCGCCGAGGGCGACGAGCCGCACTTCGATCTAACACCGGCCGCCGAGCAGGCCCTGCACTGGCTGGCGGGACTCGAGCAGCGCCAGTTCATCGGCGCGGAGTCACGCCTCAAGCAGGTTTTCGAGCTGCTGCGCGAGATCGACCAGGGCAACGAGACCGACCCCGAGGCGCGCATCCGCGAACTGGAGCGGCGCCGCGATGCCCTCGATGCCGAGATCGCCGAGATCCGCGCCGGCCACCTGACGCTGATGGACGCCACCGCCCTGCGCGAGCGCTTCCAGCAGATGACCGACACCGCCCGCGCGCTGCTGGCCGACTTCCGCCAGGTGGAGCAGAATTTCCGCGATCTCGACCGCGAGGTGCGCGAGCGCATCGCCACCTGGGAAGGCGGCAAGGGCGAACTGCTGGAGGAGATCTTCGGCGACCACGACGCCATCCGCGACTCCGACCAGGGACGCAGCTTCCACGCCTTCTGGGACTTCCTGATGTCGCCGGCCCGCCAGGAGGAACTCACCGAACTGCTCGAACGCATCCTGACCCTCGAGCCCGTGGCGGAAATGGCGCCCGACCCTCGCCTGGCCCGCATCCATTACGACTGGCTGACCGCCAGCGAGGTCGCCCAACGCACCGTGGCCCGGCTCTCCGAACAGCTCCGCCGCTACCTGGACGACCAGGGCTGGCTGGAGAATCGCCGCATCATGGCCATCCTGCGCGACGTCGAACGCCACGCCCTGGCACTGCGCGACGCCCCGCCCCGGGGGGAGCCGATGGCCATCGACGAGCCGGCGCCCCACCTCGAGCTGCCCATGGAACGGCCGCTGTTCACGCCGCCGCTCAAGCCGCGCATCGCCGCCGAGCGGCTGGCCAGCGGCGACGAGGCCATCGAGGCAGCGGCGCTGTTCGACCAGCACCATGTCGACAAGGAGCGGCTGCGCGCCCGGGTGCGCCGCGCCCTGCAGACCCGCGACCAGGTCGGTCTCGCCGAGCTGCTCGACGAGGAACCTCTGCGCCAGGGGTTGGCGGAACTGGTCGCCTGGCTGGCCATCGCCACCGAAGGCGGCCAGGGACTGCTCGACGACGACCATCCCCAGCAGCTCGAATGGCAGGACGACCGCGGCCGCTGGCGTCGCGCCCGCCTGCCGCGCGTCATCTTCACCCGCCAGGGGGCGCTCACTGAATGAACGATTTTCACGATCCGTCCCGCGACGCCAGCCCGGACGCCGGCGAGCGGCGCTTCTCGCTGGTGCTGATCGCCCTGTTCAAGGGCGTGCTCTATCAGGACCGCGCCCCCGGCCAGTGGCAGGACCTGCTCGACCACCAGGCGCGCATTCGCGACCATATCGCCCCGCTGGGCCTGACGCTGATGCTCGACGAGGCCGAGGGCCATGCCTACCTGAGCCAGAAGGCCGCGGACGACGAGGCGGATGACTTGCCGCGTCTGGTGCGCCGCCAGCCGCTCAGCTACCCCGTCAGCCTGTTGCTGGCGCTGCTGCGCAAGAAGCTCGCCGAGCAGGACGCCGGCGGCGACGAGCTGCGCCTGATCCTGTCCCGCGAGCAGATCCAGGAGATGCTCAAGCTGTTCCTGGCCGACACCAGCAACGAGGCACGGCTGCTGGACCGCATCGACAACCACATCAACAAGGTGGTGGAGCTGGGCTTCCTGCGCCGCCTCAAGGGCGAGGCGCCGCGCTACGAGGTGCGCCGCATCCTCAAGTCGTTCGTCG
Source organism: Halomonas sp. M4R1S46 (assembly GCF_025725685.1). Taxonomy (NCBI): domain Bacteria; kingdom Pseudomonadati; phylum Pseudomonadota; class Gammaproteobacteria; order Oceanospirillales; family Halomonadaceae; genus Halomonas; species Halomonas sp. M4R1S46. The sequence continues at coordinate 3,978,274 of NZ_CP107008.1, forward strand.
ACGCCCAGTGGCTGGCCGAATTCGAGCAGCGCCTGGCCGAGTACCGTGAGCACGCCGAGGGAGACCGCTGACATGCAGCTCGGAGAATTCGACTTCGGGTCCGACCCGGCGCGCGCCGGCTTTCGCCTGCAGCGCCTGGAGGTCTACAACTGGGGCACCTTCCACCAGCGCGTCTGGCGCCTGGACGCCAGCGGCGACAACGCCCTGCTCACCGGCGACATCGGCTCCGGCAAGTCGACCCTGGTCGATGCCATCACCACCCTGCTGGTGCCCGCCCAGCGCATCACCTACAACAAGGCCGCCGGCGCCGAGGCCAAGGAACGCAGCCTGCGCTCCTATGTGCTGGGCTACTACAAGACCGAGCGTGGCGAGGCGGGCCTCAGCGCCAAGGCGGTGGGCCTGCGCGACCACAACGGCTATTCGGTGATCCTCGGCCACTTCTACAACGAGGGCTTCGACACCCATGTCACCCTGGCCCAGGTGTTCTGGATCGCCGACACCAAGGGTCAGCCGGAGCGCTTCTACGTGGTCGCCGACCGCGAACTGGCCATCGCCGGCGACTTCGATGACTTCGGCAGCGATCTCAAGCAGTTGCGCAAGCGCTTGCGCGACACGCCGCACGTCGAGCTGCACGACAGCTTCCCGCCCTACGGCGCCGCCTTCCGTCGCCGCTTCGGCCTGGGCGCCGCCAACGACCAGGCGATGGAGCTGTTCAACCAGACGGTATCGATGAAGTCGGTGGGCAACCTCACCGACTTCGTGCGCACCCATATGCTCGAGGCGCTGCCCATGGAGGAGCGCATCGCCGCCCTGATCCGCCACTTCGACGACCTCGACCGCGCCCACGCGGCGGTGCTCGAGGCACGCCGCAAGATCGAGGCGCTGACCCCGCTGGTGGCCAACCTCGAGCGCCACGCCGACCTCGAGCACCAGCAGGCGCAGCGGGTCGAGGCCCGCGAGGCGCTGAAGAGCTACTTCGCCCACCACAAGGCGACCCTTCTCGAGCGCCGCCTCGAGCGACTCGGCGGCGAACTGGCGCGCCTGGCCAACCGGCTCGAGGAGCTCCAGGAACGGCGGCACCGTGAGGCCCACCAGCGCGACCAGCTCAAGCAGGCGATTGCCGCCAGCGGCGGCGATCGCCTGGCGCAACTGGCCCGCGAGATCGAGGAGCTCGGCCGGGCACGCGACAAGTGTCGTCGCCGCGCCGACCACTACCGCGAACTGGCCGCCGCCGTGGGTCTCGAGGTCGCCGAGGACGCCGACGCCTTCCAGGCCAATGCCACCGCCATCGAGCAGGCGCTGAACGCGCTGGACGACGACGAGACGGCGCTGGTCAACCGGCGCACCGAGCTCGAGCTGGAACTGCGCCACCTCAAGGACCAGCACGACGAGCTCGATGCCGAACTGGACTCGCTGCGCTCGCGCCGCTCCAACCTGCCGGCCAGGATACTGACTCTGCGTGAACGGCTATGCGAGGCCACCGGCCTGGACGCCGACACCCTGCCTTTCGCCGGCGAGCTGCTCCAGGTGCGCGACGAGGCCCGCGACTGGGAGGGCGCCGCCGAACGGGTGCTGCACAACTTCGCGCTGTCGCTGCTGGTACCGGAGGCCCACTACGCCGCGGTCGCCGACTGGGTCGAGCGTACCCAGTTGCGCGGTCGGCTGGTCTACTACCGGGTGCGCGAGCCCCAGGCGGCGGCACCGTCGCTGCATCCCGCCTCGCTGGTGCGCAAGCTGGCGATCCGCCCCGACAGCGAGCACTACGCCTGGCTGGAGCAGGAACTGGGCAAGCGCTTCGACTACGCCTGCTGCGACGACCTCACCCAGTTTCGCCGCGAACAACGCGCCCTGACCCGCAATGGCCAGCTCAAGACCGGCGGCGAGCGTCACGAGAAGGACGACCGCCACCGCCTCGACGATCGCACCCGCTACGTGCTGGGCTGGAGCAACGCGGCCAAGATCGCCGCCCTGGAGGACGAGGCGGCTGCCCTGCAGCGCCGCCTGCAGGCCAGTGCCGAGCGGGTCGCCGCGGTCCAGCGCGAGCAGCGCGGCCTGAGCCAAAGGCGCAGCGACCTGAGCCGCCTGCAGGGCTTCGGCGACTTCCAGGAGCTCGACTGGCGCACCCCCGCGGCGCGCCTCGAGACGTGCGAAGCCGAGCGCCGTGGCCTGGAGGCCAGCTCCGACCGGCTCAAGCTGCTCCAGGCCCAGCTCCGCGAGCTGGACGAGGCCAGCCGGGCCACCGACGACGCCCTGGCCGAGGCCCAGGGCGAGCAGGGCAGCCTGAACACTCGCCGTGACACGGCCGCCGCCCAGCACGACGAGGCCCGGGCGCTGGTGGAGAGCCTCGACGCCGCGCGACGCGAGGCGTGCTTCGCGCGACTCGACGAGTGGCGTGAGCCGGCGCTGGGCGAGCATCAGCTCAGCGTCGAGTCCTGCGACAACCGCGAACGCGAGATGCGCGACTGGCTGCAGGCCGACATCGACGCGCGCCAGAAGCAGCTCGACCGCCTGCGCGAGGCGATCATCAAGGCCATGCAGCACATCATGACCCAGTGGCCGCAGGACACCGAGGAGGTGGACGCCAGCCTGGCCGCCGGCGACGACTACCGCGCCATGCTCGTCGCCCTCGAGGCCGACGATCTGCCGCGCTTCGAGGCCCGCTTCAAGCAGCTGCTCAACGAGAACACCATCCGCGAGATCGCCGGCTTCCAGGCCTTCCTCAACCAGCAGCGCGAGGACATCAAGGGGCGTGTCGCCACCATCAACGCCTCGCTGCACGACATCGACTACAACCCGGGGCGTTATATCCGCCTGCTCGCCGAGCCCAGCCCCGACGCCGAGATCCGCGACTTCCGTCAGCAGCTGCGAGCCTGCACCGAGAATGCCCTCAGCGGCAGCGACGACGAGCAGTATTCGGAGGCCAAGTTCCTGCAGGTCAAGGCGATCATCGAGCGCTTCCGCGGCCGGGAAGGCAGCACCGAGCTGGACAGGCGCTGGACGCTCAAGGTCACCGATGTGCGCCACCACTTCCTGTTCTCGGCCTCCGAGCGCTGGCGCGAGGACGACAGCGAGCACGAGCACTACTCGGATGCCGGCGGCAAGTCCGGCGGGCAGAAGGAGAAGCTGGCCTACACCGTGCTGGCCGCCAGCCTGGCCTACCAGTTCGGCCTGGAGTGGGGCGAGAGCCACTCGCGCTCGTTCCGCTTCGTGGTCATCGACGAGGCCTTCGGCCGCGGCTCGGACGAATCCGCCCGCTATGGCCTGGAACTGTTCGCGCGCCTCAACCTGCAACTGCTGATCGTCACTCCGCTGCAAAAGATCCACATCATCGAGCCCTATGTGGCCAGCGTCGGCTTCGTGCACAACGAGGAGGGCCGCCAGTCGATGCTGCGCAACCTGAGCATCGAGGAGTATCGCCAGGAGAAGGCCGCCCGCGAGCACATCGAGGTCCTGTGAGGTGAGCGCCTGGACCAGCCCCGAGGACATCCGCCGCCAGCTGCAGCGCCACTGGGACAGCGGCGCCATCCTTGCCGCGCGCCTGCCGGCCGACGGCGACGACGGCGAACCGCTGTTTCCGCTGACGCTGCGCCTGCGCCGCCCCACGGCCCGGGACGTCACCCAACGCTTCGGCGAGGTGGCCGACTGGGTCCGAACGCTGCAAGGAGGCAGCCGCGACGCCCTGGGCTACGGCTATATCATCGAGTTTCGCCGCCAGGGCAACCGGGTCCAGGGCAGCAACGAACTGCCCGCCAGCCTCCAGATTCCCGAGGACCAGGACGCCCTGCGCCTGCTGCGCAAGCAGCAGGAGGCCGCGCGCTTCGATGCCCTGGCCGACGAGATCCTGACCCGCCAGCCCGGCCTGGCCGGCTGGCTGCGCCGCCAGCCGCTCAAGGCCCTCGAGCATGCCGCGGAGTGGCCGCGACTGCTGGCCGTACTCGCCCACTTCCAGCGCCGGCCGCGCCCCGGCGTCTATCTCCGCCAGCTGGACATACCCGGCGTCGACACCAAGTTCATCGAGGCCCGTCGCGGCCTGCTCGCCTCGCTGCTCGATGCGGTGCTGCCCCCGGCCGCCATCGACTGCGAGGCAAGCGGCGTGCGGGGTTTCAACCGTCGCTACGGGCTGCGCGAGCCCTCGCCGCTGGTGCGGCTCCGCTTGCTCGACCCGGCCCTGTCGCTGCACGGCCTGGGCGACCTCAGCGTGCCGGTGGAGCAGTTCGCCGCCTGGCGGCCCGCCGTGGAGCGGGTCTTCATCACCGAGAACCTGACCAATGGCCTGGCCTTTCCCGAGGTGCCGCGCGCCCTGGTGGTCTTCGGCCTCGGCTACGGCCTGGAGTCCCTGGCCCGCATGCCCTGGCTCCAGGAGGTCGAGATCCACTACTGGGGCGATATCGACACTCACGGCTTCGGCATCCTCGACCGGCTGCGCGCCTACCTGCCCCGGGCCCGGTCGCTGCTGATGGATGAGGCCACCCTGCTGGCCCACCGCCCGCTGTGGGGCGAGGAACCCCTGGATAAGCGCCTGGGCCATACCCCTACCCGCCTGACCGACGCCGAGCTCGCCCTGTTCACCGCCCTGCGCGACGACCGACTGGGCGAGCGGGTGCGCCTGGAGCAGGAACGCATCGGCTTTGGCCATCTGGAGGCGGCGTTGCCCCCCCTGCAGCGACAAGGAGTCGGAGACCGAGGCCATCTTGTGCCCAGGAATAATAAGGACTAAATTTGGTCACATAGTCCTCCGACGAGCTACGCCATGAAGTATTCCGAGAACATCAAGCCGATCAGCTACCTCAAGGCGCATGCCGCCGAGGTGGCCAAGTCCCTGAGCGAGCGGCGCGAGCCCCTGATCATCACCCAGAATGGCGAGGCCCGTCTGGTGGTGCAGGACATCAAGAGCTTCGAGCAGACCCAGGAAACCCTGGCCCTGCTGAAGATCCTGGCCCTGGGCAACCAGGAAGTGGCACGCGACGCCGTTCAGGATGCCGATAGCGTCTTTTCCGAGCTGCGCCGTCGCCAGGCGGATTCATGAGCTTCCGCGTGCAGCTGACGGACTCGGCGGCCGAGGACCTGCGCGACCTCTATGACTTCATCGCCGAAAATGACTCCCCCGCCGCCGCCGGTCGCGTCCTGGATCGATTGGAACACCGCCTGCAGGAGCTGGCCGAGCTCCCCGAGCGTGGTAGCCACCCCCGGGAGCTGCTGGCCCTCGGCATTCGTGACTACCGCCAGCTGATCGAAGGGCCGACGCGAATCCTCTATCGTGTCTTCGACGACCGGGCGATCGTCTACCTGATCGCCGATGGTCGGCGCGACATGCAACGCCTGCTAGCGCGCCGGCTCCTCGGCGGTTAGCCGAGCTTCCCTCTTTCCTCTTCCGTCAATCCTCCGCCATCTCCGGCAGCAGCGTCTTGAGCTTACGGGTCAGCGTGTTGCGCCCCCAGCCCAGGAGCTCGGCGGCCTCGCCCTTGCGCCCGCCGGTATGCTTGAGCGCCGTCTCGATCAGGATCTTCTCGAAGTCCGGCACGGCCTCCTCCAGCAGGTGGGTATGGCCGGCGGCCAGGGCGCGATCCGCCCAGTCGCGGAAGGCCAGCCGCCAGTCGCCGGAGACCCCGCCATCGCCGCCCTCGCGCAACTCCGGCGGCAGGTCCTCGACCAGCACCTCGCGCCCCGAGGCCATCACCGTCAGCCAGCGGCAGGTGTTCTCCAGTTGGCGCACGTTACCCGGCCAGGCCAGACGGGTCAGGTGCTCCTCGGCCTCCCGGGTCAGCACCTTGACGTCGGTGGAGAGCTCCTTGGCCGCCTCGGCCAGGAAGTGCCGGGCCAGCCGCGGGATGTCCTCGCGGCGATCCGCCAGCTTCGGCAGGTGGATACGGATCACGTTGAGGCGGTGGAAGAGGTCCTCGCGGAAGCGCCCCTCGTCCACCAGGCCCTCCAGGTTCTGGTGGGTGGCGGCGATGATGCGCACGTCCACCTTCACCGAGGTGTGGCCGCCGACCCGGTAGAACTCGCCGTCGGCCAGCACCCGCAGCAGGCGGGTCTGGGTCTCGGCGGGCATGTCGCCGATCTCGTCGAGGAACAGGGTGCCGCCATTGGCCTGCTCGAAGCGCCCCTGGCGCTGGGCGGTGGCCCCGGTGAAGGCGCCCTTCTCGTGGCCGAACAGCTCGGACTCGATCAGGTCGCGGGGAATCGCCGCCATGTTCAGGGCGATGAAGGGCTTGCCGGCCCGCGGGCTGTGCTGATGCAGCGCCTGGGCCACGCGCTCCTTGCCGGTGCCCGACTCGCCGTTGATCAGCACCGTGATATGCGACTGGGAGAGGCGGCCGATGGCGCGAAACACCTCCTGCATCGCCGGCGCCTCGCCGATGATCTCGGTGTCGAGCCCCTCCGGGGCACTGACCGGACGCTTGCGCTCGCGGGCATGGGCCACGGCGCGGCGTACCAGGGCCAGGGCCTCGTCCACGTCGAAGGGCTTGGGCAGGTACTCGAAGGCCCCGCCCTGGTAGGAGGCCACCGCGCTGTCGAGGTCGGAGTGGGCGGTCATCACGATCACCGGCAGGTCCGGATGGGCATCGCGCACCCGCGCCATCAGGTCCAGGCCGTCGATGCCCGGCATGCGGATATCGGTGACCAGGACATCGGGCGGATCCTCGAGCAGCCGTGGCAGCACCTGGTCGGCCCGCTCCAGGCATTCGACGGCCAGGTCGGGCTGGGCCAGGGCGCGTTCGAGGACCCAGCGGATGGCACGATCGTCATCGACGACCATGACGCGAGCGGCTTCAGTCATGGCACTTCTCCAGCGGTATCAGCAGTCGGAATTCGGTCTGGCCCGGCGCGGAGTCGCACTCGATCAGGCCCTGATGCTGGTGCAGGATCGACTGGGCGATGGACAGTCCCAGGCCGCTGCCCTCGGCGCGCCCCGAGACCATGGGATAGAACAGCGTCTCGCGCAGGCCGTCGGGGATGCCCGGCCCGTTGTCGATGATTGACACCTCGCAGACCAGCCGATGGCGCTCCGCGCCCAGGGTGAACTGGCGGCGGGCCCGGGTCTTCAGCACCAGGGTGGGCGCGTCCATGCCCGACTCGGTCATGGCCTCGACCGCGTTGCGGGCCACGTTGAGCATGGCCTGGATCATCTGCGACTCGTCGCCCATCAGGTCCGGCAGGCTGGGGTCGTAGTCGCGGCTGATGGCGACCTCGGGATGCTCCACGGCCAGCAGGGCCCGAACCCGCTCCAGCACCCTGTGGATGTTCAGCGGCTCGTGGCGATTGAGGCGATTGGGGCCCAGCATCGAGTCCACCAGGTCGCGCAGCCGGTCGACCTCCTCGACGATGATGCGGGTGAATTCGGCGAGCTGCGGGCTCTCCAGGTCACGCTCCAGCAACTGGGCCGCGCCCCGGATGCCGCCGAGGGGATTCTTCACCTCGTGGGCCAGCCCCCGGGCCAGCACCTTGATGGTCTCCTGGCGGGTCTGCAGCGCCTCCTCCCGGGAGATGCGCAGCAGCCGGTCCCGGGGCTCCATCTCCAGCAGCAGCTCGTCCGCAGAGAGCGGGGTGACGGTATAGTCCACGGTCAGCGGCTCACCGGTGGGCCGGATCAGGCGCGCCTCGCGCTGGGTGAAGGGATGGAACTCGTCGCGGGCCTTGGTGAGCACCTCGCCGATGTCCTCCTCGCCCACCACCAGGCCGGGCAGGGGCTGGCCCACCACCCGGGAACGGCTCAGCGCGAGCAGGGCCTCCGCCGCGGGGTTCATCCAGCGCAGGCGCAGCTCCCCGTCCAGCAGCAGGACGGCGGTGGTGAGATGTTCCATCAGGCGTTGATACATGGTGCGTTCCCGGCAAGAGGCGGTCGTGGACTGGCCATAAAGCGGTGCAAGAAGCGCGCCACTTCGGGGAGGCGCGACAGGGCGGCGCGACAGGGTGGATCGGCGCGGACGTCTTGCACCACTTTAGTGCACCAGGCAGGTGCACGCACGCCGGGAAGGCGACTCAGGGGGCATCGGGATGCCGATGATGGCGCAACCGGGAGCGACGCTCGCGCTCATGGCGTTCGCGGTCGCCCTCGCCGTCGCGCAGGCCGCCGCCATCGCGCAGCTGCTCGGCATGCTCGAAGGCGCTGCCTTCCTTGACCCGGTCGGCATGGTCGAAGGCATTGAAGCCCCCGTCATCGCGCACCGGGGGCGGATGACAGGGCCTGAAGGTGCCGTCCGGACACAGCGGTCGATGTGGCCGGCGAAGGGGCAGCTAACTGCCCGGGTTGTTGGGATTCTGGGGCAGGTTGACGCTGGCCCGCTGGACATAGAGCGTCAACGGCGCCGTGCGGTGGCGCACGGCGCCGGTGGCATCGAGCAGCTCGGCCTGCAGCTGGTGTTCGCCGCGGTTGAGGTTGGAGAGCAGGAAGGTATCGGTATGCATGGCCGACTGGCTGACCCGGCCATCGAGCAGCAGGCGCACCCGATGGTCCTCGCGCAGCGCGGGCTGGATGCCCAGGCGCACCTGGACATTGCCGGCGGCCCCGGTGGACAGGGTGGCCTGGTTATCCGGCGACAGGATCGAGAACATGTCATAGGGCATGAACGGCTGCCCCGGGGCGGTGCCCGCGGCGCTCGGCGCCTCCTCGCCCTGCACCACCGGCGACAGGCTCGGCGCGCGGACCTCCCGGGAGGGCACCACGGTCAACGGGTCCAGCTTCACCGCCTCGCCGCCGCGCTCCGGATCGTCGGTGAAGACGACATTGCCCTGGGCGTCAGTGGTGCGATAGATGGTCTCGGCACCGGCCGTCAGGCTCACCGACAGGCCCAGCACCAGCATCACGAGTGCCTTGTTCATGCGTCTCTCCTGGATGGCCGTTGGGCGCTCCCTGCCCCATGAGGCAGCAGGGCGGCACCCTATGACAAGCCTAGCCCAGAAGTGGCGGCTCACGGAACGCCGTTGCAGCCTCGCCGGATGGCCGGAGCGCGGTGATGGGCTTCGCCCGAGGCGTCGCCGGGCATGTGCGGCTGCCCTGAAAAAAAGAGGCACGCCCGATGGGCGTGCCTCTGAGTGCCGGACGCGGCGCCTGGGCGCCGCCGCCATCAGCAGCTGTAGTACATGTCGAACTCGACCGGATGGGTGGTCATGCGCAGGCGCTCGACGTCCTCTTCCTTGAGCTCGATGTAGGCATCGATCATGTCGTCGGTGAAGACGCCACCCTCGACCAGGAAGGCGCGATCGGCGTCCAGCGCCGCGAGCGCCTGGTCGAGGCTCTCGGCCACGGTAGGCACTTCCTTGCCCTCTTCCGGCGGCAGGTCATAGAGGTTCTTGTCCATGGCATCGCCGGGGTGGATCTTGTTCTTGATGCCGTCGATACCGGCCATCAGCATCGCTGCGAAGCACAGGTAGGGGTTGGCGGTCGGGTCCGGGAAGCGGGCCTCGACACGCTTGCCCTTGGGGCTGGCGGTGTAGGGGATGCGGATGGAAGCGGAGCGGTTGCGGGCGCTGTAGGCCAGCATCACCGGCGCCTCGAAGCCCGGCACCAGACGCTTGTAGGAGTTGGTGGAAGCGTTGGTGAAGGCGTTCAGGGCCCGGGCGTGCTTGATGATGCCGCCGATGTAGTACAGCGCCATCTCGGAGAGGCCCGCATACTCGTCGCCGGCAAACTGGTTCTGGCCGTTCTTCCAGAAGGACTGGTGGACGTGCATGCCGGAGCCGTTGTCGCCGACCAGGGGCTTGGGCATGAAGGTGGCGGTCTTGCCGTAGGCATGGGCCACGTTGTGCACGACGTACTTCATTTCCTGCAGCTCGTCGGCCTTCTTCACCAGGGTGTTGAACTTCACGCCGATCTCGTTCTGGCCGGCGTTGGACACCTCGTGGTGATGCACCTCGACGGACTGGCCGATGGCCTCCAGGGTGTTGCACATGGCGCCGCGGATGTCGTGGAAGCTGTCCACCGGGGGCACCGGGAAGTAGCCGCCCTTGACCCGCGGACGGTGGCCCAGGTTGCCGCCCTCGACCTGACGGTCGGTGGCCCAGGCGCCCTCCTCGGAGGTGATCTTGTACATGGCGCCTTCGATGTCGGCCTTCCAGTGCACCTCGTCGAAGATGAAGAACTCGGGCTCCGGGCCGAAGAAGGCGGTGTCGCCCAGGCCGGTGGACTGCAGGTAGGCCTCGGCGCGCTTGGCGATGGAGCGCGGGTCGCGCTCGTAGCCCTGCATGGTGGCCGGCTCGATGATGTCGCAGCGCAGCACCAGGGTGGCGTCTTCGGTGAAGGGGTCGAGGAAGCCGGTGCCGTCCTCCGGACGCAGGATCATGTCGGACTCGTTGATGCCCTTCCAGCCGGAGATGGAGGAGCCGTCGAACATCTGGCCGTTCTCGAAGAACTCCTCATCGACGTCGCGGGCCGGAATGGTGACGTGCTGTTCCTTGCCGTGGGTGTCGGTGAAGCGCAGGTCGATCCACTTCACATCATGCTCTTCGATCAGGGCGAGCGTCTTCTCGGACATGAGGTCCTCCACTAGATGGCTTGGTTTCGGGTATTCCGCTTGTTCTCTGCCGCCGGGTGCCGGCAAGCCGGCCTGTCCAGACGACGTTGTAGCATGCCATGGGCTCACTGCCCACGACGCCATGCACGACCATGGCACTGCCCATGAGCAAGCAGAAAGCATGCCAGCTTGCCGATGCCTCCTCCCGTAACCACGATAAGACGCTGAACAGGAACAGGAAAAAACTTCTCCCGCGACATTGCCCTGCATCGGTGCCCGAGGAATGCCCCGCCATGAAGCATGTCGGCGCCCCGAAAATGCCCTCTTATGGCGCACAAGAAAAAGGGATGCACCACAATGATGCACGACGGCGGCGACTCGCCGTGCCCCGCCTCGCCCGTCGGGGCCCCGCTGGGGAACCGGCGCCGTCCCTGCAGGTCATTGAATCCATGGACTCGCCGAACTTGTTGGACGGATTCCCGCCAACAAGGCTGGTAGCGGTCATGGCCCTGACCCTATAATGCGGCCCCACTTTTCCCAGCAGGATCCCGTCGTGATCGAGAATCTTCGCAACATCGCCATCATCGCTCACGTCGACCACGGCAAGACCACCCTGGTCGACAAACTCCTCCAGCAGTCCGGCACCCTGGACCGCAAGGCGGAGGGCCAGGAGCGCATCATGGACTCCAACGACCAGGAGAAGGAACGCGGCATCACCATCCTGGCCAAGAACACGGCGATCCGCTGGCAGAGCCCGGAAGAGCAGGACTACCACATCAATATCGTCGACACCCCCGGACACGCCGACTTCGGCGGCGAGGTCGAGCGCGTCATGTCCATGGTCGACTCGGTCCTGCTGATGGTCGACGCGGTGGACGGCCCCATGCCGCAGACCCGCTTCGTCACCCAGAAGGCCTTCGACCAGGGCCTCAAGCCGATCGTGGTGGTCAACAAGATCGACCGTCCCGGCGCCCGCCCGGACTGGGTCATCGACCAGATCTTCGACCTGTTCGACAACCTCGGCGCCTCCGATGAGCAGCTCGACTTCCCGATCATCTACTGCTCCGCCCTCAACGGCGTCGCCGGCCCCGAGCCCGACGAGCTGGCCGACGACATGACCCCGATGTTCCAGGCCATCGTCGACATCGTCGAGCCGCCCAAGGTCGAGCTCGACGGCCCGCTGCAGATGCAGATCTCGGCGCTGGACTACAACAGCTACGTGGGCGTCATCGGCCTGGGCCGCATCACCCGCGGCGCCATCCAGCCCAACCAGCAGGTCATGGTGGTCACCAAGGAAGGCAAGGAACGCAAGGGCAAGGTCGGCCAGGTGATGACCCACATGGGCCTGGAGCGGGTGCAGACCGAGCAGGCCACCGCCGGCGACATCGTCTGCATCACCGGCATCGACGCCCTGGCCATCTCCGACACCCTGTGCGACCCGGCCGCCGTCGAGGCGCTGCCGCCGCTGACCGTGGACGAGCCCACCGTGTCCATGACCTTCCAGGTCAACGACTCGCCCTTCGCCGGCAAGGACGGCAAGTTCGTCACCAGCCGCAACATCAAGGATCGCCTCGACCAGGAGCTGATCCACAACGTGGCGCTGCGCGTCGAGCAGGGCGAGACCCCGGAGAAGTTCATCGTCTCGGGCCGCGGCGAGCTGCACCTCTCGGTGCTGATCGAGACCATGCGTCGCGAGGGCTTCGAACTGGCCGTGGGTCGCCCCGAGGTGATCATCCGCGAGATCGACGGCGTCAAGCAGGAGCCCTACGAAGAGGTCATCATCGACTGCGAGGAGGCGCACCAGGGCGCCATCATGGAGGAGCTCGGCTACCGCAAGGGCGAGCTGTCCAACATGAACCCCGACGGCAAGGGCCGGGTGCGCCTGGACTTCATCATCCCCGCGCGCGGCCTGATCGGCTTCCGCGGCCAGTTCCTGACCCTGACCTCCGGGACCGGCATCCTCACCAGCCGCTTCGACCACTACGGCCCGCTCAAGCCCGACGCCTCCATCGAGCGGCGCAACGGCGTGCTGGTCTCCATGGTCTCCGGCAAGGCGCTGGCCTATGCGCTGTTCGCCCTGCAGGATCGCGGCAAGCTGATCGTCGAGCACGGCACCGAGGTCTACGAGGGCATGCTGGTAGGCATCAACAACCGCGCCGATGACATGGTGGTCAACCCCACCAAGGCCAAGAAGCTCGACAACATGCGCGCCTCCGGCAACGACGAGAACCTCGTGCTGACCCCGCCGGTGCGCTTCACCCTGGAGCAGGCCATCGAGTTCCTGGATGACGACGAGCTGGTGGAGATCACCCCCAACCACATCCGCCTGCGCAAGAAGCACCTCAGCGAGAACGAGCGCAAGCGCGCCAAGAAGAAGTAAGCCCGCTGCGCCGCCCCATCAAGAGCCCGCCACCCGGCGGGCTCTTGCGTTATGGCCTCCGCCCGCCGCCGGGGACTATGCTGAAGCTTCAGTCATTCTTCATGGAGGTGGCCCCGATGCACAAGCATGTCGAGTGGGACGATCCCGGCAGCGCCAGCGTGCTGCGCTACTACGCCGACCATCCCCAGGATTACCCGGAGCCCCGCGTGGGCAGCATCATCAGCGCGCGGCTGCGCGGTTTCACCGTACGGGTGCGGGTCGATGCCCGGGTCGAGGACACCAGCATCGGCGAGGTGGTGGCGCTGATCGCCGCGGACAACGGCCGACGCAAGCAGAGCGTGGGCGACCTGGCGCTGGGGGACACGGTGCGCCTGCCGGACGCCAGCCGTGCCATGGAGCCCCACCACCCGGAGGCGGAAGACGACGACGAACGGGACTGATTCGCCGCGGGGATACCATCCGCCCCGCCAACGGCCCCTAAACGCAAGTCGACTGGTCAAGCGGTCGTTCGATATCGCACAGTGGTCGTCAGACGAGCCGGCAACCCCGGCGCAGAGACCATCGCCGGCCCACAAGGCCGACACGCAATTGCGGACACCCGATGAGCACGCACAACGTCTGGACGCACAAGGGCACCTTCCTGCTGGCCGCGGTCGGCTCGGCGGTGGGCCTCGGCAACCTGTGGCGCTTCCCCTATCTCACCGGGGAGAACGGCGGCGGCGCCTTCATCCTGATCTACGCCCTGACCATCTTCGCCGTGGGCATCCCCATCCTGATCGCCGAGATCATGCTCGGCCGCAACAGCCGGCGCAGCCCGATCATGGGCATGCGCTTCCTGACCCGCACCCACAAGACCTCCCGGGGCTGGGAGACGATCGGCTGGCTGGGGGCGGCCTCGGCCTTCATCATCCTGAGCTTCTACTCGGTGATCGCCGGCTGGGCGCTGCACTACACCGGGCTGATGCTCACCGGCAGCCTCGACGGCGCCGACGCCGAGACCATCGCCGCCAGCTTCGACGCCCTGCTGGCCTCCCCGCCGCTGCTGACCCTCTACCATTCCCTGTTCATCGGCGCCTCGGCGCTGATCGTCGGCCTGGGCATCCACCGCGGCATCGAGAACGGCCTGCGCATCCTGATGCCGGCGCTGTTCGTGATCCTCATGGTGGTGCTGGCCTATTCCGCGGCCATCGGCGACCTGGCCGCGGCGGCGACCTTCCTGTTCACCTTCAACGTGGCCGACCTCAGCCTGGAAGGCTGGCTGCAGGCCATGGGCCAGTCGTTCTTCACCCTGAGCCTGGGGATGGGCGCCATCATGGCCTACGGCGCCTACATGTCCAGCGACGCCTCCCTGACCCGCACCGCCTTCGCCATCGCCGTGGTCGACACCGCCGTGGCGATGATCGCCGGCCTGGCGATCTTCGCCCTGGTCTTCGGCGCCGGCCTCGACCCCGGCGAAGGGCCCGGGCTGATGTTCGTCACCCTGCCGCTGGCCTTCGCCGAGATGCCCGGCGGCGCCCTGCTGGGCGGGGTCTTCTTCATCCTGGTGCTGGGCGCCGCCATCAGCTCCGCGATCTCGCTGATCGAGCCGGTGGCCGCCTTCCTGGTGGAGCGCTTCGACCTCGAGCGTCCCCAGGCCGTGTCGGCCATGGTCATCGCCAGCTGGGCCCTGGGCCTGCTCACGGTGTTCAGCTTCAACCTGATGGCCGAGGCGACCCTCTTCCACACCCTGTTCGGGCGCAGTGCCTTCGGGCTGCTGGAGCTGCTCACCAATATCTTCATGCCGCTGGGCGGCATGCTGATCGCGCTGTTTGCCGGCTGGGCCCTGACCCATGGCGAAGTGATGAAGGAGATGCGCACCAACGAGACCTGGTTCCGCGTCTGGCGCTTCCTGGTGCGCTTCATCGCCCCGGCGGCGGTGGCCTTCGTCTTCCTGCGCACCATTCCCCAGGTGGAGGGCTACCTGCTGCCCACCATCGGTGCCGTGGTGATCGTCGGTGCCTTCGCCGCCGGTCGCACCTTCCTGGCCGAGCGCCAGGAATCATGAACCGCCGCGCACCAACCACAACAACGAACCACTCACCAGGGGTGTGACATGTCAGCCATCATCGACGTACGACACGTCAACAAGGCCTTCGGCGGCCTGACGGTCATCAACGACTGCTCCCTTCAGGTGGAGGAGGGCTCGATCACCGGCATGATCGGTCCCAACGGCGCCGGCAAGTCGACGCTGTTCAACATCATCGCCGGGGCCCTGCCGCTGGACAGCGGCCAGGTGCTGTTCGACGGCGAGGACATCACCAACCATCCCGCCGACGAGCTCTTCCGCAAGGGCCTGCTGCGTACCTTCCAGATCGCCCACGAGTTCTCGAACATGACGGCGCTGGAGAACCTGATGATGGTGCCGCCCCACCAGGCCGGCGAGAACCTCTTCTCCACCTGGTTCCAACCGGGCCTGGTGCGCATGGAGGAGGCCGAGGTGCGCCGCCGGGCCCTCGAGGTCATCGACTTCGTCAGCCTGCACCATGTGCGCAACGAGCTCGCCGGCAACCTCTCCGGCGGCCAGAAGAAGCTCCTCGAGCTCGGCCGCACCATGATGACCGACGCCCGGGTGGTGCTGCTCGACGAGATCGCCGCCGGGGTCAACCGCACCCTGCTCGGCGACCTGGTCGGCAACATCGAGCGCCTCAACCGCGAGATGGGCTACACCTTCCTGGTCATCGAGCACGACATGGAAATGATCGCCCGGCTCTGCGACCCGGTCATCGTGCTCGCCCAGGGCAGCGTGATGGTCGAGGGCACCATCGAGGAGATCCGGAACAACCCCGAGGTCATCGAGGCCTACTTTGGCTCTACCACCGCCTGAGGACACCGGTGCCGCCTGACGGCCGGGCGCCGGTACAACAACAAGGGCGGCATGATCCCGCCCACCAACGCAGAGAAGCACCTATGGCATTACTCGACGCACGGGACGTGCATGGCGGCTACGGCGGCATGAACATCCTCAACGGGGTGGACATGACCATCGAGGCCGACGAGATCGGCGTCATCATCGGCCCCAACGGCGCCGGCAAGTCCACGATGCTCAAGGCCATCTTCGGCCTGCTCCACGTCAGCCAGGGAGAGATCCGGCTGCGCGGCGAGCCCATCCAGAACCTGCCGACCAACAAGCTGGTGCACAAGGGCATGGGCTTCGTGCCCCAGGAATACAACGTCTTCCCGAGCCTGACGGTGAAGGAAAACCTGCAGATGGGCGCCTACCTCAAGCCGGACAACGTCAAGCGCATGCTGGCCCGGGTCTACGAGTTCTTCCCGCCGCTCTTTGAGAAGCGCCGCCAGCCCGCCGGCGAGCTCTCCGGCGGCCAGCGCCAGATGGTGGCCATGGGCCGGGCACTGATGGCCGAACCCGAGCTGCTGCTGCTCGACGAGCCCACCGCCGGGCTCTCGCCGCTGTACATGCACGAGATCCTCGAACGGGTGAAGGCCATCAACGCGGCCGGGGTCGGCGTCCTGATGGTCGAGCAGAACGCCAAGCAGGCGCTGGCCATCGCCGACAAGGGCTTCGTGCTGGCCAACGGCCAGAACCGCTTCACCGACACCGGGGCGGCCCTGCTGGCCGACCCGGAGGTCGCCAAGAGCTTCCTGGGCGGTTGAGCCCGCCACGCCGGACCATCGGAGACGTCCCGTGAACGAACTCGTTTTCTTCATCAACAACGTGGTGATCGCCGGCAGCGTGACCGGCTCGATCTACGCCATCGGCGCGGTGGGCGTGACGCTGATCTTCAGCATCATGCGCTTCGCCCACTTCGCCCATGGCGACATGATGACCTTCGGCGCCTTCATGGTGCTGCTGCTGACCACCCTCTTCCCCCAGGCCGGCGCCGCCATCGGCGTGCCCACCCCGCTGGTCATGCTGCCCCTGGCCATGGTCCTCACCGCCGCCCTGGCGGTGGGCATCGACCGGGCCTTCTACAAGCCGCTGCGCGCCCACGGGGTCAAGCCCATCGTCTTCGTCATCGCCTCGCTGGGCGTGGCCCTGATGCTGCAGGGGCTGATCCGGCTGTTCGCCGGCACCGGCGGCCAGAGCCTCTACGTGGACGACCGCAAGGAGATCTTCCGCCTGGCGCTGCCCATCGAGGGCGTGCGGGTGCCGGTGGTGATCACCGAGCCCCAGCTCTACCTCTTCGTGCTGACCATCGTCGCCGTGGTGGGCCTGCACTTCTTCCTCAGCCGCTCACGGCTGGGCAAGGCCATGCGCGCCATGTCCGACAACCCCGACCTGGCCCAGGCCTCGGGCATCAACACCCACACCATCGTCGCGGTGACCTGGATGATCGCCGGCGGGCTGGCCGCCATCGCCGGCACCCTGCTGTCGCTGGACGTCACCTTCAAGCCCGACCTCAGCTTCTTCCTGCTGCTGCCGATCTTCGCCGCGGCCATCGTCGGCGGCGTCGGCCATCCCTATGGCGCCATCGCCGGCGGCTTCGTGGTCGGCTTCGCCGAGACCCTGGCGGTGTTCAACTGGAACGTGCTGCTGCGGCCCTTCCGCGACAGCCTGCCCGAATGGCTGTCGCTGCCCGGCAACCTGGCCTTCGTCGGCACCGAATACAAGATCGTGGTGCCCTTCTTCATCCTCGTCGTCATCCTGGTGTGGCGCCCCACCGGCATCTTCAAGGGCAAGGTGATCTGATGGACAAGACAACAACCGATAGCGTCGCCGCCCCGCGCCGCTTCCCGCTGCGCGAAGTCATCCTCTTCCTGGTCCTGCTGGCCGCCGTGCTCGGCGTCTACGGCGTCATGGGGGCGGCCTACAGCACCCGCATGCTGGTGGAGGCCGCCTGCTACGCCATCCTGGCGCTGGGCCTGACCATCCAGTGGGGCTATGCCGGCCAGTTCAATGCCGGGGTCATGGGCTTCGTGGCCCTGGGCGGTTTCTGCGCCATGTTCTTCAGCGTGCCGGTCAACGAGGCCTTCTGGGGCAGCGAGCTGCCCGGCGAGCTGGCCCGGGTGCTGCTGTACGGCGTCGGTGCCGTGCTCCTGGTGGTCGGCGCCTCCCGCCTCGACCGCCTGGGGGTGCCGAAGAAGCTGCGCACCGTGAGCGCCGTGCTGCTGGCGGTGGTGCTCTACCTGGTGGTGATCAGCGCCTTACGCGAGGTGACCGACCAGATCGAGTCCCGGGCCGACTTCGTCGGTGGGCTGGGCCTGCCGCCCTGGGTGGGCTGGATCTTCGGTGGGGCCCTGGCCGGGGGCGTGGGCTACTTCATCGGCCGTATCTGTCTGGGCCTGCGCAGCGACTACCTGGCGATCGCCACCCTCGGCATCGCCGAGATCATCAAGGCCTTCCTCAAGAACTCCGACTGGCTGACCCGCGGCACGGCCACCGTCTCGCCGCTGCCCTGGCCGGTGCCGGGGCCCGCCGAGGTCGGCTTCACCCTGGCCCGGGCGCTGTACTTCTCGGTGACGGCGGTACTGATCGCGGGGATCTTCTTCCTGCTGCATCGCGCCTATCACGCCCCCTGGGGACGGATGATCCGCGCCATCCGCGACAACGAGGTCTCGGCCTCGGCGATGGGCAAGAACATCAACCGGCGCCGGCTGGAGATCTTCGTGCTGGGCTGCATCCTGATGGGCATCGGCGGCGCCGTGCTGGGCAGCTTCAACAGCCTCTTCGACCCCCAGGGCTACCTGCCGCTCAACCACACCTTCCTGGTGCTGGTGATGGTCATCCTCGGCGGCCCCGGCAACAACCTGGGCACCATCTTCGGCGCCGTGGCGGTGTACATCATCTGGCTGATGTCCGAACCCCTGGCGCTGTTCCTGATGGAACTGGCGGTGTCCTTCGGCGAGGGCGCCTTCGGCTGGGACGCCCCCACCAACCTGGACAGCCGGGCCCTGCAGGCCCGGGTATTCGTCATCGGGCTGCTGATCACCCTGGTGCTGCGCTTCGCGCCCAAGGGTCTGCTGCCCGAGAAGGTCAAGCACATCGCCTGAGGCGCCCGCGGGTGTGGGGTGTGGGGTGTGGGGTGTGGGGTGAGGGGTGAGGAGCATCGCCTTACTCCGGACTCCTTACCCCTTACCCCTTACCTGGGTGCCACCCAACGACGAGGCCCCGGCGGGTAACCGCCGGGGCCTTCATTGCGCCTGGAAAGTGAGGCGATCAGTCGTCGGCCTCGACGTAGCCCTGGATGGTGAAGGTGCCGTCCTCGACCGCCATCTCCTGCACCACGCCGGGCACGTCACCGTTCTCGTCGAACTCGTGGGTGCCGGAGGCGCCCTCGTAGTTGATCTCGGTGCCGGCGGCGATCAGCTCCTTGGCCTTCTCCCATTCGCCGGGCAGCACCGTCTCGCCCGGGGCGGTGGCGACGCTGCGCAGCGCCTCGTTGAGACCCTCGCGCTCGGCGCTGCCGTTCTGCTCGATGGCCAGGCCCAGCAGGAAGGCGGCGTCATAGGCCTGGGCGGCGAACACCGCACTCGGATCGATGCCGGCCTCCTGGGCGGCCTGGTTGAAGATGGCGGTACCGGGGAGCTCCGGGCTGCCCGGCCGGGTGGCGATCATGCCGTCGAGCACGTCGGCGCCGATGGCCTCGACCAGGCTGTCGCCGACCATGCCGTCACCGCCCACGTACTGGGTGAACATGCCGCTCTCGTAGGCCTGGCGCAGCACGGTCTGGCCGGAGGTGTCGGCGTAGGCCAGTACCACCAGGGTCTGGGCGCCGGTGGCGGAGAGGGTGCCCAGCTCGGCGCGGTAGTCGGCACGGTTGTCCTCGTGGGCCAGGTTCTCGAGCACCGCGCCGCCGCCATTCTCGAAGGCCGCGACGAAGGCGTCGGCCAGGCCGCGCCCGTAGTCGTTGTTGACGTAGGTGACCGCCACTTCCTCGATGCCCTTGGCGAGCAGCAGCTTGGCCAGCATCTTGCCCTGGAAGGCGTCCGAGGGCACGGTGCGGAACACCAGGTCGTTGTCGTCGAGTTCGGAGACCGCCGGCGCCGTGGAGGCCGGCGAGACCATGGTCACGCCGCCCGGGATGGCGGCATTGTTGGCCGCGGCGATGGTCGCGCCGGTGCACAGGGCGCCGACGATGGCGGTGACCTGCTCGGTGTTGACCATGCGGTCGGCCGCGTTGGAGGCCGCCGAGGCGTCGGAACAGGTGGTATCGCCGGTGGGCATGACGATCTCTTCGCCATCCAGCACCCCGCCCTGCTCGTTGATCTGCTGCACCGCCAGCTGGGCGCCGTCGAAGATCGGCGGGGTCAGGCTCTCGATACCGCCGGTGAAGCCTCCCAGGAAGCCCACCTTGACCTCGGCCTGGGCCATGCCGGACAGGGCCAGGGTGGTCGCCGTCACCGCCGTCGCTAGAACGCGTTTCTTCATGATTGTTGGTCTCGCTCTGGTTGCTCGGATCATGAACTGCATGAATCACACACTCTCAATCTGGAAGGGCGGGGCGCAAAACACAAGCCGGGCCTGCCAACGCTCCCGGCCCGTCGGCGCTCGGCAACCCCCTGATTGGCAAGGCGTCGCCCGGGTGTTTAAGCGTTCGAACGGGCGCTTCAACGCTGTCGCGCTCCCCCGGCCTATACTGAGGACCGCGCCCATCCCCGACGAGGTTCCCCATGACGCGACTGCTGACGACCTTCGCCCTGGCCCTGCTGGCCCCCCAGGCCCTGGCCGACACCCCCGCCGGCCAGGACATCGACTACCGCGTGGGCGACGAGGCCTTCACCGGCTATTTCGCCCCGGCCGCCGACGAGGCCCGCGGCACGGTGCTGATCGTCCACGACTGGGACGGCCTCACCGACTACGAGCGCGAGCGCGCCGAGATGCTCGCCGCGCAAGGCTATGACGCCTTCGCCCTCGACCTCTACGGCAAGGGCAACCGCCCGGTGGAGACGGCGGCCCGCAAGGCCGAGACGGCCCGGCTCTATGATGACCGCGCGCGCATGCGCGAGCTGACCCTGGCCGGGCTGGCCGAGGCCCGCGACCAGGGCGCGGCCAGGCCGACCGTGGTGATGGGCTACTGCTTCGGCGGCGCCGTGGTGCTGGAACTGGCACGCAGCGGCGCGGCCCAGGACGTGCAGGGCTACGCCACCTTCCACGGTGGCCTGGCCACCCCGGAGGGCCAGCAGTACGGCGCGGACACCCCGCCGATCCTGATCGCCCACGGCGGCGCGGACACCTCGATACCACTGGAAGATGTGACGGCGCTGTCGCGCCAGCTGGAGGCCGCCGGAGTCGACTACGAGATCGAGATCTACTCCGGGGCGCCCCACGCCTTCACCGTCTTCGACGAGGAGCGCTACCAGGCCCGGGCGGACGAGAAGTCCTGGGCGGCCTTCCAGGCCCTGCTCGACGAGGCACTGTGACGCCGGCGACAGCCACGGACGCATTTGTGCAAGTTTTAAAGGGCTCCTTTCTGTAGAATCGCGACGCTCTATTGATATTCACTAACCAAGAGCGTCATTTCAGAAAGGAGCCACCCCTTGTCTCATTCCGCGACGGCCGCCGGCGAGAGCCTCTGGCGGCGCATCCCCCTGTGGCAGAAGATCCTCGCCGGCCTGGTGCTCGGCGTGCTGGCCGGCGCCCTGCTGGGCGAGGACGCCAGCGTCTTCAAGCCCATCGGCGATATCTTCATCAGCGCCATCAAGATGCTGATCGTGCCGCTGGTGTTCTCCACCCTGGTGGTGGGCATCACCGCCATGCGCGATCCCCAGAAGATGGGCCGGATCGGCGCCCGGACCATCGCCCTCTACCTGGTGACCACGGCCTTCGCCATCGCCATCGGCCTGCTCGCCTCCTGGGTGTTCCAGCCCGGGGTCGGCCTGGAGATGAGCTTCGAGTCCGGGGTCGAGGCCAAGCAGGCGCCCAGCCTGGTGGAAATCCTGGTCGGCCTGGTGCCCCAGAATCCCATCGACGCCCTGGCCAGCGGCAATATCCTGCAGATCATCGTCTTCGCCATCGGGCTCGGCATCTCGCTGACCCTGATCGGCGAGAAGGGCGAGCCCACGGTGCGCGTCTTCGAGAGCTTCGCCGAGGCGATGGTCAAGCTGACCAACCTGGTCATGGCCTTCGCGCCCTTCGGCGTCTTCGGCCTGATCGCCCACGTGGCCGGCAGCTACGGCCTCGAGGTGCTGCTGCCGCTGGCCAAGGTGATCGGCGTGGCCTACCTGGCCAGCGTGCTGCACGTGCTGGTGGTCTACTCGGGCCTGCTGGCCCTGCTCGGCCGCCTGAACCCCGTGCGCTACCTGCAGGGCATCCTCGACGCCCTGGTGGTGGCCTACTCCTCGGCCTCGTCCTCCGGCACCCTGCCGGTCTCGCTGCGCTGTGCCCAGAAGAACCTCGGGGTCTCGGAGGGCGTGGCCGGCTTCGTGCTGCCGGTGGGCGCCACCATCAACATGGACGGCACCGCCATCTACCAGGGCGTGGTCGCGGTGTTCATCGCCCAGCTGCTGGGCGTCGACCTGAGCCTGATGGATTACGGCATGATCATCGTCACCGGCACCCTGGCCTCCATCGGCACCGCCGGCGTGCCCGGCGCGGGCCTGGTGATGCTGTCCATCGTCATGGCCCAGATCGGCCTGCCCCTGGAGGCCATCGCGGTGATCGCCGGCATCGACCGCATCCTCGACATGGCCCGCACCAGCGTCAACGTGGCCGGCGACCTGATGGTCACCACCCTGGTTGGCAAGAGCGAAGGCGAGCTGGACGAGGACGTCTACAACGCCCCGGGCAAGAGTTGATGCCGTGCCGCGCCGGACGACCGGCGCGGCGCCGGCTATGCTAGAGTGATTCCATGATGCACTGCAGCGTGAGGTCACCATGCAACTCAGCGTGCTTTCCGGCAGTCGCGGCGAGATCGGCGAGGCCCATGGCCGCCTCCACGCCGCCCTGATCACCCACAGCCTCGAGGTCTACGACCGGCTGTTCCACGACTTCGTCGGCATCGGCTGGGCCGAGGCGCGCACCGCCGCCGAGGCCTTCCTGCCGATGATCGAGCGCGGCTTCCCGGCGATCCTCGACGAGATGGCCGGCATCGCCCGGGGCGCCGGGCTCGACTTCGCCGACATCCTCACCCTCAACTGCCGCAGCGAGATCTCCCTGACCCAGGCCAGCGGCGGCTGCACCGCCTTCTCGCTGCAGCGCGACGGCACCCAGTGGCTGGCCCAGAACTGGGACTGGCGCACCGACCAGCTGCACAACGTGGTGGCCCTCGAGCTGCATCCCGAGGACGCCCCGGCCCTGGTCAGCATCGGCGAGGCCGGCATGGTGGCCAAGATCGGCATGAACGATCGCGGCCTCGGGGTCTGCCTCAACGCCATCCGCTCGCGCACCTGCGGCCAGGGGCTACCGATCCACGTGGCCCTGCGCAAGATCCTCGAGAGCCCCGACCTGGAGCAGGCGGTGCGCGTCGCCACCCACGACCGGGTCTGCTCCCCCGCCCACTTCCTGCTGGCCAGCCGCGATGGCCAGGCCGCCGGCTTCGAGGTGCATCCCGGCCCCCCGGGGCGCCTGCCCTCCCATGCCGGCGCCGTGACCCACACCAACCACCTGGTCGCCGAGACCGCCACCTGCCAGGTGGAGGACTTTCCCCGCCCCGACTCCCGCGCGCGCCTCGCCCGCCTCGACCGGCTGCTCAACGAGCGCTTGCCGCTCGGCGTGGCGATCGACGAGTCGGCGCTGTTCGGCATCCTCGCCGACCACGACAACGCCCCCATGGCCATCTGCCGTCACTTCAACCCGCAGCAGCCCCCGGAAGAGCGCATGGAGACGCTGTTCGCGGTGGTCATGAACCTCAGCGAGGGCCGCCTGACCCTGCGTCACGGCAAGCCCTGCGAGAGCACCGACTCACTCACGGTCCACCTCGGCGCCACTTAGATATCCTGGCAGTGCCTGAAAAGTCGGCGAGCGAAGGTTAGGGCTAGGCCCGCTCCCGGCGGGCCAACGCATTTCCCACCTCCCTGTGGGTCACAAGGCAAAACTCGGCGAAAAAGCGGAGTTTACAGGTAGTAAATGAGCAGTTTGAGCCGATTTTTAACGCCGTATAACCGAGCGCAGCCACTTTTCGGGCATTGCCTAGGCTTTGTCCGAAAACTCGAATTTGCTAATGTCACCTATGCCTCAGCAGCATAGGTGACCCATGGCAGGACGCTACGAGATCTCCGACAACGGCTGGGCCCTCATCGAAGACATCGTCTCGCCGCCGCAGAGGACGGGCCGTCCCCGTCGCGATGACCGCCAGGTGTTGAACGGCATCTTCTGGATCCTCTGCTCGGGCGCCAAGTGGCGAGACCTGCCAGAGCGCTACGGCCCCTGGAAGACCGTCTATGACCGTTTCCGTCAGTGGCGCGATGATGGCACCTTCGAGGCAATTCTGGCGCGCCTCCAACTTCGCCTGCGAGAGGATGGCCTGATGGATCTGGACACCTGGATGATCGATTCGACATCGATCCGCGCCACCCGGGCCGCCTCTGGGGGCGGCAAAAAGGGGGACAGCACGAACCCGTAGACCATGCCCTGGGACGGAGTAGAGGCGGCCTGACGACCAAGATCCACATGCTCTGTGACCGGCATGGTTGGCCGCTGACCTTCACGCTGTCGCCGGGACAGGACTCGGATACGCGGCACTTCATTCCCACCATGGAGAACGTTCATCTGCCTGGGGCCAAGGGCAGGCCTCGCAAGCGTTGCCGCTTCATCGTGGCGGACAAGGGCTACGATAGCGACCCGCTTCGCCGCTACTGCGACCGGCATCGCATGAAGCCGATCATTGCCCGGCGCAAGATGAAGCGAAAACCGCGCCCTGGTGCTCCGAGGGGCTTTGACAAGCCCCGGTATCGGGAGCGAAACATCATTGAGCGCTGCTTCGGTTGGATCAAAGAACTACGCCGGGTCTGCACCCGTTACGACAAGTTGGCCAGCAGCTTCCGGGCCATGGTATGCCTGGCGTGCATAGACCGCTGCCTACGTGCCGACTTTCCAGACAG
The DNA here is from genome assembly GCF_025725685.1 of Halomonas sp. M4R1S46. Taxonomy (NCBI): domain Bacteria; kingdom Pseudomonadati; phylum Pseudomonadota; class Gammaproteobacteria; order Oceanospirillales; family Halomonadaceae; genus Halomonas; species Halomonas sp. M4R1S46. The sequence continues at coordinate 4,003,084 of NZ_CP107008.1, forward strand.
AACCTAGCGGCGCCAGGCGCCTAACCGCGGCACCGCGTCCAGCTCGCCCTTGAGATACTGCTCGGTGGTCACCAGGAAGAGCCGCCGGAAGAGCTCATGAATGGCCTCCTCGCGGCGCAGCGCCGCGAGTTCCGGGTCCTCGTGCCCGGCGAGGTCGGCCTTGGGGTATTCCCAGGCCATCCGCACCGAGCCGGAGCTGATGTCGCAGATCTCGAGGGTGGGATTCGCGCCGCGAAATGCCGTCTTGATGTGGTAGGCCATGCCGTCCTCTCGATCGACTCAACAAATGACAACGATTATCATTTGCAATAGTCGTCGGCCATCGCGGCCCTGTCAAGGCGAGGGGTAGCCCCGCCCTGGCCTCAGCCCGCCAGCGCCTCCTCCACCAGCGCGCGCGCCTCGGCCGTCATCGGCAGCCCCAGGGCCAGCGCATGGGCCTGGGGCGACATCTTCTTCCAGGTCATCTGCACGATGCGGATCAGGTGATCGTGGTCGATCTGCTTGGAGAAGTCGGCGAAGTAGTTCTCCAGGAACACCAGGCAGGCGCAGTCCTCCACCGCCTGGGTGCCGGCCTCGCGACCCAGCCCCTGCTTGCGGATCATCCGCGCCACCTGCTCGGCCGCCTCCTCCGGGTAGCCGGCCTCGCGCATCAGCGCCGCGGTGGTCTCGCCGGCCCGCTTGCCCTGGTCGCGCCGCCAGGTGAGATAGCCCACCCGGCCCTCGGGATAATCGCTGCGCGGCACCTGCCAGCGCTGCAGGTGCTGGCCGCGCACCGCCAGGCGCACCAGCTCGTCGGGGGAGGCGTCCAGCCGCTCCAGCCAGGCGCTCATGCGCCCGGCATGCCACAGCTCCATGGGCAGGGACTCGCCGTCCACCGTCACCCGGCGAGGATCCTCCGCGTGCAGGGCATCCAGAGCGGCGAGGGTCTGGTCGTAGGGAGACGTCGACGTCATGGGGACTCCTTCTGGCTTCACTATCGTCGTTATGCCTCCATGAAAGCACGTCTCGGGCGAGATGGCAGCCGAATGCGGGCATGCCGTCATATCGAGGGTAGGCCTGCGAGGCGAACCCGAGTCGGGCATCACCGTTCAAGGCCGGTGAACAAGAAAATCCAGCCGGGTTATCCCCGCGGCTGCGGGGACCGGTGGTCCCCGGCGTCGGTAATGGCGTGCTGTTGCGGATTATCCCCGCGCCTGCGGGGACCGGGCGAGTAAGGACGAGTCCACGCTGGAGAAGCACGGGTTATCCCCGCACCTGCGGGGATCGGCTGCTCGCATCCAATGGGGCTTTGTCTTATGACGGGTTATCTCCGCGCCTGCGGGGACCGGGGCCGGCATCGAGTCCCGCCCCCCGAAAGCCCCGGGTTATCCCCGCACCTGCGGGGACCGGTTGTGGTAAAGAAAATCGACAGGCTTAGGCTCCGGGTTATCCCCGCACCTGCGGGGACCGGCTCAAGCAGCACATCGAGACCGAGTATGAATGCGGGTTATCCCCGCACCTGCGGGGACCGGGCGCATTCACCATGGCGGAACTCCTCGAGGGCCGGGTTATCCCCGCGCCTGCGGGGATCGGTTGCTACCCAGGACGTGGTGCTTATCACTGGGCGGGTTATCCCCGCGCCTGCGGGGATCGGATCTCGCCCGGCGCCGCCCTCGACCTCTACAACGGGTTATCCCCGCGCCTGCGGGGACCAGCGCACGGCACGGTTGACGGCGGCCGTGGCCTCCGGGTTATCCCCGCACCTGCGGGGACCGGAAGACGGGATCTTCGGTCGGCGGGCGTATAGCCGGGTTATCCCCGCACCTGCGGGGACCGGGGGCCATCAGGTAACCTCCACTGTCAGGGTGTCGGGTTATCCCCGCACCTGCGGGGACCGGATGAAGGTGATGTCGTCGTTCTTGACCATGGTCGGGTTATCCCCGCACCTGCGGGGACCGGAGGGCGGCGGCCACGGCCTTGGCATATTGCGCCGGGTTATCCCCGCACCTGCGGGGACCGGGAGCTGGGCGCCCTGGTGTCGGCCATGCACCGCGGGTTATCCCCGCACCTGCGGGGACCGGCAGCGCACCCGGTCCTTGAAGGTGTCGCTGACCGGGTTATCCCCGCACCTGCGAGGACCGGTTCATTTTCGTGCCGGGGTAGAACACCGGGATCGGGTTATCCCCGCACCTGCGGGGACCGGCCCCGCGTGACTGAGACGGATATGGACCTGGTCGGGTTATCCCCGCACCTGCGGGGACCGGCGCGCAGAAAGACTGCCGCTGGCGCTCGCCGGCGGGTTATCCCCGCACCTGCGGGGACCGGATGTAGTCGTACTGCGGGCCGGTGGGCTCAACCGGGTTATCCCCGCACCTGCGGGGACCGGCTTCGCATGTGGAAGCAGCGTGTCCACGCCGTCGGGTTATCCCCGCACCTGCGGGGACCGGCCCATGATCGAGCGCAGTACCGCCGCCTCGGTCGGGTTATCCCCGCACCTGCGGGGACCGGGCGATCAGCGAGTCGGCGATGTCGTTTGCCGGCGGGTTATCCCCGCACCTGCGGGGACCGGCAGACCGACGACACCAAGTGGACCTATGACGGCGGGTTATCCCCGCACCTGCGGGGACCGGGGGCTCGACCACGCGCCGGACGCCGGCGGCTACGGGTTATCCCCGCACCTGCGGGGACCGGTCGCCTTCAGCGAGACCCTCGCCTACTACCAGCGGGTTATCCCCGCGCCTGCGGGGACCGGCGGCGCCCAGGTGTCGCGCCTGAGATATGTAGCGGGTTATCCCCGCGCCTACGGGGACCGGGAATCGGTCAAGCTGTCGGCGGTCGTCTCAACCGGGTTATCCCCGCGCCTGCGGGGACCGGGTGTGTCGTGCGGGCCATGGCCAAACGCTCGGCGGGTTATCCCCGCGCCTGCGGGGACCGGGGGGCTTCATCCTCAAGGCAGACTCGATAAGCTCCGTTATCCCCGCGCCTGCGGGGACCGGGGGGCATCACCGAGGCGGCTGATATTCCACTGGAAGTTATCCCCGCGCCTGCGGGGACCGGGGCCAGGGTGATGAAGTCGGCCAGCCGGTCGCCGGGTTATCCCCGCGCCTGCGGGGACCGGTGGCTGCCACTGCCGGGGTGAGCTTCGAGGAGCGGGTTATCCCCGCGCCTGCGGGGACCGGTCGTTGCTGTCGGCCAGCAGGGCGGCCACCAGCGGGTTATCCCCGCGCCTGCGGGGACCGGCTGACCGAATACCTCGACCGCTGCTATCAGCACTTGTTATCCCCGCGCCTGCGGGGACCGGCTACGCATGAGCTTCGAGCAGGACATGAAGCGCGGGTTATCCCCGCGCCTGCGGGGACCGGCGGTTCAGCGAAGGCGGCAGCGCGATCTACCACGGGTTATCCCCGCGCCTGCGGGGACCGGATCATCTCCAGCTTCTGCTCGTAGGCCAGCGGCGGGTTATCCCCGCGCCTGCGGGGACCGGGAGGGTCGGGCGGTCCTGCTGTTGATCTTCGGCGGGTTATCCCCGCGCCTGCGGGGACCGGGAGGTGATCGAGCCCCGGGTCAGCCGTTCCCACGGGTTATCCCCGCGCCTGCGGGGACCGGCTCGAGGTGGATCTCGTCCAGCTCGCCCAGGGCGGGTTATCCCCGCGCCTGCGGGGACCGGGGCGTCAGGGGCGGCGCCAAGAAGGGCGACGTCGGGTTATCCCCGCGCCTGCGGGGACCGGCCTCTCGGACCATCTGACCCAGCCCGCGCAGCCGGGTTATCCCCGCGCCTGCGGGGACCGGCAACGGTTGACGCCTTGACGGTGGCCCGCTACCGGGTTATCCCCGCGCCTGCGGGGACCGGCGGCGAGAACCCGGGGGTCTTCGAGGGCCTGCCGGGTTATCCCCGCGCCTGCGGGGACCGGGAGGCCGAGTGCCATGGCCTCGACCCTGACGACGGGTTATCCCCGCGCCTGCGGGGACCGGACGCTCCGCGCAACATACCGGACGCCTGGCGCCGGGTTATCCCCGCGCCTGCGGGGACCGGCATGGGTCAACCTCCAGGGTCAGGCCGGGGATCGGGTTATCCCCGCGCCTGCGGGGACCGGACTTGCTGGAATGCCTGCTCGATCGTCTGGACCGGGTTATCCCCGCGCCTGCGGGGACCGGCGCTCGCTCACCCTGCACGGCAATCCGGTACTCGGGTTATCCCCGCGCCTGCGGGGACCGGGCGCGTGTACTATACCGCCTGATCCTCAAGAACGGGTTATCCCCGCGCCTGCGGGGACCGGGTGAAATGGCCACCTCAACAATGTATGAAATTCGGGTTATCCCCGCGCCTGCGGGGACCGGGTTCCGATCTCCTTGGGCGTCACAGGAGGGTACGGGTTATCCCCGCGCCTGCGGGGACCGGATGGCCATGATCAGGGCCACCGCGCCGTCGATCGGGTTATCCCCGCGCCTGCGGGGACCGGGAACTATTCGATGCTTATAAGTCGGCCACGGCTGGGTTATCCCCGCGCCTGCGGGGACCGGTGGTTCAGTTTCTGGCTATTTGCTCTATGGTTCGGGTTATCCCCGCGCCTGCGGGGACCGGATAAAACCCCCGACCGAAGCCGGGGAATAAAACGGGTTATCCCCGCGCCTGCGGGGACCGGAGCTCAGCATCCGTGGCGCCCAGCAAGCACAGCGGGTTATCCCCGCGCCTGCGGGGACCGGGACCTCCGCCAACTCAGCGGCTTCGCTGCGGGCGGGTTATCCCCGCGCCTGCGGGGACCGGCGCAGCAGATCGAACGGCGTCAGGCTGGAGAACGGGTTATCCCCGCGCCTGCGGGGACCGGCTTCAAAGTTGACGAGTCTGTTCCTGGGGGATCGGGTTATCCCCGCGCCTGCGGGGACCGGATCACCTGGTGACGGATCAGGCGCTCGAGCAGCGGGTTATCCCCGCGCCTGCGGGGACCGGGCTGACCAATCAGGTCGCGGAGTTGCATAAGTTGGGTTATCCCCGCGCCTGCGGGGACCGGCTTGTTGGTGCGCATCCGGCTGACCGAGTAGGCGGGTTATCCCCGCGCCTGCGGGGACCGGATCATCTCCAGCTTCTGCTCGTAGGCCAGCGGCGGGTTATCCCCGCGCCTGCGGGGACCGGGAGGGTCGGGCGGTCCTGCTGTTGATCTTCGGCGGGTTATCCCCGCGCCTGCGGGGACCGGGAGGTGATCGAGCCCCGGGTCAGCCGTTCCCACGGGTTATCCCCGCGCCTGCGGGGACCGGATGATGCCCGGCTGGCAGCGCTGGCGGCCCACCGGGTTATCCCCGCGCCTGCGGGGACCGGTTGCCGTAGACGTCGCGCTGCACCAACGTCAACGGGTTATCCCCGCGCCTGCGGGGACCGGGCTTGCCCAGCCTCCCACATTTGCCTCCTGAGCGGGTTATCCCCGCGCCTGCGGGGACCGGAGGACCGCGCTGTTTTCCCCCAGGGTGACCAGCGGGTTATCCCCGCGCCTGCGGGGACCGGGTCTGCTGTCTGCGTCCCACACGTCCCTGAATTGGGTTATCCCCGCGCCTGCGGGGACCGGGCGTTCAAGTCCACCAGGTACTCGTCGACGAACGGGTTATCCCCGCGCCTGCGGGGACCGGGGCTACCACGGCGACGTCTACCTCGACGAGTACGGGTTATCCCCGCGCCTGCGGGGACCGGGGTCTCGTCCCAGACACCCCACTGGCTGGAAAAGGGTTATCCCCGCGCCTGCGGGGACCGGGGTAGATGGTCTGGCGCTCTACCGGGGCCAGCGGGTTATCCCCGCGCCTGCGGGGACCGGCGGGGCCGCAATGGCTTCACCTTCTCCGCCGACGGGTTATCCCCGCGCCTGCGGGGACCGGGCAAGGAGAGGATGCCCGAGAGTAAGCCGGGGCGGGTTATCCCCGCGCCTGCGGGGACCGGTGCGGGCGCACGGACTCTCCGAGGCAGAGGGGCGGGTTATCCCCGCGCCTGCGGGGACCGGCCACATCATCGCCAGCCGGCAGCCTGGCAGAACGGGTTATCCCCGCGCCTGCGGGGACCGGACCCCCTTATTCGATCGCGCGCCACCTGGCGCCGGGTTATCCCCGCGCCTGCGGGGACCGGAACGCCGGCGGCGACGCGGCCGAAGCCATCGCCGGGTTATCCCCGCGCCTGCGGGGACCGGGAGCCAACCATGGGCATCTTCGATTCCGACATCGGGTTATCCCCGCGCCTGCGGGGACCGGGCCGCTGTGCTTCTCCTGGGCGCATTGACCGCCGGGTTATCCCCGCGCCTGCGGGGACCGGCGTTCCATTTCGGCCAGCGCCAATGCAACAGACGGGTTATCCCCGCGCCTGCGGGGACCGGATACGCCACTCTCGAGCCGTCTGGTTCGCCACCGGGTTATCCCCGCGCCTGCGGGGACCGGACCGCCGAGGATCTCCAGGCGGTGATCGAGGGCGGGTTATCCCCGCGCCTGCGGGGACCGGACCTTCCCCGCCTCCGTGCAGAACCCGCCGACCGGGTTATCCCCGCGCCTGCGGGGACCGGCATCCAGTCGTCGTATGTCATGATCATGCCGCCGGGTTATCCCCGCGCCTGCGGGGACCGGTGGGCCGACTGGTATCGCGAGGGGTTTACAGCCGGGTTATCCCCGCGCCTGCGGGGACCGGTTGTTCTCGACCAGGCCGAGCTTGTCACCGTCCGGGTTATCCCCGCGCCTGCGGGGACCGGGATGCCCGATGATTCGCGTAGTGAAACGCCTGCGGGTTATCCCCGCGCCTGCGGGGACCGGCAGGCCCGCAGGATGTTGAGCATGAAGGCGGTCGGGTTATCCCCGCGCCTGCGGGGACCGGTTCGCCTCGGTCCTGAGCGAGCCGGGGCTGAACGGGTTATCCCCGCGCCTGCGGGGACCGGGCCTCGACCTCCTCGGCCAACTCCTCGCGCCACGGGTTATCCCCGCGCCTGCGGGGACCGGATGGCCATGATCAGGGCCACCGCGCCGTCGATCGGGTTATCCCCGCGCCTGCGGGGACCGGGCTTCGAGGGCAATGCAGGCGTTGCCGGCATACGGGTTATCCCCGCGCCTGCGGGGACCGGCCGATGACCGACATCGACGGCGTACAAGATCACGGGTTATCCCCGCGCCTGCGGGGACCGGGCGTTTGCGTGAGTCGATGCAGACTGCATAAGCGGGTTATCCCCGCGCCTGCGGGGACCGGTACGGGCGCCTGGACGAGGCCGGTTACATCACCGGGTTATCCCCGCGCCTGCGGGGACCGGGACGACCCGCCCAGCGATGGGCGCTTCATGCGCGGGTTATCCCCGCGCCTGCGGGGACCGGGCCAGCGAGGAAGGCAGTCAGAGCGCCATGGACGGGTTATCCCCGCGCCTGCGGGGACCGGCGGTCCACCCAGCCGGTGAACAGCGGCACCAGCGGGTTATCCCCGCGCCTGCGGGGACCGGGGCGACGAGCATTACGGCAGCGTCGAGGCGCTGCGGGTTATCCCCGCGCCTGCGGGGACCGGGGCAACGCCATCGGCGCCGTGCTCGACAAGTACGGGTTATCCCCGCGCCTGCGGGGACCGGGCCGGCTACCGCATCCGAGTGACGAGCCCCGTCGGGTTATCCCCGCGCCTGCGGGGACCGGATTTCATCCTGACGTGCCAGAACCCTAAACAGCGGGTTATCCCCGCGCCTGCGGGGACCGGTAGTAATTCCAAGAGAAAAACGAGATCAACAGCGGGTTATCCCCGCGCCTGCGGGGACCGGGCGGTCGACCCGGCCTATCGCCGCGCGCCGAGCGGGTTATCCCCGCGCCTGCGGGGACCGGTAGCTCGTCAGCGTCGATGGCCACGTAGCCATCGGGTTATCCCCGCGCCTGCGGGGACCGGATGATACGTTTCAACCAGGTTTTTCACGTGAGCGGGTTATCCCCGCGCCTGCGGGGACCGGTTACTTGCAGTTACACCAGTAACAGTCTTAAACGGGTTATCCCCGCGCCTGCGGGGACCGGGAAACCTATGGCGCCGGCGACGGCTCGACCACCGGGTTATCCCCGCGCCTGCGGGGACCGGTCCTCCTTGATCACCTCCTCGGTGATGGCCATCGGGTTATCCCCGCGCCTGCGGGGACCGGACATCGGCCGGTCGCCGGTACCCGGTGATGGCCGGGTTATCCCCGCGCCTGCGGGGACCGGTGCCGCCGATGCAGCGGAATCGGGCTGCCATGCGGGTTATCCCCGCGCCTGCGGGGACCGGGCCGGCTAGGCTGGATCGCATGGCGGCTCAGTCGGGTTATCCCCGCGCCTGCGGGGACCGGACGACGTTCGGCGCCGGCGACGGCTTCAACACCGGGTTATCCCCGCACCTGCGGGGACCGGGGGAGTGGTGGTGCAGAAGGTGCGGGTGGCGGCGGGTTATCCCCGCGCCTGCGGGGACCGGTTGCGCTGTCACGGAACTGCTCGGGCGTATAGCGGGTTATCCCCGCGCCTGCGGGGACCGGACCAAGCCGTCTGATATCCACCAAATGCAAGCCGGGTTATCCCCGCGCCTGCGGGGACCGGTGGCAGGAGGTCGGCCTGGTGGAGCGCGGCACCGGGTTATCCCCGCGCCTGCGGGGACCGGCGGTCGTACTGCGAGACCAGGGCCTCGGTGCGCGGGTTATCCCCGCGCCTGCGGGGACCGGGAATCCGCCGCTTCCGTCTCGACCGTATCCGGCGGGTTATCCCCGCGCCTGCGGGGACCGGGCCGTCATGTTGTCCTGCGGCACGACGTAGGCCGGGTTATCCCCGCGCCTGCGGGGACCGGCGCAGCGTCGCCTTGAGCCCGGCGGCCTGCTCCGGGTTATCCCCGCGCCTGCGGGGACCGGTCGACGCCGCGGCGGGCGAACGACTCGCCGGGCGGGTTATCCCCGCGCCTGCGGGGACCGGGCCACGGTCAGGCCGGCCAGCTTGGCGATGCGCGGGTTATCCCCGCGCCTGCGGGGACCGGGGCCTGGCCGACCACCCGGCGGCGGCGCACTGCGGGTTATCCCCGCGCCTGCGGGGACCGGGCAATCGACCAGGCTACCCTGGCGGCCGGATACGGGTTATCCCCGCGCCTGCGGGGACCGGTGGGGCGCATCGTCCGAACCATCGGGCTCCGGCGGGTTATCCCCGCGCCTGCGGGGACCGGGAGGTCGAGCTGCTCTGGCAGCGGGCCGCCACCGGGTTATCCCCGCGCCTGCGGGGACCGGACTAATTGTAGCCACTTGTTTACAAAGAAGAAAATCGCCAGCGGAGTTTCCACCGGCGATTTTGCTTACTTTTTAACCAGACTACATTGTTAAAGATCCTGAAAAATCAGTCAGTTGGCGGAGGAGGAAGAAAACGCACCAGCCGTAGACCGTCATGATCGATTGGCTCGCGGCGATTCTCGCCATAGGTCTGGAATTCAAAGCCGGACTCATGGTTGCTGGCCCAGGCCATGGCGACATTGCCCTCCTCGGCCAGTGCATCGATCTGTTCCCAGATCATCTCGCGTACGCGCTTGGTGACATCGCCGACGTAGACGCCGGCACGAATCTCCAGCAGCCAGACGGCGAGCCGGCCGCGCAGGCGCGGCGGCACCGCCTCGGTTACCACGACCAACATCGCCATATCACTTGCTCCGGTGCCCCTGGTCGCCGACGGACTCCGGCTCGGGGATCGCCGGCGGCATGGCCTCGGGCGCCGGGGGCGGAGGATTGATCTCACCGGCCGCCAGCACCTCCTCTATCATCGGGATCAACCGCTGCAGCAGCTTCGTTTGCTTGAAGGCATCGCGACAGGCGATGCGAACCTCGCGTTCGGGCGCCACCGGACTGCGCGCCGCCACCCGAAAGGCCGCGGGCACTACCGTCTCGAATTTCACGATATCCGCGACATCGTAGACAAAACTCTGCGGTTTGCCGGTATGCAGGAAGCCGATGGCCGGCGCATAGCCCGCTGCCAGGATCGCCGCCTCGGTGATGCCGTAAAGACAGGCCGTCGCCGCGGACAGGCACTGGTTGGCCACGTCCGAGGCATCCCACTGAGTCGGGTCATAGCGCCTTCCCTGCCATTTGACACCGTACTGCCTGGCGAGCAGTTGATAGGTCTTGCGCACCCGAGCGCCTTCCATGCCTCGGAGCTGATCGACGCTGCGCCGCGAGGGCGGTGGCTCCCCGAAGCGAAGCTCGAACATCTTGCGCACGACCTTGAGCCGCAGCGAGTCGTCCAGCGCCAACTGCGCCTGATAGAGCAACTTGTCGGAGCGCGCCCCGCCGGGCTGACCGGCGCTGTAGAGGCGAACCCCGGCATCGCCGACCCAGATCAGCAGGGTGCCGACGACCGATGCCAGCTTGACGGCGGCGTGCGAGATCCGGGTACCCGGCTCCAGCAACAGGCAGGCCACCGAACCGATGGGGATGTGCTTGCGCTCCCCGTTGACCTCGTCGATGACGACGAAGGCGCCATCGCGCACGTCGATCTGCCCCATGCCGACGAAGATCATCGACATGCGGTCCTTCTCAGGGATGGGCTTGAGCGGAATGAATCCCATCTCGGCCTCCTTGCCCGGTGTCGATCAGGGTCGGCGCAGCAGCATCAGGCCACAGCCGAAGGCCTTGGCTCGCCCGACGCCCTGAGCCAGCGTTTCGGTCAACCGACCCGGGTCGGTGACCTCCAGCAAGCCTTCATAGTCGACGCTGGAAAAGCGGATGGGACGGCCCTTGTCCTTCGGCAAGGCATGCTGACGATAGGCTCCCACTTCGGGCTCGACCGGCAAACGGAATCCCCAGGATTCGGCACGCTCTGCCAGCCACCCATGAGCGGCCCCATCCATCGCCTCGATACAGGCCTGGCTTTTCCTGTCACCACCTGCCTCGAAGGGATACTTGGCCGCCATCAAGACATCGGCACGCTGCCCCCGCTTGCCCGCCACCGACTTCGCCACGGTAGGATTGGCCCGCAGACGAAAGGCGAGCCGATCCCCGACTTCCAGCGCCGGGGAAAAAGCCTTGCACTGCGCCTCGAGCAAGCCGGGAATCGGCACAGGCTCGCGGTCGGACAGCACATAGAACAGCGGCAAGCCCCGCGGCGCTCCGCCGTCCTCGGGCTCTTCCATTTCCTGGCGAAACAGGAACGGCCGTGCCCCCTGATGCTCAGGGAACAGACGCCATAGCAGTTGGTGGGCGGCATAGGCTCGCCCGTCCATGATGTCGAACAAGGCCCCTCGGGAAAGGCCGTTGAGGTCGACACGTACTCGAGAAAGGTACATCAGCGCTCCTCCCTTGCCCGTACCACGCGGCGGTATTCAACGCGCGGCCCGAACTGCCAGCGACGGCGATTGAGCGGCATATCCCAGACCTCGCTGGACTCCACGCCCTGACCGTTGCCATCCAGGGCCTTGGCAGTTCCTTCCCAGGCATAGAGCGCGTTTTCCGGCAGTCTCAGGGCCTTTCGCTCCTCTTCCTGATCCTTCCCACATAGCGGGGGAAAATCGGTGTCCAGGGCATCCCGCAGCTGGTCGAACGTCTCCCGGCGCGGCGCCAGCGGCGCCGCCGGTGGGCACGCCTTGCGCCCCAGATAGAGCGTGAAGCGCGGCGTCTCGAGCGCCTGCTCCAGGTCTTCGAGTGTCAACTCCGCCTGAGGCGTCAGCCAGACGGCGACGGTCCAGAGCCCGTCGCAGCGGTAATCACGGCTGGAGAGGATGGTGTTGATGACCTTGCGTGGAGCGCTCAATTCATCCCGCCGGGTGCGGTACGTCACCTTGGATTGCGACGCCGGCACCTGCACGGTGTGATAGTCACGCATCAGGCTACCGGGGGAGCGCTGCTTGATGGCAACCCCGACGCTATCGCGCAGTTGGCGCTGCCCCTCATCGTCATCCCGACGCACCCCCAGCGCCGCACCGAGAAGCCCGATGATGGCGCTGCGCCCCGGGTAGGTGGCGGTGGGGCGCGACTCGCCCACCGCCGCCTCACCCCAGCTCGCAAGCGGCGCATAGAGCCGAAAGACCAGATACTCCGTCATGTCGGCTCCTTACTGCTCGTTGGTCAGGAAGTCGGCCAGTTCGGTGAGGCTACCCATGGTGACACCGCCGGACAGACGCGGCTCCCGGTAGGCGGGGTCCGCGGCCAGGACGAAACGCCGCTCGGCACCCGGCCCGTAGGCATCATCGAACGCCTGCGCCTGGCGCTCCAGGCGACTGATGGCATCCAGCGCCTGGTCCTGACCCGGGATGGGCCGCAGGAAGGCGGCCGAAAGCGAACGCGGCTGCTGGTCGCCCTTCTCGGCCAGCACGTAGCTGGCGTGGGCGCGAGAGCCGAAGCTGTTCTGCTTGCCCTTGGGCGAGGTCTTCACGGCGGCTTCCACCAAGGCGGCAATGGCCCGATCGGCCAGGGCCTCGTCGCCGTTGAGGTTATCGATCAGCTGCCGGCGATCGATGCAGACATAGCCGTAGAACAGGCCCGCGCCGAACCCGGCTTCGCCGACATGCGCCGCACCGCGATGCTCATCGCCGGTATTGAGGTCGTCCACTGCGGTGAAGTAGTCGTCCTCGACCTCGGCGGCATGCACGGTGATCGCATGGGCGACCTGGCAGGCGGCCTCGACGTTGAAAGCCGGGGATGCCGCCAGCATGCGGCCGAACAGCGCGATATCGACGGCCGCCGGCCTGTGGCGCAGCAGGTCGAGATCCTCCTTCTCCGGCGCGCGATTCTCGTCGGCCAGCCTCTCGACCAGCGCATCGACCGCGGCCTGCTCCTCGGGGCCGACGTGGACCAGTTGGCTGGTTTCCAGCTCGCCCTTGGCCACCTCGCCGAAGACCTTGGCGATCTCCGTGGCCCAGGCACGGGCGTCTTTCTCTTTCACGCCCTTTTCCCGCAGGCGTTTGTCGACCTCGATACCCACGCGCTTGGTACGCATGCCGCGATGCTGCCCCACGGCTTCCTCGAACAGCGCCGAAGTGCGCCAGGTGCGCTTGAGACTCTGTGACGATACGCGCAGGCGCTTCGCCCCTCCCATGATGGCGGTCTTGGGTCGGCCCAGGTCGTCGCGGTTGAGGTTGGCGGGCGGATAGGCGGTCAGCAGGTGCAGTTGGATGAAGTGGCTCATGTGCTTGGTTCCCTGTCTTGGTTGACGAATCACTGATTGTCTTGCCGATAGCCGGCCGTGGCGCCGAAATAGTCGTTGGCCCACACGAAGCCCAGACGGCGGGTGGGTTGCGGCGAGGCCTCGCCTTGATATTCACGCCACCACAACGCGATGTTGTCGGCCAGGTGAACGACGCTGACGCCTCGCTTGTCGATCAGCGCCAGGGCACGGCGCAGGCGCTGCACCAGTTCTTCCGGCGTGCGAGACGTCATCAGCTGTTGAAAGCGCAGCTCACTCATATACGGTTTGCCGGTTTCACGCTTCTGCTGACCGAGGCGCGCCCCCAACGGCATATGGGGCTGCTCCTCGCGAAGTTCGGCCGCGACCAGCGCGATACAGGCCCAAAGCTGCAGGCGCTGATCACGCTGTCCTTGTAACTGTTCATCTTTCGCTGGCAACAGGCTCCATAGATGTCGAAAGGCCTCCGTCAGCATGGCTGCCTCGATGGTGTCACAGCGCCGCAGCGTCGCCCGCATGCCCTTGTGCCAAGGCGGAGCATCGGTATGGGACTTCAACGCCTCGACGGACAGCGTCAAGCGCTGCCACCAGCGCCGCAGGGCATCGGCTTCCCTGCGCTCGATGGCATAAAGCCACTCGGGAACGCGCGGTGGCGCCTCCGCTGCGGGTGCGAGTTCCGTTTCACTCATGACATGCCCTCTTCGGTAGCGGCCGGCTCGGCGGTCAAGGCGAAGCCGCCGGTCTCGGCAAATTGACGAATGACCTTGCTGCCCTTGCTGCGCCCGGCCAGGAAACTCTGCAACTGACGTCGTGCCGCAGTCGCACGCTGCAGATCCACGGCCTCCAGTGCACCGCTCAATGCCTGCTCCTCGAATAGTGCCAACGCCTCGCGTTTCAGCGTGCGGTACCACGCCTCGGCCACCTCGGAAGGCAGGGTCGGCGTGTCATCGGCCTCCACCAATGCCTGTTGGAGACCGGTCAGCGCATGGAAGAAGGCGCCACGGGTGGCGTCATAGAACTGCAGATCGATATGGCTCATGTCGCCCTTGGCATCGGAGGGGCGGGCGAACCAGGCATTCTTGACCTGAGTGCGCACCATCCAGGCCATCTGGCGGGCCAATTCAGTGAAACGCTGGACCCAGTCACGCAGCCGCTCCTGCTGCGAGGGGGGCACAGCCACCAGCGGCATCTCGACGCTGTACCAGCCACGGGGCTTCATGTTGTCCATGTCATAGCCGAAGGCCCACAAACGGGCATGCTTGAGCAGTGCGGCGATCTCTTCGCCGAAGCGACGCTCCTCATCGGCGACCGGCACCTTGCCGGCGATATAATCCTGCACCACCAGGGCAGGTAGCGCGCCGCTGGTATCGGCATCCTGCAGCACCAGGTTCGACCAGTGCTGATAGCCCAGGCCGCCCGGCTGTCCCTTGGTGGAGAGAGGGGGCTCATTGGGCTTCTTGGGATCACGCCGGTAAGGCGTCAGCGGGTGCAGCCAGGGTCCATCGTAGTTGGCACCCTGCTTCCTGCCGCGGATGCGCCGTACGGCGCGTGTGGCTTCCCGCCCACAGATCTCGCAGCGACACGGCTCGTCCTCGAACAGCAACCGGAAGCGACGTGGCATCGACCAGTAGGGATGGAGTGGATGCATGCCCTCGGGCAGAACTTCCGTGCCTTTCCTGTCGCTGACCCGGGTCGGCGCCATCCATGGGAACAGTGAGTCATCATCGACATGAGGCGTCCGCCATACCAGTCCGGACCGTGTCAGTGCCTTGGGCGTCACGACGTTCAACCACAGGCGAGACCACAGGCTGGCATCGGGTGCCTCAGGCAATGCCAGCGTGGTCAGCGGCCCGCCGCCACGCAGGCCGACGCGAATGCCCGCTCCGCCGGCGGGGGCATTGATCTGCATGGTGAACAGGGCCAGCGCCGCGCAGTCCGCGCACATCGCCTCGGCACACCCGCGCTTGACGAAGAAGTCGGTGTTGTTCTTGATGCCGTTTGCCCCGGGTGCATCGATCAGCAGACCGCTGACCGTTCCGTCCTTGACGTCGTCGAGCGGGTCGAGGTCCTGCATGAAGCGCGGGCCGTCTCCATCCAGCTCGAAGGCATCAGCAAGGGGCGCGAAAGCGGCCTCCAGCTCATCGACGTCGGGCGGTTCGATAAAGCGATCCAGCCAGTCGCCGTGGTCCTGCGGCGGCAGCGCCGTCTGCAGCAGGCCGATGAGGAACTGATAAGCAGCGCCCTGGAAATCCGCCCGCGGTAGGGCGAGATCGACGATCTCGGGATCGGCCACCGCGGTGGGCGGCCGGTAGACGATGGCCCCTTCCCTGTTACTGAAAGGCAGCCAGGAGTCATTAAGCAGGTTCACCGAAACCTCCTTTTCAGGTTGTCGTTGTTGCAGGAGACGTCGAGAAGACCACCCCCCACTGCGCGTCATAGGCGCAGGTGGTATCGGACTCGACCAGCCAGGGCCGGGTGAAGCGCAGTGCCTTGTAGCGTTCCTGAAGTGCCTCCCATCGAGGCTGGTAATCGGCCGGGAGGACCGCCAGTTTCTCCGCCTGGCTCTGGCGCAGCTTGACCTGGCTGAGCATGGCGGCGTGGCGCTCGCCCTCGGCCCACAGCGCCAATTCGCCATCGGCCGAACGCTTCAGCAGAACGACGTTGAGCGTCGGCTCGTCGACCAGGCGCGTGCCAATCTCCAGATCCTCCTGCCACTGATCGACCTCCGGCTGGCGAAGATAGCCCTGCTCGAGTGACAGGGCGTTGAAGTTGGCCATCGAGACGGCCACCCCCTGCATGCCGCGCTGCTCCCACCTCGCTTCCTGCAGGCCATCCGGCACCCGGTCGGCGACCGGGCCGTAGACGCCCTCGATCAGGGAACGGCCCTCATCGGGCATGCGGATCGCCCCGAACTCGCGCAGCACACGCTGGGTCAGCCATAGCAGTGAGGTATCGCGATACACCGCCTGGGTGCCGGGCAGGGCGCGCTTCAGCCACTGGGCATCCGGCTCATCGCTCCATTCCGGCGCCAGCACGGACAGAACAGGTGCGCGACGCGAGCCTCGCACATGGCGCTGCAGGCGCCCGGCACGCTGAATCAGCAAGTCGATGGGAGCGAGATCGCTGATCATGAGATCCACGTCGCAGTCCAGGGACTCCTGGAAGACCTGCGTACTTACAAGGACTTGGCCGTGACGCCGATCGGAGGTGGAGGCCTTGCCCAGCCGCTCGATGACGTCCGACTCGATGCGCTGGCGATCCACCATCGCGAAACGGCTGTGGAACAGCAGGCAGCGCTCGGAATCGGGATGGCGTTGGCGGAGTTGCTCGTAAGTACGAATGGCGTCATCCACGGTGTTGCGCACCCAGGCGACGCACTCCCCCGCCTCGACCGCCGCCATCACGGTGTCGAGCGCCTGCTCCTCGGTGGTCAGCCAGTCGACGCCCACCTCGCGCGACACTTCGGGCCGGGTGGCCAGGGGAGTTTCCCGCTCCAGGTCATGGCCGACCTGGGTCAACAGCGGGAACGCCTGTTCCTGCATCGAGGCCGGTGCCTGCCCCAGCCCTTCCCGCCATGCCGCAGCCAGGGCCTCGCGCATGCCGTGTGGGAGGGTGGCCGTGAGCAGGATGGCACTGCCGCCCTGGCGGGCATGATGGGCCAGCAGCTGATTGAGCAGGGTCTGCATGTAATGGTCGTAGGCATGCACCTCATCGACGATCAGCACCTTGCGCGTCAGACCATAGAGGCGCAGCGACTGATGCCGAAACGGCAGCAGTCCCATTAGCGCCTGATCGATGGTGCCCACTCCCACATCGGCCAGCAGCGACTTCTTGCGCGAATCAGCCAACCAGCGGTTGCAGCGTGTCGTGGCCGACATGTCATCGGCGGCATAGTCCCGGTCTTTCGGCTGCTCCGCGGCCACGGCCTTCACGAACGTATCGTTCAGTTCGCGAGCGCCATGGGCCAGCACGAAGGAAGGACGCGACGCCGCGGCATAGAAACGTTGATGCAGATTCCCCAGTCGCTCATACATGGCATTGGAGGTCGCCATCGTCGGCAAGGCGAAGTACAGCCCCTCGCCATGCCCCGCCGCCAGCAGGCGCTGGGTGAGGATGCAGGCCGCCTCGGTCTTGCCGGCGCCGGTCACGTCCTCGAGGATGAACAGCTGGGGGCCGTCGCCGATGGGCAGGGTTTCGGCTTCCCGCTGCAGCGGGGTCGGCGTGACCGACTGGCTGCCGAACCAGCTGGCCAGCCCGGCATAAGCCACCGGTTCGGGAGGCTGTGCAAAGCCGCTCTCCTGCAACGCTTGCTCGGCACGTTCGAGCGCGATGGGCCAGTATTCGGCCAGCGGCATCGGGTCCTGGCAGTAGGCAAAATGGTCGCGATTCGATCCCACCCAATCGCTGAGAGTGGCCCAGCCGGCGATCGTCCAGCTCACGGTCAGGAAAACCTCTCGCCACTCCGGCGAAACCAGCTTGTCGATCGGCCAGTCGAGCTCGATCAGGGCGGCCCAGTCGGCGATGAACCGGCGGGCGGCCTCGCTATCCGAGGCGCTATCGTCGTGCCCGAAGAACTCCGTCGGCTCCAACCGACCGGCCTCCACCGGCTGACCGTGATGGCCAAACATCGGGGCCAGGATGACCCGCATCGTCTCGCTGAGCTGTCGACGCGTCCTGCGGTCGGGGTCTCGATCGGGCCAGCGCAGCGTGCCATCCTGCAGCCACTCGATCCAGCATGACTGCCACAGCAAGGCCCCCAGCCGGTCATGGCGCTCGGTATAGGCCAGCCGCTCGATCGGGGGCACCAACTCGACACCTTCCGGTCGGGCCACGCCCTGGAAGGCACGCGCGAACTTGCCGAGATCGTGCAGGCCTAGCAGAAAGACGAAGAATCGTCGCAAGGAGTCGGGAGGTAGACCAAGCTGGCTGGCCAAACGCTGGGCCAGGGGCCGTTGAGGCTCGAGCAGGTACCAACCCACGGCCGCCACATCCATGCTGTGGTATGGCAACAGATGGCAGCTATCGCCTCCATCCTCCGGCCTAGCTTTACCCCAGTAGAGGTAATACGACATCCTTGTCCCTCGCAGCATCTTGTCGGCCATTTCATACAAGCATTCTTAACCACCCTCTGCCACCCTGAAGATTCATCCACGATGCTTATCAACCCGGTCTTGATGCGGGGCATCCACTCCTCCGCGACCTCCAAGGACGGAGACTCTATGAACGACACACCGCTCCCCTGGGATACCCTGGCCCGCTATCGGCTGATCGAGATCCTGGCGTTCTGGGAGGGTCGAGTGGTGGCCGCGCAGATCGGCGAGGCCTTCGGCATCGGCCGTCAACAGGCACAGTAAGGTGCTGCGATGCTACCGGGAGCATGTGCCGGAAAACCTGGCCTACGACGAGTCCCGGCGCGGTTTCATTCCCACGGAGGCGTTCCGGCCGCGTTTCACCCGGGGCCGGGTCGAGGAATACCTGCAGTTGCTGGGTGCGCACGCGGACCTGGACTCGCCCTTCGCCGGCCTGGGGCTGGGCGCGGCGGACACCGAGTCGCTGCCGCTGCCGAGCCGGGCGGTGGACCCGCTCGTGGTGCGCGAGGTGGTCAAGGCGGCTCGGGCGGGGCGTCGGCTGGAGGCGATCTATTCGTCCTTCCGCAATCCCGCCGGGGAGGCCCGCATCCTGGTGCCGCATACCCTGGTCTTCGCCGCCGGCCGCTGGCACGTTCGGGCCTACTGCGAGAAACACCGCGAATACCGGGACTTCGTGCTGAGCCGTTTCCGCGGCGTGCCGGAAGACACCGGCGAAATGCTGGGCGATCACGGCCAGGCGGGGGACGCCGACTGGCAGACACGAGTCGAGGTGCGCCTGATCCCCGACCGCCGCCTGCCGCCCGAGGAGCGCGAGATGCTGGCGGTGGACTACGGCATGCGCGACGGCGAGCTGAGGCTCCACTGCCGCGGGCCGCTGGTGCTCTATGCCCTGCGCGAGCTGGGGGTGAATCCGCACCATGTGGAGGCCGAGCCCCGCGCCCAGCAGATCGAGGTGGTCAACCGCGAGGCCCTGGCCGAGTGGATCCTGTGGTCCTGACGCCACCTACTCCTGTCCACGCCGCGCCCGCCGCCGCTCTTTCATCCGCCCCAGGCCCCGCCGCAGCGGGCGCCATAGCCGGCTGAGCAGCCACAGCACGGGCAGACCGATCACCAGCCAGGGGGTGAGGAAGACCACCACCAGGATGACCTGGCCGAGCGACTCGAAGAACAGCGAGACGCTGCGGTCCAGCGCCCGCCACAGGGGGGCGAGCACGCCGTGCTGGTGGGGCTCGACCCAGCGCTGCTCCTGGTAGCGGGCGGTGATGGCCACGCTGTCGGTCACCCGGGCGAGATGGCGCTGCCGGCCCTGCATGGACTCGATCTCGCCCTGCACGCGGGCCAGCTCCCGCTCCACCTGCAGCAGGTCCTGAATGCGCCGCTCGCTGAAGCCGCGCCCCTCCTCGGCCAGTTCGGTGAGCCGCTCACGCAGCACCACCTGCTGGGCGAGTCGGGCCTCGAGATCGATGATCTGCTGGGTGCGGTCCTGGCGGGTGATCTCCACGCCGCTGAGCGCCGGGGATTCGGCGATCAGCCGCAGCGGCTCGGCGTCCTTCAGGCGGGCGCGATCGATGCGCATGCCCAGCTCCCCGCCCGCCAGGCCGTGGCGCGGCGTGTCGAGCCGGCCGTGCGTCACCCAACAGGAGTCGACGGCGACACAGGCCGCCTGGGTCTCCCGATAGGCGGTGACCAGGCGCTTGGCGTCCTCGAACTGCAGGGTGTAGGCGCGTCGCTCCTCGACCCGCGCCTCCGCGTTCTCCGCCGGGCGCCCGGCGTCCATCCGGGGCGCCCGGCCGACCAGGGCTCCGCTCGGGACGTCACTCGCCTCCCGGGACGGGGCGGGCTCCGTCGGCGATCGCGGCTCGGGGTCCTCATCACCGCAGCCCGCCAGCCCCGGGAGCAGGCACGCGGTCAGGGCGAGGGGCAGGAGGCGGGGGCGAAGAAGCGGGGCGGGCATCGGCGAGGTCGTCCATGACGCGGGGAACGCTTCAAGCGTAGCACCCGCCTCGGCGGGAGCTTCCATCCCGGTGCCGACCCTGCCGAGGCGTGCCACCCCGCCCCCCGGGCCAGCGCCATCCCGCTCGGCGAGATCAGCGTGCCGTCATCCGCGCCAGCACGTCCTGGCCGCCCATGCGGCGGTGCCACAGGACCTTGCCGATGTGGCCGGCGCCGAGAGCCACAGCGGGGCCTGCCTGGCCGGGCTGGCCTCGCCTCAGAAGGTATACACCGCCCCGGCGGTGACCATGTCGAGGTTGCCGATCTCGTCGGTGTCGAGGCGCTCGTATTCAAGCCGGCCGGTCAGCCCCAGCAGCCCGAAACGGGCCCCCAGGCCGTAGACCGGGTCGGTGCCGGAGTGGTCGCGACTCACTCCGCGGCCGCGCTGCTCGGCGTCCCAGTCGGCCATGCCGGCCTTGGCGTAGACGCCCAGCGGGCCGAAGCTGAGCCCGGCCACGCCCATGGCCTGGACGCTCGCCACCTCGCGGGTCGCCGAGCGGCCGTCGACCTCGCCGTCCAGGCTGTCGCCGTTCACGTAGGCCAGCTCCGCGCCGAGGTCGAGGAAGGGCAGCCAGCCGACATTGTAGCCGGCGGTCAGCTTCCACAGGTCCGCCTCGTCGTCGAAGGCGCCGTCGCCGTGCATCTGGCCGATGCCGCCGCCCAGGTAAGGCCCGGTGTTGCCGGTCGCCTGGGCGGTGCCGGCCGCCAGGACCAGGCCACCGGCCAGCGAGACGGCGAGCAGGGAGCGCAGGGGTGTCTTGCGGGACATGTCGATTCCTTCCGAACGCTTGGGGTGAAGGCCGGCAGTGTAGCGCGGCGACGGATGGCGGGTCAGGTCGCTTGCGGCACGATCGACTCCGGTCGCCACGATGCTAGGATGCATAGGCCCGACGACCATGGAGACGCCCGATGCCTCGCCGCCTGCTGCCCTGCCTCGCCCTGCTGCTCTGCCTGCCCCTGCCGGCCCTCGCCCAGTCGCCGTCGACCGAATGGCAGGCCTACGAGGATGCCCTGTCCCGCGGCGCCCGCCAGGCCGAGCTGTGGCAGCTCGGCTGGACCGGCATCTATGCCGGCAGCCTGGCGTGGAACGCCTGGCAGGCCAGCGAGGCGAGCGACGACGCGGACCGCTTCGATGCCCGGGTGGGGGTGGTGAAGTCGACGCTCGCCCTGGGCGGCCTGTTCCTCGACCGCCAGCCGCACCCCGCGGCCCATCGACGCCTGCAGCAGAGCGGCGACGACCTCGAGGGCGCCCGCCGCCTGCTGCGGGAGGTGGCCGAGGAGGAGCGCCGGCGGCGCAGCTGGCAGGCACGGCTGTCCTCGCTGGCGGTGAACGGCGTCGCCGGGCTGGCGATCGGCGTCGGCGACGACCGCCCCGAGGATGGCGCGATCAACTTCGCCACCGGCATGCTGGTCGGCGAGCTGCAGCTGCGCACCCAGCCGGGGCAGGCCATGGCGGCGGTGAACCGCTTCCAGCCCACGCGGCTGACGCTCGGCGAGCTCCGACTGGAGGGCGAATATGCCTGGCTGGTCGCTCCCCAGCGCCTGGGCGTCGTGCTGCGCTACTGACCCGCGGCTCGGAACAGTGGTCAGCGCCGATATTGTTATGTTATAACCTTCTCCGCATTTTCGGAGACCTTTCACCATGGCGCACCGCACTCACCGGCACCGCCCCGAGGGGCCCTGCCACTTCTCGTTGATGTCGCTGTCGGCGACCCGCCGGCTGCTGCTCGCGCTGGCCCCGCTGGTCGTCCTCTGGATGGCGGTCCTGTGGGCCGCGGGATGGGCGGGCTGATGGCACGGCTGCAGCTCCACGACCTGCAACTGGCCCGGGGCGGCCAGACGGTCCTCGAGCACCTCGACGGCCGCTTCCAGGACGGCGCGGTCACCGCCCTGATCGGCGCCAACGGCGCCGGCAAGAGCACCCTGATCGCGGCGATCATGGGCATGCTGGCCCCGGTGGCCGGCCGCGTCGAATGCCGCGTGCCCCGCGAGCGCTGCGCCTGGCTGCCCCAGCAGCTGGCCCTCGACCTGACCTTCCCGATGAGCGTGGAAGAGCTGATCATGACCGGCACCTGGCCGAGCCATGGCGCCCTCAGGGGCTACTGCGGCCCCCACTATCGCAAGGGGCGGGACATCATGGCGCGGCTCGGCATCTCGCACCTGGCCCACCGCCAGCTCGGCGAGCTCTCCGGCGGCCAGCGCCAGCGCGCCCTGCTCGGCCGCACCCTGATGCAGGAGGCCGAGCTGCTGCTGCTCGACGAGCCCTTCGCCAACGTCGACGGCGAGACCGTCGAGGTGCTGATGGACGTGCTGCGCGACATGGCCCGCGCCGGCGCCACCATCCTGGTGGTGCTCCACGACATGGAGCAGCTCTCGCGCCTGGCCGACGACGTCCTGCTGCTGGCCGGCGGCCACGGCCGCTGGGTCAGCCCCGAGGCGCTGCTCGACCACCACGCCGGCCAGCTGCCCCGCGCCCCGCGCCTGCCCTTCGACTTTTCCGAGGCCTCCCATGCTGGCACTGCTTGACGCCTGGCTGTTCGCCCCCTTCGAGTACGGCTTCATGCGCCGCGCCGTGGTCGCCGGCCTGGCGCTGTCGCTGGCCGCCCCGCCGCTGGGCGTGTTCCTGATGCTGCGCGGCATGAGCCTGATCGGCGACGCCATGGCCCACGCCATCCTCCCCGGGGTGGCCCTGGGCTTCCTGTTCGCCGGCTTCTCGCTGCCGATCATGAGCCTGGGCGGCATCCTCTCGGGGCTGCTGGTGGCGGTGCTGGCCGGCAGCGTCTCGCAGATGACCGGCCACCGGGAGGACTCGGCCATGGCCAGCTTCTTCCTGATCTCGCTGGCCGCCGGGGTGATGCTAGTGTCGCTGGGCGGCAGCAGCGTGGACCTCACCCATGTGCTGTTCGGCTCGATCCTCGCCGTGGACACCACCGCCCTGGTACTGATCGCCGGCATCGCCAGCCTGATCGTCATCGTCCTGGCGGGGATCTTCCGCGCCCTGGTGGTGGAGTGCCTGGACCCGCTGTTCCTGCGCGGCCAGGGCGTGCGCGGCGGCGTGGTGCACGGCGTCTTCCTCGGCCTGGTGGTGCTCAACCTCACCGCCGGCTTCCAGACGCTCGGCACCCTGATGGCGGTGGGCCTGATGATGCTGCCGGCCACCACCGCGCGCTTCTGGAGCCAGCGCCTCGAGGGCCTGATCGCCATCGCCATCGGCATCGCCCTGGTGGCCAGCACCGGCGGCCTGCTGCTGTCGTATCACCTCAGCCTGCCCTCGGGGCCGGCGATCATCCTGCTGGCCGGCGTGGCCTACGTGCTCTCCGCGCTGTTCGGCCGCCAGCACAGCCTGGCCGCCCGCTGGCGGCGCACCGCCCGCCCCCTGGACGCCGCCTCTTCCCCCTGACACTACCGGAGCCCCCACGATGTCATCGACCCGCCCCCTGCCCAGGGCAGCCGCCCTGTTCGCCGGCGCCTCGGCGCTGCTCGCCCTGTCCGCCAACGCCCCCGCCGCGGAGCGGGTCCAGGTCCTCGCCAGCTTCAGCATCCTCGCCGACATGGTCGAGCGGGTGGGCGGCGAGCATGTCGAGGTCACCGCCCTGGTGGGCCCGGACAGCGACGCCCACGTCTTCACGCCGCGCCCCACCGATGCCCGGGCCCTGGCCGAGGCCGACCTGGTGGTGTTCAACGGGCTGCAGTTCGAGGGCTGGATGGAACGGCTGGCCGGCGCCAGCGACTACGCGGGGCCGACGGTAGTGGCCACCGACGGCATCGAGGCCGCCCTGGCGGACGACGATGACGCTCACGGCCATGGCCAGGATCACGGCGCCCATGGCGACGAGGCCCATGAAGATGAACACGGCCACGACGCGCACGCCCACGGCGGCCTGGACCCCCATGCCTGGCAGGACCTGGGCCTCGGCCCGCTCTACGTCACCAACATCCGCGACGGGCTGATCAGTGCCGACCCGGACCACGCGGAGGCCTACCGGGAGCGTGCCGCACGCTACCTGGAGGAGATCGCCGCCCTGGACGCCGAGATCCATGCGCTGGTCGACGCCCTGCCCGAGGCCACCAGCGTGATCACCGGCCACGACTCCTTCGGCCACTTCGCCCGGGCCTACGGGGTGAGCTTCCTGTCGCCGGTGGGCCTGTCCAGCGAGGCCGAGCCCAGCGCCGCCAACATGGCCCGGCTGATCGACGTGATCCGCGAGCGCAACGTCCAGGCGCTGTTCCACGAGAACATGACCAGCCCGGCGATGATCGACCAGCTCGCCGAGGAGACCGGCCTGCCGGTCGCCGGCACCCTCTATGCCGATGCCCTGGCCGCCGAGGGCGAGGCCAGCACCTGGCTGGGCATGATGCGCCACAACGCCCGGCTGCTCCACGACGCCCTGGCCGATGCGGACGACGGCAGGGTCGCGCACGGTCATGAGGACGAGGCCGCCCACGAGCCGGCCTCCCACGACGAGGCGCATGACCACGACCACTGACGGCATCGTGACAGCGTGACAACGGCGCCACCTTCGGGTGGCGCCGTTTTTGTGGGAGGATCAAGGCCACCGTCCCGGGGAGGCTCGTCATGCTCGACATCCGCCAGGTGCACAAGGCCTACGCCACGCCCCAGGGCCCGCTGCGGGTGCTGGCGGGCGTCGACCTGGCCCTGGCAGCGGGCGAGAGCCTGGCACTGATGGGCGAGTCGGGCAGCGGCAAGTCGACCCTGCTGCACCTGGCCGCGGGCCTCGACCTGCCCGATCGCGGCGAGGTGCGCCTCGACGGCCGGGCGATCTCGTCGCTGGCCGAGCCGCATCGGGCGCGGCTGCGCCGGGAGCGCCTGGGCCTGGTGTTCCAGCAGTATCATCTGGTGCCGAGCCTGAACGTGCTCGACAACCTGCGCCTCCAGGCGCGCCTGGCCGGCCGGGAGTCGCCCGACTGGACCGCGCGGCTGGTCGCGCGGCTGGGCCTCGCCGGCCGCGAGCGCCACTATCCCGAACAGCTCTCCGGCGGCCAGCAGCAGCGCCTGGCCATCGGCCGCGCCCTGGCGCCGCGCCCCGCCCTGCTGCTCGCCGACGAGCCCACCGGCAACCTGGACGAGACCACCGCCGGCGAGGTGCTGGCGCTGCTACTGGAACTGGTGCGCGAGGCCGGCAGCGCCCTGCTGATGGTGACCCACAGCCCCCGGGTCGCCGCCCCCCTGAATCGCCGCCTGCGGCTCTCCCACGGTCGCCTCGGGGAAGCGCCGCCATGAGCCCGCTCGGTGTGGCCCTGGCGACCCTGCTCTCCCACTACCGGCGCCACCCCGGCCAGCTGGCCATGCTGCTGCTCGGCCTGTGGGTGGCCGGCGCCCTGTGGAGCGGCGTGCAGGCTATCAACGCCTCGGCCCGGGACAGCTATGCCCGCGCCGAGGCGCTGTTCGATGCCGACCTCGACCGCCTGACCCCGGGCGACGGCCGGCCGCTCGAGCGGTGGGACTTCGTGACCCTGCGCCGCGCCGGCCTGCCCGTCTCGCCGATCCTGGAGGGCGAGGTGACGACGACGAGCGGGGAGCGCCTGACGCTGATCGGCATCGACCCGCTCACCCTCCCCGGCGACAACGCCCTCGCCTCGCCGGGTGCCGGCGGCGGGCTCGAGGCCTTCCTCGCCCCGCCCTGGCGAACACGCCTGGCCCCGGAGACCCTCGCCGCCCTGGGCCTGGCCCGCCGGGCGGCCCCCGGGGCCACCCCCGCCCTGGCCGGGGGGCAGCGCCTGCCGCCGCTGGCGCCGACCCCGGCGCTGCCGCCGAATACCCTGGTGATGGACATCGCCGCCGCGGCCCGCCTGCTGGCGAGCGACGATGGCCTGTCGCGCCTGGTCGTCCCCGCCGGCGCCCTGGCCGCGGCCCCGCCGGGCTATCGCCTGGTTCGGGCCGAGCAGCGGCTGGCCCCGGGCGAGCTGACGGCGAGCTTCCACCTCAGCCTCACCGCCATGGCCCTGCTGGCGCTGATCGTCGGGCTGTTCATCGTCCAGGCCGCCCTGGGCCTGGCCCTCGAGCAGCGCCTGGGCCTGCTGCGCACCCTGCGGGCGCTGGGCGTACCGGGCCGCACCCTGGTCGGCCTGCTGGCCGTGGAACTCGTGCTGCTGGGCCTCGCCGGGGCGCTGGCCGGCATCGCCAGCGGGGTCGGCCTGGCCAGTGCCCTGCTGCCCGACGTGGCCGCCACCCTGTCGAGCCTGTATGGCGCCGAGGTCGGCCGCACCCTGCGCTTGCCCTGGCACTACTGGCTGGGCGGGCTCGGCGTCGTCCTGGGCGGGCTCCTGCTCGCCGGCAGCGGCGTGCTGTGGCGCGCCGCCCGCCTGCCGGTGCTGGGGCTCGGCCAGGCCCAGGCCTGGCGGGCGGGCTTCCAGCGCCAGCTGCGGCGGCAGGCGCTGGCCGGGGCCGCCAGCGCCCTGGCCGCCCTGGGCCTGTGGGCCTGGCTGGCCGCGCGGCCGCCCGGCGAGGGGCTGCTCGCCGCCTTCGGCCTGGTGGCGGCGCTGCTGCTGGCCGGCGCCCTCTGGCTGCCGCCGCTGCTGGCCGCCGGTCTCGCCGGGCTGGGCCGGCGGATGCATCGCCGGCCGCTGGTCCAGTGGGCGCTGGCCGACCTGCAGCTGCAGCTGCCACGCCTGGCCCTGGCCATGATGGCCCTGTTGATCGCGCTGTCCGCCAACCTGGGGGTCGGCAGCATGGTCGGCGGCTTTCGCCTGACCTTCCTCGACTGGCTCGACCAGCGCCTGGTCGCCGACCTCTACCTGCGCCCCCCGCCGGCACGCTTCGACGAGATCGATGCCTGGCTGGCCGCACGCCCCGAGGTGGCCGAACGCCTGGCCACCGCCGGCGGCGAGACGACCCTGCTGACGATCGGCGACGCCGAGACGCCCCGCCAGCCGGTCGCGCTGTTCGGCATCACCCCCGGCGACGCCGTGCGGCCCGGCTGGCCCCTCAAGGCCACCCTGGCCGGGCGGGAGGCGGCCTGGCGGGCGCTGGCCGGGGGCGCGGCCTTCGTCAACGAGCAGCTGGCCATCGCCCGGGGCATCGCCCCCGGGGATCGCCTCACCCTGGCCGCACCGGGCGGGGTCGAGCGGCTCCGCGTGGTCGCCGTCTATCCGGACTACGGCAACCCCCGGGGCGAGGTGCTGCTCGCCACGCCCCAGCTGCGACGCCGCTTCCAGGCCCCGGCGGGGGCCCTGGGCATCGTGCTGGCCGACGGCGAGGCGGCCACGCCCCTGGCCGCCGCCCTGCGCAGCCGCTTCGCTCTCGACGCGACGGCGCTGCGCGACCAGCGCCAGGTCAAGCGGCTCGCCACCGGCATCTTCGAGCGCACCTTCGCCATCACCCGGGCCCTGAACGCCCTGACCCTGGCCGTGGCGGCCCTGGCGCTGCTGGCGACCCTGCTGGCCCAGGCCCGGGAGCGGCGCATGCGGCTGGCCCCGCTGTGGGCGCTGGGCGTGCCCCGCGGCCGGCTGGTGCGGGTGCAGCTCGCCCAGCTGGGGGCGGCGGCCCTGGCCACGGGGCTGCTCGCCCTGCCGCTGGGCCTGGCCGTCAGTGCCTGCCTGGTCGACACCATCAACGTGGCCGCCTTCGGCTGGCGACTCCCGCTGCACGTCTTCCCCGGCGAGATGCTGCTG
The DNA here is from genome assembly GCF_025725685.1 of Halomonas sp. M4R1S46. Lineage (NCBI taxonomy): Bacteria > Pseudomonadati > Pseudomonadota > Gammaproteobacteria > Oceanospirillales > Halomonadaceae > Halomonas > Halomonas sp. M4R1S46. Next base: position 4,030,872 of record NZ_CP107008.1, read on the forward strand.
ACCCTGGCGACCGCCCTGGGGGCCGCCCTGCTGGCGGCGGCCCTGCCGTCGCTGGCGCTGTGGCGCACGTCGCCCCGGGCGCTGCTCGCCGAGGAGGCACCATGAGGGGGCGGAGGCGACTGGTGACGGGGCTGCTGGCGATAGGGCTGGTGGTGACAGGGCTGCTGATCGGCTGCGAGCGGGACTCCGCCGGGGAGCCCCGCGCCGGCTTCGCCGGGCTGGGCGCCGACGCCGGCGGCTTCACCCCGGTCGCCCCCGAGGCGAGCCTGCGCTTCCCCGAGGATCACGGCCCCCACCCCGGCACCCGTCTCGAGTGGTGGTACCTCACCGCCAACCTGCGGGATGCCGAGGGGACGCCCCTCGGCATCCAGTGGACCCTGTTCCGCCGGGCCCTGCGCCCGCCGAGCGCGCCCGCCGCCGGGGCCTGGGCCGCCGACCAGCTGTGGATGGCCCATGTGGCGGTCTCCCGCGGCGCCGACCACCGGGTCGCCGAGCGCTTCGCCCGGGGCGCCGGCCAGGGGGGCGACGCCGAGGCGCGCCAGGCCGGGGTCACCGCCGCCCCCTTCCGCGCCTGGCTCGACGACTGGCGCCTGGAGAGCCGGGTCGCGGCGGGAGCGGGCGATGCCCTGGACCGCCTCGTGGTGAGCGCCGAGGCCGGCCAGGGGGAGGCCGCCTTCGGCTACCGGCTGTCCCTCGACGCCGAGGGCCCCCTGGTACGCCATGGCAAGCCGGCGTTCGGCGAGGGGAGCGCCGAGGCCACGGGACCGATCTACTTGAGCCAGCCCTTCTACCGGGTGACGGGTACGGTCACCCTGGGGGACGAGCGGCTGACGGTCAGCGGCCGCGCCTGGCTCGACCGGGAGTGGGGCAACCGGCTGATGGCCCCCTGGCACCGCGGCTGGGACTGGTTCTCGCTGCACCTGGCGAGCGGCCACAAGCTGATGGTCTACCAGCTGCGCGGCGAGGCGGCCTCGGACACGACCCTCTTCGGCACCTGGATCGCCGCGGACGGCGAGACCCGGGCGCTGGACGGCGAGGCCCTGACGCTGGTGCCGCTGGCCACCCGGAGCGTCGCCGGCCGCGAGCTGCCCCTCCGCTGGCGGCTGACCCTGCCGGCGCAGGGACTCGACCTGGAGGTCAGCGCGCGGCACCCCAACCGCTGGATGGCCACCTCGGTGCCCTACTGGGAGGGCGCGGTGACGGTGCGCGACCGCGACGGCGGGGCGGCGCGGGGCGAGGGCTATCTCGAGATGACCGGCTACTGAACACAAGGAGCGCCATCATGAACCTGCTGGACGCCATGACCGCCTTCGTGCGGGTCGCCGAGCTCGGCAGCTATACCCGGGCCGCCGAGGCGCTGGACCTGTCGCGGACGCGGATCTCGCGGCAGGTGATGGAGCTCGAGGAGCACCTGGGGGTGCGCCTGCTGCAGCGCACCACCCGCCGACTTCACCTCACCGAGGCCGGGGAAGGCTACCTGGCTCGTGCCCAGGGCATCCTGCAGAGCCTGGAGGAGGCCGAGGCGGAGGTCGGCAGCGGCGCCACCGAGATGCGCGGCCGGCTGCGCCTCAATGGCCCGATGAGCTTCGGCACCCGCTACCTCGCCCCGCTGGTGGCCCGCTTCATGGTCGAACACCCCGCCCTGGAGGTGCGCCTCGACCTCAACGACCGCCGGGTGGACCTGCTGGAGGAAGGCTACGATCTGGCGATCCGCATCGGCAGCCTGCCCGACTCCAGCCTGGTGGCCCGCCGCCTGACCCGCTGCCGGCTGCTGCTGTGCGCCTCCCCGGGGTACCTGGCCGAGCACGGCACGCCACGCCGCCTGGCGGACCTGGAGCGCCACCAGTGCCTGCGCTACCGCACCGGCGGCAGCGGCGGAGACTGGCAGTTCGGCGGGCGCGGCCACGCCGTGCGCGGCCCGCTTGAGAGCAACAACGGCGACGTGCTGACCCACGCCGCCGAGGCCGGGCTCGGCATCGCCCAGCAGCCCAGCTTCCTGGTCACCGAGAGCATCCAGAGCGGTCGACTGGTGCCCGTCCTCATCGAGGAGGCCCCGGTCACCCTGGACATCCACGGCCTCTATCCCGCACGCCGCCACCTGCCGGCCAAGGTCGAGCGCTTCCTGGCGCGACTGTCGGAGGCCTGGGGCGACCCGCCCTGCTGGGAGCGTGAACTGGGGCTGTGACGGACGCACTTTGTGGCTAAAACCGCAACAGTCATTTGCGAAAGTCGCCGATTATCTCCGTTTTCGTCTCGGCTAGAGTGACACCATCACAACGCAAGACATCCCCGACGGAGATCACGACCATGACCACCCAAGCCATCCAGCCGACCTCGCTCGACCGCCTCCAGCCCCAGGCCATCACCCTGCTGCGCCTCTCGCTGGGGGGCATGACCCTGGCCCATGGCCTGCTCAAGCTGTTCGTCTTCACGGTGCCCGGCACCGTCGGCTACTTCGAGTCCCTGGGACTGCCCGGCGTCTTCGCCTACCTGACCATCCTGGCGGAAGTGGGCGGCGGCCTGGCCCTGCTGCTCGGCGTCTACACCCGCTGGATCAGCCTGGCCCTGATCCCGACGCTGCTCGGCGCCGCCTGGGTACATGCCGGCAACGGCTGGGTGTTCTCCAACGAGGGCGGCGGCTGGGAATTCCCGGTGTTCTGGGCCATCGCCCTGCTCGTGCAGGCCGGCCTGGGCGGCGGTCGCCTGATCCTGCATCCCCGCTTCGCCTGAGCCCCCGTTAGACCGAGTCGACAAGCCGCGACGCCGCCCGCCCGGGCGGCGTTCCCCCTGACCAGGAGACCGCGACCATGTTACCCAGCCTGTTCATCTCCCACGGCTCGCCGATGCTGGCGCTGACCCGCACCCCGGCCCATGCCTTCCTCCGCGAGCTGGGCGAGACCCTGCGCCCGCGCGCGATCCTGGTCGTCTCGGCCCACTGGGCCAGCCGGCGCCTGATGGTCAGCACCAGCGAGCATCCGGAGACCCTCCACGACTTCGGCGGCTTTCCCCAGGCGCTCTTCGCGTGCCAGTACCCGGCGCCGGGCGAGCCCGAGCTGGCCAAGCGCCTGGCCCGCGAACTCAATGCCGTGCCGGTGGAGCGCGGCCTGGACCATGGTGCCTGGGTACCGTTGTCGCTGATGTACCCGCAGGCCGAGGTGCCGGTGGTGTCGCTCTCGCTGCCCACGGACTGGTCCAATGCCGAACTGGCGGCGCTCGGCGAGCGGCTCGCCGCGCTGCGCGAGGAGGACGTGCTGGTGATCGGCTCCGGCAGCCTGACCCACGACCTGCGCTCGCTGAACGCCCTCGAGGCGCCGGTGCCCGACTGGGTCAGCGAGTTCGCCGATTGGGTCCATGCGCGCCTGACCGAAGGCGACCGCGACGCCCTGCTCGACTGGCAGCACGCCCCCGGTGCCCTCGCCAACCACCCCACCCCCGAGCACTTCCAGCCCCTGCTGGTGGCGATGGGCGCCGGCGGGCGGGCCGAGCGGCTGCATCGCAGCGTGGAGCACGGCGTGCTGGCCATGGACACCTATGCCTTCTCCTGAACCGCGGCATGGAGGACACCACGACGAACGAGGCCGCCCCAAGGGCGGCCTCGTCGCATCGCGGATCGCCAGCGCCGAGGGCCTTAGTCCCCCTTGCCCACCATGCGGGCGGCCTCGATCACCTCGATCCAGTAGCCGTCGACGTCCTTGACGAAGACCACGTCCTTCATCTTGCCCTGGTCGGGACGCTTGATGAACTCGACTCTGTTGGCATCGAACCAGGCCACGGCGGCCTCCAGGTTCGGCACCGAGAAGCAGATATGGCCGAAGCCCTGGGGCTCGGCGTTGCCGTCATGATAGGCGAAGTCGGCCTGGTCCTCGGTGCCCCAGTTGTGGGTCAGCTCCAGCAGGCCCCGCTGGCTGAAGGTCCAGACGGTGCGCTCGTCGGTATCCTCCGGCACCCGGTCCTCGTCGTCGAGCCGGGCCAGGAAGTACAGCGAGAACTGCATCTCCTCGAAGTCGAGGCGGCGCAGCACGCGCATGCCGAAGACCCGCGAGTAGAAGGCCAGTGCCGCCTGGGGGTCCTTCACCCGCAGCATGGTGTGATTGAGGCGGAAGCCGTCGGTATCACCGGTCGGCGTCTTCACGCCGGGATGCTGCTCGCCCTTGAAACTCATGGGATCTCCTTGTCGGGGGTCGTGAGACATTCTACAGGTATGGTGGCAACCGCAGGACTTTTCCACCCCGGTCGACCATGGCGCCGCCCAGGCCTATACAATTCCTATACAATAACGACAGACCCTGCCAGCGGGCGCGACCCTGTCGCGCGCGGCGCCTGGCGTGGTCGCCCCGAGCTCACGAAGGATTGGCAGGCCGCCGCGGAGGATTCTACATTGGCTATACACGCCACGCGTTTCCAGGAGCTCTCCATGACCGCCATCGACATGTCCCTGGGCGATCACATCACCCTCAAGCAGTTGTCCCATGCCCTGTCCCATGGCCTGTCGCCGATCGTCGAAGTGGAGTCCATGGACGGCATCTATACCGTGCGTTTCCACCATGCCAATGGCATCTCCACGCTGTCCGACAAGGAGGGGCGCACCTGCACCTTCCTCGGCACCGGCGAGATCCGCGACCTGCTGGGCGACCTGGGCCTGACCCATGGCGTGCTCACCTGGTCCGACCAGTGCGGGGACGAGATGATCGGCGTGCCGGGCCATGCCATGACCCCGGACGAGATGCTCGCCCACGGGACCCGCATCTCCTTCCGCTGATGTTCACGAGCCCGGCCCTGGCGGACTAGAGCCGGGGCAGGGTGCACGGGAGACAGCGCATGGCGACCAACGCCCGCTTGCCCCGCCTCGGCCGCCATGCCGGCTGGCTGCTGATGCTGCTGGCCCTGGTCGGCTGCGCGGGCCGCGACCTGGCGACCCGCGACGCGGCGCAGCTGAGCGTGGACCGCGCCCTGATCCTGGCCGAGGCCCGCCAGACCCTGGGGACCCCCTACCGCTACGGCGGCACCTCGTCTCGCGGCCTGGACTGCTCGGGGCTGGTCCAGCGGGTCTATGCCCGGGCCGGCATCCGGGTGCCGCGCACCTCCCGTCGCCAGTACGAGCGCCTGCCGCGGATCGAGCGGGCGAGACCCGGCGACCTGCTGTTCTTCGCCACCGCCGGGCGGGGCCAGGCCAGCCATGTGGGCATCTATCTGGGCGACGGGGAGATGATCCATGCCCCCGGACGCGGCCGGCGGGTCAGCATCACCTCGCTGTCACAGGACTACTGGCAGGAGCGCTTCCTGGGGGCCGCCGCCCCGGCCCCCTGACCGCGCCGCCTGACGCTGACCTATCCGGCCAGCACCGGACGTCACTTCGACGAGATCCTGCGGGTGCTCGACAGCCAGCAGCTCACCGACTCTCACAAGCGGGCCACCCCGGTGAACGGGCGACCGGGCGACGACTGCATGAGCGTGCCGGCCGTGACCAACGCGGGACTCGACAGCCTGTTCTTCTGGGGCGACTATCTGCACGAGCCGGGACAGGCGCGGCGAGCCCTGGACGCGCCGCCTCGCCCGGGCGCGAGCGGGCCGATGCCGGCCGCCGAGAGGCGATCCGCCGCCGGCTCGCCGAGCTCGATGACTGACAAGGACCGCTCATGCGCATATTGCTGGTGGAGGACGACCCCAGCCTGGCGTCGGGCATTCGCCTGGCGCTGAAACCGGAGCACTACACCGTCGACATCCTCGACGACGGCCAGGCGGCCCTGGTCACCCTGCGGGGCGACGAGCCCTTCGATGCCGTCATCCTCGACCTGGGCCTGCCCCGGCTGGACGGCATCGCGGTGCTCGAGCACCTGCGGCGGGCCGGCAACCGGGTCCCGGTGCTGGTGTTGACCGCCCGGGACGGCATCGACGACCGCATCCAGGGGCTGGACTCCGGCGCCGACGACTACCTGACCAAGCCCTTCGAAGTCGCCGAGCTCAAGGCGCGGCTGCGTGCCCTGCTCCGCCGCAGCCAGGGGCACGCCAGCAGCGTGATCCACTTCCGGGGCATCGAGCTCGACCCCGGGACCCGCCGGGTCAGCTTCCGGGGCGAGCCGGTGCAGCTCTCGCGACGCGAGTTCACCCTGCTGCAGGAGTTCCTCAGCCACCCGGGACGGGTCTTCACGCGGGATACTCTGACCCGGCTGGTCTATGGCTGGGACGAGGACGTCGAGAGCAACGCCATCGAGGTCCACGTGCACCACCTGCGCCGCAAGCTCGCCCCCGAGCTGATCCGCACCCTGCGCGGCATCGGCTACGTGATGGACAAGCCGCCCCGGGACGGCGGCGAATGAGCTCGATCCGCCGCCGTACCCTGGGGATCGTGCTGCTGGTGTTCGGGCTCAGCATGCTGGTGATCGGCGTCACCAGCTACCGGGATGCCGCCCACGAGGTCGAGGAGCTGTTCGACGCCCGCCTGACCCAGAACGCCCGACTCCTCGAGGGCCTGATGCGCGCCCCGCTGCCCGAGGAGCGCCGCGACGCCCTGCTGGCCAGCCTCGAGAGCGCCCTGCAACGGGCCGACCAGGCCGACCAGCGCATCGCCGGCCATCGCTACGAGAGCAAGCTGACCTTCCAGGTCTGGCGAGGGGACACCCTGCTGCTGCGCTCGGCCAGCGCGCCGCCGAGGCCCTTCACCCCGCTGCGTGACGGCTACGAGGACGTGCAGCTGGACGACAATGACTGGCGGGTCTACGCCCTGAGCGGGCCCGATGACGGCCTGCGGGTGCTGGTCGGCGAGCGGGAGGACGTGCGGGGCGAGCTGGTGCGGCTCATCGCGCTGCGCACCCTGATGTCGGACCTCGTCGGGCTCCCGGTGCTGGCGCTGCTGCTGTGGTGGGCCATCGGCTGGGGGCTCCGCCCGCTGTCCCGCATGGCCGACCAGATCCGGAGCCGCGATCCCCAGCACCTGCCCCCCCTGCCCACCTCGCCGCTGCCCCGGGAGCTCGCCACCATCGCCGGCGCCCTGAATCGGCTGCTCGAGCGGATCCGTGACATGCGCACCCGGGAGAAGCGCTTCATCGCCGATGCCGCCCACGAGCTGCGCACCCCGCTGGCGGTGCTGGACCTGCACGCCCAGAACGCCCTGGCCACCCAGGACCCGGACGACCGCCGCGAGGCGCTCACCCAGTTGCGCGACGGGGTCGCCCGGGCCACCCGCCTGGTCACCCAGCTGCTGACCCTGGCCCGCCTGGACCCCGAACAGGAGGCCGATGCCACGGGCCAGCCGGTCGACCTGCTCCACGAGACCCGCGAGGCCCTGGCCGAACTGATGCCCCTGGCCGCCGATCGCGGCCAGGACATCCGGCTCGACGCCGACGAGGGCGCCGACTGGGGGCTGATCGCCGAGCCCGGCGCCATCGGCACCCTGGTACAGAACCTGGTCGGCAACGCCCTGCAGCACTCGCCGCAGGGCGCCCGAGTGCGAGTCTCGCTGACGGCCAGGGCGCACCATCTCGGCCTGAGCGTCGATGACCAGGGCAGCGGCATTCCCCCGGCCCGGCGTGCCCAGGCCCTCGAGCGCTTCCACCGCGCCGGGCCCGGAGCCGGGGCCGGCCTCGGCCTGTCCATCGTCGACCGCCTCGTGCAGCGCCATGGCGGCCACCTGGAGCTGGACGCGGCGCCCGGCGGCGGGCTGCGCGTCGTCGCCCGACTGCCCCGGCGCTGACCGCCTCGCGTCACCGTTGTTATCGAAATGTCATCGTTGTTTAAGCGCCCCTTAAGCTGACGCCCCTAACGTGGTTACATCGTGAGCCTTGATGACGACAACAACGACACGGGAGGAGCATGCCGATGACACAGGCGATGCCGATGGCGTCGACCGCCGCCCGGCAGCGAGCCGGCTGGCTGGTGATGGGCGGGGTGCTGGTGCTCGCCGCGGGCGGCCTGATCGCCTGCTGGGGCAAGGTCGGCCTGCCGCTGGGCCTGATCGGCCTGGCCGCCGCGGCGACCGCGCTGCTGCGCCCGGAGCGCGATGATCCCGGCGAGCCCGAGACCGCCAGCCGCACGCGGAGTCTCCAGCACCTCAGCCAGGCCAGCCTGCTGACCCTGGTGGCCCTGCAGCTGGCGGCCTGAACCGCCGCGCCTTTACAGCCTGCGGCCGAACGGGGATAGTGACGACTGACGACAGGGGCGCCGGCGCGGCAAGCCGCACCGGCTGAGAGGCACCCTCATCACCTGACCCGGATAATGCCGGCGGAGGGAGTCGTGCCGGCTCACCTCCGGGCCCGCGCCTCCCCTCCCCCGGGAGGCCCTATGCATTCCATCGATCCCGCCGAGCACCTGGCTCGGGTGCGCGCGTCCACGCCGCTGGTCCACAACATCACCAACCATGTGGCGATGAACACCATGGCCAATGTGCTGCTGGCCCTGGGGGCCTCGCCCGCCATGGCGCATGCCCGCGAGGAGGTGACCGAGTTCGCCGCCCTGGCGAGTGCCCTGGCCGGCTATGCCGCCGCCGGCGAGTCCGCCGCCGGCCCGGGCAGCTTCGCCGTGGCCTTCCTCGATGCCCTCCATGCCCTGGACGGCCCCACTCTCACCGCGCGCACGCGCCTGGAGATCACCGATGCGAGTTGACCTGTCCCTCTACCTGGTCACCGACCCGGGCCTGTGCGAGGCCCGCGGGCTGGTCGAGACCGTCATGGCCGCGGTGCGCGGGGGGGTGACCCTCGTGCAGCTGCGCGACAAGCATGCCAGCGACGCCGAGTTCGTGCCCCTGGCGCGCCGGCTCAAGACGGCACTGGCCGGCAGCGGCGTGCCCTTGATCATCAACGATCGCCTGGAGGTGGCGCTGGCCAGCGGTGCCGATGGCCTGCATATCGGCCAGGACGACGGCGAGGTGGCCGATGCCCGCGCGGCCCTGGGCCCCGAGGCCATCCTCGGCCTCTCGGTGCAGACCCATGGGCAGTTGGCCCGGATCGACGCGGGGCGGCTCGACTACCTGGGCCTGGGGCCGGTCTTCGCCACCCCGTCAAAGCACGACCACGCCCAGCCCTTGGGCTTCGCGGGCCTGGCCGAGCTGGTGGCGGCGAGCCCCCTGCCGACGGTGGCCATCGGCGGGCTCAAGGCCGAGCACGCCCGGGACGTGTACCGGGCAGGGGCCGACGGCCTGGCGGTGATCTCCGCCATCTGCGGCACCCCGGATCCCGAGGCCGCCGCCCGCGCCTTCCCGAGACGCTGAGCCCGGCTGCCCGCGCGCCTAGGCGCTGGGGCGGCGGTTCAGGGCGGTGCGTCGCTCGTGATAGGCGATGGCCAGGCCGCTGACGATGATCAGCGAGCCGCCCAGTAACACCCACAGGTCCGGCACCTCGTCCCAGATTCCCCAGCCCAGCAGCACCGCCCACAGCAGGGCCGTGTAGTCGAAGGGCGCGGCCAGCGCTGCCGGGGCATGGCGGAAGGCGAGGGTCAGTCCGGCCATGGCCCCCACCCCGAGGCAACCGGCCGTGAGGAAGGCCGGCCAGTGCAGGGCGGCAGGCGTCTGCCAGACCCAGGGCAGGGTCGTGGCCGAGACCAGCAACGGCACCAGGGTAGTGTAGAAGACCATCGCCCAGAGGTGCTCGCGCTCGCCGTAGCGACGCGCGGTGATCATGGTCAGGGCGTAGAACACCGCCGCCGCCACCACCACCAGGGCCCCGGGCTGGAAGCTGTCGCCGCCCGGCCGGACCACCACCAGCACCCCGACGAAGCCCAGCAGGGTGGCCAGGACCGTGAAGCGGTCGACCCGCTCGCCGAGCAGCGGCACCGACAGCAGGGTCACGAACAGCGGCGCGGCGAAGGCGATGGCGGTGGTCTCGGCCAGCGGCAGCAGGGTCAGCCCCCACATGAAGCAGATCATGGTGCCGGTGAAGATCAGGCCACGCAGCAGGTGCACCCCCGGCCGCCGGGTGCGCAGGGTCCGCAGCCCGCCGTTGAACCGGGCGATCAGCAGAATCAGCGGCAACGAGACCAGGGTGCGGAAGAAGATGATCTGCAGCGGCGAATGGGTCTCGCCCAGCCACTTGGTGATGGCGTCGCCCAACGCCAGGCACAGCACCCCACCACACATGTACAGGATGCCCTTCAGCGACGATGACATGCGAACCGCCTCCTTGCGTCGGCTCCCCCGGGACCCGGGGAGGGAGAAAAAACCACCCCGCCGGCGAAACCGGCGGGGCGAGGATTCCCTACCAACCTAAGGGGAGCCGTGGACGGCGGCAAGTCTTCCGGGCAGGTTCACAAGGCTATGGCATTTGGGTATGACGAGGGGCGCCGGGGACAGGTCGGAGAGGAGGTCCTACGCCATGGATGGCGTCGGTAGCGCCCAGGGATGGGTTTACAGCGCCTCCTCGAAGACCTGTCGCCGGATCAGCCCCGAGCGACACGGCTAACTGCGATCATCCTAAGAAGGCTCCGGATGGACAAGCCATCGAGAGATCAGAGGCTGGCCTGGACCACCATGCACTCCATGCCCTGAGCCTGCAGGCGCCGGCAGGCACTGCGGGCCTGCCCCTCCTGCATGTCCACCAGGCGCGCGCGATAGACGCCCGCGCCGTCGACACGGGGCACCGAGACCCGGGCATCTGCCAGCTCGGTGGCCAGGCGATCGGCCGCCCGGGCGGCCAGGCGCCGGGCGTGGTCGGCATCGCTGAAGGCACCGATCTGCACGCCCCAGCCGCCATTGGCCGCATCGCCCTCGGCGAGCACCTGGCGGATGGGATCGTCGGGAGACGTCACCGGGGCCGAGTCCACGCTGCCGACCGCCGTCGTCGGCGGCGTCTCGACAGGCTCGGCCATGACGGGCCGGGCCGGCACCAGGGTCTCGTCGATGGAGGGGGCGACGGCCGTCGGGGTGCCGGCCGTAGCGGCCTCCGCCGGCTCGGCAGGTGCCGGCCGGGCCCTGACCGGGCTCGCGGGGGTGGTGGTGGTATCGAGGCTCGCCAGCATCTGCCCCGCGGGGCGCGTCGGCGCCGCGGCGCCGGGCATCAGGCGCCCGCCGGCGATCTGGGTGCGGGCCAGCCAGCCGCGGCCATCGGCCAGGGAGGCCCGCACGAAGCCGCGATCCAGCAGTTCGGCCATGTGCTCGTCCCGGGAGGCGGCGGTGAAGCCGCCCATCACCACCGACAGCATGCGCCGCCCGTCACGCACCGCCGAGGTCGCCACGTTGAAGCCCGAGGCCCGGATGAAGCCGGTCTTGAGGCCGTCGGTGCCGGGGTAGTTGGCGAGCAGGCGATTGTGGCCACGATAGGTCTTGCCCCGCCAGGTGAAGCGCTGCAGCGAGAAGTAGGGATAGTACTGGGGGAAGTCGAGCATCAGCCGCCGCGACAGCACGGCCATGTCCCGGGCGGTGGTGATCTGGCGGTCATCCGGCAGCCCGGAGGCGTTGCGGAAGGTGGTGTCGTGCATGCCCAGCTCCCGGGCCCGGTCGGTCATCATCCGGGCGAAGTGCGCCTCGCTGCCGCCCAGCGCCTCGGCGACCACCACGGCCACGTCGTTGGCCGACTTTACGACCAGCGACTCGATGGCCGTCTCCACCGGGATCCGCTCGCCGGGCTTGAGGTACAGCTTGGTGGCCGGCATGGCCGCCGCCGCCGCCGATACGGGCAGGCGGTCATCGAGGCTCATGCTGCGTCCCTCGAGGGCCTCGAAGAGCAGGTAGAGGGTCATCATCTTGGTCAGCGAGGCCGGGTAGCGAGGCGCATCGGCATTCTCGGCGTAGAGGATCTCGTGGGTGTCGGCATCGATGACGATGCCGGCATAGCGCGGATTCCCCGCCTGGGCGGCGCCGGCCACGACCAGCAGGCCGGCCAGCAACGTGACGACGGCGGCCTGGCGCCACCGCAGGAAGCTCGTGGACCCCATTGACGTTCCCCTGATGTTTGGCTTGCTACATGAGTGCATTATGACCCACCCAGCCAGCCTGTACAGGGCGAAAGGCGCCAATTGCCTGCCCGATTCACGGCTTCGCCCCTTTTTCCTTCATGAGACCGGGCGCGCCAGTCCCGCCTGGGCCTTGAGGTCGTCGATGTTCACGCGGTCGACCTGCTCGGCTGCCAGGAAGCACGCCGCATAGTCGCGCCAGACCCCGCTGTCGAGCAGCAGCTGGAAGACCTCGGGATCCAGGTGGCCATCCCGGACCATGCCCGCCAGGATCGCCAGGGACTGCGACAGCGTCATGCCGGGCTTGTAGGGACGGTCGGCGGCGGTCAGCGCCTCGAAGACGTCGGCCACCGCCATGATGCGCTCCTCCAGGCTCGCCCCGGCCAGCACCAGGCGGCGCGGATAGCCCTGGCCATCCATGCGCTCGTGGTGGTTGCCGGCGATGGCCGGCACCTGGCGCAGGTGGGCGGGCCAGGGCAGCGAATCCAGCATGATGATGGTCTGGACGATATGCTCCTGGATGCGGAAGCGCTCCACGTCGTTGAGGGTGCCGCGCACCACCCGCAGGTTGTAGAGCTCGCCCTGGTGGCCGGCCACCTCCGGGGGGCGCATGTCGAAGCCCCAGCGGTTGTCGGGGTCCTCCGGGGCCACCGGCGGCGGCTTGACGGCCCAGTCGATCAGGTGCCGGGGCCGGTCCGCCAGCAGCGTCTCCGCCGCCGGCAGGGCGACCTCGGGCTCCCGGGCCAGGCGCTTGGCCTCGTCCTCCGAGACTCCCAGCCGATCGTCGAAATGCCGCCACCAGCGCCACTCGGCGATGTCGTCCAGCCGCCGGGCCCGGGCCTCGTCGAGGCGCTCGCCGCCCTGGTTGACACCGGCGACCAGCCGCCAGGCCGCCTGGAGCTCGGCCTGGCGCCGGTCCCGATCCTCGACGAGGGCCCCCGCCTCGCCGCCCTCGGCGCGGCCCTGCCAATAGGCCACCTCGGCGTCCCGCCACAGCACCTCGAAGCGGGTGCGGATCTCGTGGATCCGGTTGTAGCGGGTCTCCAGCTTGGTCGCCTTCTCCATGACCTCGTCGGGCGTGGTCAGCTTGCCGCAGTCGTGGAGCCAGGCGGCCAGGTGGAAGGCGGTGCGCCGCTCCTCGTCCACCGTCTCGGCGGCGAAGGGCCCGGTACGGTCGCGCTCCGCGCCCTGCAGCAGCATCTCGGCGAGCTGCGGTACCCGCGAGCAGTGGCCGCCGGTATGGGGGGACTTGGCATCGGTCGCCGCGGCGATCAGCTCGACGATGGCGTCCAGCAGGCGCTTCTCGCCCTCCAGCAGGCGGCGCATATCGATGGCCACGGCGGCGGCCCCGGACATCTCCTCGACGAAACGCCGCCAGGGCAGATCGTCGCCCGCATCGGGCTCCCCGCGCAGGGCCAGCAGCAGCAGCCCCAGGCGGTGCCCGCTGCGGTTGCACAGCGGCTGAACCAGATAGCCGCGGCTCTCGAGCCGGCCGCTCAGCGCCGCCAGGCCCTCCTCCGTCACAGTCGGCAGCACCAGGTGCCCGGGCAGGCGGGCATCCTCGTCTCCGCTGCCCGCCTCCGCCACACAGGCGAAGCGCGACGCGTCGGCCTCGTCCACCAGGTAGATGGCGCCATGGCGACTGTCGGTGATCCGCAGCAGGTCATCGAGGACGCCGGCGAGCATCGTCTCCAGGTGGGGCTCGCTGCTGAGCGTGCGGGTCATGCGCTGGAAGTCCGCGATGCTGCCGGCCATGCCCTCCAGGGCCTGGCTCAGCTGCTGGACCTCGCGCACCGGCGAGACGGTGCCGCGGTAGCCGGCGAAGTCGAAGCCGGCCAGGGCCCGGACCTGCTCGGCCAGGGAGTACAGCGGCTCGCCGAGACGATGCCCGACCCAGATCCCCAGCGGCAGCAGGGCGAGCACCAGGCCACCGGCCACCAGGGAGCGCTGCCAGAGCAGGCGGCGCGTCCCGGCCAGCATCTCGCGTTCCGGTACCGCCAACAGCAGGTGGGCCTGGGTCTCGCCCATGGCCTGGAAGGGCAGGCGCATGCCGAACCAGGGCTCCCCCGCGACGCGAAAGCGCACCGCCTCCTCCTGCCGGCCGAGCGCATCCAGGCGGGACAGGACCGGGTCCTCCAGCTCGCGCAGCTGTGCCAGTCGCGGGCCGGCGGGGGTGTCGACGAGCAGGCGCTGCACCTCGGGGTGGGCCAGCACCCGGTCACGCCGGGAGACCACGGCCAGCCGCGTCCCCGGCGTGAGCCTGAGCGAGGCGATCTCGGCGCCGAGGTCCGCCAGCGAGGCATCCAGCCCCACCACGGCGCGGCCATCCGCACTGCGTCGGGACAGGGTCACGCCGATCTCGTGGGTGGTGGAGAACACATAGGGCGCGGTGAGGTGCTCGTCGACGGAGGACTGGGCCTGCCGGTACCAGGGCCGGGTGCGCGGGTCGAAGTCGTAGTCGGGCATGGCCTGCCGCCCCAGCAGCTCGAGGGCCTCGTCGTAGAGGCGCCACTCGCCGTAGCGATGGCCGCGCGGATCCCGGGAGACCGCCTGCACCAGGTAGTGGGCCCGGGCGATGCCCTCGACCTGCGGCAGGCGGTCCTCGGCCACGCGGGCCACCGGCCGCAGCAGCAGGAAGTCGCCGTTGGCATAGCCGATGAAGACGGCGCTGGCCACCTCATGGGTCTCCAGGGCACCGGCCAGCAGCGGCAGGTCCTCCAGGCGATCGGCCAGCAGCTCGTCGGAGGCGAGGTCGTCCCGGGCCAGCAGGCGCACCACCACCCGCGCCGGGTCGATCAGGCGCCGGGAGCGCTCCTCGGTGGTGAGGGCGAGCTGGTACCCGGTGTCGCGGACGGCGCTGACCAGCACGCGATCGGCCCCCCGGGCTCCATGCCACAGCAGCACCCCCGCCATGATCAGCATCAGCCCGACGATCGACAGGGCGATCAGCGTCTGCAGGGAGAGGGCTCGACGCAGCATGGCGGGTTCCCGATGGCAGCCTGTGGGAGGGCCGGTGTGGGCCGGTCATGCATCTCAGCATATCCCAAGCTCGGCAAGGCCACTCGTCCGCCGTGCGCCGGCCGCGTCAACGAGGGGCGCGCGGGCCGGGCTCATCCCAGCCCCAGGCGCTGCAGGCCCAGCCAGGCCAGGCGCAGCGACAACAGCGTCAGGGCGGCGCGGAAGAGGCGATCGAAGCGGTGCTCGGAGAGGCGATGCAGCAGGCGCAGCCCCAGCCAGGTGCCGACGAAGCCGGCGCCGACCATGGCCAGGATCAGCGCCAGCCAGTCCTGGAAGACGAACCCCGCCACGCCGAACACGAAGGCCTTGGTCAGGTGCTGGGCCATCATGCAGGCGGAGAAGGTCGCCACCTTGGCCAGCCGCCCGGGCTGGCTCTGCTTGATGAAGGCCGCCACCACCGGGCCGCTGGCCCCGACCAGGCTCGACAGCAGGGTGGTCACCGCCCCGACGACCAGGGTGCCGGCCCGGCCCAGGGCGCGCCTGGGAAGGCCCGGTCCCCAGCAGGTGAAGAGCACGAAGGCGGCGATGCACAGCTCCAGCACCCCGTCCGGCAGCCGGATCAGCAACCAGGCGGCGGCCAGGGCACCGAGTGCCACCCCGGGCAGGAAGGCCAGCAGGGTGGCGCGGTCGACGTGCCGCCAGGTCATGGCCATGCGGCCGACGTTGGAGCCCAGCTGCACCATGCCGTGCACCGGAATCAGCGCCACCGCCGGCATCACCTGGGCCAGGGCCATGATCATCAGGACCCCACCCCCGGCGCCCACCGCCGCCGTGAAGGCCGAGGTCAACACCGAGAGCAGGATCAGCAGCAGGTTGAGGGAGGCGGCAAGCGGCGAGAGGCTGTCGAGCAGCGGCATGGGGCATCCCTGTCCGTGGGCGATGCCCCCATGATAACCGAGCCGCTGGAGGGATCAGGGCTCCGGCACGGGATCAGGCCGCCAGGGCCGCGAGCACCGCCGCCCGGGAGGCCCGCTCGCGCTCGGCGTAGAGGGCCAGCTCGTCGGTCACCGGCACGCCGAGGGCGGCCTCGAAGGCCTCGCGGTTGGCGTTGCCGGCATAGGCCGCGCTCTGGCCGCCGCCCAGGTTCGACTGGAAGATGCCCGCGGCGCTGACCGGCAGGAAGTCCTCGTAGGTGAGCGGCCGGGCTTGCACCAGGCCCTTGCCGATCAGCGCCTCCAGGTCGGTCTCCTCGACCCGTCCGGCCGCGCGGCCGGCCTCGGTGAGCCGGTACTCGAAGAAGGCCAGCCCCTGGCGGCGCAGCGCTTCCTCGCGGTCCGGGAAGTCGGCGAAGACCGCCGCCAGGCGCTGCTGGTGCTCGCTGTTGCCCGGCCCGGCGGCCTGGCGGCGGGACTCGCCGAGCAGGCTGTCATAGAGGGCCCGGCCCTCGGCGGTCAGCGCCACGCCGCGCTGCTCGATCTCGCCGAAGCGGGCGGTGTGGGTGCCCTGACGCTCGCCGAGGAAGCGGGTCGGCTCCTCCAGCGCCTTGAAGCTGGTCTGGCGCAGCAGGATAGGGCAGTCGCGACGGGGCGGCCCCTCGATGACCGCCTTGGGGTTCATGCCGGCCGCCGGCATGCGGCGCTGGACCTCGTCGATGTCCAGGGTGCGCGGGGTCAGGTGATTGATGTGCGGGCCGCGGAAGCAGACCACGTCGGCGATCAGCCGATGCTCGGCGTGCAGGGCCTCGTAGGTGTCCAGGCCCACGGTGGCGTCGTGGTGCCAGCGGAAGGTCTCCAGCGCCTCGGCGACGAAGCGCTCGGCCTGATCAATGGTGAGCCCGCCCTGCTCCTCGTGAAGCGCGATCAGCTCCCGGGCACCGGGGGTGAAGATGTCACGCTCGGCCAGGATCGCCGCGGCGCGCTCGCGAAGCGCGGGGGACTCGATCAACTCGAGGCGCAGCAGCGAGGTGAAGATGCGGAAGGGGTTGCGGGCCAGGGCGGCGTCGTCGACGGGACGAAACGCCGTGGAATGCACCGGCACGCCGGCCTCGGAGAGGTCGTAGTAGCCCACCGGGTACATGCCCATCACGGCGAACAGGCGGCGCAGCATGGAAAGCTCCGCCGCGGTGCCCACCCGGATGGCGCCGTGGCGCTCCACGCTCAGCCGAGCCAGCTCGTCATGGGCCTCGAGCCGCTCGGCCAGGGCGCGGTCGCGCTCGAGGGTCTCGCGGTTCACCTGCTCGACCAGCGCGAGCAGGGTCTCGTACTGGGGCACCTCGGCCTGGTACATGGCCGACATGGCCGTGGAGAAGCGATCGCGGATCGTATCGGGGGAAACGAGGGACGTCTGGGTCATGGTCATGCCTCCATGGGGGTCTGTGTCTGGTTGGTGGGCTCAGGATGGGGTCGGGCCGGCGATGCCCGGCGCAGCACCTCGAGCAGCCCCTGCAGCGGATGGGGGAGGGTGGTATCCGAGAGCCGCCGGGCCTGGCTGCGGCAGGAATAGCCGCTGGCCAGCAGGCGGTCGGCATTGCTCGGGTCCTCCACCCGCGGCTGCCAGGACTGGGCGTAGATGGTCGCCGAGGTGTCGCGGTTGCGCGCCTCGTGGCCATAGGTGCCGGACATCCCGCAGCAGCCCGAGGCCAGCACCTCGAGCTCGAGGCCGAAGGCGGCGAATACTTGCTGCCAGGCCTTGGGCGTGCCCGGGGCGTTGGTCGTCTCGGTGCAGTGGGCGAGCAGCCGATAGCCCGGGTCGTCGAGGTCGAGGCCCGCCGGTGCCAGGGCCGGCGCCCGCTCGACCAGCCACTCCGGCAGCAGTTGGACCTCGGGCACGGCCGTCTCGCCCAGTGCCTTCACGTATTCCTGGCGGTAGGTCAGGGTCATCGCCGGGTCGATGCCGACCAGCGGCACCCCGAAGGCGGCCAGGGTCTCGAGCCGCTTCGCCTGCTTCGCCGCGGTGCGCTCGAAGGCGCCGAGGAAGCCCTGGACGTGCAGCGGCTTGCCGTTGGGGGCGAAGGGCGCGACGAACACTCGCACCTCGAGGCGCTCGAGCAGCTCGACGACGTCCATCACCAGCTTGGACTCGAAGTAGCTGGTGAAGGCGTCCTGCACCAGCACCACGCTGCGTGCCTTCTGGGCCTCGCTGAGCCGGCCGAGCGTGGTCGGCGTGGCCGGGGCCACGCCCCAGGCGGCGAGCTGCTTGTCGAGGCGGGCCCGGGACAGCCGGGGGCTGTCGACCATGCCGATGGGCCCGGCCAGCAGGCGATCCACCAGGCGGCTGCCCAGGGCGGCGTTGTAGAGCGGCGCCACGGGAGCGAGATACGGCACCATGAACTCCAGCCCGCCGATCAGGTAGTCGCGCACGGGACGCAGGTAGCGGCCGTGGTAGACCTCCAGGAACTGCGAGCGGAAGGTCGGCACGTTGACCTTCACCGGGCACTGGCCGGCGCAGGACTTGCAGGCCAGGCAGCCGGCCATGGCGTCGTAGACCTCGTGGGAGAAGTCGGCCGCGCCGCGGCGCCGGGCCAGGGTGTTCTTCAGTTTCCCGGGGAAGGCCTTGACGGCCCCCCAGGCGCCCTCGGCCCGCTGCTGCCTGGCCGCCTCGACCACGTCGACGCCGGCATGGCCCTGCAGGCGCAGCCATTCGCGCATCAGGCTGGCGCGGCCCTTGGGCGAGTGGACGCGCTCGCGGGTGGCCTTCCAGGACGGGCACATGGCGTCATTCGGGTCGTAGTTGTAGCAGGCGCCGTTGCCGTTGCAGTAGACGGCGTCGCCGTGGGCCTGCCAGACCCGCTCGTCGATCTGGCGGTCGAGCTGGCCGCGGGTCGGCACGCCATCGATGGTCAGCAGCCCCGGATCGACCCACTTGACCGGCTGTTCCTCGGTGGCCTGTTCCGTGGCGGCGTCGGGCGGGCCAAGGGCGCCGACCCTGGTGGATGGGGCTATATCGGGGGCAGGCCTCCGCGAAGGCGCTGTGAACCCCTCCCTGGGCGCTACATTTGCCATCCCTGGCAAATGACCTTCGCTGCGACCTGCCCTCGATGCCCCCTCGTCGGAGAGGGTCTGGATAGGCGCGCTATAGGGCGTCGCGATCTTGCCCGGATTGAGCTGGTTATGCGGGTCGAAGGCGGCCTTGAGCCGCTGCAGGCTGGGGTAGAGCGGGCCGAAGAAGGCCGGGGCGTACTCGGAGCGCACGCCCTTGCCGTGCTCGCCCCACAGCAGGCCGCCGTACTTCTGCGTCAGCGCGGCGACCGCGTCGGAGATCTCGCGGATCATCCGCTCGTCGGCCGGGTCCTTCATGTCCAGCGCCGGTCGCACGTGGAGCACCCCGGCGTCGACGTGGCCGAACATGCCGTAGGCCAGGCCGCGGGCGTCGAGCAGGGCGCGGAACTCGGCGATGTAGTCGGCCAGGTGTTCCGGCGGTACCGCGGTGTCCTCGACGAAGGGCAGCGGGCGCTTCTCGCCCTGGACGTTGCCGAGCAGGCCCACGGCGCGCTTGCGCATGCCGTAGACCCGGGCGATCGCCTCGCGGCCCACGGCCTGGGTAGCGCCCAGGCGTTCGACGCTGGCGTCGTCTTCCAGGTGACGGCAGAAGGCGGCGACCCGCTCGGCCAGGCGCGCGGGGTCGTCGTCGTTGAACTCGACCAGGTTGATGCCGTGGGTCGGGGTGTCGCCGGTCTCCGGGAAGAACTCGGCGACGCTGTCCCAGACGAAGTCCCGCTGGGCCAGGCCCAGCACCGTGTCGTCCACCGTCTCGATGGAGGTCGGCGCCGCACGGCTCGCCATCAGCGCCTTGGCGTCGCGCAGGGCGTCCATGAAGCCGGCGTAGCGCACGTTGACCAGGGTCGAGTGTTTCGGGATCGGCAGCACGTTGAGCACCGCCTCGCTGGTCAAGGCCAGCGACCCCTCGGCGCCGCACAGCACGCTGTTGAGGTCGAACCTGCCGTCCGCGGTGCGCAGGTGGGCGAGGTCATAGCCGGTCAGGCAGCGGTTGAGCGGCGGGAAGGTCTCGCGGATGCGCTCGCGCTCGCGGTCGATGATCTCGCGGGCCACCCGGTGCACCCGGCCCACGGCGTCGTCGCGCACACACAGGGCGTCGAGCTCGGCCTCGTCCACCGGCCGGGTGGTCAGGCGCTCGCCGCCCAGCAGCACGCTGTCGAGCTCGAGGACGTGATCGCGGGTCTTGCCGTACTCGCAGCTGCCCTGGCCGCTGGCATCGGTGGCGATCATGCCGCCGAGGGTCGCGCGGTTGGAGGTGGAGAGCTCCGGGGCGAAGAACAGCCCGTGGGGCTCGAGCGCGGCGTTGAGCTGGTCCTTGACCACCCCGGCCTGGACGCGCACCCGACGCGCCTCGACGTCGATGTCGAGGATGGCGGTCATGTGCCGGGAGACATCGACCACCAGGCCGTCGGTGAGCGACTGGCCGTTGGTGCCGGTGCCGCCGCCGCGTGGCGCCAGCACCACCCGGCGGAAGGCCTCGCGGCCGGCCAGCCGGGCGATCCGTTCCAGGTCGGCCACGCCCCGGGGATAGAGCACCGCCTGGGGCAGGCGCTGGTAGAGGGAGTTGTCGGTGGCCAGCACCGTGCGATTGGCGTAGTCCGGGGCGATCTCGCCCTCGAAGCCGGCGTCCGCCAGGGCCTCGAGGAAGCGCCGGTAGTCCCCGGCAGCGACCTCCCCCGCATTGAGCCGGGCGATCATGGGCGCAGCGACTCCAGGGCCCGGGCGATGCGCGCCAGCCCCTCGTCCATCACCTCGGGCTCGGCGGTCAACGGAGCCAGCAGGCGCAGCACGTTGCGCCGGCGGCCGCTGGGCATCAGCAGCACCCCGGCCTCACGGCCGGCGGCCAGCAGCGCCGCCAGGTGCTCGGCCCCCGTGGCATACGCGGTGTCCTCGAGGACGATGCCACGCATGGCGCCGATGCCGGTCAGGGCACCGACCATCGGGAACCGCTCCCGCCAGTCACGGTGGGCCGCGACGATGGCCGTCTCCTGGGCCTCGCCCCATCGGCGCAGGTTGTCCTCGCTCATCAGGTCCATCACCGTCCGGGCGGCGGCACAGGCGACGGCATTGCCGGAGTAGGTGCCACCCAGCCCCCCCTTGGGCAGGGCATCCATGAGCGCCGGCTTGCCCGCCAGGGCCGCCAGCGGCAGGCCGGCGGCGATGCTCTTGCCCATCAGCAGCAGGTCGGGCTCGATGCCCAGGTGGGAGAAGGCGAAGCGCTTGCCGGTACGGCCGAAGCCGGATTGGATCTCGTCGAGGATCAGCACGATGCCATGCTCATCGCACAGGGCCCGCAGGCGGGCGGCGAAGTCGGCGTCGAGCAGGCGAAAGCCGCCCTCGCCCTGGATCGGCTCGACGATGATCGCCGCCACCTCGTCGCTCGGCACCTCCACCTCGAACAACCGCGCCAGGGCCGCCAGGGCCTCGTCGGCGCTCACGCCGCTGTCGCGGCTCGGGAAGGGCAGGTGATGCACCGGTCCGGGCAGCGCGCCGAGGCGGGTCTTGTAGGGCTTGACCTTGCCGTTGAGGTTCAGCGCCGCCAGGGTGCGGCCATGGAAGCCGTCGTCGAAGGCGATGATCGCCTGGCGGCCGGTGGCGGCGCGCGCCACCTTGAGGGCGTTCTCGGTGGCCTCGGCCCCGCTGTTGGTCAGCATGCAGGACAGCGGATAGCCGACCGGCACGAAGGCATCCAGGGCCTCGACCACCTCGAGGTAGCCGCGGTGCGGCAGGGCGTTGAAGGCGGAGTGCATCAGGGTCTCGGCCTGGGCCTTGACGGCCTCGACGACGGCCGGATGGCCATGCCCCAGGTTGAGCACGCCGATGCCGCCGACGAAGTCGATGTAGTGCCGCCCCTGTTCGTCCCAGACCTCGGCGTTGCGGCCTCGTTCGAGGCACAGGGGGTGCACGATACCCAGCGAGCCACTGACGTGAGGCAAGTCCATGTCCGGTTCCTGTCGATTCATCGGGGGAATTGTCATGGCCACGATGAAACCAGCGCCTCGCGGGGGCTTCAAACGAAAAAAAACACGCTAATCATTCCAGGAGTTCATGCATTACCCGAGACACCCCGAGCAGGTGTCCTCTTTTGGGGATGATGAATGCCTGGAGAGAATGGATCAGCAGAGGCACGTGGCGGCATGCCGGCGCCGGATTGGCTAGAATGGCGGTCTTGCACCAGCAACCGAGACGCCATGACGGTACGCCACCTGCCATCGACCACCACCATGCAATGCTTCGAGGCGGCCGCCCGCCACATGAGCTTCACCCGGGCCGCCGAGGAGCTCAGCCTGACCCAGAGTGCGATCAGCAAGCAGGTCGCCCAGCTCGAGGATTACCTGCAGCACAAGCTGTTCCGCCGCGTGCGCCGCACCCTGGTGCTCACCCCGGAGGGGTCGCTGTACCTGAGCGAGGTGCGCAAGATCCTCGCCCAGATCGAGATGTCCGCGAACACCATCATGACCTACAGCGGACATAGCGAGGTACTGCGCGTGGCGACCCTGCCGACCTTCGGCAGCCGCTGGCTTACCGCCCACCTGCCGGCCTTCTTCGAGGCCCATCCGCGCATCAGCCTGAGCATCACCGACCGGGTACAGGCCTTCGATCTCGAACAGGAGGATATCGACGTGGCCTTCTTCCATGGCCACGGACGCTGGCCCAACCTGGAATGCCACAAGCTGTTCGACGAGGAGGTGGTCGCGGTCGGCGCCCCCGGTTACCTGGCACGCCAGGCACCGTCATGCGCCGCGGACCTGGCCGACCGCCGCCTGCTGCACCTCTCGACCCGCCCCGACGCCTGGCACCGCTGGTTCGCCGACCAGGGGGTGAGCACCGACCGCAGCTATCATGGCACGCGCTTCGAGACCTTCCAGATGCTGATCCGCACGGTAATGGCAGGGGGCGGGCTGGCGCTGGTGCCGCGCTTCCTGGTCGACGACGAGCTCGACGCGGGGCGCCTGCGCCTCGCCTGGCCCCATGGGCTGCGCAGCCCCGACGCCTACTACCTGGTGTACCCCGAGCCGCTCGGCGAGCTCGCCAAGGTTCGCCACTTCGTGACGCATGTCCTGGCCTGCGCCGAGGCCGGCCCCCGCCCGAGCTAACGCACCGGCCGGGCCCCGTCCACGCGAGCCGGTGCGTCCCGGTGCTCGAGGATCCACTCGATGAAGCCCTTCACCTTGGCCACCTCGCCCTTGTACTCGGGATAGGCCAGGTAGTAGGCATCCCGGCTGGTCAGCGAGAACGCCCAGGGGATCGTCAACTGGCCGGCGGCCAGCTCCTCCTCGACCAGGAAGTGGGGCACCAGGGCCACGCCACAGCCCGCCCGGGCGGCACTCATCGCCATGTAGAAGGTATCGAAGCGTGGCCCGTGGTAGCTGTGCGCGGTGTAGCAGTCCTGGGCGGCGAACCAGTCGTGCCAGGCCTCCGGCCGCGTCGCACTCTGCAGCAGCACCAGGTCGGTCAGCGCCAGCGGGTCGCCGATGCCGCCGTCGGGTACCACCGAGGGCGCGCAGACCGGCACCATGGTCTCGTCGAGCAGCTTGATGCATTCCGCCTTCGGCCAGGCCCCGTGGCCGAAGAAGAAGGCCACGTCGACGCGCTGCTCCTCGAGGTCGAAGGGTTCCACCCGGTTGGCGATGTTCAGGTAGACGCCGGGATGCCGGAAGCGGTAGCCGTTGAGCCGGGGGATCAGCCAGCGGGCGCCGAAGGTCGGCAGGGTGGTGACGTTGAGCACCTCGCTCTGGCCCCCGTAGGACTGCATGTAGCGGGTGGACATCTCGACCTGGGCCATGATCTTGCGCACCTCGGTCAGGTACAGCGACCCCTCCGGGGTGACCTGCAGTCGCTTGCGCACCCGCCGGAACAGCGGGTGTTCGAGCACCGACTCGAGCTGGGCGACCTGCTTGCTCACGGCGCTCTGGGTCAGGCTGAGCTCCTCGGCGGCGCGGGTGAAGCTGAGGTGCCGGGCCGAGGCCTCGAAGCACTGCATGGCGGTCAGGGTGGGCAGGTGACGACGGCTCATTTCGGCCCCAACAAGAAAAAATGGAATGACCTCTGTATAAAACGTCGTTTGAGCCGCGTCAATCAGCCCGGCAATACTGCTTGCGTTCTCAGCACACGCCTATCAGCAGTAGGAGGAAGAATGATCGCGTCCATCATGCAGCGCCTCGGGGTCGCCGACGCCCTTTACCGTGACGGCGACTATGCCGTGACCTCGCCCACCGACGGCGGCGAGCTCGGCCGGGTCCGACTGGAAAGCGGTGCGCAGGTTCAGGCCCGCATCGACCGTGCCCAGGCCGCCTTCGAGGCCTGGCGCCGGGTCCCTGCGCCGCGCCGTGGCGAGCTGGTACGGCTGTTCGGCGAGCAGCTGCGCCGCCACAAGGAGGACCTGGGCACCCTGGTGACCCTGGAGTGCGGCAAGATCTACCAGGAAGGCCTTGGCGAGGTGCAGGAGATGATCGACATCTGCGACCTCGCCGTCGGCCAGTCCCGCCAGCTGTACGGCCTGACCATCGCCTCCGAGCGCCCCGGCCACCACATGCGCGAGAGCTGGCATCCGCTGGGCCCAATCGGCCTGATCACTGCCTTCAACTTCCCGGTGGCACCCTGGGCCTGGAACGCCGCCCTGGCGCTGGTCTGCGGCAACAGCCTGCTGTGGAAGCCCTCCGAGAAGACCCCGCTCTGTGCCCTGGCCTGCCAGGCGCTCCTCGAGCGCGCCATGGCCGAGTTCGGCGACGAGGCCCCGGCGGATCTCAGCCAGGTCATCCTCGGCGAGCGCGAGGCCGGCGAGCGATTGACCGACGATCCCCGCGTGCCGCTGATCAGCGCCACCGGCAGCACCCGCATGGGTCGCGAGGTCGCGCCGCGCGTCGCCGCCCGCTTCGGTCGCAGCATCCTCGAGCTCGGCGGCAACAACGCCATGATCCTCGCCCCCAGCGCCGACCTGGACATGGCCGTACGCGCCATCCTGTTCTCCGCGGTGGGCACCGCCGGCCAGCGCTGCACCACTCTGCGCCGGCTGATCGTCCACGAGTCCGTGCGTGACGAGGTCCTCGAGCGGGTGAAGAAGGCCTACGCGGGCGTCAGCATCGGCGATCCGATGGGCGGCAGCCTGGTCGGCCCGCTGATCGATGCCCAGGCCTTCGACCAGATGCAGTCCGTGCTCGGCAAGGCCCGTGAGCAGGGGGCCCGGGTCTTCGGCGGCGAGCGCCGGCTGGCCGACGAGTACCCCGACGGCTACTACGTGGCGCCGGCCATCGTCGAGGTCGACCGGCAGGACGAGCTGGTCAAGCACGAGACCTTCGCCCCGATCCTCTACGTCATGAGCTATCGCGACTTCGACGAGGCCCTGGCCCTGCAGAACGACGTGCCCCAGGGGCTATCCTCCTGCGTCTTCACCACCGATGTGCGCGAGGCCGAGGCCTTCGTCTCGGATGTCGGCAGCGACTGCGGCATCGCCAACGTCAACATCGGCCCGAGCGGTGCCGAGATCGGCGGCGCCTTCGGCGGCGAGAAGGAGACCGGCGGCGGTCGCGAGTCCGGCTCGGATGTCTGGAAGAGCTACATGCGTCGCCAGACCAACACCGTGAACTACTCCCGCGAGCTGCCCCTGGCCCAGGGCATCAAGTTCGACTGACCCCGCCCCGCCGTCCCCGCCTCGGGGGCGGCCATCGCCGTTCATGCCCTGACGGCTCCTGCCCCTCGTGCCATGACACCTCATGGCGACCGGGCCCGCGTGCCCGCCCCGGGGCGCCAGGCCATGCCGGCGGCAGGAACCGACCCCGACAACGAGAAGGAGGCGTCATGAAGGAAGGGTGCTTGTGGCACGGCACGTCCCCGGAACCAGCGCCGGACGTGCCCATGCTAGAGGGCCACGGGACCGCCGAGGTGGTGGTGATCGGCGGCGGCATCACTGGCTTGTCCACCGCGCTGCATCTCGCCGAGGCGGGCGTCGCCGTGAGCCTGATCGAGGCAGGGGAGATCCCCTGCGGCGGCTCGGGGCGCAATGTCGGCCTGGTCAATGCCGGCCTGTGGCTCCCGCCGGACGACATCCTCGAGGCCCTGGGCGAGGCGCAGGGCGAACGCGTCAACACGATCCTCGGGGAGGCCCCCGCCGAGGTCTTCTCGCTGATCCAGCGCCATGGCATCGCCTGCCAGGCGACACGCACCGGCACCCTCCACCTGGCGCACAACGCCAAGGGGGAGCAGGAGCTGGCGCGCCGCGCCGAGCAGTTCCAGCGCCGCGGCGCACCCGTGGCGCTGCTCGAGGATCAGGACTGCCGGCAGGCGGTCGGCACGCGGCAGATTCGCCGCGCCCTGCTCGACCGTCGCGCCGGGACCCTCAACCCCGCCGCCTATACCCGAGGGCTGGCCCGTGCCGCCATCGCCGCCGGGGCCAGCCTCTACACCCATAGCCCGGCGCGGGGCGTGGCCCGCGAGGGCGACGACTGGCGTGTCACCACGCCCCAGGGCAGTGTCCTGGCGCCGCGAGTGGTGGTGGCCACCAACGCCTATACCGAGGACGACTGGAACCGGGTCAAGGACCACTTCTTCCTCGGCCATTTCTTCCAGGTCGCCTCGCCCCCGCTGCCCGAGGAGATCGCCGGCGACATCCTGCCCGAGCGCCAGGGGGCCTGGGACACCCGGATGGTGCTCAGCAGCATGCGGCGCGATGCCGAGGGACGCCTGATCCTGGGCAGCCTGGGCCGGGGCGATGGCCGACCGATGGCCTATGTACGCTGCTGGGCGGATCGCGTCCAGCGCCACTACTTCCCTCAACTGGGCAAGGTCGAGTGGCAGACCTCCTGGACGGGCAGGATCGCCTTCACGCCGGACCACACGCTGCGGCTCTTCGAGCCGGCGCCCGGCATTCTCGGGGTCTCCGGCTACAACGGCCGCGGCGTCACCACCGGAACGGTGGTGGGCAAGGGCTTCGCCCACTACCTGACCACCGGCGACGATGCCCTGCTGCCGTTGCCCCTCCATACGCCGGACCCCATCAAGGTCAAGCCGCTGTGGAGCTGTAGCTATGAAGGCGGCTTCACGCTCTATCACACGGGGCAGTGCCTGCGGGTATTGATCTAGCGGGGGCTCCCGTTTCACGGCCCCCTTCCCAGCGTTTCAAGGAGTTGCCAACCGCAAACGCCATTGTTGACCGAACAAGAGCCATCACCAAGCCTTTCACGATCGAGGACATCAAGATGACAGATCCAACAACAACAAGCCGCTATCGCAAGCCTGGTCTGCTCCTGGCCCTGACCCCCGTCGTTCTGACCCTGCTGGTGCTCGGCATCCAGCTGTTCTATTTCGGCGATTTCACCCCGCACATTCCCCTGGCCATCGGCCTGGCCATCACTTCCCTGGTGGGCATCAGGCTGGGGTTCAAGTGGAAGCATATCGAGGCAGGGGTCTTCCACGTCATCCACGTCTCCCTGCCCTCGGTGTCCGTGCTGATCTGCGTGGGCATGATCATCGGCGTGTGGATCGCCAGCGGCACCGTGCCGACCCTGATCTACTACGGCCTGACGCTGCTCTCGCCGGCCATCTTCCTGGCCGCGGCCATGCTGCTCTGCTCGGTGGTCTCGGTCTCGCTGGGGACCTCCTGGGGTACCGTGGGCACCGTGGGCCTGGCGCTGATGGGCATCGGCGCGGGCTTCGACATCCCGGTGTACTGGACCGCCGGCGCCGTCGTCTCGGGCGCCTTCTTCGGCGACAAGGTCTCGCCGCTGTCGGACACCACCAACCTCGCCCCGGCCGTCACCGGCACCGACGTCTTCTCCCATATCAAGAACATGATGCCGACGACGGTCCCGTCGATGCTGATCGCCTTCGTCATCTACCTGGTGGCGGGCTTCACCCTGATCGATGACCAGGCCGCCTCCTTCGACAAGATCACGGCCATCACCGCCGCGCTGGAGGCCAACTTCACCATCTCGCCCTGGCTGCTGCTGCCGGCGCTGCTGGTGATCGGGCTCGCCGTCAAGCGCATGCCGCCCATCCCCTCGCTGTTCGCCGGCGTGCTGGCCGGGGCGGTCACCGCCATGCTCGCTCAAGGTGTCGGCGTGCATGACCTGCTCACCTACGCCAACAGTGGCTACGGGATCGAGACCGGCATCGACGCCATCGACAGCCTGCTCAACCGCGGCGGCATCCAGTCGATGATGTGGACCATCTCGCTGATCCTCATCGCCCTGGGCTTCGGCGGCGCGCTGGAGAAGACCGGCTGCCTGGAGGCGATCATCCGCGCCATCATGACCCGGGTGCGCAGCTTCAAGGGCGTGCAGACCTCGGCGGTGCTGACCTCGGTCGCCACCAACCTGGTCGCCGGCGACCCCTACCTCTCCATCGCCCTGCCCGGCCGCATGTACGCGCCCACCTATCGGGGCCTGGGCTACTCGACCCTGAACCTGTCCCGGGCCATCGAGGAAGGCGGCACCCTGGTCTCCCCGCTGATTCCCTGGAACGCCGGCGGGGCCTTCGTGATCAGCGCGCTGGGGCTGGGCATCGTCGAGGGCAATGTCGAGAACCTGCTGTACATCCCGCTGGCCTTCGCCTGCTGGCTGTCGCCGGTGATCGGGCTGATCTATGCGCAGACCGGGCTGTTCTCGCCCAGGGCCAGCGAGGCGGAGCGCGAGCTGTGGCAAGCACAGGACGAGGCCATCGCCAGTCGTGACGCCCTCGGCGCCGCCGCCGAGGCCACGACCACCGAAGCCTCCGGCCGCCGCGCCCAACCGATCGGCTGACGCTCACACCCGGCGCCAGCCGACCAGAGCGCGCCCCGCCCGGCAAGCCGGGCGGGGCATCGCCGTTCAGGTCGGGCCTGTCCGCTACACCGGCAATCGCGCGATCAGCTCGCCGACCTCTTCGGTGACCCTGGCAATGGTCGCCTCGTCGTAGCGCCGGCCCTTGCGCTTCTTCAGGCCCTGATCGTAGAGGCGGACATGCTCGGTGGGCGTGACGCCGGCGTTGTCCAGGCAGTGGCGGGCACAGTGCATCTGGCAGCCGTCGATGGCCACCACCGGGCGTCCGGCACGCGCGGTGCGCACCAGGCCGGGCACGCCGCCGCCCACGCCGGCGATGCAGGACATCTCCGCCTGGCCGCCGTGATCGAGGCGCAGGGCCACCTCGTTGGCGAGCTGGGCCACGTCGGAGCAGCCGGAGCAGGCGTAGACCAGGACATCCGGCTTGGTTGGTCGAGACATGACACCTCCTAAGGATTGCGGGAGCAAGGTAGTCACCAGGGGACGTAACGAGGGGCGCCGGGGACAGGTCGAAGAGGGGGTCTTTTGACCAGGGAGGGCAAAAGTAGCGCCCATGGAAGGGTCTACAGCGCCCCCTCGAAGACCTGTCGACGGATCAGCCCCGGAAGGCACGGCTGAAAGCGATACTCCCAACGTCATTCGTTGGCGAGCATGATGTCGTGCAGCTTCTGCTCATCGAGCAGTACCAGGCGCTGGCGCTCGACGTTGATGGCACCGGCCTCGCGTAGCCGGGACAGCAGACGCGACAGGGTCTCCGGCGTCATGGCCAGCTGGGCAGCCAGCCAGCACTTGGGAATGGTCAGGCGTACCACCCGGGGTCCGCTGGCCCGTCCCGACGGCAGCTGACGCAGGATGTAGCTGACCAGGCGGGCCATCGCATCGGCCTGGGTGAGCAGCGCCAGGTCCTCCAGACGCTCGGTGAGCTCCAGGGCCAGGCGGCTCATGAACTCCGCACGGCAGGCCGGCTGGGCATCGAGCAGGGCACGACAGCGATCGGCGGGAATCACCAGCAGCTGGGTGCGCCGCAGGGACTCGGCGGAATAGAGGTAGCGACCCTCCCGGGACACCATGCTCAACTCCCCCAGCGGACCACCGCGCTCGACGCAGCGAATGGTCGCCAGGTGGCCGTCGGCGGCGGAGCGCACCAGGCGCACGGCGCCACTGATCACGATGTACAGCCAGTGGGCAGGCGCCTCCTGGCGGAACAGCCACTCGCGGCTCTTGAGGGACCGGATCCGGGAATCCGCCAGCAGCGCGCCGACGGCCTCGTCGTCGAGGCCGCCCAGCCAGGGCACGCCGGCCACGAGGTCGCGCAGCTGCCGGGGCCGCAGCAGCAGCTCAGTCGAGGAACTGGGCACCGGGGCAATAGGCATAGGCATGGCCTTCCTCCACTGGGGTATCGGGGTCGATCATCAGGTAGCCGTGGGCCTGGCGGGCAGCGCCCAGCATATGGGAGCCCTGACCGCCCGCGAGGAACGCCACGGGGTCGCCACCAATCCAGTCCAGCACCACCCGCAGCAGCTCGCGCCGCCCCCGCGGGGCCCGGCGGGAGAAGCCGGCGGTCACCGGAAAGTGCTGCAGCGGCGCCGGCGTGCGTCCCTGGCGGCCGTGCACGAAGGGCAGTGCCAGCAACTGCCAGCCGACCAGGGAGGCCACCGGGTTGCCGGGCAGGCCGATCAGCGGCGTGCCGGCCTCCCGGCAGGTCCCCAGGTAGCCCAGGGCGAAGGGCTTGCCGGGCTTGATGGCCACGCCGTGGAAGTCGAGACCGCCGAGGGTCTCCAGCACCGGGCGCACATGGTCCTCCTCCCCCACCGAGACGCCACCGGTGCACAGCACCAGGTCGGCCGCCTCGCGGGCGCGCAGGAAGGCCTGCGCCAAGGCCCGGGGGGTGTCGACGACCACCCCCAGCTCGAGGCACTCGCAGCCCTGGGCGACCAGCAACTGACGCAGCATGGCGCCATTGCTGTTGTAGACGGCCCCCGGCGTCCAGGCCTGGCCGGGCTCGATCAGCTCGTCGCCGGTACTGATCAGCGCGACGCGCAGCCGTCGACGCACCGGCACGGTGTCGATGCCCTGGCCGGCCAGCAGGGCGACGGCGGCCGGCGACAGCACCGCCCCCGCCTCGAGCAGCGCCTCCCCGGCGCGGAGCTCCTCGCCGCGGCGACGGATATTGCCCCCGGCCGGGACCTCGGCGGGAAAGTGCACCCGGCCCGCGGCATCCACGCGGGTGTGCTCCTGGGGCACCACCGCGTCGGCGCCCCGGGGCAGCGGCGCCCCGGTGAAGATTCGCGCACAGCCGCCCTCGGCCAGGCACTGCACCCCGGCCCCGGCGGGTATCCGCTGGACCACCGGCAACGCGCCCCCGGTCGCCGCGAGATCCGCCAGGCGCAGGGCATAGCCGTCCATGGCGCTGTTGTCGACGCCGGGCATGTCCCGCCGGGCCCGCACCGGCTCGGCCAGCACCCGGCCACCGGCCTCGTCCAGGGGCAGCCACTCGACGCCGGCAATGGGCTTGGCGGCGGCGATCATCCGCGTCCGGGCGTCGAACAGGTCCAGCAGCCCGGTGCGCGTCGGCGCCTCGCAACCGCAGTTCATGCCTCGGCTCCCTGGACCCGGTCCGCGTCGGTCGGCGACGCCTGGCGGGACGCGCAGGGCGCGATCTCGGGTTGGACCATGGCGACGAAGTTGCAGGGCCGGGTGCGGGCGTCCAGCTGGTCGGCCAGGATGCCGTCCCAGGCGGTGGCGCAGGCCCGGGGCGAGCCAGGCATGGCGAACACCAGGGTGCGGTCGATCAGCCCGGCCACGGCCCGGGACTGGATGGTGGAGGTGCCGATGGTCTCCCGGGAGAGCGCGCGGAACAGCTCGCCATAGCCGTCCACGGCCTTGTCGAACAGCGGTGACAGGGCCTCGGGCGTGGTGTCCCGGACGGTGAAGCCGGTGCCGCCGTTGACCAGGATGACCTGGATATCCTCGCGCACCACCCAGGCCGAGACCACGGCCCGGATGCGGTAGACGTCATCGGGCACGATGCGGCGCTCCACCAGGGCATGGCCGGCACCGGTGAGGCGCTCGCCGAGCAGGTCGCCGCTGCCGTCCTCGTCGAAGCCGCGGGTATCGGAGACCGTCAGCACGGCGATGCCCAGCGGCTCGAAGGGAGCATCGGAGGAAACATGAGACATGAACAATCTCCCTGGAATGAGCTTTCCCGGCGCCAAGCCTTCGCGAGGGCGCTGTAAACCCGTCCGTGGGCGCTACTTTTGCCCTGCGGCGCTCTTGCATCCTGCGCCGCTTGCAGGGCCTGGGTTGGCCATCCATGGGCAACCCGCTCGGCGGGAAGAACATTCACTGGATGTTCTTCTCCTTCCGCCTCGCCCCTGGTCAAAAGACCCTCGCTTCGCCTTGTCCCCGGCGCTCATCAACGTCGGGCATTTGGAAAGGCGGGCCTATTGCATCAGCGCGCCGGCGGCATCGTCGTCGAGCGCGATTCCCTCGACGCCGATCGCCGCCTCCAGGGCCAGCAGGTAATGGCGCAGCGCCCGACGGGTGGCCTGCTCCCGGAGGCTGTGGCGAACCCGCTCGGCCACCTCATCGAAGGGCAACTCACGGCCCTCCTCCCGGGCATCGATCGAAACCACGTGCCAGCCGTAACGCGACGCCAGGGGCCGGCCATGGAGCCCCTTCGGCAGGTGCTGCAGGGCCCGGTCCAGTTCGGGCACGGTCTGGCCGGGTACCAGCCAGCCCAGCTCCCCACCGTCGTCCCTGGAGGGGCAGGCGGAATGACGCTGGGCGAGCTCGGTGAAGCGCTGCGGCGCCTCCTGCAGCTCGCCGATTAGCCGCTCTCCCAGCCGATACCCCCCGTCCCGGTGCTTGGGGTCGTCCGGCGCCGCCGCCAGCAGCACATGGCGGACCCGCAGGCGGGTGGGCTCGCTGAACCGTTCCGGATGGGCGGCATGGAAGCGCCGGCAGTCCGCCTCGGCGGGCTCGGGCACGTCCAGTTCCCGCTCCAGCAAGGCGGCGATGGATGCCTCGATCTCGGCCTCCTCGTCCACCGCCAGGCCCAGCTGGCCCGCCCGCTGGCGCAGCAGCTCGCACACCACCAGGGCCCGGGCCGCCTTGAGCTGGGCATCGCCGGCGCTGTCGGCGGGGTGGTACTGCATCTCCTGGGCGATGGCGGCCTGGTCGATGGCGGCCTCGCCGACCCGGATGGGAGGCGGAGTGGAGCCCCCCGGAACCTGCTCGATATCGATCTTCTGCATGGTGAGGAATCCTTGGTGCACCTGCACTGACTCTTGAGGGCGCCGGGGACAGGCCGGAGAGGGGGTCCTATGCCAGGGATGGCATCGGTAGCGCCCAGGGAGGGGTTCACAGCGCCCCCTCGACGGCCTGTCGCCGGTAACGCCCGGCCCCGTGTCTGCTTGGTCTCAGCCCCGCTTGCGCACGATCTGATAGCGGCGCGTCACATAGCCGAAGGGCACGCTCCACACGTGCACCAGCCGCGTGAAGGGGAAGAGCAGGATGATGGTCAGCCCCAGGAAGACGTGCAGCTTGTAGATCCAGGAGACCTCGGTCATGTAGTCCGCGGCGCCGCCCCCGAAGAAGACGATCGCCTGGGCCCAGGCGGCCAGGGTCAGCATCATCTCGC
Source organism: Halomonas sp. M4R1S46 (assembly GCF_025725685.1). Taxonomy (NCBI): domain Bacteria; kingdom Pseudomonadati; phylum Pseudomonadota; class Gammaproteobacteria; order Oceanospirillales; family Halomonadaceae; genus Halomonas; species Halomonas sp. M4R1S46. The sequence goes on from NZ_CP107008.1 coordinate 4,064,099, forward strand.
CGTCCAGGTGGCCCAGGGAGAAGAACACCGTGGTGACACCCAGCGCCGCCTGGAACACCAGCAGGGCCAGGATCAGGGTATCCATCAGGCTGGAGGAGGCACGAACCCTCGGGTTGGTGAGGCGGCGATGCAGCAGCATGGCGCCACCGGCCAGGCACATCACCCCGGCGATGCCACCGATCACGATGGCGATCACCTGCTTGGTCCCGGCGCTGAGGAAGGGCGCATAGACCCAGTGGGGCGTCAGCATGCCGAAGAGGTGCCCGAAGAAGATCACCAGGATGCCGATATGGAAGAGGTTGCTGGCCAGGCGCATGTTCTTCGAGGAGAGCATCTGGCTCGAGCCGGTCTTCCAGGTGAACTGCCCCTGGTCGTAGCGCAGCAGGCTGCCGACCAGGAACACCGTCCCGGCCAGGTAGGGGTAATAGCCGTAGATGAGGTGTTGCAGGTATTCGCCAAACATGACGGTTCTCCTTTAGCGATCGCTCACGGCGCGGTCGGTCGAGCCGGTGCCGGGCATGATCTTGACGGGGTCGCTCGACACCTGGTGCTTGCGCTCGGCGAGGCGGCGGCCTTCCGCCGACTGCAGGGCACAGTCCTGGTCGGAGGCGGCGGAGAAACGCACCGCCTCCTCCTCCCAGACCGCATCCAGGGCCTCGGGGGTGTCGTCCCGTGCCTCTTCCTTCACGGGGTCGCGGTGGGCGTCGACGTCCGCCTCGGCACCGATCAGCGCCAGCAGGGCCAGGGGCACCAGGGCGTGATCGGCGTCGCGCTCCTCGAGGCGCGCCGTGAGGCGCGCCAGGATATGGCGGATCTCGCCCAGCCAGCGGCCGATCTCGGCCTCGGGCCGGGTGGAGAGGTACTCCAGGAACAACGGCAGGTAGTCGGGCAGCTCCCGGGCGTCGAGCTCGAAGCCGGCGGCCCGGTACTCGGCCAGCAGGTCGACCATGGCCTGGCCGCGATCGCGGGACTCGCCGTGGACGTGCTCGAAGAGCAGCAAGGAGGTGGCCCGGCCGCGGTCGAAGAGCGCCACGTATTCGGCCTGGAGCTCCATCAGCTCGGCCTCGGCCAGGCGCTGGCACCAGTCCATCAGGGTGGTGCGCAACGCGGCCGACCAGCGCCGCTCCGCATCGAGGAGCTCGATCATCTCGCCGGCGGCGGCCTGCAGCGCCTCGCTCGGGTAGTCCAGCAGTCGGGCCAGCACGCGCAGGCTCAGCATGCCGCTCATCGGCTCGGAGTGTTGCATCGCGGCTTCAGCCATGACGGGCCTCCTCGGTCTCTGCGTGGGGGTCGAAGACCTCCACCGACTGCACCAGGGTGGTGGTCTGCTTGCGGCCACCGAACAGGCTCTGGCCGCTGTCGCCGTGGCAACCGTCGCCGAAGCTGAAGCCACAGCCGCCGCGCTCGGGGAAGGCCTCGGTGGCCATCTCCCTGTGGCTGGTGGGAATCACGAAACGGTCCTCGTAGTTGGCGATGGCCAGATAGCGGTACATGTCCTCCACCTGGGCCTCGCTGAGCCCCACGCTCTCCAGCACCTCGGTCTCGGCCTTGCCCTCGACGTGCTTGCCACGCATGTAGAGCCGCATGGCCATCAGGCGCTTGAGCGCCAGGACCACGGGAGCCTCCTCACCGGCAGTGAGCATGTTGGCCAGGTACTTCACCGGGATGCGCAGCGACTCGATCCTGGGCATCACGCCGTCGAACTCGACCTTGCCGGCCTCGGCAGCAGACTGGATCGGCGACAGCGGCGGCACGTACCAGACCATCGGCAGGGTGCGATACTCGGGGTGCAGCGGCAGCGCCAGGCCCCAGTCCATGGCCAGCTTGTAGACCGGCGAGGCCTGGGCGGCGGCGATCACGTTGTCGGTGATGCCGTCCTTCCTCGCCTGGGCGATCACTTCCGGGTCGTGGGGGTCGAGGAAGATCTCGCGCTGGCGGTGGTAGAGATCGCGCTCGTCGGGTGAGCTGGCCACTTCCTCGATGCGGTCGGCATCGTAGAGCAGCACGCCGAGGTAGCGGATGCGCCCCACGCAGGTCTCGGAGCAGACGGTCGGCTGGCCGGCCTCGATGCGCGGGTAGCAGAAGATGCACTTCTCCGACTTGCCGGTCTTCCAGTTGTAGTAGATCTTCTTGTAGGGGCAGCCGGAGATGCACATCCGCCAGCCGCGGCACTTGTCCTGATCGATCAGGACGATGCCGTCCTCCTCGCGCTTGTAGATGGCCCCGCTCGGACAGGACGCCACGCAGGTGGGGTTGAGGCAGTGCTCGCACAGCCGCGGCAGGTACATCATGAAGGTGTTCTCGAACTGGCCGTAGATGTCGGCCTGCACCTGCTCGAAGTTGGCATCCTTGCGCCGCTTGGCGAATTCGGTACCGAGGATCTCCTCCCAGTTCGGGCCCCACTCGACCTTGTTCATGCGCTGGCCGGAGATCAGCGAGCGCGGCCTTGCGGTGGGCTGGTGCTCGCCCTGCCTGGCGGTGTGCAGGTGCTGGTAGTCGAAGGTGAACGGCTCGTAGTAGTCGTCGATCTCCGGCAGGTCGGGGTTGGCGAAGATGTTCGCCAACACTCGCCACTTGCCACCGATGCGCGGCTCGATACGGCCGTCCTGGCGACGCAGCCAGCCGCCCTTCCACTTGCGCTGGTTCTCCCATTCCTTGGGATAGCCGATGCCGGGCTTGGTCTCGACGTTGTTGAACCAGGCGTACTCGACGCCCTCACGGCTGGTCCAGACGTTCTTGCAGGTCACCGAGCAGGTGTGGCAGCCGATGCACTTGTCGAGGTTGAGGACCATGCCTACCTGGGAACGAATCTTCATTTCACGGCCTCCTGCACGGTGTCATTGCCTTCGCCATCCAGCCAGTCGATCTTCTTCATCTTGCGCACGATGACGAATTCGTCGCGGTTGGAGCCCACGGTGCCGTAGTAGTTGAAGCTGTAGGACAGCTGGGCGTAGCCCCCGATCATGTGGGTCGGCTTGGGGCACACGCGGGTCACCGAGTTGTGGATGCCGCCTCGGGTGCCGGTGATCTCGGAGCCCGGCATGTTCAGGATCCGCTCCTGGGCGTGATACATCATCGCCATGCCGTTCTTGACCCGCTGGCTGACCACCGCCCGGGCGGCGATGGCGCCGTTGGCGTTGTACAGCTCGATCCAGTCGTTGTCCTCGACGCCGATGGACTGCGCGTCATCCTCGGACATCCAGACGATGGGCCCGCCCCGCGACAGGGTCTGCATCAGCAGGTTGTCGCTGTAGGTGGAATGGATGCCCCACTTCTGGTGCGGGGTGATCCAGTTCAGGGCGATCTCCGGGTTACCGTTGCCCTTCGTCTCGGCCAGGCTGACCGCCGCCTTGGTGTCGATGGGCGGACGATAGACCAACAGGCTCTCGCCGAAGGCGCGCATCCAGGGGTGGTCCTGGTAGAACTGCTGGCGACCGCTGACGGTGCGCCACGGGATCAGCTCGTGGACGTTGGTATAGCCGGCGTTGTAGGAGACGTGCTCGTCCTCGAGGCCGGACCAGGTCGGGCTGGAGATGATCTTGCGCGGCTGGGCGACGATGTCGCGGAAGCGGATCTTCTCCTCCTCCTTGTTGACGGCCAGGTGGGTGTGGTCCCGCCCGGTGATCTTCGACAGCGCGTCCCAGGCCTTCACCGCCACCTGGCCGTTGGTCTCCGGCGCCAGGGCCAGGATCATCTCGGCGGCGTCCACGGCACTCTCGATCTGCGGCCGTCCCTTGTGGGGCCCGTCCAGCTTGCGGTGGTTGAGCCTGCCGAGCAGGTCCACCTCCTTCTCGGTGTTCCAGCCGATGCCCTTGCCGCCGTTGCCGATGCTCTCGAGCAGCGGGCCCACGGAGGTGAAGCGCTCATAGGTCTCGGGGTAGTTGCGCTTGACCTCGATCAGCGCCGGCATGGTCTTGCCGGGAATCGGCTCGCACTCGCCGCGCTTCCAGTCCTTGACCTCGACCTGGGAAAGCTCGGCGGGGGAGTCGTGCTGGTGCGGCAGGGTGACCAGGTCGGTCTCCTCGCCCAGGTGCCCCACGCAGGCCTTGGAGAAGGCCCTGGCGATGCCCTTGTAGATGTCCCAGTCGCTGCGCGACTCCCACGCCGGGTCGGTGGCCGCGGTCAGCGGGTGGATGAAGGGGTGCATGTCGGAGGTGTTGAGGTCGTCCTTCTCGTACCAGGTCGCCGTGGGCAGCACGATGTCCGAGTAGAGGCAGGTGGTGGACATGCGGAAGTCCAGGGTCACCAGCAGGTCGAGCTTGCCCTCGGGCGCCTCGTCGTGCCACTTGACCTCTTCGGGCTTCTGGCCGCCGGCCTCGCCCAGGTCCTTGCCCTGGATGCCGTGGCGGGTGCCCAGCAGGTACTTGAGCATGTACTCGTGACCCTTGCCGGAGCTGCCCAGCAGGTTGGAGCGCCAGATGAACATGTTGCGCGGGAAGTTCCTGGGGTCGTCCGGATCCTCCGCGGCGAAGGCGAGCTGGCCGCTCTTCAGCCGCTCCACGGCGTAGTCGGCGGTGGACAGGCCGGCGGCCTTGGCGTCCCTGGCCAGGCCGAGCGGGTTGGTGCCGAGCTGGGGGGCGGAGGGCAGCCAGCCCATGCGCTCGGAGCGCACGTTGAAGTCGATCAGGCTGCCGGGGTAGTCCTCGACCCTGGCCAGCGGCGAGAGGATCTCCTTGATCTCGAGCTTCTCGTAGCGCCACTGGGAAGAGTGGTTGTAGAAGAAGGAGGTGGAGTTCATGTGGCGCGGCGGGCGCTGCCAGTCGAGGCCGAAGGCCAGCGGGGTCCAGCCGGTCTGCGGGCGCAGCTTCTCCTGGCCCACGTAGTGGGACCAGCCGCCGCCGCTCTGGCCGATGCAGCCGCACATGACCAGCATGTTGATCAGGCCGCGGTAGTTCATGTCCATGTGGTACCAGTGGTTCATGCCGGCACCGACGATGATCATGCTGCGTCCCCGGGTCTTCTCGGCGTTGTCGGCGAACTCACGGGCGATGCGGGTGGCTTGCTCGGCCGGCACGCCGGTGATCTTCTCCTGCCAGGCCGGGGTGTAGGGCTTGACCTGATCAAAGGAGGTGGCGCCGTCGTCCTCGCCCTCTGCCCCCTCTTTACTTCTAAAACCGCGGTCGATGCCGTAGTTGGCGCACATCAGGTCGAACACGGTCACCGCCAGCACGTCGCTGCCGTCGGCCTTCTTGAGGCGCTTGGCGGGCAGGCTGTGGAACAGCAGCACGTCGCTGCCGTCGGCCTTCTTGAGGCGCTTGGCGGGCAGGCTGTGGAACAGCAGCTCGTCGCTGGCGCCGCCGCTCTTCACATGGTCGAAGTGCTCGTGGGCGATGCCGCCGAAGTAGGGGAAGGCGACCCTCGCCACCTCGTCATGCTGCTCGGCCAGGGTCAGCAGCGGCTTGATCTCGCTGCCTTCGGCGTCCAGCGACTCGAGGTTCCACTTGCCCACCTCATCACCGGTCTCGCCGCTGTTTTCTCCCCAGCGGAAGCCGATGGAGCCGCGCGGCACGACGAGCTGGTCGCGGGTCGCATCCCAGGCGACGGTCTTCCACTCGGGGTTGTTGCCCTGGCCCAGGCTCGCCTCGAAGTCGCTGGCGCGCATCTGGCGACCCGGCGCGTAGCTACCGTCCTCGCGGGCCTCGAGCTCGACCAGGAAGGGCATGTCGCTGTAGCGCCGCACGTAGTCGGTGAAGTAGGCGCTGGGCTTGTCGAGGTGGAACTCCTTGAGGATGACGTGCCCCATGGCCATGGCCAGCGCCGCGTCGGTGCCCTGCTTGGCGGAGAGCCACTCGTCGGTGAGTTTGGAGACCTCGGCGTAGTCCGGGGTGATCGAGACGGTCTTGGTGCCCTTGTAGCGCACCTCGGTGAAGAAGTGGGCGTCCGGGGTGCGGGTCTGGGGCACGTTGGAGCCCCAGGCGATGATGTAGCCGGAGTTGTACCAGTCGGCGGACTCGGGCACGTCGGTCTGCTCGCCCCAGGTCATCGGCGAGGCCGGCGGCAGGTCGCAGTACCAGTCGTAGAAGCTCATGCACACGCCGCCGATCAGCGACAGATAGCGGCTGCCCGCGGCGTAGCTGACCATGGACATGGCGGGAATCGGCGAGAAGCCGATGATGCGGTCCGGACCGTACTGCTTGGCGGTGTAGACGTTGGACGCCGCGATCAGCTCGTTGAGCTCGTCCCAGTCGGCGCGCACGAAGCCCCCCATGCCGCGAGCCCGCTTGTACTGCTTGGTTCTGGCCGGGTCCTCGACGATGGACGCCCAGGCGTCCACCGGGTCGCCCTTCGCCTCGAGGGCCTCGCGCCACAGCTTGAGCAGCGGCTTGCGGACCAGCGGGTGCTTGAGACGGTTGGCGCTGTAGATGTACCAGGAGTAGCTGGCCCCCCGTGGGCAGCCCCGCGGCTCGTGGTTAGGCAGGTCGGGGCGGGTGCGCGGGTAATCGGTCTGCTGGGTCTCCCAGGTGACCAGGCCGTTCTTGACGTAGATCTTCCAGCTGCACGACCCGGTGCAGTTCACCCCATGGGTGGAGCGCACGATCTTGTCGTGCTGCCAGCGTTGGCGATAGCCGTCTTCCCAGCCACGGGACTCGTCGCGAACCTCGCCATGGTCATTGGCGAAGGGCTCGCGGGCCTTGCGGAAGAAGTTCAGCCGATCGATGAAGTGACTCATGGTCGCTCTCCAGGCTCCTTGAAAAGATGCGTGACCGCTCCGGGTCACCCGTCCTGCACCGCCGCCTCATGTCGCTCACGGCCAGGGTCGTTGGAGCCGATTCTGGGTGATCCCGGCGCCGATTACTGCCCGGTTACCTCCATATACATCGCCTCTACCCCCAAGGAGATAGACGGGCCGCTCGACAGGGGATAAGCCGGTGGAGGAGGCTTCGGGCCAGCCGCTGACGGCGAGGATGAGCAGGCACGAGGAGGATGCCAGCCGCGCAGGTCGGGTAGGCGAGCCGGCGAGCGCACCCGACAGCCTCTCCGCCACCTTGGAGGCGCCTTCGGCGTATCCACCCCACAGGGCGAAGCCTCGGCCAGGAGGGCCACGACCGGGTCGGTCTAGGGACGCGCGCCACGGGCGTGATCGGCGAGCATCACCAGCATGCACAGCACCAGGGCGGCGTAGAGGAACATGAAGCCGGCGGTACCGAGGCCGGTCCAGACGCTGCCGAGCACGAAGACCGGCGGCAGCAGGGCGGCGAAGAGCCCGCCGAGGGTCAACGCCAGGCCACCCACCAGCACCATCTCCTCGCCGTGGTCGCGATGGATCAGCCGCATCAGGCTGCCGAGTCCCAGGCCCATGGCCAGCCCCATCAGGCCCAGCAGCAGCTCGAAGCCCCACAGGGGGGCGCCGTAGTGCAGCGCCAGGGCCCCATTCACGCCATGGACCTGCATCGTGAAGGGTGGGTAGGAGAGCAGGAACAGGCAGGCCAGCACGAAGGCGCTGACCCACCAGCGCAGGCTGCGGAAGTCATGGCGGTCGGCCAGGGCGCCGCCCACCACCTGGCCGACCCCCACCACCAGGGGGAAGGGCAGCCCCCACAGGGCCGCGGCCTGTTGCGAGAGAGCGTATCGCGCCGCCAACTCCCCCGGCAGCCACAGCGCCAGGCCGACGAAGGTGCCGAAGAAGAAGCCGTAGGTGATGGCCAGCCGCCACAGCGTCCAGTCCCGCAGCCGTCGCAGCCCCGCGGCCAGAGCGTCCGACACGCGGAAGTGCGGGTCGTCGGGGGGGGCGCCGACAGTGTCGGCGTCATCGGCGAACAGCCACAGCAGGCCCGCGACCAGGGCCACCGGCAGCAGGTAGAGCAGGGGGGCAAGACGCCAGCCATAGGCCTGGCTGACCAGGGGCAGCAGCAGGTAGCCGAGCCCCGCCCCGACCATGCCGGCCCCATAGAGCCCCAGCGCCAGGCCGACATGCCGCGCCGGACCCAGGGTGGCCACATGGACCAGGCCGGCGGCCAGGGCGCCGGCCCCGACGCCCAGCCCCAGGCCCGCGAGCAGGTACTCCGGATAGTGGTCGGCATGGCCGATCCACCACAGGAAGGGACAGACCCACAGCAGGCAGCCGAGCATCGCCCGGCGCCCCCCCAGGCGCCGGGCCAGCAGCGCCGCGGGCAGGCTCGCCAGCCCCCCGGCCAGCAGCGGCATCGCCAGCAGGATGGCGAAGGCCAGGGGGCTCAGGGACAGTTCGCGCCGGAGCTCGAGGCCCAGCACGGCGAACAGGGTCCAGCAGGCGAACACCAGGGCGAAGGCCAGCGGCGAGAGCACCACCACCACCAGGGTGCGATAGCCCAGGGGTGGGGGCCGCTCGGCCATCCGATCCACCTCGGGCGGATCGCTGGGGGTCACGAGAGAGTCGGCACGCGTCATGATCGGGACTCGCAGGAAGATACCCGAATTCTCATGAGCCCCCGGGGCAGCGTCAAAAGGGCATGGGAGGTATGCCTTTGAGAGAGCATCGCCTACCTACTAGGGTATAGTGGCATTCAGCGCACCCCTTACTTGGCGTCCCCGGAGATCCCGATGAAACTGCTGCAGCGCTCCCTGGTGGCCCGCATCATCGCCTCGCTGCTGGCGATCAGCGCCATGGCGCTGGTCAGCATCGCGGTGACCATGGGCGTGGCCGGCAGCAGCCAGGGAGACGCCGCCGCCATCAACCTGGCCGGCTCGCTGCGCATGAACACCTACCAGCTGGTGGCCGCCCTGCAGCGCTTCGACCGCGCCCCGGCTCCCGAGCGACGCGTCCGGGTCGAAGCCATCGCCGACCACTTCGCCGAGCGCCTGGACAGCCCGGAGCTGACCGGCGCCCTGCCCGAGGCCGATGACCATGAGCTGCAGGCCCAGTACCGTCGACTGAAGGCCCGCTGGCAGGACCAGCTGGCCCCGAGAGTCTCCACGGCACTGGACGAACAGGCCGTCGCGATCGCCCCGCTGAACCGGGATCTCGAAGGCCTGGTGGACGAGATCGACCGCCTGGTGACCCTGCTCGAGCAGAACAGCGAGGCCAAGATCCGCCTGCTCAGTGCCCTGCAGATCCTCTTCCTGGCCCTGACCGCGGTGGTGGTGGCCATCGCCCTCTACGACATCCGCTACAACCTGGTCCGTCCCCTGCACCAGCTGGTGGTGCTGGCCCGGGAGGCCGGCCGCCGCAACTTCGGCTATCGCACCCGGCTCGCCGGCAGCGACGAGCTGGCCCTGCTCGGCCGCACCCTGGACACCATGGCCGCGGAGCTCGGCGCCAGCTATGCCGAGCTCGAGGAACGGGTGTCGCGCAAGCAGCAGGAGTTGGCGCGCAGCAACGAGGCCATGCAGATCCTCCACGACGGCAGCCGCGCCCTCTATGGCGGGGGCAACGACCTCTGTGCCAGCGCCGCGCCCATGTTGCGCCGCCTCGAGTCACTGCTCGGCATCGGCCCCATCGGCCTGTCGCTCCACGACCCCTTCGACCAGCGCGAAGTGCCGATCCTCGCCACCCACTCGCGGAGCCGACCGACCTACTGCCGCGACCACGACTGCCATGCCTGCCTGATCGACCCCCAGCCCCTGGAACTCTCGGAGAACGGCGAGTCCGAATGCCTGCTGCTGCCGGTGAGCGTCGGCGAGACCCTGCTCGGCACCCTGGAGGTCTGGTACCCCACCGCGGAGCCGCTCACCGACAACACCCGTCGGTTGCTGTATGCCCTCACCGACCAGCTGGCCACCGCGGTCTACCTGCAGCGGCGCATCGAGGAGGAACAGCAGGTGACGCTGATGAACGAGCGCACCATCATCGCCCGGGAGCTGCACGACTCCCTGGCCCAGTCACTGTCCTACCTGAAGATGCAGGTGGCCCGCCTCGAGCGCATGCAGGCCAGGGAGATGCCCCGCGAGACCCAGGCGCCGGTGTTCGACGAACTGCGCGGCGGGCTGGACAGCGCCTATCGCCAGCTGCGCGAGCTGCTCACCACCTTCCGCCTGCGCCTCGACGGCCCGGGCCTGCAGAGCGCCCTGCGCGAGACCACCCTGGAATTCGGCGAGCGCCTGGGCTTCCCGGTGGAGCTGTTCTTCGACGTGCCGCCCCACCTGCTCAACCCCAACGAGGAGATCCATGTGCTGCAGGTGGTGCGCGAGGCCCTGGCCAACGTGCACAAGCATGCCCAGGCCCACTGGGCGGCGGTGACGGTCCGCTTCGCCCAGGCCCGGCTGCGGGTGTGGATCGAGGACGACGGCATCGGCCTCGAGGACGACGGCTCGCCGCCCATGCACTATGGCCTGGTGATCATGCGCGACCGGGCCGAGACCCTGGGCGGCGAGTTCCAGGTGCATAATCGCGACGCCGGCGGTACCCTCGTGGCCATCGAGTTCCCCCCGCAGACGGCGCGGTTGATCGCCCAGCAACCCGCCGCCGAGCAGCCCCTCACCCTTCACTCAGCGAACAGGGACCCCGCAGGATGACCCGGACCGCCCACGACCCCGCCACTATCCTGATCATCGACGACCACCCGCTGCTGCGCCGGGGGGTGACCCAGCTGCTCGAGCTGGAGGACGACCTGGAGCTCGCCGGCGAGACCGGCGAGCCGGAGGAAGGCGTCCGCCTGGCCGGCGCGCTGGACCCGGACCTGATCCTGCTGGACCTCAACATGCCGGGGATGGACGGCATCGAGACCCTCAAGCGGCTGCGCCAGGATGGCTTCGCCGGGCGCATCGTGATGTTCACGGTCTCCGACCACGAGGAGGACGTGGTCGCCGCCCTGCGCGCCGGGGCCGACGGCTACCTGCTCAAGGACATGGACCCGGACGACATGGTGCACCAGCTGCGCCAGGCGGCGCTCGGCCGCATGGTGATCAGCGAGAGCCTTACCGCCCTGCTCGCCGAGGCCCTGCGCAGCCAGCGAACCCAGCCGGCCACTCCGGATATCCACAGCCTGACCCAGCGCGAGCGGGAGATCCTGCGCGAGCTGGCCGCGGGGCTGTCCAACAAGCTGATCGCCCGCAAGCTCGACATCACCGAGGGCACGGTGAAGGTCCACGTCAAGCACCTGCTCAAGAAGCTCAACCTGCGCTCCCGGGTGGAGGCCGCGGTGTGGGCCGTGCAGGAGGGTATGGATAAGTAGGAAGCCCGAGTTGCCTGCTGCGCTCGAGATCCAGACCACCGGCGGTACTCACAATCCTCATTGAGCACGCCAGTCAACTCCGGTTGCTGCGCTCCGGCGGCGGCCTGCCTCTTCTTCGCTCGCGACGCCAATCGAGCTTCCTGTCTCGGGGTTCTGTGTGGATACCTCCAAATAATCTCGCCGCCCGCGCCCGTGGGCCGGCCCGACGGGTGGCGTGGCTAAACCCCTGATATTGCTGGCCGAGGCTCGGCCTACCCCCTACCCCTCAAGGGGTATCCCGCTGATTTCCTGGCCTTTTCGGGCCGTTTCACCGGCCTGTCCCCGGGCGTATCTTTCGCTGCAAAGCCCCAGGCTTGATGCCGGTCAACCGCCATCGCGCGACGGGGCTCCACCGAGAGACCGCAAGGGGGATACACCATGACCAGACAGAGTGCCGATTCCGGCCGCTGGGAGGCCGGCCACGAGCCGCTGCCTCCCCGCGGGCGGCGTAACGCCGACATCGAGCACTGGGACGTCGAGGACCCGACGTTCTGGCAGACCACCGGGCGCCGCATCGCCAACCGCAACCTGTGGATCTCCATTCCCAGCCTGCTGATGGGCTTCGCCGTCTGGCTGATGTGGGGCATGATCACCACCCAGATGCGCAACCTCGGCTTCGCCTTCACGGTGGACCAGCTGTTCACCCTGACCGCCATCGCCGGCCTCTCCGGGGCCACCCTGCGCATCCCGGCGTCGTTCATGATCCGCATCGCCGGCGGGCGCAACACCATCTTCCTGACCACCGCCCTGCTCATGCTGCCGGCGCTCGGCACCGGCATCGCGCTGATGAACCCCGGCACGCCGCTGTGGGTCTTCCAGGCCCTGGCCCTGCTCTCGGGGATCGGCGGCGGCAACTTCGCCTGCTCGATGAGCAACATCTCGACCTTCTACCCCAAGAAGCAGCAGGGCTATGCCCTGGGCATGAACGCCGGCCTGGGCAACTTCGGCGTCACCACCATGCAGATCCTGATCCCGCTGGTGATGACCGCGGGCGTGTTCGGCGCCATCGCCGGCGATCCCATGGAACTGACCCGCGCCAGCGGCACCCTGATCGGCCGCATCGAGGCGGGCACCGATACCTGGATCCAGAACGCCGGCCTGATCTGGCTGGTCTTCCTGATCCCGCTGGCCTTCGCCGGCTGGTTCGGCATGAACAACCTGCGCACCATCACTCCCCATCCCGGTACCCCGCTGCAGGCCTTCGGCAAGATTCTCGGCCTCTACGGCGTGGGCCTGATCACCTCCGTGGTCGGCGTGGCCGCCCTGGGCTGGCTGAACATGTGGCTGGCGCTGCCGCTGACCATCGTGCTGACCCTGGGCCTGCTGCGGCTGATGCCCGGCAAGGTGCGCAGCAACATCCAGAAGCAGTTCGAGATCTTCCGCGACAAGCACACCTGGTCGATGACCGTGCTCTACATCGCCACCTTCGGCTCCTTCATCGGCTTCTCCGCCGCCCTGCCGCTGTCGATCACCGTGATCTTCGGCAACATGATGGAGGTGGCCGCCGACGGCAGCGTCACCCGCGTGGCCAACCCGGACGCCCCCAGCGCCCTGACCTGGGCCTGGATGGGCCCCTTCGTCGGCGCGCTGATCCGCCCGGTGGGCGGCTGGATCTCCGACAAGGTCGGCGGTTCCATCGTCACCCAGATCATCTCGGTGATCATGGTCGCCGCCTCGGCGGCGGTGGGCTACGTGATGATGCTCGCCTACAACGCCACCGATCCCAACCAGTACTTCTGGATGTTCCTGACGCTGTTCATCGTGCTGTTCGCCGCCAGCGGCATCGGCAACGGCTCCACCTTCCGCAGCATCGGGGTGATCTTCGACCAGCAGAAGAAGGGCCCCGTGCTCGGCTGGACCTCCGCCGTGGCCGCCTACGGCGCCTTCATCGCCCCCCGGGTGATGGGCGAGCAGATCAAGGCCGGCACCCCGGAGTTGGCCATGTACGGCTTCGCGGTCTTCTACGCCCTGTGCCTGGTGGTCAACTGGTGGTTCTACCTGCGCCCCGGCGCCTACGTGAAGAACCCCTGAACCGCGCGGAGACCTGAACCACGCCATCCATCGACCGGGCCCCGAGTGGGCCCGGTCGTCGTTGGCCGTATCGTCGAAGGGAGGATCGGCCCCCTACCCCCAAAGGGATAGACCTCGGGAATCAAGGGGTAGTGGCGGCGGCGTCTTGATGTACATCAATATCGCCGGCGCCGGGCCTGCCAGGCTGGAAGGCGACCATTCATGCATCGCCGAAGGAGGCACGACATGAAACATCTCGAGGGCGTGACCCGGCCACAGCAATACCGGGCGCTGACGCTCAGCACCCTGGCGTTCACCACCTGCTTCGCGGTGTGGACGATCTTTTCCATCATCGGGGTCCAGATCAAGCAGGACCTGGGGCTCAACGAGACCCAGTTCGGCATCCTGGTGGCCACCCCGATCCTCACCGGCTCGATCAGCCGGCTCTTCCTGGGCATCTGGACCGAGCAGTTCGGCGGCCGCCGGGTGTTCAGCGTGCTGATGCTGGTCACCGCGGCCTGCGTCTTCCTGCTCTCCTACGTCGAGTCCTACGCGATGTTCCTGGTCGCCGCCCTGGGCGTCGGCCTGGCCGGCGGCTCCTTCATCGTCGGTATCGCCTACACCTCCTACTGGTTCGAGAAGGAGAAGCAGGGCACCGCGCTGGGGATCTTCGGCGCCGGCAACGCCGGGGCGGCGGTCACCAACTTCGCCGCTCCGTTCCTGCTGCTGGCCCTGGGCTGGGAACGGACCGCGGTGGTCTACGCCATCGTGCTGGCCGCGGTGGCCGTGGGCTTCTGGGTGTTCGCCAAGGAAGACCCGCTGACCCGGGCCCGGCGTGGCGCGGGCGGCAAGGCCACCTCCGCCAAGGCTCAGCTGGAGCCTCTCAAGTACCTGCAGGTGTGGCGCTTCGCCCTCTACTACTTCTTCGTCTTCGGCGCCTTCGTCGCCCTGGCCTCCTACCTGCCCCGTTACTACGTGGGCGCCTATGACGTCAGCATCGCCGTGGCCGGCTCGCTGGCGGCCCTCTACACCCTGCCGGCCAGTGTCTTCCGGGCGCTCGGCGGCTGGATGTCCGACCGCTACGGCGCCCGCTCGATCATGTACCTGACCTTCATCGCCTCGCTGGTCTGCCTGTTCCTGCTCGCCTACCCCGAGACCCACTACGTGGTGGAGGGCAAGGAGGGCCCGATCGCCTTCTCCCTGGCCATGCCGCTGTGGGGCGTGGTGACGCTGACCGTGCTGCTGGGCTTCTTCATGTCGCTGGGCAAGGCCGCCGTCTACAAGCACATCCCGGTCTACTACCCGGAGAACGTCGGCTCGGTGGGCGGCCTGGTCGGCATGATCGGCGGCCTGGGCGGCTTCTTCCTGCCGATCGTCTTCGGCGCCGTGCTCGACCTCACCGGGGTCTGGACCAGCTCCTACATGGTGCTCTTCGTGCTGGTGGCCGTCTCGCTGATCTGGATGCACGGCGCCATCCGCCGCATGGAGCGTGCCCGGGTGCCGGAGCTCGGCGAGGAGCGCTATCGCTACCTGCCGGAGATCCAGGATGTGGGAGGCCGTTCCGTCGGTCACGCAGGCCGTGCCGAGCCTTCCGCCTCGGTGCAACCCGCCCGGGAGGCCGGGGGCTGATCCCCGTCCCCATGACACGAATGCCGCCTGCGGGCGGCATTCGTCGTTCAGGCCCCCGGACTTGATCCAGGCCAGGGAAAGGCTTCCCTCTCCGAGATATAGTGGCACCGCGAATACATCTTTGTTGTCAGCTGCCGGAGGTGCGCCATGTCCTTTACCCCGTCCCCCCACGAGTTCGCCGACCCCCTGGTCAAGGAACGCGGCCGCGGCACCGTGCTGATCGTCTACGGCCTCTTCCTGGGGAGCGTCTTGGCCGTGATCACCGCCCCGATCGGCGTGGCAATCGCCCATTGGATGCGCCATCGCACCAGCGCCTGGCTCGAGTCCCACCGACGCTTTCAGGTTCGCACCTTCTGGCTGGGCGTACTCGGTGGTGCACTGGGCCTGGCGGGCTGGCAGCTGCTGGGCCTGGCCGGCCTGCCCGCCGCGACGTCCTGGGCATTCGGCTACCTGTTCTTCACCGCCTGCCTGGCATGGATGGTCGGGCGCTGCGGGGTGGGCCTGCATCGGCTGCTGGCCAACCGGCCCATCGCCAACCCGGAGAGCCTGGCCTTCGGCGGGGTCGCCGTGACCCTCGCGGGGTGAGCATGGCCTCGCCGTCCTGCTCCGTTCAGCGCGTGCCGAATCCGGGATGGGGACCGCTGTCCACGCTGCCCGGCAACCCGTTGATGTGGGTGCTGATCCTCAGCGAGCTGCTGGTCTTCGCCGCCTTCTTCGCGCTCTATGCCTGGCAGCGGGCCCTGGACCCGGCGCTGTTCGACGCCGGCCAGCGCCAGCTCGACCCGCTGACGGGCGGCCTCAACACCCTGGTGCTGCTGACCAGCGGTCTCTTCGCCGCCCTGGCGGTCCAGGCCATCACGACCGACCGCCGGCGCCGCGCGCGGCAATGGCTGGGCATCACCCTCGTCTTCGGAGCCGTGTTCGGCACGATCAAGGTCCTGGAATACGCCGACAAGCTGGCCGGCGGGTTGACCCCGGAGACCAGCCCCTTCTTCGGTTTCTACTACGGCCTGACCGCCTTCCACTTCGCCCACGTGCTGTTCGGCATGGCGATCCTGGCGCTGGTGACCTGGCGCCTGTCGAGGGACAACGTCGAGACCGCCACGGCCTTCTGGCACCTGGTGGACCTGATCTGGATCCTGCTCTATCCCCTGCTCTATCTATTGCGCTGAGGATTCCCTATGGCGCCGAGGGCTCCCACCCTCGCCGGAGGCGCCCTGACGAGGTGACCATGACCCTGCTTCCAGGATCCCGCCGCCTGCTCGTCACCTGGGCCACGCTGATGGCCCTGACGGTGGTATCCATGGTCTCGGCGCGCCTGGACCAAGCCGGCCAGCGGCAGGCCCTGCCCTTGGGGTCGGCGGGCCTGGTGCTGCTGGCCAGCGGCTTCAAGGCCCATCGGGTGCTGATGGTCTACCTGAACCTGCGTATCGCCGGCGCGGCCTGGCGGGGAGCCTTCGTCGGCCTGCTGGGCCTGACCCTGGCGCTGATCGCTGCGGGTTTCCTGGCCGCCCGCTGGATGGGCTGAGTCACCTCGGCCCTTGCCCGGTGGCGGCGCGGCGAGAGGCGGATGATTTCATCGGCCAGGCCCGCCTTTTGGGACAGGTCGGCGAAGAAGGTCTGGATGCGCTGCATGGCCATTAGCGCGCGGCGGCCTCCGAGATATCGTCAGAATCGTCCCGAAGCAGCCCAGCCTCGACCTCCTGATCGTAGAGTCGGGTAGTGGGGCCGTCCGAGCGGCAGCGCTCCCGTACCCGCTTGTGCCACTGGCGCTTCTCGGCGCGACGCCGGGCCACGGCAGTGGTCCAGTCCTGGACCAACGCTGCCGGATAGAAGCCAATGTGAAATAGCATAATGAAAGCCGTACCAAGCTTGGTGCCTGTGCCTAGCTCCATATCTTGTTTACATATTTGCCAATCCCCTCGAAGGTCGGCTTTATTCCCTCGGCGCTTATCGAGCACCTTATCGCGGTTGGAAACTGTCAACGACTCCCCCTGCTCATCGAACCAGGGGCCTTTCTCCATATAGCAGCGCAGGTATTCCCAGAGCATGGCCTGGATCTCCGGGGTCTTGCCCATGGGCAGCGAGAGCTGCAGGGCGATCACCTCGTCCGGCTGCCGGAAGCGCTGCAGCAGCACCTGAAGAGAGGTCATGCGGGTGGCGCCGGTGTACTGGGTGACCTGGCGGGTCTGCTGCATCCAGGCCACCGCCTCGTCCCAGGGCACATGGTAGAGCTTGCGGCGGTCCTGGAAGTAGATCTCTCGGGTGCGGCGGTTGAAGCGCACCGGCATGGGAAAGGGCAGCAGCACTTCGATAAAAAGGGTGATAAAGGCGATGCCGAACAGGATGCCAAAGGCAATAAAATAATTTTCGACCTGCCCTTCTTGTCGCAATGCGGGTGAGCCAATGAGCGCCATGTAGAAGAAAATCATCACCATGGTCCCGGTGAGCCCGCCCTTGGTGAAATCGGCGCCGGTGGCCAGGTCCAGATAGACCTCGTTCTGCTCCTGAACGTCGCCGAGCTGGAAGGGCTTGGCGGCGGCGCGGCGGCGCGGCGAGAGGCGGATGATCTCGTCGGCCAGGCCCGCCTTTTGGGAAAGGTCGGCGAAGAAGGTCTGGATGCGTGGCATGGCCATTATCGCGCGGCGGCCTCCGGGTGATCCTCCGAATCGTCCCGATGCAGCCCTTCCTCGACCTCCAGGTCGTAGAGCCGGGTGGTGGGGCCGTCCGGGCGGCAGCGCTCCCGCACCCGTTTGTCCCACTGGCCCTTCTCGGCGCGGCGACGGGCCACGGCGGTAGTCCAATCCTGGACCAAGGCAGCAGGATAGAAGCCAACTTGGGAAAGCATGAGAAAGAAGCTACCAAGCTTGGTACCTATGCCAAGTTCCATTTCTTTTTCACAGGCTTGCCAACTCCCTCGAAGGTCGGCCTTTTTCCCCCAGCGGTTTTTCAGGACCTCATCACGGTTGGATGCCAACAGCGGCTCGCCCTCCTCATCGAACCAAGGGCCTTTCTCCATATAGCAGCGCAGGTACTCCCAGAGCATGCCCTGGATCTCCGGGGTCTTTCCCATGGGCAGCGAGAGCTGCAGGGCGATCACCTCGTCCGGCTGCCGGAAGCGCTGCAGCAGCACCTGAAGAGAGGTCATGCGGGTGGCGCCGGTGTACTGGGTGACCTGGCGGGTCTGCTGCATCCAGGCCACCGCCTCGTCCCAGGGCACATGGTAGAGCTTGCGGCGGTCCTGGAAGTAGATCTCTCGGGTGCGGCGGTTGAAGCGCACCGGCATGGGAAAGGGCAGCAGCACTTCGATAAAAAGGGTGATAAAGGCGATGCCGAATAGCACGCTAAAAAAAGTCAGATAGTTATCGACTTGATCTGGCTGTCCCAGAAGGGGGGACACCAGCAACGCCATGTAGAAGAAAATCATCACCATGGTCCCGGTGAGCCCGCCCTTGGTGAAATCGGCGCCGGTGGCCAGGTCCAGATAGACCTCGTTCTGCTCCTGAACGTCGCCGAGCTGATAAGGCTTGGCGGCGGCGCGGCGGCGCGGCGAGAGGCGGATGATCTCGTCGGCCAGGCCCGCCTGTTGGGACAGGTCGGCGAAGAAGGTCTGGATGCGCTGCATGGGGCCTCGGCACTCAGTCGATGGACAGTTCGATGGGCGACAGCGTCAGCCCGGGACGGGGACGATAGTACAGGGTGCCGCTCAGGCCTTGCAGCGTCGCGCCCTCGGCATCGTCATGGAAGATGCGACGATAGACGGGGCGATCGCCGTGCCGGCCGCCGATATCCAGCGCCAGGTCCTGCTCGGTGAGCACCACCTCGCGGGTCTCGCCGCCGAACCAGCCCGTGCTCCAGGTCGCCTTGGCCTGCCAGGTGAACATGCCGGGAAAGGGCGGCGCGGCGCCGGGAAACTCCACCAGCAGCCATACGGACTGATAGCGGGTGCCAAGCCGATGGTTCCATTCGTCGCGACGCTCCAGGCGCACCCGGGGCGCATAGAGCAGGCGAAACAGGCGGTCGAGCTCCTGCTCCAGGTCGCCCGCCCAGGCGGCAGGGCGGCGGCCGAAGCGGGTGTTGCGCACCCAGTCCTGCAGCGGCGTCTCGCGAGTGAAGTGCAGGCTGACGGCGCCGCCGATGACCAGGATCACCAGGCCGAGCATCATGCCCGGGGTGCCGGCCCGGCTGGCCAGGGCCGCGGCCTCGGCTGCCTGGCCTAGTGCCAGGGCGACCCGGGCCCGGCGGTAGAGCCAGAAGGCCCGCGCCGCCAGGGCGGCCTGGCCGGCGCTGGCGGCGCTCATGCCGGCCAGCACGGCGGTGGAGTCGGCATCGCCCTTGCTCCAGCGGTCGAGGGCCTGGCGGCCGAAGGAGATGGCATCGAAGGCGGTGGCCAGGCCTAGGGCGAAGTTTGTCGCCTGACCCATGAAAAGGAATTCGCCATAACGCTTTTTCCAGACTACCGACATCCCTGATGTTGCCTGCAGGCTGTCAGCACGTATTTCGAACACTTGCTGGGTAATTGCCCCCACCACGGCGGCGGTGCCGGCGGCACTCGATCCTAGAGGTAGGCCTGTTTCAACACTAAGCCCTTCATCTAATACATCCGCTACGGCATCTTTCAGCATCCATCCATTAATCACCAGCAACAGGCTCTTGAGCTTCGCGTCCTCGAGGGTCTCGACGAAGGGGTTGCCCCGCGGCGGGGCGGTGGCGTCGTTAGCCGCCAGACGCAATGTGGTGATGCGCCGGCCCTCCAGCTCGGGCAGCAGGTCCGGGCGCAATCGAGCGAGCGAGGCCGGCGCGCCGGCGGCTCGGACGGCGGGCTCGTTGAGCCAGTCGACCAGTTGCCGGGCGGCGACCGGCTCGGCGGCCAGCCGCTGGCCGCTGCGGGCCAGGGCCGCGGCGAAGTAGCCCGCCACCAGGGTCTGGTGGGCCGACATGGCGCCCTGCTGCTTGAGCAGCGGGCCCACCACCGGCCCGATGGCGATGAACAGGCCCTCACGCAGGGCGGCGGTGCCCTGGCCGAGGCCCGCGGCGAGCTGGTTGAGGTTGGCGGTCCAGCCCTGCCAGTCGTGTTCCGCGGCCAGGTCGCCGGCCGTCAGCAGCCGCGCCACATCGGAGAGCGTCAGCGACCGAGGTTGGCTGAGCAGCACGGCCCACAGGGAGTGTCCGGCTTCCTCGCCCTGGGGACCACGCTGCGGATCCATCAGCCGCTCGACCAGTTCGGCCCCGGCCTGGCTCTGGGTGGGGCCGAGCAGGCCGGCGGTCCAGAGGGTCTCCATGGCGTCGTGATGTTCGGGCTCGGCGGGGTCGAAGTGCGCCTGGGCCGCGGCCAGGCTGACGACCTCTCCCTGCGTCCAGAGCGTTTCCATCCAGGCTTGCCAGTCCGTCACGATTCTAGAAAGCCTCGCTTCCAGATCGGCGATCTCGGCGTCATAGCGCCTGGCGGCTTCCTCGATGCGCGGCTGATCGGCCAACTGAGGAAGCTCGGCCCAGAACTCCCGGTTCTGCCTGGCCAGCGCCAGAATATAGCGGGCCAGGGTGCGCTCCTCGCCTTCCTCGGCGAACCAGGCCTCGCGCTGGGCATAGCCCCGGCGGATAAGATAGGCGAGATCGATGACCACGCCCCAGGGGTCGTCGACCACGGCCACGGCCTGGATCTCGGCCTGGGTCAGGGTGGGCATCAGAGTTTCCCAGCGGGGGAGGTCGAGGCCCGGCTCGCTGCTCCAGGCGAAGGCCGTGTCGAAAGCGCCCGCTAGCTCAGGCACCTCAGTCGCCCATGCCAAGGGCCCGCTGGCCGGCCCCTGCCCCGGGGTGATGGCCCGCATGCGTGCCTGGCGCCGGGTCGCCTTGGCGGCCAGGTCGGCATAGTGCGCCTCGCTCCAGCGAACGGGTGACCAGGCCAGCAACGCCGTCTCCCCCGCCGGTAGAAAGAGGTAGGGGCCGCCACCCGGCATCACCACGGGACCGCCGCGGGTGGTCTCCTCGAGCCTGCCACCCTCCACTTTGTATTCCACCAGGCGCTGCTGGGCTTCCAGCCATGCATAGCACCAGCCGTCCCGCAGCGGTCGCGCCACGTAGCGCAGGGTGCGGGAATCCGATGTCTCGTCTTCACTCAGGCAGGCGCCTTCGAGGGGTGGCAGGGCGAGTCCATCGAGGAAGTCGCTGGTCAATGCCTCATGGCCAACGGCATAGCGCACCGGAATGAGAGCGGCGAGCAAGGGACACTGGGCGGCACTCATGCAACCTCCTCTGTATCGGACGGCGCGGCGAGGGCCGCGAGTCGACGCTCGCTGAGGAAGAAGGGCGGCGAATCGGGACGCTGACGTTCCCAGGGGCTGAACGCTCCCTCGCCGGGCAGTTGCGCGCTCACCGTGTGCTCCCAGAAGCCAGGCGGCATGGCCTCCCGCTGGAGCGCCCGGGAGATGACTCGAGCATCGGCGAAGCGCAGCCAGACCTCTCGCTCGAAGGGAGCGCGCATGATCAGGCGCGCCTGCCAGTGATGCATGGCCTCGTCAGGCGACAGGTCGCTGGTCCATCGCCAGGCATAACGATATGGCGGCTGCTGGCCTTGCCATTGACGGTCGACATGGCTATCAGGCGCGATGACGGCCAGCAAGGGCCCCGAGGCAGCCAGGGCGGCATAGGCCGTCGCGTGGAGCAACGGCCAGACCTCGAGTGCCACCTCCGGCGCGTAGAGGGCCTTCAGGGCCTCGGGATTGAGGCTGCCATCGATCATCAGGTAGTGATAAACCGTCATGCGTTCGCTCCCTGGTCGCTTGCCGCCTGGCAGACCTCGCAGACGCCTTCGCCGAGTTGCGCCGCCTCATGCAGCACATACTGCTGCTTGAGCAGCGCCGCGGGCGGCGTGAACGTCACGTTCTCGCTCACTTCCGGCTCGGCATGCCCCGGTCGCAGCGGCGCCTGGGCGCCCTGCCCCGTGCCGCTGCCGGGGCTGCCGCCGGCATTGACCTTCACGCTGGGGCCACTGATGGTGATGCCGCCGCCGTCGACCTTGAGGAAGCTGCCGCCGGCGTTGAGTGTCAGCTCGCTGCCGGCCTCCAGCACCACCTTCTGGCCGGCCTGGATATGCAGTTCGCGGCCGCTCTCGGTGAGCCAGGCCTGGCCGGCGCTGAGGTGCAGGCTGCCGTCGATGGTCAGGTGCTGGGCGCCGTCGGTCTTCTCGCGCCGCTCGCCGTGCACGCTGTGGTGGTCGTCGCGGTCGAGCTCGCCGATGCGGTCGCGCTTGACTTTGAGATCGCTGTCGCGGCGAACCTCCTCGGTGCGGTCGTTCTGGGTGAGCAGTTCCAGGTCCTTCTGGGCGTGCACCCAGATCTGTTCCTGGTCGTGCTGGTCCTCGAAGCGCAGCTCGTTGAAGCCCTCGCCCTGGTGGGTCTGGGTGCGCAGCACGGTGCGCGTCTTGTGCTCGGGCAGCGGGTACGGCGGCGTATTCACCGCGTGGTAGGTGCGCCCGGTGATCAGCGGCTGGTCCGGGTCGCCCTCCAGGAAGGAGACGATCACCTCGTGGCCGATCCTGGGGATGGCCTGGAAGCCGTAACCGCCCCCGGCCCAGCCCTGGCTGACGCGCAGCCAGGCACTGGCGCCTTCTACAGCGGCTTCGCCGCTCGCCCCGGCGGTATCGGGCCCAGCGTAGCGGTCCCAAGGAAACTGCACCTTGACCCGGCCGTGTGCGTCGCAGTGGATCTCCTCACCCTCGGGGCCGACCACGAAGGCCACCTGGGGGCCGTCGACCCGCGGCTTGGGCTCGGGTTCCGGGCGCCAGGCGGCGTCGTCCGGGGTCAGCGTCAGGGTGTTGTGGTAGCGGGTCATGGCTTCCGAGCCTGCCCGATCCCGCAGGCCCTGCGCCTGCACGGCGTCTTCCTCGAGGGCCTGGGGCTGCTCTCCCTCGTGGACCACCTTGACGACCTGCCAGCCGCGGTTGAACTCGCCGACGTCGTGGTCGGTCAGGGTGAAGCGCGTGCCCGGCGCCAGTTCGGGCAGGTCGCTCTCGCCGGCCAGCGTCAGGGCGTCGTGGCGCAAGTGCTCGAGGCGGTGGCGGGTGAAGGCCTGGCCCGAGGCGTCGGCCTTGTAGCGGCCGGGGTAGTCGTAGTGCTCGTACCCTCTATCAACGACGCCACGCTGGGCGTGGGCCTCGAGAGCTTCCCCCTGGTGATCGTGGAGCTGGCCGTAGGCCGGCTGCTTGAAGCCGTAGTCCTTGAGCTGGGCGCGCGCCGGGCGCACCCGGGCGGTCTGGGTCAGCCGCCGCAGATGACGCTGCGACGGCGTGCCGCCGGCGCGATGGTGATAGGTCCGCTCGCCGAGCCCGGTGAGCACCTGGGGATCGTCGGCGAACACCAGCCGGTGGGCGCCGAGGTCGGCATCCTCGCCTCTCCCCTCAACTTCCTGGTGGAAATAGAACAGCCCCTCCTCGGCGGCCAGGCGTTCGACGAACTCGAGGTCGGTCTCGCGATACTGCACGCAGTATTCGCGCTCGGCGGGCTCGCGGGTCACCGCGAAGGCCACGTCCGTCAGGCCGCGCTCCTCGCACAGGGTGTTGAGGATGGTCAGCGGCGAGACGCGCTGGAAGATCCGCGAGTTCTGACGCAGCGAGAGGCGCCACAGCGCGGGGCGGATCACCACCTCGTAGTGGCTGCGGCGATGGCCGCGATCGCCGCGGCCGAGCTCGCTGACGATGCCGTGGACCCGGCGCTGGGCCACGCCGTCCTGCCACACGGTGAGGCTCGCCGGGCGGTCGAGCAGCGCCTCCGGCGAGAGGTCGGCGGCGCGGCTGGCGAAGCGCACCCGCAGGTGGAAGGGCGCCGAGAGCGCCTCCTCAAGGGTGAAGTCGATCACCGCCGGCTCGGCCTCGCCCGCTTCACGAGTGACGCCGGCGAGGCTCAGGGTGAAGTGCAGTCCCTTGGGCTGGGGCATGGCGTCCCTCCTGGAGGCCGTATCCGTTCCGTGATCCGCCGGCGTCGGATGGCCAACGGCAGGGGTAGGTTACGCGAGCGCGTCGCCGAGACAAGGCATCGGCGGCATGCGTAAGCGATCGCTGACAAGGGCTATGGGCAAACGCTGACGCCTGCCGCCGCCAGGGCCGGGGCCCTGGCGGCGATAACGGTGCCCGCCGGCGCGAGCATTGGTGTGGGCACCGTCGCTGACGCGAGGCCTCAGGCCTCGATGGGCGCGCGCCAGTCGTCGGAACCGGAGGTGCCGGCGACGGTGTGCTCCCAGTCGATCTTGCGGTAGGCCAGGGAGACATCCATCAGCTGGGTGAACTCGGACTTGTTGATGTCCTGGGCATGGGGCATGCGCAGGTTGATGTCGACGATGGTGGCGTCGGTCAGGGTGGTGGTGAAGAAGTGCTCCTGCTTGCCCTCCACGGAGGTGCGGTACCACTTCAGCTCGACGTTGGGCAGCATCTCGCCGGAGGCCAGGGCGTTGTACATCAGCGGCACGGCCTTGTTCAGGGCCACGGTGAAGATGAACGGCTTGTGGGCACGCTGACCGGAGGGCTGACCGGACTGCGGGTCGGTGGGGACGGTGACGATGTGCTTGAACTCCTGCACCAGCATCTGGTCCTCGTGGCCCTCGACGTAGATGTTGCCGACGGATTCGGGGGTGAAGGCACCGGCGGTGATGTTGCCCTGGGTCTGGCCTTCGATGCTGATATAGCACGGGGTAGGCATGAGTCTGCTCCTTGACGGTGGATCATGGTGTCCGGTGGACGCATATCAACGGGCAGAGCCCATTCCACGCTTTTCATAATCTTTATTTTTCAGGTGATTACGATAAAACATCACCTGCAAGACCAAGCACAATTAGGCAAAATCTTGCCCGACGCGAGTAAGAAATTGCCCAAGGGGCCAAAAGTTGCGTACTTTACCTTGGCTGTAAGGCAAATCATCTCCGATTGCAGGAAATTGCCAAGCCTCTCTCGACAAGCCGAAAGCTGTTCAAAAGGCGGCCACCCCATGCGCTTCCTCATCTTTCTCCCGAGGGTGGGATAGTTCTCGCCCAGCCCTCCAGGGCGCGGCCCAGGCGCAATAGGCCGTAGACCGCGAAGGGCACCAGCAGCATCAGCGCCACCCCCCAGTCGCGGGTGTTGATCAGCCAGACCAGCGGCAGCACCACCGCCGTGGCGGCGATCAGCCAGGCCGCCACGGCCAGGGCGAGTCGAGCATTCGGTGCCATGGCGAGCCTCCTCAGGTGGCAATGATCTGGCGGTAGATCCCCGGCAACGCCAGGGAGAGATGCTCGGGGCGCTGCACGATGGCATAGCCGCCGCGGCCGAACAGGTGCGGGATATAGCGGCCCGCCTCGCGGTCGATGGTCACGCCGAAGACCCGCACCTCCTGGCGGCGCGCCTCGAGCACCGCCTTGCGGGTGTCCTCGATCCCGTAGCGTCCCTCGTAGTAGTCGTTGTCGTTGGGCTTGCCGTCGGTGAGCAGCAGCAGCAGCCGATGCCGGCTGGGCCGCTCGGCGAGTGCCGCGGTCAGATGGCGGATGGCCGCTCCCATGCGGGTGTAGGAGCCCGGCTTGAGCGCGGCGATGCGCCGCGACACCCGCTCGCCCATGGGTTCGTCGAAGTCCTTCAGGGTCTTGACCCAGACCCGATGGCGACGCTGGGAGGTGAAGCTGTGGATGGCGTAGTCGTCGCCGCAGCCGGCCAGCCCGTGGCCCAGCACCAGCAGCGCCTCCTTGGCCACGTCCAGCACCCGGCGATCCGCCAGCCAGGCCTCGGTGGACAGCGACACGTCCACCAGGATCGACACCGCCAGGTCGCGGGCCTGGGTGCGGCTATCGAGGTAGAGGCGGTCGCTGGCCTCGCCGGTGGCGGCCAGGTCGCAGCGCGAGCGGATCACCGCGTCCATGTCCAGCTCGCTGCCATCGAGCTGACCGCGCAGGAGTTCACGGCGCGGACGCAGCGCCTCGAACTCGCGGCGCACCCGGCGGATGCGTCGACGTGTCACCTCGTCGGGCGTCCAGTCCTCGCCCTCCTCGCTCTGCAGGTCGCAGTGCACCACGCAGTGGTCGGGCAGGTAGGCCTGCTTGCGGTGGTTCCACTCCGGATAGGTATGGCGCCCCTTCAGCCGGCCGCCGGCGACCTCGTCCGGCGCCAGGTCGAGATCGAGCTTGAGCCTCGAGCTGGCGCGCTGGCGGTCGGGACTGAGGACGATCTCGTCGATCTGGTCGGCGGCCTGGCGGGCCGCGTCCTCCTCCTCGTCCTCCACGTGGCGGTTGAGGTTCACCATCTCGGCCCAGGAGAGCATCTTCTCGGAGGCGTTGAGGATCAGCGGGTCGTCGCGGTCGGCCTGGTCCTGCTCGCGGCGGTCGGCCTTGCGCTTGCCGTGGTCGTCCTCCCGGGCATCGCCTCCGGCGAGTGGAGTCTCGTCGTCATCGGCACGCACGCCCGCCCCGTCCTCCCGGGTGCCCAATGTCACGGCCTGGCCCCATAGCGGCACGGGCAGCGTCGGCCGGTAGCCGCGCGGCGCACGGAAGTCGTCCAGGGGGAAAGTGTCGTCGCGAATGGCCCGCTGCATGGCCCGGGCCCATTGCCCCTCGGGGTCCGGGGCGCCCAGCTCCGCGCACAGGGCGGCTTCCAGCTCCGCCTCACGGGGCGGCAGCCGCCGGCGCCGGGGGCGGATCGCCAGCAGCTCGCCGCACAGGCGGACATAGCGATCCGTCAGCCCCGGGAAGCGCGCCAGCGCCGCCCGCGCGGCACGCCGCGCCTCGCGCAGGCGCAACAGGTCGGCCTGCAGCGGGTCGGCGGCCGGCTCGACCGGCCGAGCCTCGGCCAGGAAGGCCGTGAGCCACAGGTAGAGGTCGCGGTTGAGCGCGGTCTCGGGAAACAGCGCGATGCCTGGCGGCAGCAGCAGGTGTTCCTCGTCGCGCCGGGCCTGGTCGAGGGCCTCCTCGTCGAGGCCCAGGCGCTGGCGCAGGCTCAGCCGGTGGGACGAGGCGCGGGCGGCGATGGCGGCCACCTCGACGCCGGCCTCGCCGCCGCCGGCGCGGAAGAAGACCCCGAGCATGGGACGCAGGCTCTCTAGGGTCACTGCCGCCTCGGGGTGGTCGGGGTAGCTGGCCGCCCCGGAGGCCCAGCGGTGCCAGTGCCGGCCGACGAACTCCTCGACCTCGAGGAAATCGAGCATCTTACCCTCCGGGAAGCGCTGAAGTTGGCGTTTATTTCACCACCTTAGGTGGTGGGGCTTTTCCGGGGGCAGGCCTTAGCGAAGGCGCTGTGAACCCGTCCCTGGGCGCTACTTTTGCCATCCATGGCAAAAGACCTTCGCTGCGACCTGCCCCCGGCGCCCCGGCTCGGCTTGGCATTCACCCAAAAGTGGCGCGAATGGCTTCCATCAGCCCCTGCTGGACATCCGCGTCGTCGGAGAGCGGCTCCACCAGGGTGGCCCGGGCCGCCTCGAGGATCGGCATGCCGCCCTGGATCAGGGTCGCGCAGTAGACCAGCAAGCGGGTGGACACGCCCTCCTCCAGGTCCTGGCCCTTCATGGCGCGCAGGCTCGCGGCCAGGTTGACCAGGGCCGCGCAGCGCTCGGCGGGCAAGCCGCTCTCCCGGGCGACGATGTCGCGCTCCACCCCGGGGAGCGGGAAATCGAAGGACATCGCCACGAAACGCTGGCGGGTGCTGGGCTTGAGCGACTTGAGGATGTGCTGGTAGCCGGGGTTGTAGGAAACCACCAGCATGAAGTCGTCCGGCGCCTCGAGCAGCTCGCCGGTGCGCTCCAGCGGCAGCAGGCGACGGTCGTCGGTCAGCGGGTGCAGCACCACGCTGACGTCCTTGCGGGCCTCGACCACCTCGTCGAGGTAGCAGATGCCGCCCTCGCGCACCGCGCGGGTCAGGGGGCCGTCGACCCAGCGGGTCTCGCCGCCCTGCAGCAGGTAGCGGCCGGTGAGGTCGGCGGCGGTCAGGTCGTCGTGGCAGGCCACCGTATACAGCGGCTTGCCGAGCCTCGCCGCCATGTGGCTGACGAAGCGGGTCTTGCCGCAGCCGGTCGGCCCCTTGAGCAGCAGCGGCAGGCGCTGGCGAAAGGCCTGCTCGAACATCGTGCACTCGTTGCCGACGCTCTGGTAGAAAGGCGGTGCCTGCTCACGAGTGGTGGAAGCCAGGGGGGAAACAGCCATGCGTTCACTCCCGAATCGATGAACCGAGGGACGGCCCCGCGGGGCCGTCCACCATCAGAGGCGCTCGGCGCCCGCGGTCAGCTGGGTGCCACCCGCCGGCACCTGCTCGCGGGTCGGGCCGAAGAAGGCGTAGAGCAGCATCAATGCTCCCACGGCCACCGCCACGCCGGCGCCCAGGCGCATGACGTAGAACAGGCCGAGCTGGCTCTGCACCTCCATGAAGTTCATGCCCAGCACCCGCTGCAGGTGCGTCTGAACCACCCCGGCGAAGGTCAGGGTGAAGGTCATGAAGCACATCGCCGAGGTCATGATCCAGAAGCCCCACATGTTCAGCACCTGGTTGTACGGCTGCACGCGGCGCAGCTGCGGCATGGCGAAGCTGATGATGCCGAGCATCAGCATCACGTAGGCACCGTAGAAGGCCAGGTGGCCGTGGGCCGCGGTGACCTGGGTGCCGTGGCTGTAGTAGTTGATGAACGACAGGGTGTGCATGAAGCCCCACACGCCGGCACCGAAGAAGGCGATGGTCGGACAGCCCAGCGCCCACAGCATGGCGGCCTTGTTGGGGTGGTTGCGCGTGCCCTTCCAGAACATGGTGAAGGCGAACACCACCATGGCGAAGAAGGGGATCACCTCCAGGGTGGAGAAGATGCTGCCGATGGGCTGCCAGTAGCTCGGTGCGCCGATCCAGTAGTAGTGGTGGCCGGTGCCCAGCAGGCCGGAGAACAGCGACAGGCCGACGATGACGTAGAGCCACTTCTCGATCACCTCGCGGTCGACGCCGGTCATCTTGATCAGCAGGTAGCCGAGCAGCGAGGCCATGATCAGCTCCCAGACGCCCTCGACCCAGAGGTGCACGACCCACCACCAGTAGAGCTTGTCCACGGCCAGGTTGGTCGGGTTGTAGAAGGCGAACAGCCAGAACACCGCGGCCAGCCACAGGCCCAGCATCAGCACCAGGTTGATGGCGGTCTTGCGGCCCTTGGCAAGGGTCATGCTGGTGTTGAAGAGGAACATCAAGAAGGAGATGGTGATCAGCACCTTGACCCAGAACGGCTGCTCGAGGAACTCGCGGCCCTCGTGGATCCCGAACTGGTAGCCGACCAGCGCCGCGGCCCCGGCGAAGGCGAAGATGGCCAGCTGCAGGTAGGCCACTCCGGGGCTGTGGATCTCCCGCTCGGCCTCTTCCGGCATCAGGTAGTAGGTGCTGCCCATGAAGCCGATCAGCAGCCAGACGATCAGCAGGTTGGTATGGCTGACGCGCATGATGTTGAAGGGCATCAGCTCGGCCATGAAGGTCGGCCAGGCATAGACGGTGGCGGCCAGCAGGCCGAAGACGATCTGCAACGTGAACAGCGCCATGGCCACCATGAAGAAGGGCAGGGCCACCCTCTGGGTCTCGTATTTCATTGCTGTGGTTCTCCTCGGTTCATCCATCCGGGGCTACCGCGACTAGGTGCTTCTCTCACACCCAGACTGAAGAGATGAGCTTTCCCGGCGGCAAGCCTCCGCGAGGGCGCTGTGAACCCTTCCGTGGGCGCTACTTTTGCCATCCATGGCAAAAGACCCTCGCTTCGCCTTGCCCCCGGCGCTCACCATCGCCGGGCGTGTGTGAAGGTACCTTAGCCAGACGGATGCGGTGGCCAGTCCTGAGCGTCGATGCCGTCGGTCCACTCCAGGAAGTCGACCAGGGCATTGAGCTCCTTGTCGCTGAGGTCGAACTGCGGCATCTGGCGTCGACCCGGCGCGCCCAGCGGCTGGGCGTTCATCCAGGCGATGAGGCCGGCGCGGGCCGCCTCGGGATTCTCCCGGCCGCCGTAGCGCGTCCAGACGTTGCCCAGCTCCGGGGCGAAGTAGGCGCCCTCGCCCATGATGCTGTGGCAGTTGATGCACATGTTCTCCTCCCACACCTCCTTGCCGTGGGCCACCGACTCGGTGAGCCCGGCACTGTCGGTGGAATCGGTGACCATGTACCAGTGGCTGTGCGCCGTCAGCGCGGCGAACAGCAGAAAGAAGAACAGCGACCCGCCATAGAAGATGTTGCGGGCCGCCGACTTGGTGAGACCTTCGGCCATGGACTTCCCCCCTTGCTCGCAGGGCGCCGCCGGAAGGCCGCGCCACTAAACATGTATTTAAAATACATGTTAATGCTAGCGTTCTGGCCAGGGGAGAACCATGACATCGATCAAGAAGGCGGCATTCGAGGGGAACAGGCGGGCGGCGAGGCCGCCCGAGCGGGATCGCGAGGATCAGTCGCCTTCGGTGAAGTCCTCGATCCAGGTCAGCGCCGCCGCGCTGGCGGGCAGGCCCAGGGTGGGGATGGCCAGCATGGCCACCTGTTTCAGGGCCTCGGGGGACTCGCCCTCGGCCAGGGCGCGACGCACGTGGGAGTGCACGGCGCCCTCGGAGCCCGAGCCCACCGCCAGGGCGAGCTTGACCAGGCGGCGGGTGCGGGCATCCAGGGGGCCGGTCTCGGCGCAGGCCTTGCCCAGCGCCGTGAAGGCCTTCCAGACCTCGGGATGCTGGTCGGCCACCTGGCGGGCGCCGGAGGGAAGCGACTGTTTCGCCATGAGGGCATCCTTCTGACGGTGAGTGACGCCACTCAGTATAGGAAGCGCCGACTCAGGCCAGCCAGGACAATGGACTGTGCCGGACCGCCGCCCCCACCATGAAGGCGAACACGACCAGGGCGGCCAGCGCCGCCACGCCGCGCACCGCCGGCGTCCGGCCGCGCTTGATGGCCAGGGTGCCGAGGCCGATATAGGCGATCAGGGCGAGCAGCTTGGCGGCCAGCCAGGGCTGCTGATGGGGCCACAACGAGAGGGCCACCATCAGCCAGCCCCCGAGCCCCAGCAGCAGGGTATCGACCAGGTGGGGCAGCACCCTCACCCAGCGCCGGGCGAGGTTCGGCGAGGCCCGCACCGACCACCAGGCCCGCACCAGGAAGAGGCCGAGACTCAGGGCGGCGGCGCTCATGTGCAGGTGCTTGATCAAGGCATAGTGTTCCATAGGGATCAGCCGTCCTTGCCATCCAGGCGGGCGGTGCTCAGCGGCAGCGCGTAGTGGAGCAGGAAGATCGCGTAGGCCAGGCACCAGAAGATGATGCCCAGATTGTAGGTCCAGTGGCTGATGCCGGGAAACAGCGCCAGCACCGGCGAGCGCAGGACGGCGGCGGCGATCAGCAGCGCCAGGGCCACGCCGATGCCCGGCAGGCTCTCGATGGCGCGACCGGTATGGCCCAGGGAGACCCGCGCCATCATCGCCAGCATCATGGTGCCCATGCCGCCGATGGTCAGGGCATGCACGGCCAGCTCGACGCGGAAGGCGCCCAGCGCCGCCAGGGCCCACATGGCCAGTCCCAGGCAGAGGAAGGCGTAGCTGGCATGCAGGCCCCAGAGCAGCGGCTCGCGCAGGGTGTGGAGCCCGTCCCAACGGGCCAGGCGCAGGGTATTGGCCAGCGCCGCCAGCCCCGTCAGGCCGGCGAGCCCTGCCCCGGGCAGGCTCAGGCCCAGCACGGCGGCCAGCTGGGCCAGCACCAGCGCCGCCATGCTGCCCAGGGTCAGCCGCTCCAGCCAGGGCAGCGGCGCCGGCTTGGCGCGACCCAGGCGGTTGGCGGTGAACATCGGGATCACTCGCCCACCGATCACCACCATCAGGGCGGTGATCAGCAGCACCGCCAGGTAGGCCCCCTGACGGATCAGCACGGCATCCCCCTGCAGGACTCCGAGATGCATCGCCAGGTTGGCCAGGACCAGCAAGCCGAGGGCGGGCAGGAAGACCAGGTTGCGCCAGCGCCGGGCGGCGATCACCAGCCGGGCCATGACGGCGGCCACCACCACCAGGAAGGCCAGGTCCACCAGTGCCGGCAGCAGCGGCGGCAACCCCAGGGGCATGGCCAGCAGCACCCGTCCGGCCAGCCACAGTGCCACCAGGCCCAGCAGCGGCCAGCCGCGCAGGCTCGGCAGGCCGGTCCAGTTCTGCACGGCGGTGAGCAAAAAGCCCGCCACCACGGCGGCGGCGAAGCCGAACAGCATCTCGTGCTGGTGCCACCACAGCAGCCCACCCTGGGGCCTGAGCAGCACGTCGCCGTGCCAGAAGGCCAGCCAGACCATCAGGGCGACCACCCCGAACAGCGAGGCCAGCAGGAAGAAGGGACGGAAGGCGAGGCGGGCCAGGGGCAGGCGCGCCGGCGAGAGAGAGGAGGCTGTCATGGCGAATCCCCGACCGGAACACTTGGATATCGCCATTGTGCGCCCGGCGGGGCCGGAAAGACCATGACATGCATCAATAATGCTTCTTTATGTCACCCCCCTTGCCGGGACCGGGGGCCGAGCACTCAGGCGATATCGTCCTCGCCGACCGGCGCGTCCCGCTCGTAGTGGAACTTCATGTAGACGATCCCCGGGGTCATCACCAGGCGCCAGGCCAGTTCCACGGTGTCGGTGAATGCCGGATCGAAGTCGCGCAGGGTCGCCACCATGGTCTCCAGCCAGAGGTCATAGAGGGACGGACGGATGTCGAGATGCCGACGGTTGTGGCTGATGGCCACCTTGTCCAGGTAGTAGTCGGCGTGGCTGGAGGCATAGAAGGTCAGCAGGTGATAGAAGGACTTCTTGAGCATGGCCTGCTGGCGATGCATGTCGGTGTGGCGAAACTTCTCCGCCACCTCCGGCGAGGCGGCGACGAAGCGCTCGTAGAAGGCCTCGAAGAAGCCCCTCCCGTCGACCTGGCGCTCCAGCACCCGGGCATAGCTCGCATCGAAGACCGTCTCGATATCCACCTTTCCTCCCAGGACCTTTCGGCACTCCTTCAAGCCTAGCTCGCCGGGTCCCGACGAGGGAGGGATCCGAAGGGGGGAGATGACTCTCTTGACCGAGATCAAGCGGCCGGCCCCCTGCGACATTCTTGACCAGGTTGCCGGGTAGCCAATGAGTCACTATAGATGTATTTTTGATACTTCTTTAACGACACCCCGTACGAAGGAATCCTCATGCTGACACCCGCCCAGGAACGCCTGATCGAGGCCACCGCCCCGGTCGTCGCCGAGCACCTCGATGCCATCACCCGCTGCTTCTACCCGCTGATGTTCGACCGCTACCCCGAGGTCAAGCCGCTGTTCAACCAGGCCCACCAGGCCAGCGGCGGCCAACCCCGGGCACTGGCCGGCGCGGTGCTGGCCTATGTCCAGCTGCGCCGCGATCCCGAGCGGGTACGAGAGACCCTGGCCACCGTGGTCAGCAAGCACGTCTCCCTGGATATCCGGCCCGAGCAGTATCCGATCGTCGGCGAGTGCCTGATGGCCGCCATCGGCGAGGTGCTGGGCGAGGCGGTGACGCCGGAGATCGCGGACGCCTGGGGCGCGCTCTACGAGGAACTGGCCGGGCTGCTGATCGAGCTCGAGGACCACCGCTACCGCGACTTCGAGCATCGCCCGGGCGGCTGGCGCGGCCCCCGCGAATTCCGCATCGCCGCAATGCGCCAGGAGAGCGCGGTGATCCGCTCCTTCGTGCTCATGCCCGCGGATGGCGGGGCGGTGGCCGACTTCGCCCCGGGCCAGTACATCGGCGTGCGCCTGGTTATCGACGGCGAGCCGGTCTACCGCCACTACAGCCTCTCGGCGGCGCCCAACGGCGAGAGCTACCGGATCTCGGTCAAGCGCGAGCCCGAGGGCACCGCCAGCCGGCATCTGCACGATGCCATGGCGGTGGGTGACAGCCTGACGCTGCTGCCGCCGGCCGGCGACCTGACCCTGGTGGAAGGCGAGGAGCCGCTGCTGCTGGCCAGCGGCGGTGTCGGCCAGACCCCCATGCTGCCCATGGCCCAGCAGGCGCTGGCCCAGGGACGACGGGTGATCTACCTGCATGCCGCCCTGGACGCCGAGCATCATGCCTTCGCCGAGGAAGTGGCGAGCCTCGAGGCCCGTCATGCCGGGCAGCTGCGGGTGGTGACGGTCCACGAACGGGGCGACGGCGCCGAACATATCGGGCGCATCGACCGCGACCTGCTGGCCCGCTACCTGCCCGACGGCGAGCCGCGCTGCTACTTCGTCGGCCCCCAGGGCTTCATGACCGCAGTCAACGGGGCCCTGGCCGAACTGGGCATCCCCGACGAACGTCGCCACTACGAGCACTTCGGGCCCTCGCAGCCTCTCGACGCCGCCTGAGCCTGTCGTTCCGGCCCGGACGCCTGCGTCCGGGCCGCCGACCTCACGGGAAGCTCACCCCCTCGCCTCGGCAGTCGAAGGCCAGGGTGGCGACCTTGCCGAAGGGACGGTCTCCTGGGCACCGGAAGCGGTGAGGGCGAGGGTTGATGAAGGTCAGGCTTCCTCATCGGAGAGCTCGGGCCAGCCGGGCAGGTGAAACTCCTCCTGGAGGTGACGCAGCTCCGGCTGGTGCCGCTCGGCGATGCACCGGGCCAGCTCGGCGCCACGAGGCAGCAGATGCACCTCGATCCGGCGACGATCCTCCCGCCCGGGGCGACGCTCGACCAGCGACAGCTGCTCACAGCGATCCACCAGCATCACGGTGCCGTGGTGCTTGGCCTGGAGACGCTCCGCCAGCTCACCCACCGAGGCCCATTCGCGCCCCTCGAACCCCATCAGGTGCAGCAACAGCTGGTACTGGAGCGGCGTCAGGCCATGCTCCCGACAGATGTCCTCGCTCTGCCTGAGAAAGCAGCGCAGCTGATAGCGGAAATGCGACAGCCGCTGGAAATCCTGCTTGGTCAGGGGGGGCACATCCGGCATGGCACTCTCCTGAAACACGATCGAAGCGGGCTTTTTCCCTTGACAGGAAGCCCATGAGTCCTAATTCTGGAAGAATAATATCATGACATGATATTTAAAGACCAACCTTCCCACCACGGACAGACGCGAGGCAGCACCATGAACCCCATCACCGTCATTCGACTGCCCTTCACCCGCCTGACGGGCTGGAGGGAACTCCAGCGACGCAAGCCTTCGATCGCCACCCTGGCCTGGTGTGTGGTGCTGCCCATGTCGCTGTTGCCGCCGCTGCTGCTCTACTATGCCGGTACCCATCATGGCGACGCCTTCGTGGCGGGGTTCGGCGACCGCCCGTGGCGCTTCATCACCACCATCCTCTTCCTGGCCGAATTGCTGACCTTCTTCGTCATGGGCTGGCTGATCCATGCCGTGGTCAACGGTCGCGAGATGTCGATCAGCTATCATGATGCCTATCTGCTGGCGGCCCTGGCACCGCTGCCGCTGTGGTCCTCCTCGCTGATGCTGCTGTTCCCCAGTCTGCTGCTCAACGCCCTGGCGGTGCTGGTGGCCCTGGGCATTTCCTGCAGCCTCGTCTACCACGGCCTGCAGGCCCTCTGTGATCGCCA
Source organism: Halomonas sp. M4R1S46 (assembly GCF_025725685.1). Lineage (NCBI taxonomy): Bacteria > Pseudomonadati > Pseudomonadota > Gammaproteobacteria > Oceanospirillales > Halomonadaceae > Halomonas > Halomonas sp. M4R1S46. The sequence goes on from NZ_CP107008.1 coordinate 4,099,360, forward strand.
GGATCACGACGTGGTCGCCATGTCGGCGAGCTATACGGTCATGGCCGCCGGGGTGCTGGCCTGGGGGATGCTGATGGCCATCGTCTGGGCCTACTGAGTGTCCATGACAGGGCGTACCGGATAGGCAGGGTCGCCATCACGTCCGCCGCGATGTCCCCGCAGTACGGGGCATCGTGGTGGATGTCAGCTACCGCGTGCCAGCAGCATCGCCTTGATCCGGCCGATGGCGCGCATCGGATTGAGCCCCTTGGGACACACCCAGGTGCAGTTGGCGATCTGCCGGCAGCGGAACACGCTGAAGGGATCGTCGAGGTCGGCCAGGCGCTCGTCGGTGGCGGTGTCGCGACTATCGACCAGGAAGCGGTAGGCCTGGATCAGGCCGGCCGGGCCGATGTATCTGTCCGGGTTCCACCACCAGGAAGGACAGGCCGAGCTGCAGCAGGCACACAGGATGCATTCATAGAGGCCATCGAGTCTCTCGCGCTCCGCCGGGCTCTGCCGACGCTCGATGGTCGCGGGGGGCTCGTCGTTGATCAGCCAGGGGCGGATCTTCTCGAACTGGCGCAGGAACAGCGTCTGGTCGACGACCAGGTCGCGGATCACCGGCATGCCGGGCAGCGGCCGCAGGATCAGGGTATCCGAACGGTCCAGCACCTCGGCTACCGGGGTGATGCAGGCCAGCCCGTTCTTGCCGTTGATGCTCATGCCGTCGGAGCCGCACACCCCCTCCCGACAGGAGCGCCGATAGGCCAGGGTCGGGTCCCGCTGCTTGAGGTGCTCGAGGACGTCGAGCACCATGGCCTGGCGGAAGCCTTCGCCCACCTCGAGCGTCTCGAGCCGGGGCGACGCATCCTCCTCGGGATGATAGCGATAGAGCCGTACCTTGATCATCGCCTATCCTCGCGTGACCGACTCGTTCAGTAGGCCAGATGCAGGCGCTGGCGCGCATTGATCCGCATGACGTAGCCGATCTTGATCAACGTCGGCCCGGCGATGATCAGCAGATGCGCCATCACCTGCAGCGACAGCGCCAGACGCGCGTAAGATGTGTTTTGTATGCAGCTTAAAGCTTAGACATCATGCCCCGGGCGTCAAGCCACCGCGCCAGGATGTCGCCCCCTGACCAAGCAAGGCACGAAGACGATTAATCTGGAGATCATCCCCGCCATCACAGGACGTCAGCATGCCACCAGCCGATCGACAGCGCCTGGGCCCCGCCACCCTGGCCGAGGCACTACGGGACCACCCGGCCATTGCCCGGGTGCTCTACCCCGGCCTGGCATCGCACCCCGACCACGCCCTGGCCCGTCGCCAGATGCACGGCTTTGGCGGCATGCTGACCCTTGAGCTGGCGGGCGGCCGCGACGCCGCCGCGCGAGTCGCCGATCGCCTGGCGCTGTTCGCCCTGGCGCCCAGCCTGGGCGGCGTCGAGAGTCTGGTCACCCAGCCCTGTACCACCTCCCATGTCGACCTGACACCCGAGGAGCGAGCCCGGCGCGGCATCACCGACGGCATGCTGCGCTTCTCGGTGGGCCTGGAGGAGGCCGACGACCTGCTGGCCGATCTGCGTCAGGCCCTGGATGCGACGGCCGCCTCGGCCTGCGCGAGGCGGCCGAGCGCGCGGGGCTGGCCCCCGAGGCCCTGGTCGCCAAGCTCGAGGCGCTGCCGGGTGGAGAGAGCGACGAGCGTGACTGGCAGTCGGCCAGCGACGAGGCGCTGATCGACCATATCCTGACCCGCTACCACGATCTCCACCGCCAGCAGCTGCCGGAGCTGGTGCGCATGGCGCGCCGGGTGGAGCAGGTCCACGGCGAGCGTGACACCTGCCCCAACGGCCTGGCCGACCTTCTCACCGCGATCCACCAGGAGATGGAGAGCCACATGCAGAAGGAGGAACAGATCCTCTTCCCGATGCTGCGCCGGGGCCTGGGGGCCCAGGCCCGGGGCCCCATCACGGTGAGGCGTCACGAGCATGACGACCACGGCGAGCATCTCGAGCGGCTGGCGGCGCTGACCGACGACATCACCCCGCCGAAGGGCGCCTGCACCACCTGGCGCGCCCTCTACACCGGGCTGCGCGAGTTCCGCGACGATCTGATGCAGCACATCCATCTGGAGAACAACCTGCTGTTCGAACGTGCCGGGTGACATGCCCGCCCACCAGGAACGCGCCGCCCGTGAATCGGCGGCGCATCAAGGAGGCCATCATGAAAGCCATCCTGTTCGAGCGCCTGCACGGCGACCACCGCCGCTATGCGGCCCTGCTGTGCATCCTCGATCGGCAGCTGCATATCGCCGCCGGCGAGGAGCTTCCCGACTACCACCTGCTGGCGGGCCTCTTCCGCTACCTGACGCATCAGCCCGAGACCTGGCACCGCCGGGTGGAGGGGCGGCTGTTCGAACGTCTCGCCGAACGCGCCCCCGAACACCGCGAGCTGCTCGCGGTGCTCACCGAGGAACACCGCCGCATCGCGCGCTACGGCCGTGAGCTGGAGGACAGGATGTGGCGCGCCACCCCGGAGGAGGCGCTGGACCTCAACGTCCTCAACCTGGCCCGCGCCTTCAGCGAACTCTACCACCACCACCTCCACGCCGAGGACCATCGGGTCCTGCCGCGGCTCGAGGCCCACTTCCCGGCCCGCGAGCTCGACGCCATGGACTTCGGCGTCTCGCTGGAGAGCCCGCCCGAGAGCGCTCCCGACTTCCAGAGACTCTACCGACGGATCGCCACCGATCGCACCGGGCTCAGGCTCGGCCATGACGAGCAGGCCGACTACTGCCCGCTGTGCGCTGCCGGCCGGGCGTCACATGCCGATGCCCAGCATCCCTGAACGCTGAGGAGACCCCATCTGTCGACGTCGTCGCGCTGATCCGCCCCGCTCGGCGACGCTTCCCGCGGGGCGCACGGGGCGCGTGGCCTGGCCACGGCCTACTGGAAGCTCACCACCTCGCCCCGGCGGTCGAAGGCCAGGAAGCGGTCGATATTGCCCATCTTCAGCGACTCCACCATGCGCTGCAGGTGGGGCTCGACCTCCGCCTGGTGGCTCGGGTCATCCAGGGCCGCGACGAAGGCGATATCCCAGTCGATGCCCGTCTCCGCGGCTTCCGCCACCAGCGCCGCCATGTCACCGAGTTCGCCGGGCGTCTTGTCGACGCACAGCACCGGCGTCAGCACCCCGCCCTCGCCCCGCTCGAAGCGCGCCCGTTGCGCCTCGCTCGGCTGGTCCGGCAGTTCGGCGCGGGTCAGCACGAGCAGCAGGCGCTGCGGCTCGGGCTGGCGGCGGGCCTCCTCGAGCAGGTCGGTGAAGTGCGAGATGGCCATGGGGCCTCCTTGAGTGCGAACGGAAGAGGATGCCGGCAGGGTAGCCGGCCGGGGCCGCTTGCGGAAAGCCTGCACTCGAGCACGCCCGCCGAGGAGCCGAGCAACCCGGGCCCGCCATGACCCGGGTCAAAGGCCGGGCGTCGATGGGCGACTAGCATGGTCGGGTATTCACCACCCGGAGACCGCCATGGAGCTCGTCTGCCCTGCCGGCAACCTGCCCGCCCTCAAGCGTGCCGTGGACGAGGGGGCCGACGCCGTCTACTTCGGCTTCCAGAATGCCACCAACGCGCGGCAGTTCGCCGGCCTCAACTTCTCCGACCGGCGCGCCCGGGAGGGCATCGCCTATGCCCGGGCCCGCGGCAAGCGGGTGTTCTGCGCCATCAACACCTATCCGCAGCCCGACGGCTGGGCCCAGTGGGCCCGCGCCGTGGACCAGGCCGCCGAGCTGGGCGTCGATGCGCTGATCCTGGCCGACATGGGCCTGCTGGAGTACGCCGCGACCCGCCACCCGGACCTGCCCCGGCATCTCTCGGTGCAGGGCTCGGCCACCAGTCACGCGGCGCTGCGCTTCTACCACGATCACTTCGGCATCAAGCGCGCCGTGCTGCCGCGGGTGCTGTCGATCACCCAGGTCCGCGACCTGGCCAAGCAGAGCCCGGTGGAGCTGGAGGTCTTCGCCTTCGGCAGCCTGTGCATCATGGCCGAGGGACGCTGCTACCTGTCCTCCTACCTCACCGGCGAGTCCCCCAACACCCGCGGCGTCTGCTCCCCGGCCGGGCACGTGCGCTGGGAGGAGACCCCGACGGGCCTGGAGTCGCGCCTCGGCGGCGTACTGATCGACCGCTACGCCGAGGGCGAGCGCGCCGGCTACCCCACCCTGTGCAAGGGGCGCTTCGCGGTGGACGGCGAGACCTACCACGCCATCGAGGAACCCACCAGCCTCAATACCCTGGAACTGCTGCCGGAGCTCGCCGAGCTCGGCATCAGCGCGGTGAAGATCGAGGGCCGCCAGCGCAGCCCGGCCTATGTCTCGAAGGTGGCCGGCATCTGGCGTCAGGCCCTGGATCGCCTCGACCGGGACCCGGCGCGCTTCCATGCCGATCCTGCCTGGCTGGCCGGCCTCGGCACCCTGTCCGAGGGGACCACCACCACCCTGGGCGCCTACGAGCGGCGCTGGAAATAGGAGCCCATATGCACGACACGCCACTGGAACTGACCCTGGGCCCGGTGCTCTTCTACTGGACCCGCGAGCGCTACGAGGCCTTCTATCGCGAGGCCGCCGACTGGCCGGTCGAGACCGTCACCCTGGGCGAGAGCGTCTGCTCGCGGCGGCGCGACATGAAGCTCGACGACTGGCTGGGGATCGGTCGCGAGCTGGCCCAGGCCGGCAAGCGGGTGGTGCTGGCCTCCCAGACCCTGATCGAGTCCGAGGCCGACCTGCGCGACCTGCGCCGGCTGTGCGACAACGGCGAATTCGTGGTGGAGGCCAACGACCAGAGCGCCCTGCAGGGCCTGATCACCCGAGGATTGCCCTTCGTCGCCGGCGCCGCCCTCAACCTCTACAACCGCCAGGCCATCGGGGTGCTCGACCGCGCGGGCCTGCTGGCCTGGCAGGCCCCGGTGGAGATGTCCCGGGAGGCGCTCTCGGCGCTGCTCGAGGACTGCCGGGCCCATGGCCTCGACACCCCCTGCGAGGTCTTCGCGCATGGGCACCTGCCGCTGGCGTGGTCGTCGCGCTGCTTCACCGCCCGGCGCCATCGCCGGCCCAAGGACCGCTGCGGCTTCGTCTGTCAGGCGCATCCGGAGGGCCTGGCGCTGCGCTCCCAGGAGGACCAGGCAGTGTTCACGCTCAACGGCATCCAGACCCTGTCCGGCGCCTGCCAGGACCTGCGCCACGAGCTGCCCGCCATGCGCCGGAAGGGCGTGGCGGCGGCCCGCCTCAGCCCCCGGGCCGAGGGCATGGCGGACATCGTGGCCACCTTCGACGCCGCCCGCCGGGGGGAGCCGCCCACGCCCGACCCGCTGCGCCTGGTCGACGCCAGCCTCTGCGACGGCTACTGGCACGGTCGGGCCGGCATGACCCGACACCGCGAGGAGGCATCGCCATGATGATCCCTGCCCTGTCCCTGGACGCCGAGCCCGCCCGGCCCCTGCACCTGCCGCTGGCCGGGCTCACCACCCTGGATGCCGAGGCCTTCCCGGGCCGGCGCGCCACCGTGGTCTACCTGCAGGGCTGTCCGCTGCAATGCGGCTATTGCGAGAACGGCGACATGATGGCCCCACGCCGGGGGGAAACCGGCGAGTGGGACGCCGTCGAGGCGTACCTGGCCAGCCGCCTGGACCGTCTCGAGGCCGTGGTCTTCAGCGGCGGGGAGCCGACCCTGCACGCCGACCTGCCGGCGGTCGTGACCCGAGTCCGGGAACTGGGGTTGGCGGTGGGCCTGCATACGGCGGGCCCCTACCCCGATCGCCTGGCCCGGCTGCTGCCCTGGCTGGACTGGGTGGCCCTGGACGTCAAGGGCCGCGGCGCGGCCTTCGACCGCATCGGCGGCCGCGACGGGGTCTGGCGCCGCCATGCCCGCAGCCTCGAGGCCCTGCTCGCCGGCGACGTCGCCTTCGAGTGCCGCACCACGCTGCACTGGCGCGACTTCGACCTGGCCGACGTGGAACGCCTGGCGATGACTCTGGCCGACTGCGGCGTGCGTCGCTACGCGCTGCAGCTGGCCCGCACCGAGCGCTGCCAGGATCCCGACTACCGCCGGCCGGTCGCCGGTGCCCCCTCGTGGGCCGCCCTCGAGACCCTGGTCCGCCGCCTGCGGCCCCACTTCGCCCGGCTCACGCTGCGTCACTGAAGGGCCCAGGGCCGTCCTGGCCCGAATCAAGCCCGGCGTCACGGAACTCCCGGCCCCCGCTCGCTGCCCACCGGGGACCGAGCCGTCACCCGACGCCTCGGGTACCCAGCAGACGGTTCCGCCACACACAGTCGACGCAGCAAGGAGCGATGCATGGAAATCGTCATCGAGAACATCAGCATGGCCGACGAGGAGTTTCACCAGCTCATCAGCGGCGAGACCGGCGATGCGCTTCGCCAGACGGCCAAGAACTACCTGGGCAGCCAGGGCCACACCGAGAACGAGCTGGTCCGGCTCAAGGCGGCCGGTGGAGCGGAGTATGAAGACCTGCGCCGGAGGATGACCGATCACGCGATCGAGGTGGTCAGCCTGCCGCCGACCGACTGGCATATCCGTCTCGATATCACCTTCGACGGCGGCAAGAAGGCCTAGGCCTGGCGCGTCCGGGGCCGCGGAGGCGGCCCCGGGGATGGCCGGTTCACCGGAATCCGGCTAGCCGCACTTGGACCAACCACAGCCCGCATAGCAGGTCGGGCAGCCATCCATCATGATCAGCTCGCCGTTGCACTCGGGGCAGTGGCCCACCACGGCAGGGCCGCCCTGCTGCTCGCGGGCCTCGCGCTCGGCCCGATCCAGTTCCTCGGCACTGGGCGGCTGCCAGCCGTGGCCGCTGGCCAGGCGCTGGGCATAGCGGCTGACCAGCTCCTCCACCGGCACCTGGTTGCCGTCCAGGTCGAGGAAGCCGCGGCGATAGAGGATCTGCTGGATCGACCAGGCGATGGCCGCGACCTCGGAGTCGTGGAACATCGGCTTGCCCCAGCGGTTCATGCCGCAGCGCACCAGGCCCTTGTCCCAGGCCACCTTGCGCAGGTCGGCCACCGCCTGGGTGACGTAGCCGCCGCGGGCCGCCAGCGACAGGCTGCGCATGGTGGCGGTGATCCACTGGTGCTCGCTGGACAGCTGGCCGGAGGGAAAGAAGAACTCCACCGGCCGCTCGATGACCACCCGCTTGCCGTTCAGCACGCCCTCCACGGGCATGAAGGAGACCAGCAGGTAGACCTTCTTGCGGCCCTCGGCGCCGACATAGGAGATCTTCTCCGAGACGGCCTCCAGGGTCCCCTCGGGCCGCGAGGGGATGCGCACCGTCAGGGGGTTCTCGTCGGCCAGCGGCGGCTCTTCCACCGCCTTCTTGACGCTGTACGACACGATCTTCGAGGTGATCTCGACGGTCATCGGCGGGCTCCTCCGACAAGTTGCTGGTGAGCGTTCAGAAGCAAGCGAAATGGTTTACCCCTCAGGGCGATCGCAGGTAGCTTCCATCGCTCGGGGCTGATCCGGCGACAAGCCTGCGAGGAGGCGCTGTGAATCCTTCCTTGGACGCTACCGATTCCCTCCCTGGAATCGGACCTCCTCTTCGGCTTGTCCCCGGCGCCCCTCACTGCAGGCAACCGCGAAAGTCGTGGCTTACCACTTGCCATAGGTCCCCTCCTTGAGCGCGTCATAGAGGTTCGCCGCGGTGTGCTCCTCGCCGTCGTAGATCACCGTCTCGTCGCCGGCCAGCTCGACGGTCTCGCCGTTCTCCAGCTCGAAGACGTAGGTGGTGTTCTTGAGGTCGCCCTCGCGCACCAGCACCCCCTGGAAGGCCTCGGGGTTGAAGCGGAAGGTGGTGCAGCCCTTGAGCTGGCTGTCGTAGGCGTCCAGGTACAGATCCTTGAAGTCCGCGAAGGGGAAGTCGGTGGGGACGTTCACCGTCTTGGAGATGGCCGAATCGATCCAGGCCTGGGCCGCCGCCTGCACCGCCACATGCTGGCGCGGCGTCACGGCGTCGGCGGTGACGAAGTAGTCCGGCAGGTCGCTCTCCACGGCGTCGGGAGCGACGAAGTGCCGATAGGCCGCCAGCTCGAAGGACACGACCTCGACCTGCTCCTTGGTCTTCCGGCCCGCTCGGATGACGTTGCGGAAGTAGCGGTGCGAGAAGGAAGGCTCGATGCCGTTGGAGGCATTGTTGCCCAGCGACAGCGAGATGGTGCCGGTGGGCGCGATGGAGCTGTGGTGGGTGAAGCGGGCGCCGTGCTCGGCGAGGGCGGCCACCAGTTCCGGCTCCACCTCGGCGATCTTCTGCATGTAGCGGCTGTAGCGAGCGTGCAGGAGACGCCCGGGCACGCGATCGCCCACCTCATAGCCGTCTTGCGCCAGCTCCGGCCGCTCGCGCAGCATCTTCGGGGTGATGGCGAAGTCCTCGGCAAGGATCGGCGCCATGCCCTTCTCCCGGGAGAGTTCGAGGGCCTGCTTCCAGCCTTCGACGGCCATCACCCGGCTGACCTCCTCGGTGAAGGCCAGCGACTCCGGGGAGCCATAGGGCAACTTGAGCATGGTCAGCGCCGAACCCAGCCCCAGGAAGCCCATGCCGTGGCGGCGCTTGGCCTCGATCTCGCGGCGCTGGCCCTCCAGCGGCAGGCCGCTGAGCTCCACCACGTCGTCGAGCATGCGGGTGAAGATGGCCACCACCTGGCGGTAGCGGTCCCAGTCGAAACGCGGCGTGTCACCGAAGGGATCGAGGACGAAGCGGGTCAGGTTCACCGAGCCCAGCAGGCAGGCGCCTTCCGGCGGAAGCGGTTGTTCGCCACAATTACCAGTTACTAATCCATTAAATATTAAATTATTTTTATCTTTTTGCGTGGTGTCGAAGACGGCCTCGCGCCCCACATACTCAATGGCTGCCACCTCCGCCATGTATGACGCTTTCACAGCAGAGGAGCGCATATCGTGCCACTCTTGGTATTCCTGATTCTTGGCGTCGCTCAGAAAGCCGATTTCCTGCATGAAGCGATCCCGGGATTCGGACCCGATCAGCAACTCATGGTCGGCCTTGCAGTGATACTCACGCTTACCTCCGTGCCCATCCGGCAACACCCTCTTGCCTGCATCACGGCGCTTCAGGATCCGACAGAAAATGCCGAGATTACTCAGCAATGCCTGTACTTCCTTGAGCAGCTTCGGCTCACTGGATGCCAGACGAATCGTGCAATAGGCATTCTGGTCGTCACGCTGTACGGTCCCATCTGCCTGAAACAGCCCGCGTAGATAGCCCTTGACGCAGGCCTCGGTGCCCCGCCAGACCACTTCGGGGACCCGGAGCTTGGTCTCCCGAGTAAAGCCGTAATGGGCCAGCAGGCGCGCCAGGATCACCGAGCGAATGAAGACATGATGTCGTTCGGCAACGGCGACCGGCGCCACCTGGTATCGACGCGAGGTCCTGGCGGAGTGAGCGATCAGCTCGTTGATATACTCGGCCGTGATATCGGCCAGCGTCCGGTCATCCCCCCAGAAGTTGACGATCACCGCCTCATGGTCATTGCCACGGTGCGTGAAGTGGCCATCGCCGGCGATCAATCCCAGCAGGGTACCCAGCCGCTCATCACCCTGGTCACCGAACTGGCCCTTGCCGGACTGTACCCATACGCTATCGCCCACCTGCAGTTCCTTGAGAGGAATCTTGCCACGCCGGGTATAGAAGTCGTGCCACTCGGTGGCCTTGACCTCGTAGCCCTCACGGGTCGTGACCCGATAGACATCCGCCTGCCTCGCGGTCATGAAGGCCGGCACGGCCGGGCGGGTCTCGACGCCTCGCTCGCCAGTACGCAATGCTCGCTTGTCGACCGTCACCTGCAGCTCATCGCCTCGCCGATAGAGGTCGCCAACGGGCACCATGCCGAACTGGGTATGCAACCGGGTATCCGCCGTCACGCAGGGGTTGGTGGCGCGGATCTCCTCGCAGAACCAGTTGTTGTTCATGCGGTTGACCTGGTCGATCAGGATGAAGCCCGGCTCGGCGAAGTCGTAGGTCGAGCGCATGATGGTGTCCCACAGCTCGCGGGCCCGGATCACCTCGACGATGCGGCTGGCCACCCGTCCCTGGTCGTCGACGGTGTAGCCGTCCTCGATCACCGGCCAGTCACGGTAGACCAGTTCGTCCTCGTCGACGTCCTCCTTCTCTCCCGGGTGCAGGGGAAAGGCCAGGGGCCAGTCGGCATCGGCGCGCACCGCCTCCATGAACTCGTCGGTGATCAGCAGGCTCAGGTTGAACTGGCGCAGGCGGCCGGCCTCGCGCTTGGCCTCGATGAAGGCCCGAACGTCCGGATGGCCGACGTCGAAGGTCGCCATCTGGGCGCCGCGACGGCCGCCCGCCGAGGCTACCGTGAAGCACATCTTGTCGTAGATATCCATGAACGCCAGGGGGCCGTTGGTGCCGGCGCCGGCCCCGAAAACGAAGGCGCCCTTGTGGCGCAGGGTGGAAAATTCGTAGCCGATTCCCGCCCCGCTCTTCAACGTCATCCCGGCATCCACCACGGCTTCCAGGATGTCGCGCATGGAGTCGCGGATGGTCCGCGAGACCGTGCAGTTGATCAGGCTGACCTCGGGCTTGATGTGCTCGGCCCCAGCGTTGGCGACGATGCGCCCGGCGGGAATGGCGCCGTTGTCCAGGGCCCAGCGGAACTTCGGCAGCCAGGTGTCGGCCGCCTCGCCTTCCACCGCCGCCAGGGCGCGGGCCACCCGCTCGCGGGTGGCGGCCGGATCCGCGTCCACGGGCCGGCCATGTCGGTCCTTGAGCCGATACTTGGCATCCCAGATATCCCGGGAAGGGGCCTGAAGCGGTACCTCGTCGGCGGAGGTGACGGCCTTGGCGGGTGTTCGCATGCGAGCTCTCCAGTCGGTCTCGGTGAGGGATGGTCAGTGATCACGGCGCACGAGCCGCTCCAGGGTCGCCAGGCCATCGCCCAGCCGCCCCTGGGCCAGGCCTTCCTCGCGGCCGTCGAGCAGGTTCTTGACCATCAGGCCAAGCTCGGTATCGCCCTCGAGGGACAGGCGCCGCTGGAAGAACAGGCTGTCCGGGTCCTCGCGGCGGGTGGCGAGACACAGGAACTCGCGCCAGCCGCCGCGGATGGTGGCCTCGCCGGCCGCCTCGGAGAGCACCAGTCGCCGCCCCGACAGGCTCAGGGTGAGGATCAGGCCCAGATCGGCGATGACCAGGCTGACCCGTCGCCCCGCCAGGGCATCGAATTCCCCTTCGGCCAGGGGCTCGGCGAAGGTGCGATTGAGCAGGGACTCGACGAGGGGCCGCTGGAGCGCAACGGGCATCCTCGGTGCGATGGCCTGCGCCAGCCGACGCGGCGCAGGTGGAAGGGGCAGCGAGGGGAACGGCATGGCAACTCTCCTGTGACGACCGATCGCCCATCCTAGGCATCGTGGCCCGCGGCTGCCGTGACCTGCATCAAGCCACGACCGACTCGCCAGGCCAACGCCTATCTACCATATATAGCTCAATTCACGCCGCCATACACAGCATCTTGTTCCGTTGGTGGCCCTGCCCCGCCTGCCGCCGTCGGCTACCGAGCGCGATGCCGCGCCCCCGGAAACGAAACGCGCCCGGCGGATGCCGGGCGCGTTTCAGGACATGGAGTACGTGGCAGATACCGAGGCTCAGCGATCGCCTCCGAAACCACCGCCGAAGCCGCCGCCGCGGCCTCCCAGGCCACCACCTCCCAGGCCGCCGCCGCCGGAGCCGCTGCCGGTGCCACCGGCACCGCCACTACCTCCCGCAGAGCCGCCATCTCCGCCACCGGAGCCAGAACCACCGTCGGAGCCGCCGCCGTCACCACCACCGGCGTCGCCGCCGCTGCCATCGCCGGAGCCGCCGGCACCGCCGCCATCGCCCGCGGAACCGCCATCGCCGCCACCGGAGCCGGAACCGCCGCCGCCATCACCGCCGCCATCGGAGCCGCCGCCGTCACCACCACCGGGACCGCCGCCGCCATCACCGCCGCCATCGGAGCCGCCGCCGTCACCACCACCGGGACCGCCGCCACCATCGGAGCCCCCGCCACCGTCACTGTCGCCGGCGTCATCACCGCCATCATCACCCGCGTCATCACCGTTGCCGTCATCGGCGCTGTCATCGTTGCTGGGTGGCCCCAGCGCGACAGCGCTCAAGAAGCGAAACCCATCGCACCCCTCGAGGAAGCCGGCGCCACAGCCCCCGCCCCCGCCACCCGCCGCGGTCGGGGGCAGGTCGTCCAGGAGTTCGGCCAGTTCCTGGTCCGACAGCCCTTCCTCCCCGGTCGTCCCGGGTGTCAGGGTATCGTTCGCGACCCCCGCCATCTCATCCTCAGACAAGGCGGGGCCCATACCGGTACCCGAGGCCGACTGAGCCAGGGCGCCGGACGCCGACACACACCCCATCGCGATCACCAAGGCAGCCAACTTGAAGCGTTGCATAGCTACCCCCTCCCTTGCTCCCATACCGCTGATTGATTGGACGAACGCACACAAATAAACATTTTGTTACACGCAATCTCAGCATCGTTCCCGACGGCGAGCTTCACCATCGGAAGAACCCCTGAATATTCTCCCCACTAGAAGAAGGAAAGGATCAGCGCTAAGAAGCAGGAAACTGAGACCGGGCACGACGACGGGCACGGCAGCGCCCGCCAGGCCCCATGGCGGGCAAGGCCCCGCGTCCTGGGCGAGTCGGCGAGGCAAGCGGGTTAGACGGTGCGCGAGTGGCGTCCCGCGCTGCGGGCCAGGTAGGCATCGAAGGCCATGGCGACATTGCGCATCATCAGGCGCCCGGCGGGCAGCACCTCGATGGCCTGCTCGGTGAGGACGATCAGGCCATCCGCCTGCATCTCGGCCAGCGCGTCCAGGGCCTCGGCGAAATAGGTCCGAAAGACGATGCCGTGGTCGGCCTCGATCGCGGCGACATCGATCCGCCCGTGACACATCAGGGCGTTGATCACGTCTCGGCGCAGCACGTCGTCGGCATTCAGGCGATAGCCGCGCATCACCGGCAGCCGTCCCGCCTCGAGCCGTGCCTGGTACTGGGCGGTCTCCTTGACGTTCTGGCTATAGCTGTCGCCCACCTTGCCGATCGCGGTGTTCCCCAGGCCGATCAGGTCGCAGTCGGCGTGGGTGGAGTAGCCCTGGAAGTTGCGCTGCAGGGTGCCGTTCTCCCTGGCCAGGGAGAGCTCGTCCTCGGGCAGGGCGAAGTGGTCCATGCCGATATAGACGTAGCCGGCCCCGGTGAGGCGGCGGATGATCAGCTCCAGCAGCTCGAGCTTGCGCTCCGGCGGCGGCATGTCCTCGGGGCGGATCAGCCGCTGGGCCTTGAACAGCTCCGGCAGGTGAGCATAGCTGTAGGTGGCGATGCGATCCGGGCGCAGGGCGATGATCTTGTCCAGGGTGGCGTCGAAGCTCGTCACCGTCTGCAGCGGCAGGCCGTAGATCAGGTCGACGCTCATCGACTGGAAGCCGGCCTCGCGGGCCGCCTCGACCAGGCCGACCACCTGGGCCTCGCTCTGCACCCGGTTGACCGCCTCCTGGACGTGGGGATCGAAGTCCTGCACGCCGAAGCTCAGGCGATTGAACCCCAGCGCGCGGAGCTCATGAATCTGCGCCGGCGTCACGGTGCGCGGGTCCACTTCCAGGGAGAACTCCCGAGCGTCGGGTGCGGCGAAGTGGAAGGCCGCGTCGAGGGCCGCCATCAGCTCGCCGAGCTGGGCATTGCTCAGGTAGGTCGGGGTGCCGCCGCCCAGGTGCAGCTGGGTCATGCGCCGCGACTCGTCGAACAGCGCCCCCTGCAGCGCGATCTCGCGCTTGAGCCAGGCCAGGTACTCCGCGGCCCGCTCGCGGTTGTGGGTGATGATCTTGTTGCAGGCGCAGTAGTAGCAGAGGCTCTCGCAGAAGGGGATGTGCACATACGCCGAGAGCGGCTTGGGCTCGGCGAGCCGGTTGCTGCGCTCGGCGGCGGCGCGATAGTCGTCCTCGGCGAAGGCCGCCTGGAACTGCGGTGCCGTGGGATAGGAGGTGTAGCGCGGCCCCGGCCGGTCGTACTTCTCGACCAGGGAGCGGTTGAAGGGCAGCTTGTCGTGCATGATCGCTCGGTGCCTCGGGAAAGCCTGGGCGGCCGGACCGCCGCCGGATGGCGCCAGTATGCCACCGGCGCCGACGGGCGTCGGTACCCTTCACGAGGTAGCTGATCCAGGTCAATTGGAGGTAGTCGCCGCGGGGGACGCCCAAAAAAGCCTCTATAATATTGCTTATCATCGCTGCCCCGATCGCCACACGCCGGGGGCGTCAACGCCGCCACGATGGTAGAGTCGGCAGCGACACACACGATTCACCCGCCGGGCACGCCTCGCCGCCTGTCGACCAGGAAGCCACATGCACCTGACCCGCTATACCGATTACTCGCTGCGCGTGCTGATCTACCTCGCCGTCAAGGGCGAGCAGCGCTCGACCATCACCGAGATCGCCGACCGCTTCGCCATCTCCCGCAATCACCTGATGAAGGTGGTTCAGGAGCTGAACCATCGCGGCTATATCACGGCCATTCGCGGCAAGCATGGCGGGCTGCTGCTGAAGCGGGCACCGGAGTCCATCACCCTGGGGGCCCTGGTGCGCGACACCGAACGTGACCTCGACCTGGTGGAGTGCTTCGGCGACGACAACGAGTGCCTGATCACCCCGTCCTGCCGGCTCAAGCCGATCCTCGCCGAGGCCCTGGGGGCCTTCCTCGCCGTCCTCGATCGCTACACCCTGGCCGATATGCTGGGCCCCCAGCGCAGCGGGCTGATCCAGCTGCTGCAGATCGAGGACCCGGACCCGCCGGCCGCTCAGGCATAGGGCAGCAGCAGGCTGACCCGGGTGCCCTCCCCCTGGCGGCTGTCGATGGTCAGGGTGGTGCCGTGGCGCTCGCAGATCTCGCGCACGATGGACAGCCCCAGTCCCGAGCCCTCCCCCCGCGCCGGGCTGCCCCGGGTGCGATAGAACCGCTGGGTCACCAGCGGCACCTCCTCGGCGGCGATCCCGATTCCGCTGTCGACCACCGCCAGCCCGACACCCTCGGCCAGCGCCTCGAGCTCGAGCCTGACCCGCCCCCCGGCAGGGGTCGCATGCAGGGCGTTCTCGACCAGGTTCGACAGGGCACGATCGATCAGGCCGAGATCCGCCTCGACCCAGGGCAACGAAGGCTCCCCGATCACCTCGAGGACGACGCCCGACTGGCGGGCCTGGTGCTGGAACTTGCCGACGATGTCGTGGGCGAGCTCTGCCAGCGAGAACGGCTCGCACTGCAGCGGCCGGTCGTAGGCATCGAGCCGGGCCTGGGTCGACAGCTGCCGGGCCAGCCACGTCAGGCGGTCGGCGTTGTCGAGGATCGCCCCCAGCGCCCGTCGCCGCTCCCCGGGAGGCGCCTCCTCGCGCGCCAGCAGCTGCTCGGCATAGCCGCGCAGCGAGGTCAGCGGGGTGCGAAAGTCATGGGACAGGTTGGCGACCAGTTCGCGTCGCTGGCGATCGGTCTCGCGCAGGGCCTCGAGCTGGGCCTCGATGGTCCCCGCCATGTCGTTGAAGGCCCTCCCCAGGCGGCCGATCTCGTCGTCCCGGGATACGGCGACGCGCTCGCCGTAGTCGCCCTCGGCGAAGCGCTGCACCGCCGTGGTCAGCTGCGAGAAGCGCCGCGTCAGCAGGGCGAACCAGACCAGGCCGAAGACGCCCGAGATCAGCAGCGCCAGCAGGCCGGCGGCGACCAGGGTGCGGGTGATCGAGCTGGTGCGCAGCATGGCGACCATGGAGGCGTGGCTGGCACTGTTGAGGTCGGCGTAGAGGTAGCCGGGCCGGCGGGCCTCGCCATGGGTGATCCGCGCCACGGAGAAGATCCCGGGCCGCCCGCCGCAGGGCGAGGCGGCCAGCACCGGCAGCATGGGAGCCTCGCCGAGCAGGGCCTCCAGAGCGCCGCGCTCCACCCGGCGCCCCAGGCCACAGGCCGACTCGCTGAAGTCGGCGATCACCGCGCCCTCGGCGTCGAGCACGTACAGCGACAGCGAGGGATTGATCGAGACGATGTGCCGGGCGATTTCCCGGGCGGCGTCACTGTCGGCGCCGGCCTGCAGCCCCGGGCGCATGACGCGGGCGAGGTTGTCGGCGAGATCGATCGCCTGGCGCTGCTGGAACTCGCGCCCCAGCTGGTCGAACTGGCTGAGGGCGATCCAGGCGGCGGCCACCGACAGCAGCAGCAGGCTGGTCAGGTAGACCACGGCGATGCGCGCATAGAGGCTGCGTCCCAGGCGCCCGACGCGCCGCAGCAGGGCGCTCATGTCTCCTCGTCCTCCGCCGCCGGGTCGACGAAGCGATAGCCCACCCCCCACAGGGTCTGGATGAAGCGCGGCCGTGCCGGATCGACTTCGATCTTCTTGCGCAGGCGGTTGATATGGGTGTTCACGGTATGGTCATAGCCGTCGAATTCCTCGCCCCAGACCCGATCCAGCAGTTCGCCACGGGTGAAGCCATGCCCCGGATGGCGGGCGAACAGCGACAGCAGCGCGAATTCCTTGCCGGTGAGCTGTACCGGCCGGCCGTCGAGGGTGACCCGATGCTGGTCGGCATCGATGACCAGCTCCCCGCAGACCAGCGGAGGAGCCTCGACGATGCCGTCCTCCCCCTCCGCCTGGCGCTGCCCCCGGCGCAACAGGGCCTGGACCCGCGCCATCAGGATCGGCATGTGGAAGGGCTTGGTGACATAGTCGTCGGCCCCGAGCTCGAGCCCCACCACCACGTCGCGGATCGCGGCCTTGGCGGTCACCATCAGTACCGGGGTCCGGCCGTCGCGGCGCCGCAATCGGCGACACACCTCCAGGCCGTCGATCCCCGGCAGCATCAGGTCGAGCATCACCAGGTCATAGGTGCCGCCCGGCGCCGCGTCCTCCAGGATCGCCAGGGCCGCCTCGCCGTCGGTGACCCAGTCACAGCGGTGGCCGGCCTCGGCGAGCCGCTCGCTGAGCAGCTTGCCGATCTCGGGATTGTCCTCGACGCAGAGGATCCGGTAGGCCATGGGGACGGGCTCCGAGGAGGGGTTCGGTCTCTACTCTAGAGCCCCCCGCCGGTGGCTGCATCACGAAACCCTCACGCCGCCCTCCGGTTCGTGATGTTTTCGTGATGAATCGCCCCGGGGGGCTGGCTAGCGTGACAAGTGCCGTCACGGCATGTCGCCGGCGGCCCGACCATCACCGGAGGTGCGAGATGTTCAAGCCGACCCAGCCCAGGACCGCCCTGTTCGCCATCCTGCTCGGCGCCCTGCTGCTGCCGAGCGCCGCCCTGGCGGACTACCACGAGGAGGCCATGCAGGAGGGCGGAGGCATGGAGCAGGACGCGATGAGCGGGGATGACGCCATGGCCGGCGACGCCATGAGCGGGGATGACGCCATGGCCGGCGACGCCATGAGCGGGGACGACGCCATGAAGTCGGAAGGCGACGACGAGATGATGATGGAGGAAGAGGACTCGATGATGGAAGACGACGGCGAGATGTGATGCTCGCCGCCAGATGACCGGCCGGATCGCGTTCCGGCCGGTCATGCTTCTCCGCTCCGCCTCACCTCTTCGGGAGGGCCCTTCCCATGCGACGTCTCGATGCCACACGCCACGCTCCCCGGCCGACGGTAATCAAGCGGCACTCGGCGTTCACCCGGCTGTGGCACTGGATCAACGCCATCTGCCTGGCGATCCTGCTGATGAGCGGCCTGCAGATCTTCAATGCCCATCCGGCCCTGTACTGGGGCAAGGACTCCACCTTCGATGCCCCGGCGCTGTCGATCGGCGCCGTGCGCGACGACGACGGCTCCCTGCGCGGCATCACCCGCATCGGCGGATTCCGCTTCGACACCACCGGCGTGCTGGGGGTCTCGGGGCCCCGCGCCGATCGCGAGCGGCGCGCCTTTCCCGCCTGGGCGACGCTGCCCGGCCCCCGCTGGCTGGCCATGGGCCGCCAGTGGCACTTCCTCGCCGGCTGGGTCTTCGCCCCGATGCTCGCGGCCTACCTGGTCTATCTGGTGGCCAGCGGCCAGCTGCGACGGCGCCTGCTGCCGCGACGCGACGAATGGCCGCGCCTCGGCCATGTCGTGGTCGAGCATCTGCGGCTGCGCTTTCCGCGGGGCGAGGAGGCGCGCCACTACAACCTGTTGCAGAAGCTGGCCTACCTGCTGGTGCTCTTCGTCCTCGCCCCGCTGGTGGTACTCACCGGCCTGACCATGTCGCCGACCCTGGATGCCGCCTGGCCCTGGCTGCTGGATCTCTTCGGGGGCCGGCAGAGCGCCCGCACCCTGCACTTCCTGGCCGCCGCCGCCCTGCTGGCCTTCTTCGTGGTGCATCTCCTGCTGGTGCTGGTCTCCGGCGTCGGCAACAACCTGCGCTCGATGATCACCGGGCGCTATGCCCTGCCCCCGGAAGAGGAGATGCGCGATGACGCTTCCCATTGACCCCGGCCGCCGACGCTTCCTGACCCGCGGCCTGCTGGCCGGTGGCACGCTGATGCTGGCGGGCTGCGACCGGCTCTCGCGCAGCGACGCCATGCAGCGCCTGTTCGCCGCCAGCGAGGGCCTGACCCAGCGGGCCCATCGCCTGCTGGCCTCCCGGGAGGCCCTGGCCCGGGAGTACGCCCCCGAGGACATCGCCCCGACCTTCCGTGCCAACGGCACGACCATGCCCCGGGAGATCGACTACCTGCGCCTGGCGGCTGGCGACTTCCGCGACTGGCGCCTCGAGGTCGATGGCCTGGTCGAGCGACCCGGTGCCTTCTCCCTCGCCGAGCTCCGGGGGATGCCTGCGCGCACCCAGATCACCCGCCACGACTGCGTGGAGGGCTGGAGCTGCATCGGCGAATGGAGCGGGGTGGTGCTCGGCGAGCTGCTGGCCCGGGTGGGGGTACGTGACGAGGCGCGCTTCGTGGTCTTCCACTGCGCCGATCGCTACCGGGGGGGCGAGCGCTACTACGAGAGCCTCGACCTGCGCGAGGCCTACCATCCCCAGACCCTGTTGGCCTACGGCCTCAACGGCGGCGACCTGCCCATCGCCAACGGCGCGCCGCTGCGCCTGCGCGCCGAACGCCAGCTGGGCTACAAGATGGCCAAGTACGTGATGCGCCTGGAGCTGGTGGCGAGCTTCGCGCATCTCGGCCGTGGCCGGGGCGGCTACTGGGAGGATCGAGGCTACCGTTGGTGGGCGGGTATCTGAATCGACGGATCGAGTCGCGGCCGGGTGTCGAGCTAGCCTGAAGATGCCCCACATCAAGCCCCCGGCACCGGGCCGCAGGCATGAGGCGGAGGACGACGGCCACGACACACGGCGGATATGCTAGCCTCCCGGGGTCCAGCACCCCGGGATCCACCATGTCACTGACCTTTCTCCGCCGCCTGCTGCCGGGCCTGCTGGCCCTGGCCGTCACCGTCCCGGCCCAGGCCGGCCGCTACAACCTCGACGCCGTCGAGCGCCACGGCGACTGGCACTCGCTGCGCCTGACCCTGGGCGAGGAACGTCACGTCCGGGCCCTGGAGCAGCGCAGCTACAGCGATACCGTGTTCAGCGTCAATGCCAGCCCCGGGGCCTGCGACCGGCCGTGGCTGGAGATGCGCGTGGAGCTCGGCGAGGTCCAGGCCGAGAGTGCCACGGTGAACCTCGTCCCGGCGGACCTGCTGGTCGACGACGGCCGCGTGCATACCGGCCAGGCCGCCTTTATCACCGAGCGCGGCAACAGCGGCTTCTACGCGCGCTTCACGCTGCCCGATACCGGGGCCCTGCTGGCGGAGATGGGCGCCGGTGAGGTGCTGCGCCTGCGCCTTCACCGGGCCGAGCAGGACTACTGGTTCCTGGTCTTCCGCCTCGAGGGCGCCGAGGCGGCACTGACCCGCATGCGACGCCTGTGCGAGGGCCGCGCCGACTGACGGCCCCCAGCAGGACGGCAACCCTGGCCAGCCCGCTCGCCCCGTCAGAGCACCTTGCCGCGCAACATGCCGGTGATCGCCTCGCCGATCAGCACCAGGGTGATGATGGCGATCAGGATGGTGGCCACGGTCGGCCAGGCGAAGGTATCGATCGCGCCCTGCAGGATGACGCCGATGCCGCCGGCGCCCACCAGCCCCAGCACCGTGGACTCGCGGATATTGATGTCCCAGCGCAGGATGACGATGGCGAAGAAGGCCGGCATCACCTGGGGCACCACCGCATAGGCGATCACCTTGAGCTTGGAGGCGCCGGTGGCCTGCATGGCCTCCACCGGCCGGCGGTCGATCTCCTCGATCGCCTCGCCCATCAGCTTGCCGATGAAGCCGATGGAGCGGCACATGATGGCCAGGATTCCCGCCAGCACGCCGGGACCGAAGATGGCCACGAACAGCAGCGCCCAGATGATGGTGTTCACCGAGCGGCTCGAGACCAGGATGAAGCGACCCAGCCACAGGCAGGCCCGGTTGGGCGTGGTGTTCTGGGCGGCGATGTAGGCGACCGGCAGGGCCACCAGCACCGTCAGCATGGTCGCCAGGGTGGCGATATGCACCGTCTCCAGCATGGCCCAGAGGATCTCGCCGAGGCGGCTCGGGTCGGGCGGCCACATCCGCCCGCCCAGCGAGGAGATCTGGTTGGGCGCATCCCACACCCAGGGCCAGAAGATATCGATATCCTGCACCGCCCAGACCACCACCATCAGCGTCGCCAGCAGCACGCCGTAGCGGATCAGGCGCTCGCGGCGATCGTGGCGGCGCCAGACCCGCACCGCCAGGACGTCGTCCCGCTCTACCATATGCGCTTCCTCACCCAGCCGCTGACGCCCTCGCTGAGCAGGATCACCGCGATGATCACCAGCAGGATCGCGAAGGCGAAGGCGTAGTCGTAGCGCCCGAAGGCATTCATCAGGGTGCCGCCGATGCCGCCGGCCCCGACGATGCCCACCACCGCCGAGGCCCGCAGGTTGCTGTCGAGCTGGTACATCGACAGCCCCACCTGGCGGGGCAGCACCTGCGGGAAGACGGCATACACCAGGGTCACCAGGAAGCCGCCGCCGGCGGCGCGGATGGCCTCCACCTGCCCCCAGTCGATCTCCTCGATCTCCTCGGCGAGCAGCTTGCCGACGAAGCCGATGGAGTAGAGGGTCAGGGTCAGCACCCCCGCCAGCGGCCCGAAGCCCACCGCGGCGACGAACAGGATGGCCACGATCACCGGGTGGAAGCTGCGCGAGACGATGATCACCGCGCGTCCCAGCAGGTACACCGGCAACGGCGAGATGTTGCGCGCCGCCATCACCGCGAAGGGCACCGACAGCATCACCCCGAGCAGGGTCGCCAGCACGGCGATCTGCAGGCTCTCCTTGAAGCCGGTGAGCAGCAGGTCGTAGCGCTCGAAGCTCGGCGGGAAGCCGCCGCCGAAGATGCGCCCGGCCCGGGGCAGGCCCTCGCCGATGCGCTCCCAGTTGAAGGGCAGGCTGCCGAAGGCCCAGACGAAGTACGCCACCAGTCCCACCAGGAGGCCATAGCGCAGCAGAGGGTTGGCGATGAACGGCGGCTTGCGCCAGGTTCGCGTGGCGGGCGCGGGGCGCGTCATGACTCCTTCCCCGCGGCGATGCCGGCCGGCGCGGCGGTGAGCTCGTCGTCGGGGGCCTCGATGCCCCCGTAGATGGCCTCCAGGGCCGCCTTGTCGAAGTCGGCGGGCACCCCGTCGAAGATCATCTTGCCGTGGCGCAGGCCGACGATGCGCTCGGTATAGGCCTTGGCCTGGGCCACGTTGTGGATATTGATCAGCACCGGCAGCGACAACTCGCTGGCCAGGCTCTGCAGCAGCATCATGATCTGCTCCGAGGTGCGCGGATCCAGCGAGGCGGTGGGCTCGTCGGCGAGCAGCACCTCCGGCTCCTGCATCAGCGCCCGCACCACGCCGACCCGCTGGCGCTCGCCGCCCGAGAGTTCATCGGCCCGCTTGTTGGCATAGTGGGCGATGCCGACGCGCTCCATCAGGGTGAAGGCGCGGTCGATATCCTCGGCGGGAAAGCGGCGTGTGACCGCCTGGAACAGGCTGACGTAACCGAGCCGGCCGGCCAGGACGTTCTCCATCACGGTCAGCCGGTCGATCAGGTTGAAGCCCTGGAAGACCATGCCGATCTTGCGCCGGGCCCGTCGCAACGCCGCGCCCCGCAGCGCGACCAGCTCGGTGCCGTTGAGGCGGATCGAGCCCGAGGTCGGCTCCACCAGGCGATTGATGCAGCGCAACATGGTGCTCTTGCCGGCCCCCGAGGCACCGACGATGGCTACCACGCTGTTGTCCTCCACGACCAGGTCGAGCCCCTCGAGCACGGGCTCGTCCTGGCCGTATCGCTTGATCAGCGTGGCGATCTCGAGCATCGGCGCATCCAGGCGGCGGAAGGGGCGCCGGGGTGGCCGTCGCGACGGCGGCCACCGCGGCACGGGGCGGGCCGTGACTAGAGGTTCTCGGGGGTGTATTCGACCCCGTTGGCCTTCTGGATGGTGCGGATGACCTTCCACTGGTCCTGGTAGTTGATCGGGATGAACTTCTCGACGCCCTCGAACTCCTCGCCCAGTTCGGTGCCGGCGAAGTCGAAGGAGAAGAAGGCCTCCTCGATCTTGTCGACCAGGTCGGGATGCAGGTTGTGGGCGTAGGTGTAGGAGGTGGTCGGGAAGCTGTCGGACTCGTAGAGCAGCTTGACGTCGTCGGGGTCGTAGAGGTCACGGGCCGCCATGCGCTCGACCACTTCCGAGGCCACCGGCGCCGCGTCGTAGTCCTGGGCGACCACCCCCAGCATCGACTGGTCATGGCTGCCGGAATAGACCACCTCGTAGTCCTCGCCGGGCACGATGCCGAGTTCCGGGAACAGCGCCCGCGGCGCCTGGTTGCCGGAGTTGGAGGTCGGCGAGGTATGGGCCACGCGCTTGCCCTCGAGGTCCTCGATGGCGTCGATGCCCGAGTCCACGTGGGTATAGAGCTGCAGGGTATAGCCGAAGCGACCGTCATCGGAGCCCATCAGGGCGAAGGGCACGGCGCCGGCCAGGTTGACGGCGAAGGGCGTCGGGCCGGTGGAGAAGCCGGCGATGTGCAGGCGACCGCTGCGCATGGCCTCGACCTGGGCCGAGTTGGACTGCACGGCGAAGAAGCGCACGTCACGCCCGGTCACCTCCTCGAGGTGCGCGATGAAGGGCGCCCAGATATCGGAGTAGATCGCCGGGTCCTCCACCGGGGTGTAGGCGAAGATCAGGGTGTCCGGATCGACCCACTGCGACTCGTCGGCCGGCCGGTCGGCGACCAGGTCGCCGTTCTCGTCGCAGTAGATATCGGCGAGCTGGCCCCGCTCGCAGTCGGCCTGGGCCTGTGCCGGACCGGCGAGCCACAGGGACAGCGACAGCAATACAAGCGCGGCCAGGGCGCCGCGGGGGGCGCTTCCGTTGAGTCGGGTCATCATGGCGTGCCTCGATTATGGTTGTTGTTGCGTTCCATCATGCTGCGCGGCGGCCGATGAGCGTCCCCCGGATGCAAGGGGCCGGACTTGCCGCATGGGAAAAACTGTCGACCACTTCGGGAAAGATGACAAGCCGATGACCAACGACGCCGTCAACGCGCCGCCACGGCGGGGCAACCGCTACCTGCTGATGCGCCATGGCCACAGCGAGGCCAACGCCCGGGGCATCATCATCAGCACGCCGGCGCGAGGCCTGGCGCACTACGGGCTGTCCCGGCGGGGGGAAGACCAGCTCGCGGTCCTGCTGGCCGAGTGGCCGGCCCCCGCCCCGAGCCGCCTGCTGCACTCGGACTTCCTGCGCACCCGGGACACCGCCGAGCGCGTGGCGGGCCATTTCGGGCTCCGCCCGCAGGCCGAGCCCCAGCTGCGGGAACGCCACTTCGGGGACCTGGAGGGCCAACCCGACACGCGCTACGCCGAGGTATGGGCGCAGGATGCCCGGGACCCCGCGCATGGGGTCCATGACGTGGAGAGTGTCGTGCGGGTCGCGGCGCGCATGCGCGCCGTGATCGACGCCCTCGAGGCCCGCTGCCGGGGCGAGACCATCCTGCTGGTCGGCCACGGCGATCCGCTGCAGATCCTGCTCACCAGCCTCGAGGGCCGGCCCCTGGGCGAGCACCGTGACCGCCCGCCCCTGGCGCCGGCGAGCCTCACCGCACTGGACTGACACCGGACACGACGACGCTTCCGCCGGTGATGCCGGCGGAGGCGTCGCACGCCGTGCGTTCCGTCAGCTGCGAATCAGGTGGTCGAAGGCGCCGAGGGCGGCCTTGGAGCCCTCGCCCATGGCGATGGCGATCTGCTTGTAGGGCACGGTGGTCACGTCGCCGGCGGCGAAGATGCCGGGCACCGAGGTCATGCCGCGTGCGTCGATGACGATCTCGCCCCGGTCGGACAGCTCGATGGGCGAGTCCACGAGCCACTCGGTGTTGGGCACCTGGCCGATCTGCACGAAGACGCCCTCCAGGTCGACCCGGCGCCGCTCGCCGGTGGCCAGCACCAGGGTCCTGCTGCGCAGGCTGGCGCCGGAGGCGAAACGCACCTCGTGCTCGCCGCCCGGCTCGCCCGGCACCAGCTCGACGGCCCGCTGCAGGTTCATGATGTCGACCTCGTACTCCCTGACGTGCTCCTCCAGCGCCGCGGCCAACCGGGGGCCCTCGGTGCGGGGCACGGAGATCAGGTTCTCGATGGCCAGGGTGTCCAGCACCTGGCCGCCGAAGCGCTCCGCGGCCACCCCGGTGCGGATGCCCTTGCGCGCGGCATAGACCGCCGCCGCGGCACCGGCCGGACCGCCGCCGATCATCAGCGTATCGAAGGCGGCCTGCTCGCCGAGCCTGGCGGCCTCGCGCTCGGCGGCGCCGGTATCGACCCTGGCCAGGATCTGCTCGAGGCTCATGCGCCCCTGGTCGAAGGGCTCGCCGTTCAGGAAGATGCTCGGCACCGACATCACCTCACGGGCCTCGACCTCGCCCTGGAAGAGGGCGCCGTCGATGGCATCGTGGGAGATGCGCGGGTTGAGGATCGCCATCAGGTTGAGCGCCTGGACCACCTCCGGGCAGTTCTGGCAGGACAGCGAGAAGTAGGTCTCGAAGTGCAGGTCCGCGTCGAGCGCGCGGATCTGCTCGATGAGCTCGTCGCTGGCCTTGGGCGGGTGGCCGCCCACCTGCAGCAGGGCGAGCACCAGGGAGGTGAACTCATGCCCCATGGGAATCCCGGCGAACGCCACGCCGGTGGGCTCACCCTTCTTGTGCAGGGCGAAGGAGGGCACGCGTTGGTCGGTGCCCTGGGTCGACAGGGTGATCCTGTCGGAGAGGCCGGCGATTTCGACGAGAAGGCCGTGGAGTTCCCTGGACTTGTCGCCGTCATCCAGGGTGGCGACCAGCTCGAAGGGTTGGGTGACCTTGTCGAGATAGGCTTTCAGCGGTTGATGGCACGCTGATCATGCGTCAGGAGACCAGCCTCGTCCCAGGGAACGACCTCAGGACAGGCCCTCGATCTCGCCCGCCGGGTCGAGCCGGATGCCGGATGACGCCGGCTGACGCGGCATGCCGGGCATGCGCATGATATCGCCGCAGATCACCACGACGAAGCCGGCACCGGCGGCCAGCTCCGCTTCGCGCACGGGCAGCACGTGCCCCTCGGCGAGGCCGGTGAGTGCCGGGTCGGCGGCGAAGCTGTACTGGGTCTTGGCGATGCACACCGGCAGGTGGCCGTAACCGAGCGCCTCGTATTCCTCCAGTTGCCGCCGCGCCCGAGGCTCCAGGCTGATATCCGCCGCCCCGTAGAGGCGCTGGGCGACGGCCCTGACCTTGTCCTCGAGGTTGGCGTCATCCCCGTAGGTCAGCGACAGCCCGGGGGGCGACCCCGCCACCATCGTCGCGACCCGCTCCGCCAGGGCCTCGCTGCCCCGGGAGCCCTCCGCCCAGTGGCGAGTGACCACCCGCTCGACGCCCAGTTCGTCGCAGGCGTCCTGCAGGGCGCGATGCTCCTGGTCGTCATCCTGCGAGAAGTGGTTGACCGCCACCAGCACGGGCACCCCGAAACCGCGGAGGTTGGCCACATGCCGGCTGAGGTTGCTCGCCCCGCGACGCACCGCCTCGGGGTCCGGCTGGCCGAGGGCGTCCCGCTCGGCACCGCCGTGCAGCTTGAGGGCCCGCAGGGTGGCGACCACCACCACCGCACTGGGTGTCAGGCCGGCCTGCCGGCACTTGATGTTGAAGAACTTCTCGGCGCCCAGATCGGCACCGAAGCCCGCCTCGGTGACCACGATATCGGCCAGGGACAGGGCACTGCGGGTCGCCATCAGGGAGTTGCAGCCATGGGCGATGTTGGCGAAGGGGCCGCCATGGATGAAGGCCGGGGTGTGTTCCAGGGTCTGCACCAGGTTGGGGGCCAGGGCCTCCTTGAGCAGCACCGCCATGGCCCCCTCGGCCTCCAGATCCCGGGCGCGCACCGGGCTGCCGTTGCGGCGCCGCGCGACGATGATCTCGCCCAGGCGGCGCTGCAGGTCGGCCAGGTCCGCGGACAGGCAGAGGATCGCCATGATCTCCGAGGCCGCGGTGATGTCGAAGCCCGCTTCCCGCGGCACGCCGTGGGCCGGGCCGCCCAGGCCGATGGTCAGGTGCCGGAGGGCGCGGTCGTTGATGTCCATCACCCGCTTCCAGGAGATGCGCCGCGGATCGATATCCAGGGCATTGCCCCACTGCAGGTGGTTGTCGATCAGGGCGGCCAGCAGGTTGTGGGCGCTGGTGACGGCATGGAAATCGCCGGTGAAGTGCAGGTTGATGTCCTCCATGGGAATCACCTGGGAGCGCCCGCCTCCGGCCGCGCCCCCCTTCATGCCGAAGCAGGGCCCGAGGGAGGGCTCGCGCAGACACACCGCGGCCTTGTGCCCGAGCCGGCTGAGGCCGTCGCCCAGCCCCACGGTGGTCGTCGTCTTGCCCTCGCCGGCCGGGGTCGGGGTGATGGCGGTGACCAGCACCAGCTTGCCCGGCGGACGCCCCACCAGGGCATCGGTGAAGTCGTGGGAGAGCTTGGCCTTGTCATGGCCATAGGGCAGCAGTTGCCGGGGCTCGATGCCGAGCCGGGCGGCCACCTCGCCGATCGGCCAGGGCGTGGCCGCCCGGGCGATGGCGATATCCGGCCCCCCCGGCGGCGGAAGACCATCGTCGGGAGGGGCACCGGGGGCGGTCTCGAGGTCCAGGCCCTCCCCGCGGAGGGGCTTGTCGTGTCGCAACGGGACATAGTCGGTCATCTCGCCCTTCCTCGCTACACCGTCGGCGGTGGGGAATCACGGCCCGAAGCCCCACCCGATCCATCACAGCCTTCCGGATCGCGCGGGGCTAGAAGAAGCGTGGAACTCCCTGCCCGGGGGCGACATCCTCGGTGCGACACGCGCATAGTCGATACGGACACCCTGGCCGGCAACAGCCTGTCAGGGACCTGATCGGACACGTCCGGGGCAGGGCGGTCTCGGGGTTGTTCTCACTCGATGAATGGCATCTTCAGCGAGCCGGGGCAGCGCCCACTCAACTTTTCAGCATCGAGAGATACTGCTTGAGTACCACGGCATTGTTGTGGCATTCGTCCTTGGCGGAAAACACGAGGGTCACTCGCTGGCTCTGGGCACGCCTGGCCAGTGGGCGAACGGCTTCGCGATGCTCCTTGAGCTCAGCAAGATAACGACGGCGGAAGCTCCCCCAGCCAATATCTCCCTGATGAAACGCCTGGCGAAGTGCCTTGCTCGGAGCGATCTCCTTTGGCCACTCATCGATCCTGGCTTCCAGCTTCGTCACCCCCCTGGGCCACAGCCTGTCAACCAGCACGCGGTAACCATCCCGGGCCCTGGCAGGTTCGAAGGCACGCTTGAGAACAATACTCACGGCAACCTCTCATGCAGCCTCTTCGAGACGAGTGGTCCGGTTTCGGATGATTCCACGCCGGCGAGCCGGCGCTGGCCTGCCGAGACCTGACTGGAAATGTATCCACTTTCGGCCCACTATCGTCAAGGATTCCATCACTGTCCATGTCAGACGACGGACGGCATCGACGCTACGCTCACCGGGCTCCTGGATCGACTAATGGATTGTATCCGGAGCCGTTCGTCGTCATGCCCTATGAAGCATGTCGAATTGGTATACCCTAATACAGGGTCAAGGTTATCCACGTGGAGGCCTAGGAGATGGGGTCAAGCGATAGTGTGAGGTCGACGGCATGGCCGCGCCGGGCCATACAGATCATCGGCAGTCGCCATACCACGTGCTGCGGCGTCGTGGCGCTACTGCTGATCGCAGGCTCAGCGATCGTCTATGCCACCGGAGGCACCGCCTACGCCTATCCCTACTTGATGCTGATCCCGGTACTCGTCGCGGCGTCTTGGTACACCACGCCAGGCGGGCTGATCGCGGCCTTGCTCGCAGGAGCCATGATGGCGACCATGCCACAGGATGCCGCCCTGGGTATCGAGCAAACCACCGCCAACTACCTGACACGCCTGGCATTCTATCTGCTATTGGGCGGATTGGCCGGCTGGTTGTTCCATATCCGCCGACGTTCGGCAAACGAACATCGGCTCATCGCCCGCACCGATCCCCAGTCGGGACTCCCCAACCAGGTCGCGCTCAACGAGGATCTTGACCATTGCTTGTCGCAACCGGTGGGTCAGGTCTCACAGACCGGGGTGATAAAGGTGAAGATCACCGATATGACGGACGTCGTCGAAGCCCTGGGCATGGACGCCGCCGATGAGCTTGTCTTGGCGATGGGCGAACGGCTGAGTCGGGTGATTCGCGGTGGCGGCAAGGCGTACCGTCTCAGTCTTGATGAGCTTGCGCTGATATTGAAGGATGTCGGGCCGGGTGATCTCGGCCATATCAGCCAGAGACTGATGGATGTCGGCGAGGACAGCCTGTTGATTCAGCAGGTGCCTGTACGCGTCCAGTTAGCCATGGGCAGTGCCATCGCGCGAGATGGCTCGACGGGGGCCAAAGAACTACTCCGAGAGGCCCGCATCGCGCTATTGGCCACTATGCGGCAAAGACGTGGCCATACACATTTCAATCCCTCCTTCGACCGGCGCACCCTGGAGTCGCTCAAGCTGATTGCTCGGGTCCGGGACGGGTTGGCCGCGAGGGAGTTCGAGCTGCATTACCAACCCAAGATCCGACTGGCTGATGGCAAGGTCTGTGGATGTGAAGGGTTGATCCGCTGGCGAGGCGCGAACGGTAGGCTGATCCCGCCAGGCCAGTTCATGCCCAAGGTGGAAAATACCTCGCTGATTGGCCCTGTCACCCACTTCGTCGCTAAAGCAGCCGGTGCCTTTGCCATCCATGACGGGAGCGTGGGGGCCATCAGCATCAATGTCTCGGTGCATGACCTGCACAATGAAGAACTCCATGATCTACTCCTGGAACTCGTCGAACACTCTGGTGTGCGCCCTGAACGACTGGAAGTGGAAATCACAGAAAGCGCCTTGATCGGTGACCTGGAGGCAGCACGCAGCGCCATACAACGCATTCGTGATATCGGCATCGGCGTGAGTATCGATGACTTCGGCACAGGCTTTTCCTCGTTCGAGTACTTACAGCACCTGCCGATCACGGGGCTCAAGATCGATCGTGTCTTTGTCTCCCATCTGGAGCGAGACGAGCGAGCGCGCAAGCTGATGGCCTGCATGATCGACGTGGGCCATGCTCTTGACCTGGTGGTGACCGCCGAAGGTGTGGAGACAGTGGAGCAGGCCGCAATCTTGCGTAGCCTCGGCTGCGATCAAGCACAGGGCTTCCTCTATTCACCAGCCCTCCCTGCCACTGAATACCACGCCTGGTGCCAACGCCATTCAAAAGACCGGGATCATGACTAAGCTTTGTCTGAAAAGTCAGCGAGCGATGGCCAGGCAAGGCAAAAATCGGCGAAAAGACGGAGTTTACGCGGTGTAAATGAGTACTTTGAGCCGATTTTTAACGCCGGATGGGCGAGCGCAGGCAGTTTTCAGACAAAGCGTAGGCTTGGTATCAGCTGAACTGCACCGATTTTCCCGTAGACCTCCCCGGTTCGCAGGAGTCGAAGGGGGCTGTTTCGGTGGCTGGCATCGCATCCTCCCGGCAAAGTGCGATGCACCCAGGAGATGAAACAAAAGAAAAGGGCCTACGGATAACCGTAAGCCCTTGAATTCTTTGGCGCGCCCTAAAGGATTCGAACCTTTGACCTTCGCCTCCGGAGGGCGACGCTCTATCCAGCTGAGCTAAGGGCGCGCGGGGCCTGGCGGGCAATGACCACCAGGCGAGCGACATCCTACCGCGCTGCCCTTTCGCTGTCCAGCCACCAGCGGTCACGGCATCTTCGCGACGTGACCCGCCCATGTCCCGGCGCATGATCTCCAGCATTTTCCAGCGATTGGCGATACGGCTATACTGGCGCCCATTGTGCGCGTCATGGCGTCTTCCGGCTGTCGTGATGCCGACCGTGATTCGATGACAAGACCGTCAAAGAGGTGGTGAGAGTGAAATCCAGCAAGCTGATCATGGGGTGCCTGGCCACCCTCGGCCTGACCACGGGCATGGCGTTTGCCCAGGAGGACGTGGACCGGGACGCCATCGCCGAACGCCTGGAACCGGTGGGCGAGCTGTGCGTGCAGGGCGAAGACTGCGGCACCGCCATGGCGGCCAGCGGCGGTGACGACAGCGCCTCCTCCGGCGGCGCCGACGGCGAGAGCATCTACAACAATGTCTGCATGGCCTGTCACGACACCGGCGCCGCGGGTGCACCGAAGCGCGGCGACGAGGCGGCCTGGAGCGAGCGCACCGGCCAGGGCTTCGAGACCCTGCTCAGTCACGCCATCAACGGCTTTAACGCCATGCCGGCCCGCGGCGGCAACCCCGACCTCTCCGACGAGGAGGTGCAGGCCGCCGTGGCCTACCTGGTCGAGCCGATCATGGACGTGCCCGCCGAGGCCAGCGGGAGCGGCGAGGCGGCCGCCGAGGAAGACGCGCCGACCGATGACGCCGCCACGGCGGAGCAGGAAGCGCCGACCGAAGAGGCCGCCGGAGAGGAGGCCACCGCCGAAGCCGACAGCGGCCTCGACGGTGAGGCGCTCTATGCCAGCGCGCCCTGCGCCGCCTGTCACGCCAGCGGTGCGGCCGGCGCCCCGATGATCGGCGATGCCGAAGCCTGGGCGCCGCGTATCGACAAGGGCATCGAGGCCCTGTACGAGAGCGCCATCAACGGCATCGGCGCCATGCCGCCCAAGGGCGGCGCCACCCTCCCCGATGAGGAGGTCAAGGCCATCGTCGACTACATGGTGAGCCAGGCGCAGTAAGGCCGCCCAGCATCGCAATACGACGAGCGGGGGCGCCATTCGGCGCCCCCTTGTTGGTTCGGACCGGCCCGCAGCCCGGATCATCCCAACAGCGAACGCAGCCCGGCGATGGCGTCCTTGCCGCGGGCCTGCTTCTTCTCGGGGTCCTCACGGTCGGCGCGTCCCTCCCACTCCAGCGCATCCTCGGGCAGCTCGTCGAGGAAGCGGCTGGGCGTGCAGTCCATCAGCTCGCCATAGGCCTTGCGCTGTCGGGCGAGCGTCAGTGTCAGAGTGCGCCGCGCCCGGGTGATGCCCACGTAGGCCAGGCGCCGCTCCTCCTCCACGGTCCCCACCTCGATGGCGTTGCGATGGGGCAGCAGTTCCTCCTCGAGCCCCATCAGGTACACATGGGGGAACTCGAGGCCCTTGGAGGCGTGCATGGTCAGCAGCTGGACGCGGTCGGAGTCGTCCTCCTCGGCCTGCTGCTCGAGGATGTCGCGCAGCACCAGCCGCGAGATGGCCGACTCCACGTCGTCGGTCTCGGTCGCGGTGCTCGCGGTGGCCTCCTCCGCCCTGTCCTCGGGGTCGGCCTGCATCGACTTCTCGAGCTGGTCGATCAGCGTCCAGACATTGGCCATACGCCGCTCGGCGATGGTCGGGGCGCTGGCGTTCTGGTAGAGCCAGGCCTCGTAGTCCATGTCGCGCAGCATCTCACGGATCGCGGCCAGGGCATCGCCGCCGTCCATGCGCCGGCGCACGCCATCGATGAAGTGGGTGAAGCGCCCCAGGCGCTCGACCGCCCGCGTGGGCAGCTGCTCGGCCAGCCCCAGCTCGTGGCAGGCGGCGAACAGCGAGGTGCCACGCTCGGTGGCGTAGTTGGCGAGCTTCTCCAGGGTGCCGGGCCCGATCTCGCGGCGCGGCACGTTGACGATGCGCAGGAAGGCGTTGTCGTCGGCCGGGTTGATCAGCAGCCGCAGGTAGGCCATGGCGTCCTTGATCTCGCCCCGGGAGAAGAAGGAGGTGCCTCCGGAGAGCTTGTAGGGCACCTGGTAGTGCTGCAGCTTGAGTTCGAGCAGCCGGGCCTGGAAGTTGCCGCGGTAGAGCACCGCGAAGTCGCGCCACTCGGCGCGCTCCTTGATGCGCCGGGTGAGGATCTCGCTGGCCACCCGCTCGGCCTCGGCCTCCTCGTGACGATTGACCACCACGCGGATCGCCTCGCCCCGGCCCATGTCCGACCACAGGGTCTTCTCGTAGACGTGGGGGTTGTTGCTGATCAGGGTGTTGGCGGCGCGCAGGATGGTGCCGGTGGAGCGGTAGTTCTGCTCGAGCTTGATGACGTTGAGCCGCGGAAAGTCCTCGCCCAGGGTCACCAGGTTCTCGGGGCGCGCGCCGCGCCAGGCATAGATCGACTGGTCGTCGTCGCCCACCACGGTGAAGGTCTGGCGTTCGCCCATCAGCATGCGCACCAGCTGATACTGGCTGACGTTGGTGTCCTGGTACTCGTCCACCAGCATGTAGTGGATCTTGCGCCGCCAGCGGGCCAGCGCCTCGGGATCGTCGCGCAGCAGGGTCACCGGCAACAGGATGAGGTCGTCGAAATCCACCGCGTTGTAGGCCTTGAGGTGGCGCACATAGGCCTCGTAGACCCGCGCGGCGAACTGCTCGCTGTCGTCGGCGACATGCGACAGCGCCTGCCCCGGCAGCACCAGGTCGTTCTTCCAGTTGGAGATGGCCGCCTGGACCTGGTTGATCGCCTCGGCATCGACCTGGGCGTCCTTGTTCATCAGGTCGCGCAGCAGGGCCTTGGCGTCCTCGGGGTCGAACAGCGAGAAGCCGGGCTTGTAGCCCAGCGCCTTGAGCTCGCCGCGGATGATGTTGAGCCCCAGGGTATGGAAGGTGGAGACGGTGAGGCCGTGACCCTCGCGCCCCTTGAGCATCTGTCCCACCCGCTCCTTCATCTCCCGGGCGGCCTTGTTGGTGAAGGTCACCGCGGCGATGCGTCGGGCGCTCATGCCGCACTCCTGCACCAGGTAGGCGATCTTGGTGGTAATCACGCTGGTCTTGCCGGAGCCGGCGCCGGCCAGCACCAGGCAGGGCCCGTCGATGGCGCGCACGGCCTCCTGCTGGCGGGGATTGAGCTTGGCGAGGCGACTGGTGATGCTGGGGGTCATTCGAACTCCCTCGGTTCGGCGGCGGGCTCACTGCCGATAGCTGGATGGCCGACCCCCGGATGGCCGGCCCCTGGATGGCCGGCCCCTGGATGGCCGGCCCCCACGAAGTCGAGCTGGCGCCAGGCCTCGAAGACCACCACCGCACAGGCATTGGAGAGGTTCAGGCTGCGGCTCTCGGGAAGCATGGGGATGCGCAGGCGCTGCGCCTCGGGCAGGGCATCGAGCAGCGCCTGGGGCAGGCCGCGGGTCTCGGGGCCGAACACCAGGGCATCGCCCTCGCGGTAGGTCGGGGTGTGGTAGCCGGTGCACCCGCGGGTCGAGACGGCGAAGACCCGGCCAGGCGCCACGGCGGCGAGAAAGGCCGCCCAGTCGCGGTGCACCCGCACCCGGGCCCACTCATGGTAGTCGAGGCCGGCACGGCGCAGGCGCTTGTCGTCCAGGGTGAAGCCCAGCGGCTCGATCAGGTGCAGCCGGAAGCCGGTATTGGCGCACAGCCGGATCAGGTTGCCGGTGTTGGGCGGGATCTCGGGCTGGTAGAGCACCACGTCGAGCATCAACAACTCCTGATATGCTAGGCCGACAACGCACTCGGGCCCCGAACGGGGCCCGAGAAACCGGCTCGGCGATCCGTCACGCCTCCCGGGCGCAGGGGGCGCTCAGCGCTCGGCCACGCCGTAGCGGTCGCGATAGGCGCGGATGGCCTCGGCATGGCCGCGCAGCGCCTCGCCGGCATGCACCTCGAGGTACTCGAGCACCATGTCCAGGGTGACGATGCTGATCACCGGCATGCCGTAGGCCGCCTCGACCTGCTGGATGGCGCTGCGCGGGTCGGCGTCGTCGCCACCGCGCTCCTGGCGGTCCAGGGCCACCACCACCCCGGCGGCGCTGGCGCCGGCGGCGTCGATCAGCCCCATCACCTCGCGGATGGCGGTGCCGGCGGTGATGACGTCGTCGACGATCAGGATCCGCCCGGCGAGCTCGGCGCCGACGATGTTGCCGCCCTCGCCGTGCGCCTTCGCCTCCTTGCGGTTGAACGCATAGGGCAGGTCGCGGTCATGATGGTCGGCCAGGGCCACGGCGGTGGTGGCGGCCAGGGGGATGCCCTTGTAGGCCGGGCCGAACAGGACGTCGGCCGCGATGCCGCTGTCGGCGATGGCCTGGGCGTAGAAGCGGCCCAGCGCCGCCAGGGCACAGCCGGTCTTGAACAGGCCGGCATTGAAGAAATAGGGACTGACCCGGCCGGACTTCAGGGTGAACTCGCCGAAGCGCAGCACGCCCTGCTCGATGGCGAATTCGATGAATGCCTGCTGGTAGGGTTGCAGGGACGATGCAACGCGCTGATCCGCCACGGAGCCTCCTATCACGTTTATCGGCTGACGCCATTTACCCAAACGTCGAAACGTCGGGTATCATACACGCGCGACGCAAAAGGGACCATGTATGAAAATCGCCACCATCAATGTCAACGGCATCCGCGAGGCCGTCGGTCGGGGCTTCCTCGACTGGCTGGCCAACCAGGATGCCGACGTCGTCTGCGTGCAGAACCTCAAGGCCAAGAGTTTCGAGCTCGACGACAGCATCCTCTACCCCGAAGGCTACGAGGGCTACTTCCTCGATGCCGAGCAGGACGGCTTCTCGGGCGTCGGCATCTATTGCCGCAAGATCCCCAAGGCGATCATGTACGGCCTGGGCTTTCCCCAGTGCGATCATGAGGCGCGCTTCCTGCAGGCCGACTACGACCGCTTCAGCATCGCCAGCTTCCTGATGCCCGAAGGCAGCGACCCCGCCGCCAAGCAGGCCTTCATGGCCCAGTACCAGGAATACCTGTCGAAGATGGCCCGCAAGCGCCGCGAGTACATCATCTGCGGTACCTGGCACATCGCCCACAAGACCATCGACCTCGAGAACTGGGCCGACAACCAGACCACCCCCGGCTTCAAGCCCGAGGAGCGCGCCTGGATGGATCAGGTCTTCGGCCCGACCGGCTTCATCGACACCTTCCGCGAGATCAACCGCGACGCCGGCGAGTACACCTGGTGGCCGGCCCTGGACCAGGACCAGCCTCGGGAGCGCCAGGAGGGCTGGCGCATCGACTACCAGGTGGTCGGCCCCAACTTCCGCCGCCACGTGGTGGACGCCTGGATCGATTACGACGCGACCTTCTCCGAATATGCGCCGCTGATCGTCGAGTACGACCTGACGCTTTGATCGCCTTCCCTTCGTCGCCGTTGCCCCCGCGGCAACGCAACACGCCGGCCCATGGCCGGCGTGTTGCGTTCGG
Organism: Halomonas sp. M4R1S46; assembly: GCF_025725685.1. NCBI lineage: Bacteria > Pseudomonadati > Pseudomonadota > Gammaproteobacteria > Oceanospirillales > Halomonadaceae > Halomonas > Halomonas sp. M4R1S46. The sequence continues at coordinate 4,135,125 of NZ_CP107008.1, forward strand.
GAAGCACTGATTTATTGCTGCGCTCCCGCAGGATGAAAGACAACCTCAGCCGCGAATGCCCAGCGCCTCGCGCTGATGGGCGAACAGCGACTCGCCGGCCCGCTCGGCCAGATCGAGCATGGCATTGAGCTCCGCGCGGCTGTAGGTGCCGGCCTCGGCGGTGCCCTGCACCTCGATCAACCCGCCGCCCTCGGCCATCACCACGTTCATGTCGGTGTCGGCACTGGAGTCCTCGGGGTAGTCCAGGTCGACCACCGGCACCCCCTTGAACAGGCCCACCGAGACCGAGCCGACCAGTTGGTGGAAGGGGTCGCCCTTGATCAGCTTCTCGCGCTGCAGGTAGCGGATGGCATCGATCAGCGCCACGCAGCCGCCGGTGATGGCCGCGGTGCGGGTGCCGCCATCGGCCTGGATGACGTCGCAGTCCACGGTGATGGTGAACTCGCCGAGCTTCTTGAGGTTCACCGCCGCCCGCAGCGAGCGGCCGATCAGCCGCTGGATCTCCAGCGTCCGGCCGCCCTGCTTGCCCCGCGTGGCCTCGCGGCCGCCGCGGGTGTGGGTCGCCCGGGGCAGCATGCCGTACTCGGCGGTGACCCAGCCCTGCTTCTTGCCGCGCAGCCAGCGCGGCACGCCGGCCTCGACGCTGGCGTTGCACAGCACGCGGGTGTCACCGAACTCCACCAGCACCGATCCCTCGGCATGACGGGTGTAATCGCGGGTCAGGCGAATGTCGCGGGGCTGGTCGGGGGCGCGTCCGCTGGGACGCCGGATGTCCGAGGACATGGCACCTCTCTCGAAGTCGGCAATGGATGGATTGGCCGCCATTCTACACGGTCTGCCGGCAGAATCGTTTACACTGCCTGACCAATCGCCTGCGCATCAGGAGCCCCCCGATGGTCCACAGCATGACGGCCTTTTCGCGGCAGGACCGCGACGCCGACTGGGGCCGGCTGCAGCTGGAGCTGCGCTCGGTCAACCAGCGCTATCTCGAACCCCATTTCCGGCTGCCCGAGGCCCTTCGCGACCTGGAGCCCGTCTTCCGCGACGCCCTGCGCGGTCGCCTGGCCCGGGGCAAGGTGGAGTGCCAGCTGCGCTTCGCTCCCGCCGACGGCGACAGCGCCCTGGCGGTCAACCGCCCGCGCCTGGAAGCCCTGGCCGCCGCCCTCGGCGAGGTTCGCGAGACCGTTCCCAAGGCCGCCATGCCCGATGCCCTGGCGCTGCTCGACCACCCCGGCGTGCTGGAGACGCCAGGCCCGGACATGGAAGCCATCAAGGCCGAGGCCAGGGGGCTGTTCGGCGCCGCCCTGGACGACCTGGTCGCCGGTCGCGCCCGGGAGGGCGAGCAGCTCGCCGCCCTGATCCACGAGCGCCTCGCGGCCATCCGCGTCCAGGTGGCCGAGGTCCGTCGCCTGATGCCGGAGATCCTCGAGCGCCAGCGCCGCCAGCTGCTCGAACGCCTCGAGGCCATGCGTGCCGAGCTCGACCCCCAGCGCCTGGAGGCCGAGCTGGTGCTGCTGGCCCAGAAGGCCGACGTGGCCGAGGAACTCGACCGCCTGGAGACCCATGTCCTCGAGGTGGAGCGCCAGCTCAAGCAGAAGGGGCCGATCGGCCGGCGCCTCGACTTCCTGATGCAGGAGCTCAATCGCGAGGCCAATACCCTGTCGTCGAAATCGGTGGTCGCCGAGTCGACCCGCTGCGCCGTGGAGCTCAAGGTGCTGATCGAGCAGATGCGCGAGCAGATCCAGAACATCGAGTAGGACGCGCATGACCGTGACGTCGAGCGCCTCTCCCCTCCCTGGCGTGCCCCGCCTTCTGGTCCGGCTGGCGGCGATCCTGGTGATCGCCGGCCTCGTCGCGGCGCCCGCGACCGGCCGGGGACAGCCGAGTGCCGGCGTGGCCCCGGACAACGCCGGCCGGGTGATCGTGGTCGGCGGCGACCACTACCACCCGCCCTACGAGTTCCTCGACGAGGACGGCCGCCCCGCCGGCTACAACGTCGAGCTGACCCGGGCCATCGCCGAGGTGATGGGCATCGAGGTGCGCATCGAGCTGGGGCCCTGGAGCGAGATGCGCCGCCGGCTGGAGAACGGCGAGATCGACGTCCTGGAGGGCATGTCCTACTCCGAGGGCCGCGACGCCAGCTTCGACTTCGCCCCGCCCCACGCCATCGTCCACCAGTCGATCTTCGCCCGCCGCGGCACGCCGCCCGTGGCACGCCTGGAGGACCTGGCTGGCAAGGAGGTGATCGTGCAGCGCGGCGATATCATGCAGGACCTGCTGATCGAGCGAGAGGTGGGGGCCGAGCTGTTCCCCACCGACACTCATGCCGACGCGCTGCGCGCCCTCGCCGCCGGCCAGCACGACTATGCCCTGGTGGCCAATCTCCCGGCACTGTACCTCAGCCGTGAGTTCGGGCTGACCAACCTGGTGCCGGTCGCCCGCCCCTTCTCGCTGCGCTACGGCTATGCGGTGAAGGAGGGCAATGCCGACGTGCTGGCCCAGTTCAGCGAGGGCCTGGCGATCCTCAAGAACACCGGCCGTCACCAGGCCATCTACGCCAAGTGGCTGGGTCCGCTGGAGCAGGGGGAGGGCCTGCCGTGGAAGCGACTCGGCCTGATCGGGGCCATCGCCTCGGCGCTGTTGCTGCTGATTCTCGGCGGCATCGTGATCTGGAACCGCCTGCTCAAGCGCGAGGTGGCGAGCCGCACCGAGGAACTGCACCAACAGCAGCAGCAGCTGATCCAGGCCGACAAGATGACCTCCCTGGGCATCCTGGTCTCCGGCGTGGCTCACGAGATCAACAACCCCAGCGGCCTGCTGCTGCTCAACCTGCCGGTGCTGCGGGAGGCCTACGACGATGCCCGCCCCATTCTCGAGGCGCACTATCGTGAACACGGCGATTTCTCGCTCGGCGGGCTGCCCTACTCGCGCATGCGCGACGAGATCCCCTCCATGCTCGACGAGATGCTGGAGGGCACCCAGCGCATCAAGCGAATCGTCGGCGACCTCAAGGATTTCGCCCGGCAGGGCAGTGCCGAGCTCGGCGAGCGCCTCGACCTCAACGAGGTGGTCGGGACGGCGCTGCGCCTGGTCGACAACTCGATCCGCAAGGCCACCGACCGGTTCGAGACGCGCTACGCCGAGGACCTGCCCGCCATCCAGGGCAACGGCCAGCGCATCGAGCAGGTGGTGATCAACCTGGTGCTGAACGCCTGCCAGGCCCTGGAGGATCGCGACCAGGGCATTCGCCTGACGACCCGCTACCTTCCCGGCGACGGGACCGTGACCCTGGAGGTGCGGGACGAGGGGCGGGGCATCGATGCCGAGGCGATCAACCGACTGACGGACCCCTTCTTCACCACCCGGCGCGAATGCGGCGGCACCGGCCTGGGGCTCTCCGTCTCCGCCGGCATCGTCCGCGAGCACCAGGGCCGACTCGCCTTCGCTTCCCGACCCGGCGACGGCACGACCGCCACGCTGACGCTGCCCGCGGCCCCGATACGCGATGACGACCGACACCACCTGGACGCAAGCTGACCGATGAGCATGAACCTCTATCCCGCCTTCGGCCTCCTGCTGGTCGATGACGAACCCTCCTTCCTGCGCAGCCTGAGCATTACCCTGGAACGCAGCGGCGGCATCACCAACCTCCACCGCTGCCAGGACAGCCGCGAGGTGATGGATATCCTGGCCCGGGAGGACATCGGCCTGGTGACTCTGGACCTCACCATGCCCCACCTGTCGGGGGAGGCGCTGCTACGGCGCATCGTCGAGGAGCACCCGGACGTGGGGGTCATCGTGATCAGCGGCCTGAACCAGGTGGAAAGCGCGGTGACCTGCATCAAGCTCGGCGCCTTCGACTACTTCGTCAAGACCGACGAGCAGGACCGGCTGATCGAGGGCATCAAGCGCGCCATCCGGCTGCAGGAGCTGCGCCACGAGAACCAGGAGCTGCGCAGGCGCTTCCTCAACGATACCCTCGAGCACCCCGAGGCCTTCGGCCATGTGATCAGCGCCGACAAGGCCATGCGCTCGGTCTTCCAGTACCTCGAGTCGGTGGCCCCCTCCAGCCAGCCGCTGCTGATCAGCGGGGAGAGCGGCGTCGGCAAGGAGCTGATCGCCCGGGCGGCCCACACCCTGAGCGGTCGCCGGGGCCCGCTGGTCTGTGTCAACGTGGCGGGGCTGGACGACAATGTCTTTGCCGACACCCTGTTCGGCCACCAGCGCGGCGCCTTCACCGGCGCCGACCAGGCCCGCGCCGGCATGATCGAGCAGGCGGCGGACGGCACCCTCTTTCTCGACGAGATCGGCGACCTGAGCCTGGCCTCCCAGGTCAAGCTGCTGCGGCTGCTGCAGGAGGGCGAGTACTACCCCCTGGGCAGTGACCGGCCCAAGCGGATGCGGGGGCGCATCGTCGTGGCCACCCACCATGACCTCGACGCTCGCCAGCGGGCGGGGACCTTTCGCAAGGACCTCTACTACCGCCTGCGTACCCACCAGGTGCACATCCCCCCGCTGCGTCGGCGCAAGGGGGACATCCCGCTGCTGCTGGATCACTTCCTCGCCGAGGCCGCCGACGACCTCGGCAAGTCCCGGCCGACCTATCCCCCCGAACTGCCGGTGCTGCTGGCCAACTACGACTTCCCCGGCAACGTGCGGGAGCTGCGCGCCATGGCCTACGATGCCATGAGCGTCCACCGGTCCCGGACGCTGTCCATGGAGGTCTTCAAGCGGGCCATCGCCCCGTCGCTGGCGCCCCCCGCCCCGGCCGACGGCGATGCAGGCGAGCGCGCGGTGTTCGCCCCGGACGAGCCCCTGCCGACCCTGCACGAGGTGGCCGACCTGCTGGTGCACGAGGCCATGCGTCGGGCCGAAGGCAATCAGTCCATCGCCTCTCGGCTGCTGGGCATCTCCCAGCCGGCGCTGAGCAAGCGGCTGAAGAAGCTGCGCGAAACGGGACCGGAACCCCTATAACCCCGCCGCCCTGATAACCAGGGTTATAGCGCCACACAACCCTTTAATTTCATGTGGTTACACACACCCACCGCCTCGGGCCGCCTCGAGGTTATAGCCCTTCGCCACCGCTCCCTGCCCCACGCTCCTCTGATAAATCTAGATAAAACAACAACCTAACGAAAACTTCACCATCTGGCATGCGCCTTGCTCCGGATAGGGTGGCTCCCGGCGGGAGCCACCCCAACTCCAAGAGCAAGAGGTTCGACGACCGATGCCAACAACAACGAAGGCGGCCGCCATGGCCGCGACCACACCCCGTACCACCAAGAGCGCGATTCAGGGAGGTGCCGGATGCTGGACCTGATCAATGACCTGCTGTGGGGCAAGGTGCTGATCGCCTTGCTGGTCGCCGTCGGAATCGGCTTCACCCTGGCCTCCCGCTGCGTCCAGTTCCGCTACTTCGGGCGCATGTTCCGCATCCTCAGCGCCAGCCAGGCCTTCAAGCGCGACCAGCATGGCCACCTGAGCTCCTTCCAGGCCCTGCTGCTGTCGGTGGCCGGTCGCGTCGGCGGCGGCAACATCGCCGGCGTCGCCGTGGCCATCACCCTCGGCGGCCCGGGGGCCGTGTTCTGGATGTGGGTGGTCGGCCTGATGGGCATGGCCACCAGTTTCCTCGAGTGCACCCTGGCCCAGGCCTACAAGACCGCCGAGCCCGACGGCACCTTTCGCGGCGGCCCCGCACGCTACATCGCCCGGGGGCTCGGCCGGCGCTGGACCTGGCTGGCCGGCCTCTACTCGGTGCTGCTGCTGGCCACCTTCGGCTTCGCCTTCACCGCCCTGCAGTCCTATGCCGTGGCCACCTCCTTCGACGATGCCTTCGGCATCCCGGCCGGCTACACCGGCCTCGGCCTGGCCCTGGTCGTCGGCCTGATCATCTTCGGCGGCGTCAAGCGCATCGCGCGGGTCACCGAGGTGCTGGTCCCGGTGATGGCGGGCGGCTACCTGCTGATCGCCCTGGTCGTGCTGGGCCTGAACGTCACCCAACTGCCCGACGTCATCGCGCTGATCGTCAACAGCGCCTTCGGCCTCGAGCCGGCCATCGGCGGCGGCATCGGCGCGGCCATCCTGATGGGCGTCAAGCGCGGCCTGTTCTCCAACGAGGCGGGGCTCGGCAGCGCGCCGAACGTCGCCGCCGTCGCCTATGTGCCGCACCCGGTCAACCAGGGCATCGTCCAGGCCTTCTCGGTGTTCATCGACACCCTGATCATCTGTTCCGCTACCGCCTTCATCATCCTGCTCGGCGGGGCCTATGACCCGGCGGCCGGCGCCGGAATCGACGGCATCGCCCTGACCCAGGCCTCGCTGGCCGACCATGTGGGGGAGTGGGGCCGCAGCTTCGTCAGCATCGCACTGCTGCTGTTCGGCTTCAGCACCATCCTCTACAACTACTACCTGGGCGAGAACAGCCTCGATTTCTTCAGCCACCGCAACCGCACGCTGTTCAACGCCTTCCGCCTCGCCATCATCGGCCTGTGCACCTGGGGGGCGACGACCGACCTGGGCACCATCTTCGCCTTCGCCGACACCACCATGGGTCTCTTGGCCCTGGCCAACCTCGTCGCGCTGATCCTGCTGTTCAAGCCGGGACTGCGCTTCATGCGCGACTTCGACGGCCAGATCCGGGCCGGGGTGAAACAGCCGATCTTCGACGCCGCCAAGTTCGACGACCTGAACGTGGATCCGGCCGCCTGGGAGATCGAGCCCGAGGACCGCGAGCGGGCCCAGCGGGCCGCCGCAGCCGCACCGGCCTCCCGATGAACCGACCAGGGCCCGGCGTTGCCCGGGCCCTTTCGCCTGTCGAGGTCCCAGCATGACCACTCCTTCCCGCGCTGCCCGGCCGCGGCCCGGCAGCTCGCCGGCGCTTCAGGCCTGGGTGGACGAGATCGCCGACCGCGCCAGGTCGCGACTCGGCACGGGCCGGGTCGCCGACTATATCCCGGCCCTGGCGGACCAGGACCCCGAGCGCTTCGGCCTCGCCTTGTGCACCAACGACGGCGGCCTGTATACGGCCGGCGACGCCGAGATGCCCTTCTCGATCCAGAGCCTGTCGAAGGTGCTGCTGCTGAGCCTGGCGCTGCGCACCCACGGGGATGTCCTGTGGCAGCGCGTCGGCCTCAACCCGTCGGGCATGCCGTTCAACTCCCTGATGCAGCTGGAGACGGAGCGCGGCAAGCCCCGCAACCCCTTCATCAACGCCGGGGCCATCGTGGTCGCCGACCACCTGGTCGGCGCCTTCGCCACCCCGTCGAAGCACCTCCAGGACATCGCCAGGACGCTGTCCGGCAACGCTGGCATCCTGATCGACCGGCAGGTCCTGGCGTCGGAGTGGCAGCATCGCGCCCGCAACGCCGCCGCCGCCTACCTGATGAAGGCCTTCGGCAACCTCGACAACGAGGTCGACGAGGTCCTGGAGGCCTACTTCGCCTGCTGTGCCCTGCGCATGAGCTGTGCCGACCTCGCCGTCGCCTTGAACTACCTGGCGGCCGATGGCCGTGCGCTGACCACGGGCGAACGCTTCGTGCCGCCGGCCATGGCGCAGCGCATCAATGCCCTGATGTTCACCTCCGGGATGTACGACGCCGCAGGCGACTTCGCCTATCGCGTGGGGCTGCCGGCGAAGAGTGGCGTGGGCGGCGGCATCGTCGCCATCGTGCCCGGCCGGATGTCGATCTGCGCCTGGTCACCGGCGCTCGACGCCAGCGGCAACTCGGTGGCCGCCCAGTACGCCCTGGAACGGCTCGCCGAGGGGCTTGGCCGCTGGACCCAGGGAACCGGCCGGCTCGCCCCGGCAGCCACGCCCTGATCCCTCTCCTGCCAGAATGTAGTTTTATTACATAACAAAACGCACAACTCCTCGCAGCCAGCGCCCCCAGACCCTATACTTTCGTCGCAAAGTGTAGGTCATTTTCCTCGCTCCCGGTCCCCCGCCGGGGGCGCCTGTCTATGGGAGGAGCCGCCATGGCGTCCGCCACCCCCAGCGCCACGGCGCGCAACCCCCGCCTGGCCGAGCTCGCGCTGGCCCTGGGCGGCTTCGGTATCGGCACCAGCGAGTTCGTGATCATGGGCCTGATGAACCGGGTCGCCGCCGACCTGCAGGTGGCCACCGCCGATGTCGGCTACGCGATCTCCAGCTATGCCCTCGGGGTGGTGGTGGGCGCCCCGCTGATCGCGGCCCTGGCCGCCCGGGTCCCGCGCCGGGCCCTGCTGATCGCGCTGATGCTGGTCTTCGCCGTCGGCAACCTGGCCAGCGCCCTGGCCACGGCCTTCTGGCCCTTCGTCGGCCTGCGCTTTCTCGCCGGCCTGCCCCACGGCGCCTACTTCGGCGTTGCCGCCCTGGTGGCCGCGGCGGCCGTGCCCATCGACCAGCGCGCCCGGGCGGTCAGCCGGGTGATGCTGGGCCTGACAAGCGCCATCGTGGTGGGGGCGCCGCTAGCCACCTGGGCCGGACAGTGGCTGGGCTGGCCGGTGGCCTTCGCCGGCGTCGGGGGCATCGCCCTGGCCACCGCCGTGCTGATCCGCCTGTGGGTGCCGGCCCAGGCGCCCAACCCCCAGGCCAGCCCGCGCCGCGAACTGTCGGGGCTGGTCAAGCGGCGCGTGCTGGCCACCCTGGGCGTGGCCAGCATCGGCTTCGGCGGCATGTTCGCGGTGTTCAGCTATGTGGTACCGACCCTCTCCGCCCAGGCCGGCATGGCGGAGTCGGTGGGCCCCTGGGTGCTGGCGATCTTCGGCATCGGCACCATCCTCGGCAACCTCGTCGGGGCCCGGGCCGCCGACAAGCACCTGATGCGGGCGATCCCCTGCATCCTGGGGTGGTGCCTGGTGGTGCAGGGTGGCTTCTACGTCGCCGCCAACCACCTGGTCAGCGGCCTGCTGTTCGTCGGGCTGGTCGGCACCAGCATGGCCCTGGGGCCGGCGCTGCAGACGCGCCTGATGGACGTCGCCGGCGACGCCCAGACCATGGCCGCCTCGATGAACCACGCCGCCTTCAACTGCGCCAACGCCCTGGGCGCCTGGCTGGCGGCCGTGGTCATCAAGGCGGGGGCGGACTGGTCGGCCAGCGGGCTGGTCGGTGCCGCCCTGGCGCTCGGCGGGCTGCTGGTGTTCGCCGCCGACCGCCGGCTGGAGCAGCGGGCGCGGCTCCGGGCGGCCGCGGCCTGACGGCCGGTGCTGGGGCGATGGCGCCAAGTGTGCGATACTTCGCGCCTTCCCGCAGCCGTCAACTCCGCAGGATCCGCCATGCCCCAAGGTACGCTCTTCATCGTCTCCGCTCCCTCCGGCGCCGGCAAGACCAGCCTGGTGCGCGAGCTGATCGAAAGCCTCGACGGCATCCAGGTCTCGGTGTCGCACACCACCCGGCCGCGTCGCGACGGCGAGGTCGACGGCGTGAACTACCACTTCGTCGACAAGGCAGCCTTCGAGACGATGATCGAGCGGGGGGAGTTCTTCGAGCACGCCCGGGTGTTCGACAACTACTACGGCACCTCGCGCCGGGCGGTGCAGGCCCGGCTCGCCGCCGGCCAGGACGTGATCCTCGAGATCGACTGGCAGGGCGCCCGCCAGGTCCGCGCGCAGCTGCCCGACGCGGTGTCGATCTTCATCCTGCCACCCTCCCGGGAGGAGCTGGAGCGTCGCCTGGCCGGCCGCGGCACCGACGAGCATGCGGTGATCGCCTCCCGCATGCGCGAGGCGGTCAGCGAGATGTCCCATCACGATGAGTACGACTACCTGGTGATCAACGACGACTTCACCACCGCCCTGCGCGAGCTGCAGTCCCTGGTCATCGCCCGCCGCCTGACCCTCGACCGCGTCCAGGCGCGCCACGGGCCGCTGCTGGCGGCGCTCTTGTCAGGAGAGCCGGGGGTCGAGTAATCTATCCGATCTATTCATTGGTGGAATCCCCGGGGCGCAGTGACGTCGGCCGGGGCTTCGCCCGTCAGCATTCAGGAAGGCCTCCATGGCGCGAGTCACAGTCGAAGATTGTCTGGAAAACGTCGAAAACCGCTTCAAGCTGGTGATGATCTCCACCCAGCGTGCCCGTCAGCTGGCCCGCGGCTCCCGCGATGCCCTGCTGCCCTGGGAGAACGACAAGCCCACCGTGATGGCGCTGCGCGAGATCGCCGAGGGCCTGGTCGATTCCAGCGTGCTGGATGAACCGGTCGAGGCCGCGCCGATCCGCCCCCGCCCCGAGGCCGAGCCGGGCATCCCCGCCGAGGAGTGATCCGGCCCGCCGGAGTCCCGCCGACGCCTCCCCCAGGGCCATCACGAAACCTTCAGGGCGCGCCGCATGTTCACCATCGATGACCTGGCCGACCGTCTCGGCGGCTACCTTCCCCAGGACGAGATCCAGCAGGTCAAGCGTGCCTTCTACTACGCCGAGCAGGCCCATGATGGCCAGCGCCGGCGTTCCGGCGAGCCCTATGTCACCCACCCCCTGGCGGTGGCGAACATCCTCGCCAACATGCACATGGACTACCAGAGCCTGATGGCCGCCATGCTGCACGACGTGATCGAGGATACCGGGGTAGCCAAGGAGGCCCTCGGCGAGCAGTTCGGCAAGCCGGTGGCCGAACTGGTCGACGGCGTCTCCAAGCTGACCCAGATCACCTTCGAGGACAAGGCCGTCGCCCAGGCCGAGAACTTCCAGAAGATGGTCCTGGCGATGTCCCGGGACATCCGGGTGATCATCGTCAAGCTGGCCGACCGGCTGCACAACATGCGCACCCTGGGCGCCCTGCGCCCGGAGAAGAAGCGTCGCATCGCCCGCGAGACCTTGGAGATCTATGCCCGCATCGCCAGCCGGCTGGGCATCAATACCATCCGCGTCGAGCTCGAGGACCTGTCCTTCCAGGCCCTGCACCCGATGCGCGCCGAGCGCATCAAGCGCGCCGTGGCCAGCGCCCGGGGACATCGCCGCTCGACGATCCGCCAGGTCCAGAACAGCCTGCAGAAGAGCCTCGACGACGAGGGCCTGAACGGCTCGGTGGTGGGCCGCCAGAAGCACCTGCTGTCGATCTACCGCAAGATGCGCGACCAGCGGAAGTCCTTCGCCGAGATCATGGATGTCTTCGGCTTTCGCATCATCACCGAGGACGTCGACAGCTGCTACCGGATCCTCGGGGTGGTCCACAACCTCTACAAGCCGGTCCCGGGCCGCTTCAAGGACTATATCGCCATCCCCAAGGCCAACGGCTACCAGAGCCTGCACACCACCCTGTTCGGCAGCGGCGGCATGCCCATCGAGGTGCAGATCCGCACCCGCGAGATGGAGGCCATGGCCAACAACGGCATCGCCGCCCACTGGCTCTACAAGGCCGGCCAGACCGAGCACCCCATCGCCGAGGGCAGTCACGCCCGGGCCCGGGCCTGGGTCAAGGGCCTGCTGGAGATGCAGCGCCACGCCGGGGACTCGCTGGAGTTCATCGAGCACGTCAAGAACGATCTCTTCCCCGACGATATCTACGTCTTCACGCCCAAGGGCGACATCATGGAGCTGCCCCAGGGCGCCACCGTGATCGATTTCGCCTACAGCGTGCACACCGACATCGGCAACAGCTGCATCGCCTGCCGCATCGACCGTCACCTGGCCCCGCTCTCCACCCGCCTGCAGAGCGGCCAGACCCTGGAGATCATCACCGCCCCCGGGGCCCGCCCCAACCTGGCCTGGCTCAACGTGGTGGTCACCGCCAAGGCGCGCTCGGCGATCCGCCACGCCCTCAAGCACCAGCAGCACACCGAGGCCGTCCAGCTCGGCCGCCGACTGCTCAACAAGGCCCTCGCCGAGTTCGAGACCAGCCTCGAGGAGCTGCCGGCGAAGCCGCTGGACGTGCTGCTCGACGAACTCGAGCTCAAGAGCGAGGATGCCCTGCTGGAATCCATCGGGCTCGGCACCCGGGTCGCCCATGTGGTGTCGCGCCGGCTGGTCGATCTCCAGCATGGCGAGCCGGTGCCGTCCCGCAGCGAGCGCCAGGCCCAGGGCCCCATCCTGATCAGCGGCGCCGAGGGCATGGTGATCAAGTTCGCCCGCTGCTGCCATCCGCTGCCCGGCGACCCGGTCATCGGCCACCTCTCGGCCGGCAAGGGCATCGTGGTGCACCGGGACGAGTGCCGCAACCTGGCCGAACTCAAGAGCGACCCGGACAAGCTGTTCGCCCTGGAGTGGTCCGACCAGGCCGACGAGGACTTCCCCGTGCCGCTGCGCCTGGAGATCGAGAGCCGCCGCGGCCTGGTCGCCGAGCTGGCCAGCCTGGTCACCGATGCCGACGCCAACATCGAGCGTATCGGCATCGAGGAGCGCGACGCCCGGCTGTCGATCGTCAACCTGACCCTGGCCGTGCGCAACCGCGTACACCTGGCCCGCATCATCAAGCGCCTGCGCAACCTGTCGCATGTCGGCAGGATCACCCGCCTGGGCAATTGAAGCATCCCGCCCCCGCCCGTCGCGGTCGCGGCGGGCGGGGGCTGTCATTGGCTGGACCTCACCGCAATCAACACACGGAGCACACCATGAGCAACAAGGCCGTCATCAACACCGACCAGGCACCCGCCGCCATCGGCCCCTACTCCCAGGCCATCAAGGCCGGCAATACCGTCTACCTGTCCGGGCAGATCCCGCTGGACCCGGCGACCATGGAGCTCGTCTCCGACGACGTCGAGGCCCAGGCCCGCCAGGTGTTCACCAACCTGAAGGCGGTCTGCGAGGAGGCCGCCGGCACCCTGCAGGACGTGGTCAAGCTCAACCTCTACCTGGTGGACCTGGACAACTTCGCCATCGTCAACCAGGTGATGGAGGAGTTCTTCACGGCGCCCTATCCCGCCCGCGCCGCCGTCGGCGTCAAGGCGCTGCCCAAGGGCAGCCAGGTGGAAGCCGAGGCCGTGCTGGTCATCGGCGACTGAGGAAAGGCATCGGCGCCATGCGCCTCTTCCTGGCTCTGATGCCGCCGCCGGCGCTGCGCCGGCGGCTCGGCGAGCTCGCCGAGCGGACCCGGGCCCGCTGCGGCGGGCGACGCATGCCCGATGACAGCCTGCACCTGACGCTGGCCTTCCTCGGCGAGCAGCCGGAGACCCGGGCCATGGCGATCGGCGACTGGTTGGCGCGCTTCTCGATCCTGCCGGGGAGTTGGCGGCTGGATGCCTGGGGCTACTTCCACCGCCCGGGGATCGTCTGGGTCGGCGGGGGCGAGGGGGAGCCGGCCCTGAGAGACCTGCAGCGCCAGCTCTGGGACGGCCTCGAGGAGATGGGCATCACCGGACGGCCCGACCGCTTCGCCCCGCATATCACCCTGCTGCGCCAGGCTCGGCGGCCGCCCGGTCCCGACCTGCCGCGCATCGCCATGACATGGGACTATACTCGGGTAGAGCTAATACAGTCGGTCGTAACGCAACAGGGAAGCCACTATCGCCCCCTCGCGCGGACCGCCCCGCCCGAGGAGATGCCATGACGCGCCTGCTCCCCCGCTTCGCGACCACCGCCGCCCTCACCGCCTGTCTCGGCATCCTGCCGGCGGCCGCCGCCCCCAGCCTCGAACTCGGCACCACCAGCGAGGACACCCCGACGCTGGGCGTGAACCTCGACTGGATGCATGACCTGAGCCACTGGCATCCGGCCCTGGACCTGCGCCTGACCACCGGCCTGCTGCTGCTGCCGGGCGAGAACGGCGAGGATAATGCCGCCTGGAAGCTGACCCCGGCGCTGCGCTACCACCTCGACGATGGCCGCACCTTCCTCGAGGCCGGCCTGGGCGGGGGCCTGTTCATGGAGACGGAAGTGGGCGACCAGGCGCTGTCCACGGCGTGGCAGTTCGAGAGCCGCCTGGCCATCGGGCGAAGCTTCGCCTTCGGCGGCGAGTTCGGCGCCAGTGCCGCCCACTATTCCAATGCCCGCATGGACCTGCCCAACGAGGGGTTCGAGGTCTACGCCCTGGCCTATCGCCAGCCGCTCTAGCCAGTGGCGGGCTCGGCCGGCAAGCCGGGCTAGCTCAGCGCCGAGTCGGTCGGCAGGAAGCCGCCCTCGCGCAGCACCTGGGCATAGCCCTCCCGAAAGGTGGGGTAGCGGAAGCGATAGCCGCTCTCGAGCAGGCGGGTGTTGTCGCAGCGCTTGCTGGCCCGGCGGCGCAGCGGCGACTGGATGGTCTCGGTGGCCTCGACCTTGAGCTGCCTGGCCAGCCAGGTCATCACCTCGTGGAGCGGCGTGGGCTCGCAGTCGCTGGCCAGGTAGAGCTCATGGAGCGACTCGCCGGCGAGGGCCCGGCCGATCAGGTGGGCCAGCACGCCGGCGCAGTCATCGCGATGGATGCGGTTGGAGTACATGGCCGGGGTGGCCGCGGCGATGCGCCCCTCGCCGACCTGGTGGATCAGCCGGTCGCGGCCGGGGCCGTAGATGCCCGAGAAGCGCACCACGGTGCCCGGCAACGCATGCGCGATCAGCGCCTGCTCGGCCTCGCGCATCAGCTGGCCCGAGAAGCCGGCGGAGTCGGCGGGGCTGGTCTCGTCCACGACCTCGCCGTCCTGCTGGGCATAGACGCTGGTGGAGGAGACGAAGAAGACGTGCTTCGGCGCCTGCCGGCGGCCGGCATACTCCGCCAGCACCGCCTTGAGGCCATCCGGGTAGGCCGCCCGATAGGCGTCCTCCTCGAAGTGGTCCGCACTGACCACGTAGACCAGCAGGTCGGCATCCGGCAACTCGGCGAGCGCCGCGGCATCGCCCAGGTCCGCGGCGCGGCCCTCGATGCCGGTGCCGGCCAGCTTGTCGGCCTGGCGCCGCACGCCGACGACGCGATGGCCGGCCGCCAGCAGCTCGCGGCCCAGCGTCGTCCCGATATCACCACAGCCCAGAATCAGCGTCGTGTTCTTCACCTTTCCTTCGCCCCCTGATAAAAAGTCCCTATCGTATGAGGGTGCCCTTATCGTGGGGCCCGTGACGCAGATGAGAGGATGCCCCGGCACCAAGATGACTCTAACAGAACTCCGCTACATCGTAACCCTGGCCCAGGAGCGCCATTTCGGGCGCGCCGCCGAGCGCTGCTTCGTGTCCCAGCCCACCCTCTCGGTGGCGGTGAAGAAGCTCGAGGAGGAGCTCGGGGTCGCGCTGTTCGAGCGCTCCAAGTCCACCGTCCAGGTCACCCCGCTGGGCGAGAAGATCGTCGAGCAGGCCCAGCGCGTGCTGGAACAGAGCAGCGTGATCAAGGAGCTGGCCACCGCCGGACGCGACCAGCTGACGAGCCCGCTGCGCATCGGCGCCATCTACACCATCGGCCCCTACCTGTTTCCCCACCTGGTGCCGGAACTCACCCGGGGGGCGCCCCAGATGCCGCTGTATATCGAGGAGGGCTTCACCGGCGACCTGCGACGCAAGCTGCGCAGCGGCGAGCTCGACGCCATCATCGTGGCGCTGCCCTTCACCGAGACCGATGTGGTGACCAAGCCGCTCTACGAGGAGGCCTTCGAGGTGCTGATGCCGGCCGACCACCCCTGGGCCAGCCGCAACAGCATCGACAAGGAGAACCTCCTCGAGGAGCGCCTGCTGCTGCTCGGCGAGGGACACTGCTTTCGCGACCAGATCCTCGAGGCCTGCCCGGCCATCAGCCACAAGCTCAACAGCCCCCACAACACCCTCACCGCCGAGGGCGGCTCGCTGGAGACCATCCGCCACATGGTGGCCTCGCGCCTCGGCATCACCGTGCTGCCGCGCTCGGCCATCGGCACCAGCCACTACGAGAGCGGCCTGCTGGTCAGCCGTCCCTTCACCGCGCCGGCCCCCGCGCGGACCGTGGCCATCGCCTGGCGCGCGAGCTTCCCCCGGCCCCAGGCCATCGATGCGGTGACCGAGGCCATCCAGCGCTGCCGCGCCGCCGAGCCGTCCCCGGCATGAGTGGCCTCGATGCCCCCGTCACGGACCTCAAGGGCGTCGGCGAGGCACTGGCCCTGAAGCTGTCCCGACTGCGCATCGAGACCGTTACCGACCTGCTGTTCCATCTGCCGCTGCGCTACCAGGACCGTACCCGTGTCACGCCCATCGCCACCCTGCGCGCCGGCGGCGAGGCCGTGGTGGAGGGCGAGGTGATGGCCGCCGAGGTCGTGCGCGGCCGGCGGCGCAGCCTGCTGGTGCGCCTGCGCGACGGCTCCGGCATCCTCAGCCTGCGCTTCTTCCACTTCTCGCCGGCCCAGCAGCAGCAGTTCCGCCCGGGCGTGCGGGTGCGCGCCTTCGGCGAGGCCCGGGCCGGCGCCACGGGGCTCGAGCTCTATCACCCGGAATACCGGTTGCTGGGCGAGGGGGCGCCACCGGTGGAGGATCACCTGACCCCCATCTACCCGACCACCGAGGGCCTGCACCAGACCCGGCTGCGGGCCCTGATCGACCAGGCCCTGGCGCGCCTCGACGCCGCCCCCGAGGCCCTGCCGGAATGGCTGCCCGAGGCATTGCGTCAGCGCTTCGCCCTGCCCGAGCTCCACCATTGCCTGGCCGTGCTGCACCATCCCCCGCCGGAGGTCGATCCCGGGACCCTCGCCGAGGGTCATCACCCCGCCACCCGGCGCCTGGCCCTGGAGGAGCTGCTGGCTCACCAGCTGAGCCTGCGGGAGGTGCGCCTGCGCATCCAGGAAGACGGCGCCCCGCCGCTGCCCGATGGGCGCGGGCTGCAGGCTCGCTTCCTCACCCAGCTGCCCTTCTCGCTGACCGCCGCCCAGCGTCGGGTGCTCGACGAGATCCGGACCGACCTCGCCGACGAGATGCCCATGCTGCGCCTCGTGCAGGGCGACGTCGGCTCGGGCAAGACGGTGGTGGCCGCCATGGCGGCGCTGTCGGCCATCGCCGGCGGCTGCCAGGCGGCCATGATGGCACCCACCGAGCTCCTCGCCGAGCAGCACTACCGCGCCTTCCAGCGCTGGTTCGCACCGCTCGGCATCGAGGTGGCCTGGCTGGCCGGCAAGCTCAAGGGCAAGGCCCGGCTGGATACCAAGGCGGCGATCCTCGACGGTCGGGCGCAGATGGTGGTGGGGACCCATGCGCTGTTCCAGGGCGACGTGCACTTCCAGCGCCTCGGCCTGGCGATCATCGACGAGCAGCACCGCTTCGGCGTTCACCAGCGCCTGGCGCTGCGCGAGAAGGGCGAGGCCGGCGGCCTGACCCCTCATCAGCTGGTGATGACCGCCACCCCCATCCCGCGCACCCTGGCGATGAGCGCCTATGCGGACCTGGACGTCTCGGTCATCGACGAGCTGCCCCCCGGGCGCACCCCGGTGACCACGGCGGTGGTGCCCGACGAGCGGCGCCCCGAGGTGGTGGCGCGGATCCGCCACGCCTGTGCCGAGGGTCGCCAGGCCTATTGGGTGTGCACCCTGATCGAGGAGTCCGAGGCCTTGCAGTGCCAGGCGGCGGAGGCCACCCGTGACGAACTGGGGGAGGCCCTTCCCGAGCTCGCCATCGGCCTGGTCCATGGCCGCATGAAGGCTGCCGAGAAGGCGGAGGTGATGGACGCCTTCAAGGAGGGGGCGCTCGACCTGCTGGTAGCCACCACGGTGATCGAGGTCGGTGTCGATGTGCCCAACGCCAGCCTGATGATCATCGAGAATCCCGAGCGTCTCGGCCTGTCGCAGCTGCACCAGCTGCGGGGCCGGGTGGGCCGCGGCGCCACCGCGAGCTTCTGCGTGCTGCTCTACCATCCGCCCCTGTCGGACCACTCGCGGCGCCGACTGACCGTGATGCGCGAGACCACGGACGGCTTTCGCATCGCCGAGCAGGACCTGGCGATCCGTGGCCCCGGCGAGGTGCTGGGCACCCGACAGACGGGACTGGCCGCCATGAAGATCGCCGACCTGGAGCGCGATGCCGACCTGCTGCCCTCGGTCTCGCCGCTGGCCGAGGCGCTGCTGACCACACGGCCGGAGGCCAGCCGCCCGCTGATCCGCCGCTGGCTCGGCGAGGAAGCGGGGCGTTACGGGCAGGTCTGATGCAAGAGGGAAGAGGGAAGATGGGGTAGGTATTCTTCTTGCCTCTTCAGGGCGCGAAATACCGTTCTTCCTTCTGCGAGCGGCGTCGCCGCACCTTCTTATAAGTGCTTCAGCAATCCCTGGAGCCGCTCCAGATCCTTGGCATCACCGACCAGGCGCACCTTGCCGGCCATCATGCCGTCGAGGAAGGCCTTCTGGGTGGGTTTCCTGAGTACCTGCACGGCTGCGTCGGGATCCTCGAAGCGCAGCTCCAGGTCGAGATCCACCGGCAGGCCAGGCCCCGTCTCGATACCACCGGGCGACATGCGGTAATAGCGGGCGATGGCCAGGTCCTCCGTGCCGATCCCCCAGTCGAGGCCGCGCATTCCGGCCAGGCGGTCACGGAACGCCACCTTGCGGCGCAGCGCCCGCTTGAGCAGCACGCCCAGCACCCACAGCATCAATCGCAGCTTCATCGGCACCCATCCGGGAAAGGTAATCGGGGGAAAGTGGCCAGAACGTCCGCGGCCCGCCATGGGGCGGGCCGCAGGCGGGTTCAGCAGGCCTTTACTTGGCGACAGCGTCCTTGAGGCCCTTGCCCGGCTTGAAGGCCACGGTCTTGCTGGCCGGGATGGTCAGCGGCTGACCGGTCTGGGGGTTCTTGCCGGTGCGAGCGGCCCGCTCGCGCACGGTGAAGGTACCGAAGCCGATCAGCGAGACATCCTTGCCATCGGAGACACTGCCCGTGATCTCGTCGAGGATGACATTCAGGACCTGGCTGGCCTTGTCCTTGGATAGATCGGCACGCTCGGCGATCGCCGCGGCGAGTTCTGGTTTGCGCATACAGCCCTCCTGGTTTCGATGAGCTACCGGTGATCCCACCGGCTCGTTGTTCTTCACGGAACATCCATGACTGCCTCACTCGCATGCGGCCCAGGGAGCGACATGCGAATGACGCCACTATGCAACGGGATCTCTGGCGACCCGACGGCCGGCGACCCGAGGCGCCGTCGTTGACGTCACTAGCCTAGCAACGGCGGTGCAGCCCGCGCCAGTTCGACTTTCCGACGTACGCAGCCGCCTGTCAACGCGAATCCGATCAAACGACCGTCCTCATCCTCGGCGAGGGCAGTCAGATCCGGTCCTTCCCCTTCGAGGCGCCAGCGGGCGGGTGGCACGGTGGGGGGCAGCGACACCACCGGCAGCAGTGGCGTCTTGACCAGCACCGGCCAGGGACCATAGTGCACGGGCGTGGGCGTGCCGGTCAGGGTCCTGGCCAGGGCCTTGGCGCCGGCCTGCAACGGCTGGACATACATGGCATTGAGGCCATCGACGCAGGCCACATCGCCCAGGGCGAAGATGCCGGGGGTCGAGGTGGCCAGCAGGCGGTCGGTGTGGATGCCCGCCGCGCCGACCTCGAGCCCGGCTGCCGCGGCCAGCTCGCTGCGCGGCCGCAGGCCGGTGGCCACCAGCACCAGGTCGGCCTCCAGGCTCGCGCCATCGTCCAGCCCCAGCCCCACGCGGCTGCCGAGGGCCATCAGCTCGCGCACGGTGCGTCCCGTATGCAGCCGGATGCCGGCCGCGACGAAGGCCTCGCCCAGGGCATGGCCCAGGGGTTCCGGCAGCAGCCGTGGCAGGGGCGCCGGCTCCGGGGCGACCAGCTCGACCGCGTGGCCGCCGGCGGCCAGGTCGTTGGCGAACTCGCAACCGACCAGACCGATGCCGACGATGGCGATCCGCGCCGGCCGCCCCAGGGCATCCAGCGCCCCATGGAAGCCCCGGTAGTCGTCGAGATCGTTGATCGTGAAGACCCGCTCCGCCACGGCCTCGGGAATCGCGAAGGGGGCGACCGGCGCGGCCCCGGTGGCCAGCACCAGCTCTCCATAGGGCAGACGCTCGGCGCCGAGCGTCAGGGTCCGCGTGTCCGGATCCAGGGCCTCGACCCGGCTATGGGTGCGCATCACCACCCCCAACTGGTCGGCCACCTCGAGGGCGGAGCGGCTGGCCAGCCGCTCGGGGGGAAGCCGCTTGGCGAAGCCGGTGGAGAGCAGTGGCTTGGAGTAGTCGTCACCGCCGTCGGCGGTGATCAGGGTGATCGGCCGCTCGGCCTGGCTGGCGCGCACCTGGCGTGCCAGGCCGAGACCGGCCATGCCGGAGCCGATGATGGTCAGGGGAGCGGTCATGGGATGCCTCGCTGCGAGGGACGCGACGGCCCGGCATGGGATGGCCCGTCACGGTTCGGCCCGTGTGGGATGGCGTATCGGCGAGCCATGGTACACTAGCCGCCCTTTGGATTGGACGCGGAGTAGAGCGGTGGATCACGGCCCGGCACTCGCCCCCCGATGGCGCCCCCTGGCGGCGGCACGCCCGGCCATGAGTCCCGCCTGGTGGCAATGGGTCGCCTCCCGCGATTCCCTCACCAGCCGCCTGACCGAGGCCGGCCGCCCCTGGCGCTTCCGGGTCCGCCTGCTCGGCCAGGGCCTCGGTCGGCCACGCCGCGACGAGGCCCTGGCCCTGGGCCTGCCGCTGGGTCGGCGAGCCTGGCTGCGCGAGGTGGCGCTGACCCTGGACGACCGCCCCTGGGTGATCGCCCGCTCGGTGGCGCCGCTGGACCAGCCACACCGCCGGCGGCTCGAGCGGCTCGGCGAGCACTCGCTGGGCCACTGGCTGTTCCGCCAGCCCGACCTGGAGCGCGGCCCCATCGAGGTCAGCGCCGACCCCGCCCCCTTCCACCCCACCACGGGCCCCTGGGGGCGCCGCTCGGTGTTCCGTCATGGCGACTTCGCCGTGCTGGTGCAGGAATTCTTCCTGGAGGCCATGGTGGATGACCTCGCCTTGCCTTCACGATAGGCTTGAGCGGCACGTGTCGGGAGGCGCCCCGCCCCTGGCACAGGCCCCGATCGACCCATGCGAGAGACCCTGATGGACCGTACCCTGATGCGCCCCAGGGGGCTGGCCCGGCTCCCCGACTTCCTGCACCTGACCCGTCTCGACCGCCCCATCGGCACCTGGCTGCTGATGTGGCCCACCCTGTGGGCGCTGTGGGTGGCCGCGGACGGCCTCCCCGAACGCCGGCTGCTGCTGATCTTCGTGGCCGGCGTCTACCTGATGCGCGCCGCGGGCTGCGTGGTCAACGACTACGCCGACCGCCACTTCGACGGCCACGTCAGGCGCACCCGGGACCGCCCCCTGGCCAACGGCCGCATCGCCGAGGGCGAGGCCCAGGGGCTGTTCGCGCTCCTGGTCATGGCCGCCTTCGTGCTGGTGTGGTTCACCAACCTGTTCACCGTGATGCTGTCCGTGGTGGGGGTGGCGCTCGCCGCCGTCTACCCCTTCATGAAGCGCTACACGCACCTGCCCCAGCTGGTGCTGGGGGCGGCCTTCTCCTGGGCCATCCCCATGGCCTTCGGGGCGGTGCTCGGCCGGGTTCCCGTGGAGGCCTGGCTGCTGTTCGCCGCCAACCTGGCCTGGACGGTGGCCTACGACACCGAATACGCCATGGTCGACCGGGACGACGACCTGAAGATCGGCATCAAGTCCACGGCGGTGCTGTTCGGCCGCGCCGACCGGCTGATGATCGGTGCGCTGCAGCTGGCGACCCTGGGCCTGCTGGCCGGGGTCGGGCTGCGCCTCGGCCTGGGCGGCTTCTTCTGGCTGGGCCTCGCCGCCATGGCGGCCACCTTCGCCCACCAGCAACGCCTGATTCGCCATCGCGAACGCGAGCGCTGCTTCCAGGCCTTCCTCAACAACCACTGGTCGGGCCTGCTGGTCTTCGCCGGCATCGGCCTCAGCCTGTGGCCGGGGCAAGGCGGCTGAAGGGGGGCGACAGCCCGGTACTGTCACGGTATTGTCACAAGGACATGCTGTCATCGTCATCGACCCGTCATTGACCTGACCATGAGGCCCCGGGATGACCGCCAAGACCGTACTGATCGTCGATGATGAAGCGCCGATCCGCGAGATGATCGCCGTGGCGCTGGAGATGGCCGACTATCGCGTCCTCGAGGCGGACAATGTCCAGACCGCCCATGCCATGGTCGTCGACCACCAGCCCGACCTGGTACTGCTCGACTGGATGATGCCGGGCACCAGCGGCATCGAGCTCGCCCGGCGCCTGAAGCGCGAGGAGAGCACCGCCGAGCTGCCGATCATCATGCTCACCGCCAAGGGCGAGGAGGACAACAAGATCCAGGGGCTCGAGTCCGGGGCGGACGACTACATCACCAAGCCCTTCTCGCCCCGGGAGCTGGTGGCCCGCCTCAAGGCCGTACTGCGCCGGGCCACCCCCCGCGGCGTGGAGGACCCGGTGGAGGTCGACGGCCTGATGCTCGACCCGGTGAGCCACCGGGTCAGCGTCGACGGCCAGTCCCTGGAGATCGGCCCCACCGAGTACCGGCTGCTGCAGTTCTTCATGACCCACCAGGAGCGCGCCTACACCCGGGGACAACTGCTCGACCAGGTCTGGGGCGGCAACGTCTACGTCGAGGAACGCACCGTCGACGTACACATCCGCCGCCTGCGCAAGGCCCTGGGCGAGCCCCACCAGCAGTTGATCCAGACCGTGCGCGGCACGGGCTACCGCTTCTCCGCCAAGGGTTGACGTGACGCGGCTGTGGCGACGGGAACTGTGGCGGCTGACGGCCCTGGTGCTCGCCGGCGCCCTGGTCGGCTGGCCCTTCTCGGCCATCGGTGCCGGCGTCGCGGTGGCGCTGGCGCTCTATCTCGGCTACCAGCTGCGCCAGCTGCATGCCCTCCAGCAGTGGCTGACGCACCGCCCCCATGACGAGCCGCCGGCGGCCTCCGGCCTGTGGGGCGAGCTGTTCGACCGCCTCTACCGCTACCAGAAGGGCCAGCGCATCACCCAGCGGCGGCTGCGCGACACCCTGCGGCGCATCCAGGAGTCCTCGGAGGCGATGCGCGACAGCGTGGTGATGCTCGACCGTCACGGTGACATGGAATGGTGGAACAGCGCCGCCGAGCGCATGCTGGGCCTGCAACCGGCCCATGACCGCGGCCAGCACATCACCAACCTGCTGCGCGATCCGCGCTTCGTCGACTACCTGCATGCCCGGGACTATCGCGAGCCCCTGACCCTCTCGTCGCCGATCGACGAGGAGATGATCCTGCAGTTCCAGATCACCCTCTACGGCGACGACGAACGCCTGCTGATGGCCCGCGATATCACCCGCCTCCACCGCCTGGAGCAGATGCGCCGCGACTTCGTGGCCAACGTCTCCCACGAGCTGCGCACCCCGCTGACGGTGCTGGCGGGCTATCTCGAGACCTACGGCGACATGGCCGACCAGCTGCCCCCCCGGCTGGGACGGGGCATCGCCCAGATGCAGAGCCAGACCACGCGGATGCAGAACCTGGTCAACGACCTGCTGCTGCTCTCGCGCCTGGAGATCGACCGGGGCGGCCAGGACGACACCCGTCTCGACCCCGCCGCCCTGCTGGAGGCCGTGCGGCGGGATGCCGAGGCGCTCTCCGCCGGGCGTCACCACCTCGAGGTGGCCATCGAGGACCCGCGGGGGGTGCGGGGCTCGGAGAAGGAACTCCACAGCGCCGTCTCCAACCTGGCCTTCAATGCCGTGCGCTACGCCGGCGAGGGCAGCCGGATCGTGCTGCGCTGGCGGGCCTGGGGCGAGGGCGCCTGCCTGGAGGTGGAGGACGACGGCGAGGGCATCGACCCCCTGCACATCCCGCGCCTCACCGAGCGCTTCTACCGCGTCGACAAGGGGCGCAGCACCGCCACCGGCGGCACCGGCCTGGGACTCGCCATCGTCAAGCACGTGCTGCTGCGCCACGACGCCCGCCTCGAGATCGACTCCCGCCCCGGCGAGGGCGCCACCTTCCGCTGCCTGTTTCCCGCCGCCCGGCTGGTCGATGGCCAGCCACAGCCGGCCTCGCAGCGCGCCTGAACGGGCCGGGCGATGCGGGCAGCCTCGCCGCGCCGGCCGCGTGTCACCGATGCCGGGTGCCTCAGCGCGCCCGGGGCGGTGCCGCCTGGCCAAGCGGCGCGAGGTCGCGATAGTGGCGATCCCACATCAGCACCGCGGCGGCCACCGCGCCGGGCAGCAGGAACAGATTGGCCAGGGGCAGCCAGGTGATCAGCGTCACCCAGCCGCCGTAGCTGAGCGTCGGCCAGCGCCGCGCGGCGAGGCGGCGTCGCATGTCGCCGAAGGTCACCTGGTTGTTGTCCATGGGGTAGTCGAGGTAGGTGATGGCCATGGTCCAGGCCGAGAACAGCGCCCAGAGCAACGGCGCGACCAGGTTCACCACCGGGATCCAGCTGATCACGAGGAGCACCGCCAGGCGCGGCAGGATGTAGCCCAGCTTGACCAGCTCACGCCCCATGGCATCGACGCCGGCGCGCAGCAAGCCGCGATCGTCCAGCGGCGCCCGGCCGGTCACCTCGCGTTCGACCTTCTCCGCCAGGAAGCCATAGAAGGGCGCGGCGATCAGGTGGGTCACCAGGGTGAAGGTGAAGAACACGATCACCACCAGGCTGAGCAGGAACAGCGGCCAGATCAGCCAGCTGAGCCAGTCGAGCCAGGCCGGCACCATGGCCATCCAGCCCTCCAGCCAGCCGCTGAAATGGGCCAGCACGTAGGCCAGCATGCCGGCGTAGACCACCAGGTTGGCGAGAATCGGCAGGAACACGTAGCGGCGCAGCCCCCGGGAGTAGACCAGTCGGGTCCCCCGGGACAGCGCCGTGAAGGCATCCAGCATCGGTGTCATTTCCTCCATCACGACGAAAGGGGCCGTCGCCAGGGGCGACGGCCCGTTCAGGGACAGCGCGCATCGGGGGCGGTTCAGCCCTCGCCGAGCATGTCCTCGTCGAGATCATCCGGGTCCGTGTGGCGGATGTCGAGCCCCTTGACCAGATAGACCACATACTCGGCCAGGTTGTTGGCGTGGTCACCGATCCGCTCCAGGGCCCGCAGGATCCACATGATGCCGAGGACCGGCGAGATCGCCCGGGCATCCTCCATCATGAAGGTCATCAAGGAACGCATCGCGCTCTGATACTCGCTGTCGACCTGATCGTCCTCCTGGACCACCTTGAGCGCCAGCTCGGTGTCGAAGCGGGCGAAGGCGGTCAGGGCATCACGCACCATCTTGCGCACGTGCTCGCTGATGATGCGCACCTCGACGAAGCCGCGGGTGCCGCTGTGGCTGTCCACCAGCTCCCCGGCGTTGCGGGCGATCTTGCTGGCCTCGTCGCCGATGCGCTCCAGGTCGGAGGCGGCGCGAATCACCGCCAGCACCAGGCGCAGGTCCGAGGCCGCGGGCTGGCGACGGGCCAGCACACGCGTGCACTCGTCGTCGATCTTGATCTGCATGTCGTTGACGGCACGGTCGTTGTCGACCACCTGACGGGCCAGGGTGGAGTCCCCGTCGAGCAGGGCCCGGACGGCATCCTGCACCTGCTTCTCGACCAGGCCACCCATGGCCATCAGGTGGGTCTTGAGCTCCTCGAGCTCATGATTGAACTGCCGCGAGATATGCTGGCTGTGGATATCGCTGGTGATGTCCATGAGACTCTCCTGGGGGCGCAGTGCGTCAGGCCATGCGCCCGGTGATGTAATTCTCGGTGCGCGCGAGGCGCGGGTTGGTGAAGAGGGTATCGGTGGGGGCATACTCCACCAGCTCGCCGTTCTGCAGGAAGGCGGTGTAGTCCGAGACCCGCGCCGCCTGTTGCATGTTGTGGGTGACCAGCACCAGGGTCAGGCTCGCCTTCAGGTTGCGGATCAGCTCCTCGACCTTGAGGGTCGAGATCGGGTCCAGGGCCGAGGCCGGCTCGTCGAGCAGCAGCACCTCGGGCCCCACCGCCAGGGTGCGGGCGATCACCAGGCGCTGCTGCTGGCCCCCCGACAGCGACCAGGCGGAGGCCCGCAGCCGATCCTTCACCTCGTCCCACAGGGCCGCGGAGCGCAGCGCCCACTCGACGATGTCGTCGCGGCGTCGCTTGCGCAGCCCGCCCTGCAGGCGCAGTCCGAAGGCCACGTTGTCGTAGATCGACATGGGGAAGGGGTTGGGCGCCTGGAAGACCATCCCCACCCGTCGACGCAGCTCCGCCACCGCTACCTCGGGCGCATGGATATCCTGTCCCTCGAGGCGGATCTCGCCCTCCTGCACCACCTCCTCGTTGAGGTCGTGCAGGCGATTGAGGGCCCGCAGCAGGGTCGACTTGCCGCAGCCCGAGGGCCCGATGAAGGCCGTGACCCGATGCCGCGGCACCCGCAGGGTCAGGTCGTTGAGGGCCGGCTTGTCGCCATAGCGCAAGCCGAAGCCGCGGATCTCCAGGCTGGTGGCCTCGGGATCGAAGTCGATGAACGCTCCCCTGGCGGGGCGCGCTTCCCGCATGACTGGCATCAGGGCTCCTTGGGGCGACAGCAGCATCTCGATACGACGAGCTCAATACGACGAGAGAGTACCGTGGCGCGATCTCAGATGGTGACGCAGAAATATTGCAGTCAGATTAAGCACCAGGATCACCAGCACCAAGAGCAACGCCGTGGCGTAGATCAACGGCATGGCCGCCTGCACATCGCCGCCGTGAAAGGCCGCATCGAAGATATGGTACCCCAGATGCATGAACTTCCTTTCAAGATGCAGGAAGGGAAAGTCGCCGTCCATCGGCACCTGGGGCGCCAGCTTGGCCACCCCCACCAGCATCAGCGGCGCCACCTCCCCCGCCGCCCGGGCCACCGCCAGGATCACCCCGGTGAGCATCGCCGGCGTGGCCATGGGCAGCACCACCCGGGTCAGCATCTCCAGGCGCGTCGCGCCCAGCGCCAGGGCTCCCTCGCGCTGGCGGTGGGGGATGCGCGCCAGGCCCTCCTCGGTGGCCACGATGACCACCGGCAGGGTCAGCAGCGCCAGGGTCAACGACGCCCATAGCAGCCCCCCCGTACCGAAGGTCGGCGAGGGCAGCGAGGCCTCGAAGAACCAGCTGTCCAGGCGCCCGCCGATGCCGTAGACGAACACCCCCAGGCCGAAGACCCCGTAGACGATGGAGGGCACCCCGGCCAGGTTGCGCACGCCGATGCGCACCAGCCGGGTCAGGCGCCCCTGGTGGGCCACCTCGTTGAGGTACACCGCCGCCAGGACCCCGAAGGGGGTGACCACCAGCGACATCAGCACCACCATCAGCACGGTGCCGAAGATCGCCGGCCACACGCCGCCGGCGGTATTGGCGGCCCGGGGGCCCTCGGAGAGGAAGCGCCAGACGCCCTGTCCCCAGGCGGCGAGCTTGTCGAGCCCGGACATGGCATTGGGACGCCGGGCCCGGACGATCTCGTCCAGGGGCTGGATCAGCCGCTGCCCGGACACGCTCTCCAGCACCAGGCGGGCCCCGCCCAGGGACGCGCGCAGCTCGGCGATCCGGGCCTCGGCCGCCGCCAGCGCCCGCGTGGCCCCGGCGCTCTCGCCCTCACGCTCCAGGCGACGCACCAGCGGCAGGATGGTCTGCTCGCGCAGCTCGCGTATCGCCTCGCGCCGCGCCGCGAGCTCCACCAGGCGGTCCGTCAGGGCCGACCAGGCCGCCTCGCCCTCGAGCCGGGGGCCCGCCTCGGGCTCGAGGGCCACCAGCCGGCCGACGAACTCGCTCCAGCGCCGGCGCTCCACCACCAGCAGCTCCGGCGGATGGCTCACCTCGCGGATCGCGTCCAGGGCCACCCAGTCCCAGATGGCCCCGTCCAGGTCGCGGTTGCCGGTGCGATAGAGCCGCTCATGGCCGCTGCCGTCGGGCAGGGGGTCCTCCCTCACCGCCCGGCCGGCCAGCTGGCGACCGTCCTGCAGGGTGACCAGGGCGACATCCCCGGGCCAGAAGTGGCCCAGCCCACGGCTCGCCAGCAGCCCCAGCAGCAGGGCCAACAGCAGCAGCGACAGCGACACGCTGCCGGCGGACAGCCAGGCCCAGGGCCCCTCGCCGCGGGGCAGGCGAGCGCGCCCCGTCTCGCGATGCCAGCCTCTCATGACGGGCCTCCCAGGCGACGATAGCGACGGCGCAGCCGGGTCCGCACCACCTCGGCCAGGGTGTTCACCAGGAAAGTGAAGGCGAACAGCAGCAAGGCCGCCAGCAGCAGCAGCCGATAGTGGGTACCTCCCGGCGCGGCCTCCGGCAGCTCGATGGCAATGCTGGCCGCCATGGAACGCAGGCCATCCAGGGGATTGGCCGTCATCAGGGCGGTGTTGCCGCTGGCCATCAGCACGATCATGGTCTCGCCCACCGCCCGGCCGGCGCCGATCATCACCGCCGACAGCACCCCGGGGCTGGCCGCCGGCAGCATGACCCGCCACAGGGTCTGCCAACGGGTCGCCCCCAGGGCCTGGGCCCCCTCGGCGAGACTTCGCGGCACCCCGGAGAGGGCATCCTCGGCCAGGGCATAGATGCTGGGCACGACCGCGAAGCCCATGGCCATGCCGACGATCACCGCATTGCGGTTGGCATAGTCCAGTCCCAGGGTGATCTCCAGCCAGGCCCGCAGGTCGCCGCCGAACCACAGGGTCTCGAGGCGGGGCCCCAGCCAATGGGCCAGCAGCCAGGTCAGCACCAGCCAGGGCATCAGCCACAGGGCCGCCCAGCCCAACGGCAGGCGTCGCTGCAGTCGGGCCGGCAGCTGCCGCCACAGCCCGCCGGCCAGCAGCAGGCCGGGCGGCACCAGCAGCAACAGTGCCAGGGCCAGGCCCAGGTGACTTTCCAGCCAGGGTGCCAGTACCAGGCCGGCGACGAACCCGATGACCACGCCGGGCAGGGCCTCCATCAGTTCCAGGGTGGGCCGCAGGCGGGCCCGCAGGCGACGCGACATGAACAGCGCCGAATGGGCCGCGGCCCCCAGCGCCAGCGGCACGGCGATCACCAGCGACCAGGCCGCCGCCTCCAGGGTGCCCCAGACCAGCGGGGGCAAGCTGAACAGGGGGCCGCTATCGTCGGCCAGCGTGGGTTGCCAGCGGTAGGCCGGGGCGTCCAGCCCCGCCACGTCCTGGGGCAGCCACAGCGCCTCGAGGCGGACCCCGGGGGGCTCGGCAGGCCAGAACAGCGGCACGACCTCGACGACCAGGAAGACCGCGATGCCCATCACCGCGGCGATCACGCCGATCCCCCCGGCGGTGATCAGGGCGGTGGCCAGGCGGTCGCGCCCCTGGCGCAGGCGCTGTCGCATGGGCGAGGTGGAGGGGGATGGCGTCATGGGGTCCGGGCCGGGATGAATGGGCTAGCGGAAAAATACGACATTGTCATGACAGTCTGGTGAAAGCACTACCGCGTCTCGAGCCCCAGCCGACGCCGCTGTCGCGACAGTACGCCCTCGGGCAGCGAGACGAAGCCGAGTTCCTCGACGATCGCCTGGCCCTCGGTGGACAGCACCAGCTCGATGAAGGCCTGCTCGGCGGCCGGCAGGGACTCCCCCGGCGGCAGGTTCACGTAGAGGCGCAGATCCCGGGCCAGCGGATAGTCGCCGCGGCGCACCGCGCCAGGCTCGGGGGCCCGGCGCAAGCCCTCGGCATTCCGCAGGGGGATCGCCCGGACGCTGGGCATCAGGTGATTGAGGCCGGCATAGCCGATGGCCTGGGGGTCCGCGGCCACGGCGGCCACCACGGCGGCCGACCCGGGGTGCTCGTTGACCGAGGGCCGGAAGCGACCGCCGCACAGGGCCTCTCGGCGGAACAGGCCATGGGTGCCGGAGACGGCGTTGCGTCCGTGCAGCACGATGCGACCGGACGGGACCTCGAGCCCCAGCGCCGCCCAGCGACGAATGCCGACCTCGGCCCCGCAACGATAGGTCTCCGAGAAGATCGCGTCGAGCTGCTGCCGGGAGAGGCTCGACAGCGGATTGTGCCGATGCACCACCACCACCAGGGCGTCCCGGGCCACCACCACTTCCCGGGGCGGATAGCCGTAGCGCGCCACGAAGGCCTGGCGCTCGGCCTCGGTCATCGGGCGCGACATGGGGCCCACCAGGGTGGTGCCCGCGGTCAGGGCAGGCGGCGCGCTGGCCGAACCGCTGGCCTGCAACTGGACCCGCAGACCCGGGTGCCGCCGGGCGAGGCGCTCGCCCCAGCGCAGCATCAGTCCCGCCATGGTGTCCGAGCCGACGGTATCCAGGGTCCCGATGCGATGCTCCGCCTCCGCGGGGCCGGCGAACAGCCCGGCCACGATCAACAGCGCGGCCCAGAATGATGGGGAGCGATAGGCCCGTGTCATGCGTCCTCCAAGGAAACCGGGCGCGAGGGCTCGCGTCGCGTGGCATGATGTCGCAAAGGTGGAGCCCCCGGGGCCATGCTGTTTATCATGAGTTGCCGATCCAGGGGCCACGGCAGCGTCTCGCCCCCGGCTGCTGACACCGCTCACAACAACAAGCCAGGCAAGCTCCCCCATGACCGATCTCGACGATATCCCGGCGCCCCGTGGCCAGTTGACGCTCAAGCTGGTGGCGAGCCGCCAGGACACCAACTTCCATGGCGACATCCCCGGCGGCTGGCTGGTCGGCCACATGGACCAGGCCGCCGAACTGGCCGCCGGCCGCGAGGCGCTCGGCCGCACGGCCACGGTCGCCATCGAGGCCATGGACTTCCTGTGCCCGGTCCGCGTGGGCTCCATGGTCAACATCTTCACCGACGTCCGCGAGATCGGCCACAGCTCGATCAAGATCGATGTGGAGGTCTGGAGCCGCGCCCCCCACGAGCGCGACCCCGACGAACTGCACAAGGTGACCGAGGCGCGCTTCGTGATGGTCGCGCTGGACGACAACGGCCGGATCCGCGCGGTGCGTCAGGGCGGCTGAGCCACCCGGCCCTCCTTCCCGTCATCGCCGCGGCAGGACCTCCGCGGGCTCAGGCCAGGCGCTCCCGCGCCTTGAGGTAGGCGAACTCGCCGACGTCGGTGAAGGGCCTGACCTTCTGCTGGAAGTCGCGGTAGGCCTCGTACACACGGCGCGACGCCTCGTCGCTCTCGACCTGCTGGCGAAGGACCCGCTGCGACGATTCGTGGAGCGCCGCCATGACGTCATCGGGGAAGGCGCGCAGCTTCACGCCGTGCTCGTCGACCAGGGTCCGCAGCGCCTCGGCGTTGCGGAAGGCGAACTCGCTGATCATCGCCAGGTTGGAGGCTCGGGCCGCCTCGCTCACCACCGCCTTCAGGTCGTCCGGCAGGGCCTTCCAGGCCTCCAGGTTGACGGTGCCCTCGAGGATGGCGCTGGGCTCGTTCCAGGCCGAGGTGTAGTAGTACTCCGCCACCTGGTGCAGGCCGAAGGCCAGGTCGTTGTAGGGGCCGACCCAGTCGGCGGCGTCCAGCACCCCGGTCTGCAGGGAGGTGAAGATCTCGCTGCCCGGGATGGTCAGGGTGGTCACGCCGATGCCGCTCATCGCCTCGCCGGCCAGCCCCGGCAGCCGCAGCTTGAGTCCCTGCATGTCCTCCAGGGAGTCGATCTCCTTCTTGAACCAGCCGGCCATCTGGGTGCCGGTGTTGCCCACCGCGAAGGGCTTGAGGTTGTGCTCGGCGTAGAGGTCGTCCCACAACGCCTGGCCGCCGCCATGGTAGAGCCAGGCGTTGGTCTCGGTGGTGGTCATGCCGAAGGGCACCGCGGTGAAGAACTGCGCGGCCGCGACCTTGCCGCGCCAGTAGTAGGATGCGGAATGGCCCATCTCCGCGGTACCGCCGGACACCGCGTCGAAGACCTCCAGGGCCGGGACCATCTCGCCGGCGCCGTGGACCCGGACCCGCATGCGGCCACCGGACATCCGCTCGATGCGTTCGGCGAACTCGTTGGCACCGGTGCCCAGGGCCGGGAAGTTCTTGGGCCAGGACGTCACCATGTTCCAGGTGATGGGCTCCTGGGCACCGGCAGTGGAGACGAAGGGCGCGGCGACGACACCGGCGGTGCCGGCCCCGACGGTCTTGAGAAAATTGCGACGTTCCATGACGGGCGCGACTCCTCGATGATTGTTGTACGGCGCGCCGAGGGGCACGCCTGTTCCTTCGGCAGTATGCGTGAAAGCCGATTTCAGCGGCAAGCGAACGACTGCCTGGCCCATTGCCAATATCAGCCGCCCTCAACAGAAAGCGCGGATTCATGTCGTGAGCGCTGAGAGGCGGGTCATCGAGCGCAACACTAAATCCGGGTTTCCTACAGCGGCGTCAGCTTGGCGAACCCCAGCACCAGCCACTTGTCCCCCTCGCCCTCGAAGCTGACCTGGACCCGAGCCCGCTCGCCCTCACCCTCGGCGTTGAGGATCACCCCCTCGCCGAAGATCGGGTGGCTGACTCGCTGGCCCAGCGACAGCGACGGCAGGTCGCCGCCCCCGTCGATGGCGTCCCGACGCCGAGCCGGCATGGGGCGGGAGGCGGTGACCGGGCGCGAGATCTGGCCGCGCAGGCGCACCTCCTCGAGGAATTCCTCGGGCAGCTCACGCAGGAAGCGCGACGGCCGCTGGAAGGTCTCCTTGCCATGCAGCCGACGCAGCTCGGCGTGGGTGAGATAGAGCTTGCGCATCGCCCGGGTCAGGCCCACATAGCACAGCCGGCGCTCCTCCTCGAGGCGACCGGGTTCCTCCAGGGACATCTTGTGGGGGAAGAGCCCCTCCTCGACGCCGGCGACGAACACCACCGGGAACTCCAGGCCCTTGGCCGAGTGCAGAGTCATCAACTGCACGCAATCCTCGAACTCGTCCGCCTCATGGTCGCCGGCATTCAGCGCCGCCTCGGCGAGGAAGGCCTCCAGGGCCGCCGCGCCCTCGCCGGCCTCCACCGGCTCCAGGGCCTCGCCCTGGGTGAAGGCCTTGGCGGCGGTGACCAGCTCCTCGAGGTTCTCGACCCGGGCCTGGCCCTTCTCGCCACGCTCGTTGCGATGGTGTTCCACCAGGCCGGAGCGCTCGTTGACATGGTCGATGATCTCGTGGAGCGCCAGGCCCGCCGTCTCGTTGTCGAGCCGCTCGATGAGGTCGGCGAAGGCCTTCACCGAGGTGGCGGCCCGGCCCCTGAGGGCCCCGTCCAACTGGGCGTCGTGCAGCGCCTGCCAGAGGGGCACGCCGGCCTGCCGTGCCCGTTCCCGCAGCACCTCCACGGTGCGGGTGCCGATGCCCCGGGCCGGGACATTGATCACCCGCTCCAGCGAGGCGTCATCGTCGCGGTTGAGCAGCAGGCGCAGGTAGGCCAGGGCATTCTTGATCTCCAGGCGCTCGTAGAAGCGCTGGCCGCCATAGATCCGGTAGGGCACGCCCTGGCGGATCAGCGTCTCCTCGAGCACCCGGGACTGGGCGTTGGAGCGGTAGAGGATGGCGATCTCGCGGCGGTTGATGCCCTCCTCGACCTTCTCGCGGATGGTGTCGACGATGAAGCGCGACTCGTCGAGGTCATTGAAGCCGCTGTAGACCGAGATCGGCTCGCCCCGCTCGCCGGCGGTCCACAGCTCCTTGCCCATGCGCTCGGCGTTATGGCGGATCAGGGCGTTGGCGGCATCGAGGATGGCACTGGTGGAGCGGTAGTTCTGCTCCAGGCGTACCGTGCGGGTCGCCGGGAACTCCTGCTCGAAGCGGCGGATGTTCTCGATCCGTGCACCGCGCCAGCCGTAGATGGACTGGTCATCGTCACCGACCACGGTCATCGGCGTGCGCATGCCGGTGAGCAGCTTGAGCCAGGCATACTGCAGGGTATTGGTGTCCTGGAACTCGTCGACCAGCACATGGGCGAAGCGCTCCTGGTAATGGGCCAGCAGCGCCGGGTTGTCGCGCAGCAGCTCGAGGCTTCGGAGCAGCAATTCGCCGAAGTCGACCAGGCCGCCGCGTTCGCAGGTCAGCTGGTAGCGCTCGTAGAGCTCGACCATCTGGCCCAGATAGGCGTCGCCATGCGCATCCACCTGATGGGGTCGCAGGCCCTCCTCCTTGCAGCCGGAGATGAAGGACTGCACCTGGCGCGGCGGGAAGCGCTCATCGTCGATGCGATGATCCTTCAGCAGGCGCTTGATCAGGCGAAGCTGGTCGTCACTGTCGATGATCTGGAAGTGCTGGGGCAGGCGGGCGTCCTGCCAGTGGGTACGCAGCAGGCGATGAGCGATGGAGTGGAAGGTCCCGACCCAGACGTGACGCAGCGAGATGCCCAGCAGGGCCTCCAGACGGGTGCGCATCTCCCGGGCGGCCTTGTTGGTGAAGGTCACCGCCAGCACGGCATAGGGCGAGAGCCCCTCGGCCTGCATCAGCCAGGCGATGCGGTGCACCAGCACCCGGGTCTTGCCCGACCCGGCGCCGGCCAGTACCAGCATGTTGCCCTGAGGCGCGCTGACGGCCTCGCGCTGGGCCGGGTTCATGTGGTCGAGAATCGCCGTGACGTCGTCCATAGCGGGAAGGCATCGCTGCTTGGAAAATGGGTCGACAGCTTAGCATATTGCACCCGGCGGAGCCGGAAGCTCGAAGGCAGCATGTGGCCACCCAGGCTAGGGTCCAGGGGGTTTCTTCAAGCTTCCGGCTTAAAGCTTATAGCTCCCGGCGCAACCGGGCTTATGGCTTGGGTTCGGGGAAGCGCAGGGGGTTGAGGCTCTTCTTGACCGCCTTGAGCTGCTCGTCGAGCTTCGGGCCGCGGGTCTTGGCGACGCCGACCGCCAGCACGTCGATCAGCACCAGGTGGGCGATGCGCGAGCTCATCGGCGTGTAGATCTCGGTGTCCTCGTGGACGTCGATGTACAGCGGCAGGGTGACCTCGCCGGCCAGCGGCGAGCCGCTGGGGCAGAGGCCGATCACCGTGGCACCGGCCTCCCTGGCCATGCGTACGCTGGCCACCAGGGCCCGGGTCCGCCCGGTCTGGGAGATGGCCACCACCACGTCGCCGTCCTTGAGGGTCGCCGCCGACATGTTCTGCATGTGCGGGTCGGCATAGGCCGCCGTGGAGATCTGCAGGCGGAAGAACTTGTGCTGGGCATCGAAGGCCACCGCACCGGAGGCGCCGAACCCGTAGAACTCCACCCGGTTGGCCATGCCCAGGGCGTTGATCGCCTTGCTCAGCGCCTCGTTGTCCAGCCGGTCCCGCACCGACAGCAGGGTGCCGACGGTGGAGTCGAAGATGCTGTGGGAGAATTCGGCCACCGAGTCGCTGTCGTTCATGGAGAACTGGGCGAACTGGCTCCCGGTGGCCAGCATCTGCGCCAGCTTGAGCTTGAAGTCCTGGAAGCCATTGCAGCCCAGGGCCCGGCAGAAGCGCACCACCGTGGGCTCGCTGACCTTGGCCTCGGTGGCCAGGTCGACGATGCGCATGTGAATCACTTCGTCGGGGTTGCGCAGCACGAAACGCGCCACCTTCTGCTCGGAGCGACGGAAGTGCTCCATGCGGCGTCTCATTTCATCGAACAGGCCAAGGCTCACGCGGCACTCCTTGTCGGCGAGTCACGGGGCGTTCGCTCGGCGCGCCACGCGACTCAGCGGGTTATGGACCACATTATGCCCCAAGCGGGCCCTCGAGGGGGACTCTCGCGTGCCCTCGCCTCCCGGGCCAGACCCGGCGGCCGGTGCCAGGCAGCGCTGGGCCCTGACGGTCATCATTCTGTCAAGTACGGTATAGTAAGAAATGCAGTGTCGCGCAGCGTCCCTCGATGCCGGCACCCTCACTGCAGACAGGAGAGTCGATCATGCGCAATGTCGAACGGTTAACCTCCGTCAAGAGCGAACTTCTCGACATCTTCATGAGCATGGAAGTCGCCGAACACGAACAGCGCTCCCGCACCGCGGCGCAGCGCAACCTGCGGGCCCGGCGGGGCATCGAGCTCCATGAGGAGTTCAAGCGCCTCAGCCAGGACATCGCCGACCTGCCGGAGGACGAGGCGAGCGAGGACGAGATGCACTGACCTCGACCGCCCCGGCCCGCGTCCCCGGACATGCAGCGCCCCGCCGCAGCGGGGCTCTTGGGGGCGCTTTCCCCCGGCGGTCGCCGGCCTGCCTTACAGGCTGGAGATAAACACCACCGCCACGCCGATGGGGGCGATGAAGCGGGTCACCAGGTGCCAGAGGCTCGCAGCGGTGCCCGACAGTCCCAGTTCCCTGGCCACCTCATGGCGATCCAGCTGCCAGGCGGTGAACAGGATCACCCCCAGCCCGGTCAGCGGCAGCATGAACTTGCTGGTCAGCTTGTCGAGCAGGTCGAAGACGTTCAGGCCGAACAGCACCGGGTCGCTCCACAGGTTGAACGACAGCAGCGCCGCGATGCCCAGCCCCCAGGCGGCCACGCCGGCCACCAGGGTGGAGGCCACGCGGGACAGCGGGGTGCGCTCCTCGACGAACTCCACCACCGGCTCGAGCAGCGAGATGGCCGAGGTCAGGGCGGCGAAGGTCAGCAGCAGGAAGAACATCAGGCCGACGATGATGCCGCCGCCCATCTGGCCGAAGGCCAGCGGCAGGGTGACGAAGATCAGGCCCGGGCCGGAGGCCAGGTCGAGATCATTGGCGAAGACGATGGGGAAGATCGCCAGGCCGGCCCCCAGGGCGATGACGGTGTCCATGATCACCACGGTGCGGGCGGTCTTGAGCAGGTCGACCTCCCGGCCCAGGTAGGAGCCATAGGCCATCATGATGCCCATGCCCAGCGACAGCGTGAAGAAGGCATGCCCCAGGGCCGCCAGGACGGTCTCGCCGGACAGGGCGCTCCAGTCCGGGTTGAACAGGTAGACCAGTGCCTGGCCGAAGTGGCCGGTGGTCATGCCGTAGCCGACCAGCACCACCATCAGCACGCCCAGCGCCGGCATCAGGGTGCGCACGGCGCCTTCCAGGCCCTTGGTCACGCCGCGGGCCACGATGCCGATGACCAGCAGCATGAACACCGAGTGACCGGCCAGCAGCAGGCCGGGACTCGCCAGCATGGCGTTGAACAGCGCGCCGATGCCGTCGGCGTCCTGGCCGCTGAAGGCGCCGGTGACCGAGTTCAGGGTGTAGTACAGCGACCAGCCGCCGATCACGCTGTAGAAGGAGAGGATCAGGAAGGCGCCGAGGATCCCGCTGATGCCGACCAGCACCCAGACCCGCGGACGGCCGGCGGCCCTGGCCAGGTCGGCCATGGCGTTCGCCGGGTTGTTCTGGCCGCGGCGGCCGATCAGCCATTCGGCCACCAGGATCGGCAGGCCGATCAGGCCGATGCACAGCAGGTAGACCAGCACGAAGGCCGCCCCGCCGCTCTCCCCCACCATGTAGGGAAACTTCCAGATATTGCCCAGGCCGACCGCGGACCCCGTCGCCGCGAGGATGAAGGCCAGCCGGGACGACCAGTGCGCATGTTGATGTTGCTTGATGGACATAAATCACCCTGATGGTACGTGTCGTCATCGATCGATCGGATGCGATGACGGCGTTGTGGTTGTAGTCGCCACGTCCGCGCCACCCCGGATCACGGGATGGCGCATTCAAGGGCATCACGGATGCCGAGCAGGATCGCTGCCGAGGCAACGCTTCCGCCAACCTCATGGCGGCGGAAACCTCATGGAGGGATATGCGCAGGATCACGCGGGATAGGCGTGAAAATCCGCAATATCCGATGGCAAGTGACGATCGACCCGTAAAAGTATCCGATCATACGCTTGATGGCCAGCCATCGGCACGAAACCGCCCGGCGCCTCGAGGTCGATCAGAACAGCCGCGTCTGCCGCTCCCCGGGGAAGGCCGGCAAGGCAGGAAGGTCGGCCCGGAGCGCCAGGTCCCGGTAGAGCCGCCGAGCCAGTTCGGGCGCCTGACGGTTGTCGGCGGTATGCACAAGGAGGAAAGGGGTTTTCCCCCGTTTTATCCACAGGGAGAGGCGCTCGATCCAGGGGGCGAAATAGCGGATGTTGATCGCCGCGTCAACATGCCCGATGAAACGCACCACCGGATGATTCGCCGTGGAAAGCACGTGTAATGGACGTTTCGGCTTTTCCCCCTGGGCCTGACGCATGCCGGGGTGGTCGCCGGCCGGTGTGGAGAACAGCGGGCGGACGTCGAGCATGACGCGGTTCACGCCATGACTTATCAACAACCTGTTGAGAGCCGTCTCGGCCGCGCCCTTGTGGAAAAAATCGCTGTGGCGTACCTCCACGGCACAGGGAATCGCCCTCGGCCAGCGGGACAGCACGGCGTCCAACCGTGGCAGCTCGTCGGCGCCGAAGTCGCGGGGCAACTGGATCATCACCGGGCCCAGGCGATCCCGCAGGGGGGCCAGGGTCGCCAGGAACGCCTCGAGATCCGCGGCCACCCCGACCAGGCGGCGCTCGTGGGTCAGGCTCGCCGGCAGCTTGAAGCAGAAGCGGAAGGCCGAGGGCGCCTGGCGTGACCAGGCGGCCACGGTCTCCGGCCGCGGGGCCCCGCTGTAGAAGGTGGTATTGCCTTCCACGGCGGAGAACACCCGAGCATAGTCGGCCAGGTGTCCGTCGCCGCCCCCGTGCGGCGGGTAGAGGCCGCCGCGCCAGTCGGGATTGGCCCACATGGGCAGGCCCAGGTGCAGGGGCGGCGGGATGTCCGCCGCGCTCACTCCACCGTCACGGACTTGGCCAGGTTGCGCGGCTGATCCACGTCGGTGCCCTTGAGCACCGCCACGTGATAGGAGAGCAGCTGCAGCGGCAGGGTATAGAGGATCGGCGCCAGCGCCTCGTGCACATGGGGCAGACGCAGCACATGGACCCCCTCCTCCTCCGCCAGGCCCACCTCGGCGTCGGCGAAGACGAACAGCTCGCCGCCCCGCGCCCGCACCTCCTGGAGGTTGGACTTGAGCTTGTCGAGCAGCTCGTCGTTGGGCGCCACCGAGATCACCGGCATCTCGCTGTCGACCAGGGCCAGCGGCCCGTGCTTGAGTTCGCCGGCCGGATAGGCCTCGGCATGGATGTAGGAGATTTCCTTGAGCTTCAGGGCCCCCTCCAGGGCGATGGGGAAGTGCGCGCCGCGGCCGAGGAAGAGGGCATGGTGCTTCTCGCCGAAGGCCGTGGACAGCGCCTCGATGGCCGGGTCCAGGGACAGCACGCGCCGTACCAACCCGGGCAGGCCACGCAGGGCCTCGACCAGGCCGGCCTGCTCGTCGGGGTCCTGGCCGCGTACCCGGCCCAACGCCAGGGTGAGCAGCATCAGCGCGGTCAGCTGGGTGGTGAAGGCCTTGGTCGAGGCCACCCCGATCTCCGGCCCCGCCCGGGTCATCAGCGTCAGGTCGGATTCCCGCACCAGGGAGCTGCCCGGGACGTTGCAGATCGCCAGGCTGCCCAGGTACCCGCGGTCCTTGGCGAAGCGCAGGGCCGCCAGGGTGTCGGCGGTCTCGCCGGACTGGGACAGGGTGACGAAGAGCGTGCCCTCGGGGACCACCACCTGGCGGTAGCGGTACTCCGAGGCCACCTCCACCTGCACGGGGACCCCCGCATAGCGCTCCAGCCAGTAGCGCGCCACCAGGCCGGCATGGTAGCTGGTCCCGCAGGCCACCAGGTGGAGCTGCCTGACGCCCGCGAACAGCGTCTCGGCCTCGGGCCCGAAGCTCTCCACCAGCACGCTGCGATCGCCCAGGCGCCCTTCCAGGGCCGCGGCGATCACCGCCGGCTGCTCGTGGATCTCCTTGAGCATGAAGTGGCGATACTCGCCCTTGCTGGCGGCGCCATCACCGTGCTCGAAGGTCTGGATCTCCCGGGTCACCGGGGTCCCCATGGCATCGAGGATGGTGATCTCCCCGCCGGCGGCGAGGCGCACCACGTCGCCCTCCTCCAGGTAGATGAAACGGTCGGTGACGCGCAGCAGGGCCAGGGGATCGGAGGCCAGGAAGGCCTCCTCGATTCCCACGCCCACCACCAGCGGGCTGCCCTTGCGCGCCCCGATCACCACATCCGGCTCGTCGGCATGGATCACGCCCAGGGCATAGGCCCCGTCGAGGCGCGCCAGCACCCGCTGCACCGCGCCGAGCAGGTCGCCCTGACGCGCCTCGCGCTCGAGCAGGTGCGCCACGACCTCGGTATCGGTCTCGGAGGCGAAGGTGTAGCCGTCGGCCTCGAGCTCGTGGCGCAGGGCCTCGTGGTTCTCGATGATGCCGTTGTGCACCACCGCCAGGCGCTCCCCGGACTGGTGGGGGTGGGCATTGGCCTCGCTGGGCCGGCCATGGGTCGCCCAGCGGGTGTGGGCGATGCCGCTGTGGCCGGCCAGGGGGGCCGCCGCGAGCTTGTCCTCCAGGGCCGCCACCTTGCCCAGGGCGCGGCGGCGCTGCAACCGGCCGTCGTCGGCCCGGATGGCCATGCCCGCCGAGTCATAGCCGCGATATTCCAGGCGCTTGAGGCCCTCGAGCAGGATGCCCTGGACGTTGCGCTGGGCGACAGCGCCGACGATTCCACACATGCCGTTCTCCTCAGTAGTCCTTGTGCTTGACCGGTCGTAGCCAATCGTCCTTGGTGATCAGCCGCGCCCGGCTCACCGCCAGGGCGTTGTCCGCCACGTCGCGGCTCAGGGTCGAGCCGGCCCCCACGGTGGCGCCCTTGCCGACGCTCACCGGGGCCACCAGGGCGGTGTTGGAGCCGATGAAGGCACCGTCGCCGATCTCGGTGTGGTGCTTGTTGGCGCCGTCATAGTTGCAGGTGATGGTGCCGGCACCGACGTTGACGTCTCGCCCCAGCCGGGCATCGCCCACATAGCTCAGGTGGTTGATCTTGCTGCCCTCGCCGACCTCGGCGTTCTTGGTCTCGACGAAGTTGCCGACCCGTGCCCCCACCGCCAGCCGCGAGCCGGGACGCAGCCGGGCGAAGGGCCCGATGCGGTTGCGCCCGGCGGCCACGGCGCCCTCGATGACGCTGTGCGGCTCGACCACGGTCTCGGCACCGATATGGCTGTCGCGAATCACGCAATGTGGCCCGATGCGCACCCCCTCGCCGAGTTCCACCTCGCCCTCGAACACGCAGCCCACATCGATCTCGACGTCGTGCCCGCAGCTCAGGGTGCCCCGCACGTCCAGACGCGAGGGGTCCAGCAGGGCCACGCCTTGCGCCATCAGCGCCTCGGCGATATCCGCCTGGTGGGCGCGCTCGAGACGGGCCATCTGGGCGCGGTTGTTGACGCCTTCGACCTCCAGGGGGCGCGCCGGCTGGGCGGTGGCGATCTTCACGCCCTCGGCGGCGGCCATGGCGATGATGTCGGTGAGGTAGTATTCGCCCTGGGCATTGTCGGCCGATAGCCGGGGCAGCCAGCGACGCAGCTGGGCGGCGGTCATGGCCATGATGCCGGTGTTGCACTCGCGTACCGCACGCTCGGCCTCCGAGGCATCCTTGTGCTCGACGATGGCCACGGCCTCGCCGGCCTCATCGCGCAGGATGCGGCCATAGCCGTCGGGCTCCTCGAGGGTCACGGTGAGCAGGCCCAGGTGCTGCTCGTCGACGGACTCGAGCAGCCCGCGCAGGGTCTCGCGGCGGATCAGCGGCACATCGCCATAGAGCACCAGCACCTTGCCGTCGCCGAGGGCATCGAGGGTCTGGGCCACGGCGTGGCCGGTGCCCTTCTGCTCGGCCTGCAGGGCGAAGCGCAGCCGGCAGTCGGCCAGGGCCTCGCGCACGTGCTCGGCGCCATGGCCGACCACCACATGGGTACGCTCGGCCTCGAGCCCCCGGGCCGTGTCGATCACGTGCCGCACCATGGGCTTGCCCGCCAGGCGGTGCAGTACCTTGGGCAGGGTGGAACGCATCCGGGTGCCCTGCCCGGCCGCCAGTATCACCACGTCGAGGCTCATCGTGACTCCTTGTGATCACTCATTGAATCGGGTCATTCTAGTGCTTCCGGGGCCTCGGCTGCCACGTCGCTGGCTGCCACGTTGCCGGCCGCCCCGTCGGCCACCTCGATGCCCATCTCCTCGAGCCTGTCGTGGCCGAAGCGCGCCGCGAAGGCCGGGCTGGCCAGGCTCATCCAGCCGTCGCCGGCCTCGTTGCGCACCAGCACCAGCACGGCCAGGTCGTGCTCGCGGGCCAGGGCCATGCCCTCGTCCTCGCCGAGCACCGACATGGCGGTGGCCCAGGCGTCGGCACGGGCGTTGGAGGCATCCACGACCGTCACCGAGGCCAGGCGATGCTGGATCGGGCGCCCGGTGCGCGGGTCAATGGTATGCGAGTAGCGGTGGCCATCCTCTTCGAAATAGTTGCGGTAGTCGCCGGAGGTGGCCACCGATGTAGCGTGGAGGGGCAGCACATGCTGGGCCTGGGGCCGGCCATCCCGCGGCACCTCGATGCCGATGCGCCAGGGATCGGCCTCGCCGTCGCGGTGACCGGCCACCGCGAGCTCGCCGCCGATGTTGACCAGGTAATTCTCGATACCCTGTGCCGCCAGATAGGCCGCCACCCGGTCGGTGGCATGGCCCTTGGCCACCCCGGAGAGGTCGACGAAGACGTCCTTCAGGCGGCGCGCGCGCCGCTGGTCCGCATCGATCTCCAGGGTGTCCATGCCGACCTCGGCGAGCCGTTGCTCGATCAGCGCGTCTTCCGGCACCTCTCGGGGCCGCGCCTCGGGGCCGAAGCTCCACAGGTTGACCAGCCCGCCCACGGTGACGTCGAAGGCGCCGCCGCTGGCCTCGCCCACTCGATGGGCGATCGACAGCACCTCGATCAGCGGCGCGGAGAGTGTCTGCCATTTGCCGACCGGGGCCTGGTTGAAGGCCACCAGCTCGGCATCGTCGCGGTAGGTGGACATGGCCGCGTCGACGCTCTCGAGCTCGGCGAGGATGCCGTCCTCCAACGCGGCGCGGCGCTCGGCGGTGATCGGGTCGGCGAGGGTCACCTGGTAGTAGGTGCCGAAGATATCGCCCTCGAGGGTGACCGGCGACTCCAGCGTCCGCTCCGAGCAGCCGGCCAGCAGGACGACCAGCAGCAGCAGCATGGCGAGGCGATGGGAAGGGAGTGACATGACGGGACTCCAAATAGAGCGAGACGTATTGGATCTTCTTTCACAGCCAGGCAAATGAGATGAGCTTTCCCGGCGACAAGCCTGCGCGAGGGCGCTGTAAACCCGTCCATGGGCGCTACTTTTGCCGTCCATGGTCAAAAGACCCTCGCTCCGCCTCGTCCCCGGCGCTCATCTCGCCCGGCGTTTGGAAAAACTCTCAGCCGAACAGCCAGATCAGGGCGCCCCCGAGAATGAGCCGATAGACCACGAAGGGCTGCATGCCGATCCGCTTGATGAACACCAGGAAGAAGTGGATGCACAGATAGGCACTGATGCCGGACAGCAGCGTCCCCGCCGCCAGGTCGAGCCAGGCCACCGGGACGGCCGATTCGGCGAGGCTCAGCGCCTCCAGCCCCCCCGCCAGCACGATCACCGGGATCGACAGCAGGAAGGAGAAGCGCGCCGCGGCCTCGCGGTTCAGGCCCAGCAGCAGCGCCGCGGTCATGGTGATGCCCGACCGCGAGGTCCCCGGAATCAACGCCAGGGCCTGGGCCAGGCCGATCCACAGGGCATCGCGCCAGAGCATGTGATACTCGTTGCGCACCCCGCGGTGCCGCCAGTCGGCATAGCCGAGCAGCAGGCCGAAGACGATCAGCCCGCCGGCGAGCACCAGCGGCGAGCGCATCACCACCTCGATGCTGTCCTTGAAGGCGAGCCCCGCCAGGCCCACCGGCACGGTCGCCAGGATCACCCACCAGGCCAGGCGGGCATCCTCGTCGGTGCCGCGCCCCGCCACGCTGCGCCCCCAGCTGCCGACCATGGCGACCAGTTCGTGGCGGAAATAGAGGACCACCGCGGCGAGGCTGCCCAGGTGCAGGGCCACGTCGAAGGCCAGGCCCTGGTCGGACCAGTCGGTCAACACCGGCAGCAGGATCAGATGAGCGGAACTGGAGATCGGCAGGAACTCGGTCAGCCCCTGGATGAAAGACAGCAGGACAATCTGTAACCAATCCATGGAAGTATCCTGTGAGACGTTGGGAAAAGGCGTTCGGGCGGAGCAAGAGAATACATGCTCGGGGCCCGGCTGTCCGCCCGCTCACGACGGGCGAAGGCAGTCGCCATTGGATATGCTCGGGGACGCCGGGACAGGTCGAAGCGGGGCTGCTATTCGCTCTAGCCGGCGGTAAGCATCAGGGTGGCGAAGCCGAAGTAGATCAGCACGCCCGAGGCGTCGATCAGGGTGGTCACCAGCGGCGCCGAGGCGGTGGCCGGGTCCCAGCCCAGGCGGTCGAGCACGAAGGGCAGGCACATGCCGAGCAGGCTGCCGAACAGCACGATGGCGATCATGCTCACCGCCACCACCAGGGCCACCGTCTCGCCGGCCCGGATCACCCCGATGGGCGCCACGGCCAGCGCCATGGTCAGGCCCAG
This sequence comes from Halomonas sp. M4R1S46, assembly GCF_025725685.1. Taxonomy (NCBI): domain Bacteria; kingdom Pseudomonadati; phylum Pseudomonadota; class Gammaproteobacteria; order Oceanospirillales; family Halomonadaceae; genus Halomonas; species Halomonas sp. M4R1S46. Next base: position 4,179,321 of record NZ_CP107008.1, read on the forward strand.
CGAGCCGGCCACCAGCAGTTCCCGCCCCAGCAGCTTGCCCCAGTCCTTGACGCCGACGTCGCCGGTGGCCATGCCGCGCACCATCAGGGTGGCGGCCTGGGCGCCGGCGTTGCCGCCGCTGCCGATCAGCAGCGGCAGGAAGAACACCAGCGCCACCTGCGCGGCGATGGTGTCCTCGAAGTAGGCGATGCCGGCGCCGGAGAACAGGTTGCCGAACACCAGCAATACCAGCCAGGTGACCCGCTTGCGGTACAGGCTGGCGAGCGGCACCCGCCCGACGCCATCCTCCAGTTGGCCGATGGACATCCCCTTGTGGATATCCTCGGTGGCCTCGGACTCCACCACGTCCATGGCATCGTCGTGGGTGACGATGCCCACCAGGCGACGGCCCTCGTCGACCACCGGCAGCGCCAGCAGATCGTAGCGGGCGACGATCCGCGCCACCTCCTCCTGGGGCGTGTCCACCGTGGCATGGATGACGTCGCGGATCATCAGCTCGTCGACCCGGGCCCCCGGCCGCGCCACCATCAACTGGCGTAGCGACATGGTGCCCGCCAGCCGACCCTCGGGATCGATCACGTACAGCTGGTAGACGGTCTCGGCATCCGGCGCCGTCTGGCGCACCCGCATCATCGCCCGGGACACCGTCATGCCGGCGGGGATGGCCACATAGTCGGAGGTCATCAGCGCCCCGGCGGTGCCCTCCTCGTAGCTGGCCAGGCGCTTGAGGTCCTCGCGCTCCTGGCGTGCCATGCGCCGCAGCAGCGCCTCGCGACGGTCCTCGCCGAGCACCTTGAACAGGTCGGTGCGCTCGTCAGCGCCCATCTCCTCCAGTACCGCCAGCAGCACGTCATCGCCCATGGCCTCGGCGATGACGAGCTGCTCCTCGGCGTGCAGGTGGCCGATCACGCTGGCCCGCCGCTCCAGGGGCAGGCAATCCAGCAGGGCGCGCCCGCGCAGCACGTCGTCGTCCTCCAACAGGTCCTGGAGGATCTCGGCGATGTCGGCGGAGCGCAACTCGGGCAGCTGGGCATCGAGACGCGCGCGGTCGTCCGCCTCCAGGGCGGCCAGCAGTGTGGTCTTGTGTGGGGTCAGGGAATCATCGAGTGGCATCGGGCTCGTCCTCGCGATGCCCGGGCGGGCAGGCAACGGCAACGAAAACGCCCCCCGACACGAGTCCGGGGGGCGCGATCGTCATACATGGCAGGAGCCCGGAATCAGCTCCGGCCCACCTTGCGGCGCAGCTGCTGGATGGTGCGCAGTTGGGCCATGGCCTCGGCCAGCTCGGCCGCGGCACGGGTATAGTCCATCTCCGCGGACTTCTCGTCCATCGCCTTGAGCGCGTGCTGGCGAGCCTCCTCGGCGGCGGCCTCGTCGAGGTCATCGGCGCGGATGGCCGTATCGGCCAGCACGGTGACGACGTCGGGCTGCACCTCGAGGAAGCCGCCCGAGACGTAGAAGTGATCCTCGTCACCTCCCCCCAGGACGATACGGACCGGACCGGGCGCCAGCTCGGTGAGCAGCGGCGTGTGACCGGCCAGGATCCCGAGATCCCCCATGCGCCCGGCCGCCACGACCTGCTCGGCGTTGCCGGAGAAGATCGACGCCTCGGCGCTGACGATCTCGCACTTGAAGCTTTTCGTCATGATGACGTCTCCCAGGTGGAGGGATTACTTCATCTGGTTGGCTTTCTCGACGGCCTCGTCGATGGTGCCGACCATGTAGAAGGCCTGCTCCGGCAGCTCGTCGTACTCGCCGTCGAGGATGCCCTGGAAACCACGGATGGTCTCCTTCAGCGACACGTACTTGCCGGGAGCCCCGGTGAAGACCTCGGCGACGAAGAACGGCTGCGACAGGAAGCGCTGGATCTTGCGCGCCCGGGAGACGGCCAGCTTGTCCTCGTCGGACAGCTCGTCCATGCCCAGGATGGCGATGATGTCCTTGAGCTCCTTGTAGCGCTGCAGCACGCCCTGCACACCGCGGGCGGTGTTGTAGTGCTCGTCGCCGACGACCAGCGGATCCAGCTGACGCGAGGTGGAATCCAGCGGGTCGATGGCCGGGTAGATGCCCAGCTCGGCGATGGAACGCGCCAGTACCACGGTGGCGTCCAGGTGCGAGAAGGTGGTCGCCGGGGACGGGTCGGTCAGGTCGTCGGCGGGCACGTACACCGCCTGCACGGAGGTGATGGAGCCGGTCTTGGTGGAGGTGATGCGCTCCTGCAGCACACCCATCTCCTCGGCCAGGGTCGGCTGGTAGCCCACCGCGGAGGGCATGCGGCCCAGCAGTGCCGAGACCTCGGTACCCGCCAGGGTGTAGCGGTAGATGTTGTCGACGAACAGCAGCACGTCGCGGCCTTCATCGCGGAACTTCTCGGCGATGGTCAGGCCGGTCAGGGCCACGCGCAGGCGGTTGCCGGGCGGCTCGTTCATCTGGCCGTAGACCAGCGACACCTTGTCGAGAACGTTGGACTCCTCCATCTCGTGGTAGAAGTCGTTGCCCTCACGGGTCCGCTCGCCGACACCGGCGAACACGGAGTAACCGCTGTGCTCGGTGGCGATGTTACGGATCAGCTCCATCATGTTGACGGTCTTGCCGACACCGGCGCCGCCGAACAGGCCGACCTTGCCGCCCTTGGCGAACGGGCACACCAGGTCGATGACCTTGATGCCGGTCTCCAGCAGCTCGTTGGTGGCCGCCTGGTCGGCATAGCCCGGCGCCTTGCGGTGGATCGGCATGCGCTCGGCCTCGCCGATCTCGCCCGCCTCGTCGATGGGCTCGCCCAGCACGTTCATGATGCGACCCAGGGTCTCCTTGCCCACCGGCACGGAGATGGCCGCACCGGTGTTGGCGACCTCCATCCCACGCTTGAGGCCCTCGGTGGAGCCCATGGCGATGGTGCGCACCACGCCGTCGCCCAGCTGCTGCTGGGCCTCGAGAACGGTCTCCTTCTCGGAGACCTTCAGCGCGTCGTAGACCTTGGGAACATCGTCCCGCGGAAACTCTACGTCAATCACCGCGCCGATGATTTGTACGATACGTCCGCTCATCTTGGTTCCTCTCAAATACCTGCAAATGAAACCTGCTTGCCGGGAGGGCCGCGCCCTCCCCCGGGCTATACGGCGGCGGCGCCACCGACGATCTCGGAGATTTCCTGGGTGATGGCCGCCTGACGGGCCTTGTTGTACACCAGCTCCAGGTCGTCGATCAGATTGCCGGCGTTGTCGGTGGCACTCTTCATCGCGATCATGCGCGCGGCCTGCTCGCAGGCCACGTTCTCGACCACCGCCTGATAGACCTGCGCCTCGACGAAACGCACGAGCAGGCTATCCAATAGCTCCTTGGCATCCGGCTCATACAGGTAGTCCCAGCTACCGGGACGCTTGTGTTCTTCAATCTGCGCATCATCCGCGCTCATCTCGGCGGACAAGGGCAGCAGCTGACGGACCACCGGCCTCTGGGTCATGGTGTTGACGAATTCGTTGAACACCACGTAGAGGCGGTCCAGCTTGCCCTCGTCGTACGCATCCAGCATCACCTTCACGCTGCCGATCAGGTCGTCCTGTGCCGGGGCCTCGCCCAGGCCGCTCTTGGCCGCGACCAGGCTGCCGCCGTACTTGCGGAAGAAGGTGGTGGCCTTGCTGCCCAGCGCGCAGAAGTCGAGTTCCGCGCCGCTGTCGCGCCAGGCCTTGGCCTCCCTGACGACGGACTTGAACAGGTTGACGTTCAAGCCGCCACACAGGCCGCGGTCACTGGACACCACGATGTAGCCGACCCGCTTGACCTCGCGCTCATCCATCCACGGATGCTTGTACTCCGGGTTGGCATCGGCGATGTGGCCCACGACGTTGCGGATCTGCTTGGCGTAGGGCTGGCTGGCCTTCATCCGATCCTGCGCCTTGCGCATCTTCGACGCAGCGACCATCTCCATGGCACTGGTGATCTTCTGCGTGTTCTTGATGCTCCCGATCTGGGTGCGTATCTCTTTTGCAGCTGCCATAGCGATCTACCTTTGTTCGTGGCCTCAGAAAGCTCCAGGGCCCGCTCCCTGGCGGGAACGGGCCGACGGGATTACCAGCTCTGAGTCGCCTTGAACTTGTCGAGACCTTCCTTCAGGCCATTCTTGATCTCGTCGCTGTAGTCGCCGGTCTGGTTGATCTTGTCGAGCAGTTCGGCGTACTCGGACTTCATGAAGTCCTGCAGGGCACGCTCGAAGTCCAGCACCTTCTTGACGTCGACGTCCTCCAGGTAGCCCTCGTTGGCGGCATACAGGGAGACGGCCATCTCGGCCACGGACATCGGCGAGTACTGGTGCTGCTTCATCAGCTCGGTGACGCGCTGACCGTGCTCGAGCTGCTTGCGGGTGGCCTCGTCCAGATCGGAGGCAAACTGGGCGAAGGCCGCCAGCTCGCGGTACTGGGCCAGGGCCAGGCGCACGCTGCCGCCGAGCTTCTTGATGACCTTGGTCTGGGCCGAACCACCGACACGGGATACCGAGAGGCCGGCGTTGATCGCCGGACGGATGCCCGAGTTGAACAGGTCGGTCTCGAGGAAGATCTGACCGTCGGTGATGGAGATCACGTTGGTCGGCACGAAGGCGGAGACGTCGCCGCCCTGGGTCTCGATGATCGGCAGGGCGGTCAGCGAGCCGGTCTTGCCCTTGACCTCGCCATTGGTGAACTTCTCGACGTAGTCGGCGTTCACGCGAGCGGCACGCTCGAGCAGGCGGGAGTGGAGGTAGAAGACGTCACCCGGGAAGGCCTCGCGGCCCGGCGGACGACGCAGCAGCAGGGAAACCTGGCGGTAGGCCACGGCCTGCTTGGACAGGTCGTCGTAGACGATCAGGGCGTCTTCGCCGCGGTCGCGGAAGTACTCGCCCATGGTGCAGCCGGAGTAGGCGGCGAGGAACTGCATCGGGGCCGGATCGGCGGCGCCGGCGGCGACCACGATGGTGTGTTCCATGGCGCCGTGCTCCTCGAGCTTGCGCACCACGTTGGCAATGGTCGACTGCTTCTGGCCGATGGCCACGTAGACGCAGGTGACGTCCTTGCCCTTCTGGTTGATGATCGCGTCGATGGCGATGGCGGACTTACCGATCTGGCGGTCGCCGATGATCAGCTCACGCTGGCCGCGACCGATCGGCACCATGGCGTCGATGGACTTGAAGCCGGTCTGGATCGGCTGGTCGACGGACTGGCGGGTGATGACGCCGGGGGCGACCTTTTCCACCGCGTCGGTCATCTTGGCGTTGATATCGCCCTTGCCGTCGATGGGGTTGCCCAGGGCATCGACCACGCGACCGCGCAGCTCGGGGCCCACCGGCACCTCGAGGATGCGGCCGGTGCACTGGGCGGTCATGCCCTCTTCGAGCTGCAGGTAGTCGCCCAGCACCACGGCGCCGACGTTGTCGCGCTCGAGGTTGAGCGTCATGCCGAAGATGCCGCCGGGGAACTCGATCATCTCGCCGAACATCGCGTCGGCGAGGCCGTGGATCTGCACGATGCCGTCAGACACGCTGACGATGGTGCCCTGGTTACGGGCTTCGGATGCGACATCCAGCTTCTCGATACGCTGCTTGATGATGTCGCTGATCTCGGAAGGATTCAGTTGCTGCATGCCATGTCCCTCAGACTCAGGCGGAAAGGGCCTCGTGGAGGCGGTTCAGTCGACCACGCACCGACCCGTCGATGACGGTGTCGCCGGCGCGCAGGATGACGCCTCCCAGGAGGGTGGAATCCACCTGAGTGGTAATGGAGATTTCGCGGTTCAGACGCTTGGCCAGCGCACTCGCCAGCTTGTCCTGCTGCCCGTCGTCCAGCGGGAAGGCGGAGACGATGTTCACGTCCATGCGCTTCTCCTGCTGGGCCTTGAGCAGTTCGAACTGCTCGGCGATGGCGGGAAGGGCCGACAGGCGCCCCTTCTGGCCGATCAGGCGCAGGAAGTTGCGGACGCCGTCGTCGACGGCGTCGCCGCAGATATCGACGAGCACATCCGCCTTCTGCGCGCTGGAAAGGCGCGGATTGCCCAGCACCCGGCGGCGCAGGTCGTCGTCGGCGACGACCTGCGCCACGGTGGCGAGCATGCCGGACCAGTCGGCCAGCGCCTGGGTCTCAACGGCGTGTTCGAAGGCCGCCTTGGCGTAGGGGCGAGCGACGGTTGACAGTTCCGCCATGGGTCACCTCCTCAGAGCTCTTCGGCGAGTTTGTCAACGAGCTTGCCGTGCTGCTTCTCGTCGATGGCGGACTCCAGGATGCGCTCCGCGGCCACCACGGCGAGCCGCGACACCTGGCTGCGCAGTTCATCCTTCGCGCGGTTGATTTCCTGCTCAATCTCGGACTTGGCCTGCGTGATCATGCGCTCGCCTTCCTGGCGGGCCTGCTCACGCGCCTCGTCGATCATCTGGTTGGACCGCTTGTGGGCCTGCTCCAGGATTTCGGCCGCCTGCTCCTTGCTCTCGCGCAGCGTCTCGTTGGCCTGCTCTTCGGCCAGTTCGAGATCGCGTGAAGCACGGCTGGCAGCATCCAGGCCATCGGCGATCTTCTTCTGACGTTCCTGCAGGGCTTGCATGACCGGCGGCCAGACAAACCTCATGCAGAACCAGACGAAGAACGCAAAGGCGATAGCCTGGCCGATCAGGGTTAGGTTCAGGTTCACGCCAGCACCTCTCGCGTCACAGGTTTGGGGTTAACGTCACGACGGGTCTTGCGACCGTCGCGGTTTAACCGACAAACGGGTTGGCGAAGGTGAAGAACAGCGCGATACCCACACCGATCATGGTCACGGCGTCCAGCAGGCCGGCGACGATGAACATCTTGACCTGCAGCATCGGGATCATTTCCGGCTGACGCGCCGCGCCTTCCAGGAACTTGCCGCCCAGCAGACCGAAGCCGATGGCGGTGCCCAGTGCACCCAGGCCGATCAGCAGGGACACGGCGATGGCGGTCATACCCAGAACTTGTGCTTCCATGGTGGTCTCTCCAGTTTTCGTTTAGTGGTTAATGGTTAAGGGTGAGTGGGTTAAGGGTTGAACGGTCAGTGCTTTTCCACCGCCATGGCGAGATAGACGATGGTCAGCATCATGAAGATGAAGGCCTGCAGGGTGATGACCAGGATGTGGAACACCGCCCAGGGGAAGTGCAGCGGCAGCTGCCACAGCCCGATCATGGCGATCAGGATGAAGATCAGCTCGCCGGCGTAGAGGTTGCCGAACAGACGCAGACCGAGCGAGATCGGCTTGGCGATCAGGGTCACCGTCTCGAGCAGGAAGTTGATCGGCACGAACAGCGCCTGCACCAGCTTGTTCGGGGAGTTGAACGGGTGCAGGGTCAGCTCGCCGATGAAGCCCGAGAAGCCCTTCTCGCGGATGGTGTAGAAGATGATCAGGGCGAAGACCGACAGCGACATGCCGAGGGTGGCATTGACGTCGGTGGTCGGCACGACCTTGAAGTAGACGTGGGCGGGATCGGCCCCGAACATGGCACCGACCTTCTGCGCCAGCGTGGGCAGGACGTCCACCGGCACCAGGTCCATGAGGTTCATCAGGAAGACCCAGCAGAAGATCGTCAGCGACAGCGGCGCGATCAGCTGGCTCTTGCCGTGGAAGGTGTCCTTGACCGAGTTGTCGACGAACTCGACCATCAGCTCGACGAAGTTCTGCACGCCGCCGGGGATGCCGGTAGTGGCGCTCTGGGCCACCTTGCGGAACAGCAGCATGAACATCAGGCCGAGGCCGATCGACCAGCCCAGGGTGTCGAGGTGAACGGCCCAGAAGCCCATCTCGGCGGCCTCCTCGGCCGAATGGGCGATGCTCCAGCCGTGCTCCGGATGATTCCCGAAGGTCAGGTTCTGCAGGTGGTGCTGGATGTACTCCGTCGGAGTCGGGTTGTTGCCTGCCATGATCTGCCTCGATTTCAGGTGTGTGACGGTCGCCTAAGGAGCCAGGGTCCCAGCCAGTGGACGAACAGCGTCACCACGTAAGCGCCAAAGAAGAAAGCGGGGTTTGAGGGGGGCACTGTGATGAACACCAGGGTGAACAGAGCCGCCGTCAAACCGAACTTCCCGGCTTCCGCGCGGTAGAAGCCGTTGACGATGTTCCTGGAATGCCGAGCCCCCTGATAGCGGAAGACTCGCCAGGCGAAATAGGCGTTGGGCAGGAAGGCCACCATCCCCCCCAGCAGCGCCGAAAGCGCGGCGGGAGCGCCTCCCGATCCCGCGGCGAGCGCCGTTGCGAGGCCGACCACCGCGACCTGCACCAGGAGCAGTCGTCGGACGCTGGGACGCTTGATGCTGGCTGCCATGGGGTCTCCGTGAACTCTGCCGACGCTTGGCGTCCCATCTGCCTCGAGGACCGCCGCTCAGGATGCCAACGGCGGGTCCGGCGCGATTATAGGGAAGGCCCTTCAAGGCTTCAACCGATCACGAACCGATTTCGCGCGATATCGCGCCAGCTTACGACTAAAAGTCGAGAAAAGACCCGCACCACTATTTAGCTCGCTAATCGCTTTCGCGTCGCTCGAGCAGGTCGCTCAGCGGATGTGGTCGAGGATGCCATCCAGCTCGTCGAGGCTGGCGTAGCGAATGGTCACTCGCCCCTTGCCGCCGCGGCCGTGCTGGATCTTCACCGGGGCGCCGAGCAGGTCGGCCAGGCGCGACTCGAGGCGGGCCACGTCCGGGCTCGGCGACGGGCTCTCGGCCTTCTTCGTCTCGCCGCTGCTCAGCTGCTTCACCAGTGCCTCGGTGGCGCGCACGGTGAGATCCTTGTTGACCACCTCGTGGGCGGCCTTGCGCTGCTTGGCTCCGGACAGCGCCAGCAGGGCCCGGGCATGGCCCATGTCCAGGTCGCCGCGCTCGAGCAGGGTCTGCACCTCGGGATCCAGGGCCAGCAGGCGCAGCAGGTTGGCGACCTGGGCCCGGGAACGACTCACGGCATCGGCGGCCTGCTGCTGGGTCAGCTCGAACTCGTCGAGCAACCGCTTGAGGGCCATGGCTTCCTCGATGGGATTGAGGTTCTCGCGCTGGATGTTCTCGATCAGGGCGAGCGCCAGGGCGACCTGGTCACTGACCTCACGCACCACCGCCGGAATGACGTCGAGCTCGGCCAGTTGGGCCGCCCGCCAGCGCCGCTCGCCGGCGATGATCTCGTAGCGCTGCTCGCCGATCGGTCGCACCACGATGGGCTGCATGACCCCCTGGGCGCGGATCGAGTCGGCCAGTTCCTCCAGGGCCTCGGGCTGGATGTCCCGACGGGGCTGGTACTTGCCGCGGGACAGCTGGCCCAGCGGCAGGCGCTCGAGGCGTTCCTCGGCGCCGGCGGCCTCGGGTACCGCGCCATTCAGCTCGCCGTCCTGCAGCGTGGCGTCGACCTCGGGCAGGTCCAGGCTTTCGCGGCGGTGGGCGCCGGCGCCGATCAGGGCATCCAGGCCGCGTCCCAGGGCGCGTTTACGCGTCATCGACAATCCCTCATCACTAAGAGCGGAGTAGGTGCACGGGTTACAGCGACAGTCGGCGGATCAGTTCCTTGGCCAGCACCCGGTGGGCCTGGCTGCCCCGCGAGAAGCGGGCGTACTTGGTCACCGGCAGGCCGTGGCTCGGGGCCTCGGCGACCCGCACGTTGCGCGGGATGGTGGTCTTGAGCAAGGCATCGCCGAAGTAGTCGCGCAGTTGCTTGCTGACATCCCGGGTCAGGCTGTTGCGGGAATCGAACATGGTGCGCAGGATGCCGAACATCTCGAGGCGCGAATTCACGCTGTCCTTGATCTGCTCCACGGTATCGAGCAGCGCCGAGAGTCCCTCCAGGGCATAGAACTCGCACTGCAGGGGGATCAGCACGCCGTCCGCGGCGGTCAGGCCATTGACGGTGAGCATGTTGAGCGACGGCGGGCAGTCGATCAGCACCACGTCATACTCGCCGGCCACCTCGGCCAGGGCCTTGACCAGGCTCTGCTCGCGCCCCTCGTCACGATCCAGCAGCTCCACCTCGGCGGCGGTCAGGTCGCCGTTGCCGGGCAGCAGGGCATAGCCCGCCTCGGGGCAGTCGAGGATGACCTCGCTGGAGCGGCGCTCGCCGAGCACCACGTCGAGCACGCTGCCATCCAGCTCGTGCTTGTCGACACCGCTGCCCATGGTGGCATGGCCCTGGGGATCCAGGTCGACCAGCAGCACGCGACGGTCCAGCGCCGCCAGGCTGGCGGCCAGGTTGACGGCGGTGGTGGTCTTGCCCACGCCCCCCTTCTGGTTGGTCAAGGCGATGATCTTGGTCACGGCGACTTCCTTGCGAGTGACGGACGCCTCAGGGGCGGCCCTGGGTGGTATGAGTGCGCTCGAGGATCACGAGCCGGCGGCTGCCGGCCTCGAAGGGCACCTTCAGCTCGTGGCAGGCGACCGCCGCCACGTCGTCGGGCAACCCGCCCAGTTCATCTTCCACGGCAGGCCCCTTCATGGCCAGCCATTGCCCGTCCACGCTCGGCAACGACTCGCTCAACGTCACGAAGTCCTGGAGGCTGGCGAAGGCCCGGGAGATCACCTGGTCGAAGCCCCCCGCGGGCGGCGTGAAGGCCTCGACTCGAGCCTGCACCGGGCTGACGTTGGCCAGCCCCAGCTCCATCACCGCCTGGCGCTGGAAGCGTACCTTCTTGCCGTTGCTGTCGAGCAGCGTCACCCGCAGGTCGGGGGCCAGGATCGCCAGCACCAGGCCCGGCAGGCCGGGGCCGGCACCGACATCGAGGACCGTCGGCCCGGTGACGAAGGGCAGCACGGCGGCGCTGTCGAGGAGGTGCTTGGTGACCATCTCCTCGGGGTCGCGTACCGCGGTGAGGTTATAGGCGCGATTCCACTTGTGCAACAGCCCCACCAGGGCCAGCAACCGCTCGCGGCGGGATTCGTCCACGCGCAGGCCGAGCTCGTCCAGCCCGCCCTCCAGGCGGTTCTTGAGTCGCTTGTCGTCGCTCGTCATCCGTTGGCCACCCGGCTGTCATCGAGCAGGCGACGCTTCTTGAGGTGGATCAGCAGGATGGACACCGCCGCCGGGGTGACGCCGGAGATCCGCGAGGCCTGGGCCAGGGTCTCCGGCCGGGCCTCGGCGAGCTTCTGGCGGATCTCGTGGGACAGCCCCTCGACCCGGGCATAGTCCAGGTCCTCGGGCAGTCGCGTGGCCTCGTGACGCTTGAGCCTGTCGATCTCGTCCTGCTGCCGGTCGATGTAGCCCTGGTACTTGGCCTGGATCTGCACCTGCTCGGCCACGCGCTCGTCCGCCACCGGCTCGCCGCTCAGGTCGGCCACGTCGGCGTAGCCGAGCTCCGGGCGCTTGAGCAGGTCCATCAGGCTGTACTCGCGGGACAGCGGCTTGCCGGTCTTGGTGGCGACCCGCGCCGCGGCCTCGGTGCCGGGTTGTACCCAGCTGGCCTTGAGGCGGGCGCTCTCGCGCTCGATGGCCTCGCGCTTGATGCTGAAGTCGCTCCAGCGCGCCTCGTCCACCAGCCCGAGCTCCCGGCCGGCCTCGGTGAGGCGCAGATCGGCGTTGTCCTCGCGCAGCAGCAGGCGATATTCCGCCCGGGAGGTGAACATCCGATAGGGCTCCTTGGTGCCCAGGGTGATCAGGTCGTCCACCAGCACGCCCAGGTAGGCCTCGTCGCGCCGCGGCCACCAGGCGTCCAGGCCCCGGGCACGCCGTGCCGCGTTGAGCCCGGCCAGCAGCCCTTGGGCGCCGGCCTCCTCGTACCCGGTGGTGCCGTTGATCTGCCCGGCGAAATACAGGTTGTGGATGAATTTCGTCTCCAGGGAATGCTTCAGGTCCCGGGGATCGAAGAAATCGTACTCGATGGCATAGCCGGGCCGGGTGATATGGGCGTTTTCCAGTCCCCGGATCGAGCGCACCACCTGCAACTGAACATCGAAGGGCAGCGAGGTGGAGATGCCGTTGGGGTAGAGCTCGTGGGTATCCAGCCCCTCGGGTTCGATGAAGATCTGGTGGCTGGCCTTGTCGGCGAAGCGGTGCACCTTGTCCTCGATCGACGGGCAATACCGCGGCCCCACGCCGCCGATCACCCCGGAGAACATCGGCGAGCGGTCGAGGTTGGCGTGGATGATCTCGTGGCTGCGCTCGTTGGTGTGGGCGATATGGCAGCTCACCTGACGCGGATGCATCTCCCGGCGGCCCTGGTAGGACATCACCGGGGTGGGGCTGTCGCCGGGCTGCTCATCGAGGATCGAAAAGTCGAGCGTCTTGGCATCGAGACGCGGCGGGGTGCCGGTCTTCAGCCGATCGACCCGGAACGGCAGGGCCCGCAGTCGCTCGGCCAGCGCATTGGAGGGTGGATCGCCGGCTCGACCGCCGCGGCTGTGATCGAGACCGATGTGGATAACCCCGCCGAGGAAGGTGCCTGTGCACAACACCACGCTTGCGCCGAGGAAGCGCACGCCGGTCTCGGTCACCACCCCACGCACGGTGTCGCCGTCGACGATCAGGTCCCCGGCGGCCTGCTGGAAGAGCGTCAGGTTGGCTTGGTTCTCCAGCATGCCGCGGATCGCCGCCTTGTAGCGGACCCGATCGGCCTGGGCGCGGGTGGCGCGCACCGCGGGGCCCTTGCGAGCGTTGAGCACCCGGAACTGGATGCCGCCCAGGTCGGTGGCCAGGCCCATGGCCCCACCGAGGGCATCGATCTCCTTGACCAGGTGACTCTTGCCGATCCCGCCGATGGCGGGATTGCAGGACATCTGGCCCAGGGTCTCGATGTTGTGGCTCAGCAGCAGGGTCCGGCAGCCCATGCGGGCCGAGGCCAGGGCGGCTTCGGTCCCTGCATGACCGCCACCGATGACGATGACGTCGAAGCGGTCGGGGTACTCCAAGGTTCACCTCGTTCGGCGCGACGGCGCCGATATTGCGAATCGGGGGTATGAAATCAGCCAGCCAGTATAACCCTCCTGTGGGTAATCGTCAGGGTTTTCCACACCCGGAGGACCAGGTGCCCGCCATCCCCGGGTAGCAGATAAACAAATACATAGAATAAGAAAGAGAAGTTCTGTTGTTGTAGTAATTACTGGTGTGGATACTTTTCGTGGATAAGCGTTCTTAGCTTTTATTTTTCAACAGCTTGTATTGTTGACCACGACAAGGAAAAGCGGCGTGCTGCCTGCGGAGGAGATGTTCGGGAGCTGTGGACGAAAGGGCGAGTTGCCCACAGCCGCGACCAGGCACCGCTTGTCCACCGTCCTCTACCGCGCTTGTCACCGCGCCTGTGAACAACCACCGTGTTTCATCCCCAGCCCCGGCATCATGGGCGCCAGGGGCGGATCGACCCGTCCATGCCGGGCATCTTGTCCACAGGCCAAAAAAAAGGCCCTGTCGCGGTCGACAGGGCCTTGTTCCGGGGCACGAGGCGTGGCCTCAGTGCTTCAACACCCGGGCCAGGAAGTTCCGGGTGGGTTCCTCCCGGGGCGAATCGAAGATCGTCTCGGGGGGGCCCTCCTCGGCGATTTCTCCCTTGTGGATGAAGATCACCCGGTCGGCGACCTCCCGGGCGAAGCCCATCTCGTGGGTCACGATCATCATGGTCATGCCCTCGTTGGCGAGCTCGCGCATGGCATCCAGGACCTCGCCGATCATCTCCGGGTCCAGCGCCGAGGTGGGCTCGTCGAAGAGCATCAACCGGGGCTCCATGGCCAGGGCCCGGGCCAGGGCCACCCGCTGCTGCTGGCCGCCGGACAGCTGGCCGGGATACTTGGCGGCTTGGTCGCTGATGTCGACCCGCTCGAGCAGCCGCTCGGCGGTCTCGGTGGCATCGGCCCGGCTCCAGCCCCGCACCTTCATGGGGGCCAGGGTGACGTTGTCCAGCACGCTGAGGTGGGGGAAGAGGTTGAACTGCTGGAACACCATGCCCACCTCGGTGCGGATCTTCTGCAGCGCCTTGGTGGCCTTGCCGTAGGGCAGCAGCGGTTTGCCGTCCACCTCCAGGCTCCCCTTCTGGAACTCCTCGAGGCCATTGATGCAGCGGATCAGGGTGGACTTGCCCGAGCCGCTGGCGCCGATGATCACCACGACCTCGCCGGGGCTGACCTCGAGGTCGATGTCCTTGAGGACATGCAGGCTGCCGAAGTGCTTGTTGACCTTGTCCAGGCGCACGATGGGCTCGCCGCCGGACTTGGACGTCTCTTGGTTCATGGCTCGCATTCCTTATTGTCCGACCAGGCCCTTGCGCTCCAGGAAACGCAGCGCCACCGACAGCGACAGGGTGATCACCAGATAGAGCATGGCGACCATCAGGTACACCTCCAGGGCGTTGAAGGTGGTGGCGATGTAGACCTGGCCCTGGCGGACCAGCTCGCCGACACCGATGACCGAGAACAGTGAGGTGTCCTTGATGCTGATGATGCCCTGGTTGCCCAGCGGCGGGATCATGCGACGGAAGGCCTGGGGCCAGATGATGTAGCGGAAGGTCTGGCGCCGGGACAGCCCCAGGGACAGGCCGGCCTCGCGCTGGCCGCGCTCGATGGACTGGACGCCGCCGCGGACGATCTCCGAGATGTAGGCCCCGGAGTTCACCGCGATCGCTGCGATGCCGGCGACCAGCGCGTTGATGGGACCGCCGAGCAGCTGCGGCAGGCCGTAGAAGATGAACAGCACCTGGACCAGGACCGGGGTGCCGCGGAAGATCTCGATGTAGGCCACGGCCGGCCAGCGCAACCAGACGACCGGGCTGATGCGCAGCAGGCCGAAGATGATGCCGATGATGAAGCCGATGGCCAGCCCGCCGAAGGAGATCAGCAGGGTATAGGGGATACCCGTCAGCAGGTACGGAATGGAGGCGAAGGCCGCCTGCCAGTCGAACTGGAAAGTGACGTCCAAGAGGGATCTCCGTCAAGGTTCTTGGTGGAGAAGCGGTGGGCCGCAACGCAACGGGGCCGGGTCATGGGACCCGACCCCGTCATCAGGCGAGCGTCAGCGTCATTCGTCGCTGGGGCTGCCGAACCACTTGGCGTGGATCTCGTCGTAGGTGCCGTCTTCCTTCATGGCCGCCAGGGCCTCGTTGACGGGTTCCACCCACTCGCTGCCCTGGACGAAGACGATGCCGTACTGTTGCCCCTCGTAGAGCGGCCCGACGACCTTGGTGCGGCCCTCGCCACGGGTCTGGGAGAAGTAGCCGACGTTCGGGGCATCATAGAAGACCGCATCGACGCTGCCGCCGAGCAGGGCCATGTACATGTCGCCCGAGCCCGGATAGGGGGTGATGTCGGCGGAATCGCCGAGGTTCTCTTCCAGATAGTCGTAGCTGGTGGAGCCGATCTTGGTGCCGATCTTCTTGCCTTCCAGGTCCTCGACGCTGTCGACGCTGTCGTCGTCGGCATTGACCAGGATACGCAGGCCGCTGTCGTAGTAGGGATCGGAGAAGTCGACGATCTCGGCCCGCTCGTCGGTGATGGTGATGCCGGCGATGGCGATGTCGACGTTGCCGGTCTGGACGGCGGGGATGATGCCGTTGAAGTCCATGGTGCGCAGGTTGTAGTCGAAACCGGCCCGCTCGGCGACCTCGGCGATGATGTCCATGTCGAAGCCGACCATCTCGCCGGTTTCCTGGTCCATCATCTCGAAGGGCACGAAGCTCGGGTCGGTGACGACATCGACCACATGGTTGTCGGCGCCGGCGGCGCCGGACAGGCCCAGGGTCAGGCCGAGGCAGGAAGCCAGCGAGGCCGCCTTCAAGTGACGTTTCATGTGACTCTCCATGGATAATTTGTTTTGGAGTACCTAATCAACCATGGCGAGTTGTCGTGAAAGCGTCAAGTTCCGGAAGGGGACCGACTCAACGCTAAGTATCAGACCATAAAGGAGGCGCCACAGCCGCAGGTGGTGGTGGCATTGGGGTTCTGGATCAGGAAGCGGGCGCCGGCCAGGCCTTCCTCGTAGTCGACGGTGGAGCCGACCAGGTACTGATAGGACAGCGGGTCGACCACCAGCGCCACCTCGCCGAACTCGACCAGGGTGTCGTCCTCGGCGACATTCTCGGCGAAGTCGAAGCCGTACTGGAAGCCCGAGCAACCGCCGCCGGTCACGTAGACCCGCAGCTTGAGGCGGGGGTTGCCCTCCTCCTCGATCAGGGCATGGAGCCGCGCCTTGGCGCTGTCGGAGAGCAGCAAGGGGGTGGGAACGAAGGTTGCGGCACCGCTCATGGGTGACCTCCCCGGAATCGGTGAATGTCGTGCAGGACGACGATTATCCACAACCCCCAGCAAAAGGGTCAACTATTGCCGGCGGGCAGGGCTATCGACATTAACGTTGTCGCTCGAGGCTAGACCGTCGACAGGTCTGCGAGGGGGCGCTGTGAACCCATCCATGGGCACTACTTTTGCCTTCCATGGGCAAAAGACCCCCTCTACGACCTGTCCCCGGCGCCTCTCACGCTAGGTTGGCGGCAGCCTGAGGTGGTGGAGTCAAGCTCAGGGCATCATCGCCGGGGCGTCGAGGCCGGCGTGCTCGTCGAGGCCGAACATCAGGTTGAGGTTGTGCACGGCCTGGCCGGAGGCGCCCTTGACCAGGTTGTCGATCACCGCGAGGACCACCACGGTGTCGCCGTCGCCGGGGCGGTGGACGGCCAGGCGGCAGACGTTGGCGCCCTTGACGCTGCGCGTCTCGGGATGACTGCCAGCCGGCATCACGTCGACGAAGGGCTCGCCGGCGAAGCGCTGTTCGAACAGCGCCTGGAGGTCACCCGGCTCGCCGGTGAGGCGCCCGTAGAGGGTGGCGTGGATGCCACGGATCATCGGCGTCAGGTGGGGCACGAAGGTCAGCCCCACCGGGCCGCCGGCGGCATCGCCCAGGCCCTGACGGATCTCGGGAAGGTGGCGATGGCCGGAGGCGCCGTAGGCCTTCATGGACTCGCTGGCCTCGGCCAGCAGCGAGGGCACCTTGGCCCCGCGGCCGGCCCCGGTGACGCCGGACTTGCAGTCGGCGATCACGTGCTCGACATCGATCAGTCCGGCCTCCAGCAGCGGCAGCAGGCCGAGTTGTACCGCGGTGGGATAGCAGCCGGGCACGGCGATCAGCCGGGCCTGGCGGATGCGCTCGCGGTTGACCTCGGGCAGGCCGTAGACGGCGTCGTCGAGCAGTTCGGGGGCGCCGTGGGGCTGGCCGTACCAGTTCTCCCATTCGACGGCATCGCGCAGGCGGAAGTCCGCCGAGAGATCGATCACCCGGGTGCCGCGCTCGAGCAGCTCACCGGCCAGGGCATGGGCCACGCCGTGGGGGGTGGCGAAGAAGATGGCATCGCAGGCCGCCAGCCGAGCGGGATCCGGTTCGCTGAAGCGCAACTCGTCGTAGTGGCCGCGCAGGTTGGGGTAGAGCTCGCTGACGCCGAGGCCGGCCTCGCTGCGCGAGGTGATGGCCTCGATGCGCACCTCGGGGTGACGGGCCAGCAGCCTGAGCAGTTCGACACCGGTGTAACCGGTGCCGCCGACGATTCCGACCTTGATCACGATGGACTCCTCGTTGTGGGACGCTGGGACCTCTGTGATTGGATATGATACACAAGAGAGGCGTGCTCCACCCAGACCGGGTGGGGCCTTGTCGCCGGGACGAACAGGAAGGTCAGCTTGCCGCGTCTGCCGTTACCCCGTTACAACCTGGACCGATTTCGTCGCCAGCTGGCCAGTGTCGATGCTCTCCCCCAGCTGTGCGTGCTCGGGGTGGTGTCGGGGCTGATCACCGGCGGCCTGATGGTGGTCTTCCGTCTGCTGCTGGCCCTCGGGGCCATGGTCTTCCTGCCCGGCGGCAATCCCGAGGCCTTCGAGGGCCTGACGCCGGCCGCCCGGGCGCTCCTGCCGCTGCTGGCGGTGGCGCTGATCGGCCTGTGGCTGTGGCGCCAGCCGGTCGCCGGTCGCCAGATCGGCGTGGCCCATGTGATCTCTCGGCTGACCTACCACCAGGGACGCTTCCCGCTGCGCAACTGGCTCACCCAGTGGTGGGTGGGGCTGATCTCGGTGCTGGGCGGGCTCTCGGCGGGGCGCGAGGGCCCGGCCATCCATCTCGGCGCGGCGGCGTCCAGCGGGCTGGGCCAGCGCCTGCGCCTGCCCCACAACAGCCTGCGCGTGCTGGTCGCCTGCGGCACCGCGGCGGGCATTTCGGCGTCCTTCAATACCCCCATCGCCGGGGTCATCTTCGCCATGGAAGTGGTGATGATGGAGTACACCATCACCGGGTTCATGCCGGTGATCCTGGCCTCGACCATGGGGGCCGTAGTGGCGCAGGCGGTGTTCGGCTTCGAGCGCCCCTTCCAGGAGACCAGTGTGGCGCTGGGCTCGCTGTTCAACCTGCCCTGGATCGTGGTCAGTGCCCTGGTCATCGGCCTGCTGGCCGGTCTCTTCGTGCGGGTGGCGCGCTCCGGCGTGCGGCTCGATGGCCTGCCCGTGGCGGCACGCTTCGCCCTGGCCGGCAGCCTGGTCGGTGCCGTCGCCTGGTGGTATCCCCAGGTGCAGGGCATGGGCTACGACACCCTGGGCCTGACCCTGGCCGGCGAGCTGACCCTGGACGTCCTGCTGGCGGTGGCCATCGGCAAGCTGCTGCTGACGGCCGGCGCCGTGGCCTGCGGTATCCCGGTCAGCATCATCGGCCCGATCCTGGTGGCGGGAGGGGCCGCCGGTGCCCTGTGCGGCCTGCTCGGCGCCCAACTGATGCCGGGGCTGGCCACCGGCCCCGAGGTCTATGCCATGCTCGGCATGGCGGCGATGATGGGCGCCGTGCTCCAGGCGCCGCTGGCCGCGCTGATGGCGCTGCTCGAGCTGACCCACAATCCCAACCTGATCCTGCCGGGCATGCTGGCCGTGGTGGTGGCCGGGCTGACCGCCCGTCAGCTGTGTGGCTGCGACGGCTTCTTCATCAGCGTCACCCGGCATGGCCTGCATCCCCTGCAGCAGCCCCTGATGCAGGCCCTCTCGCGGGTCTCGGTGCCGGCGGTGATGGAGCGTGACCTGGTGCGTACCCGCCGGCGGGTGACCCGGGAACAGGCCAGTGCCCTGCTGGAGGCCAAGCCGGTCTGGGTGGTCATCGAGCGTTCCAGCGACGACAAGCCCGCCCTGGCGCTCAAGGCCGCGGATCTGGCCCGCTGGATGCTGGAGCATGATGACGATGACAAGATCGGCAAGGACGGCAAGCTGGACCTGATGGAGATCCCCGGCCAGCGCTTGGACATGGCGCCGATCCACCTGCAGGCCACGCTCTCGGAGGCCTTCACCCGGCTCAACGACAAGGCCGTGGATGCGCTCTACGTCGAGCACGGTCACCGGCCGAAGCGGAAGCGGATTTCCGGTATCATCACCCGGGACGCCATCGAGCGTTACTATCGCTACAGCGACACACCTCCAGCCTAAGGAAGCGACATGTATCCCTGGATCAAGGCCCTGCACCTGGTGGCCGTGGTGACCTGGTTTGCCGCCCTCTTCTACCTGCCGCGGCTCTATGTCTACCACGCCATGGCCCGGGACCGGGGGGAACGACCGGCCATCGACTACTTCACCGTCATGGAGCGCAAGCTCTATCGCGGCATCATGACGCCGTCGATGATCGCCGTGCTGGTGCTGGGCGGCGCCCTGCTCTATCTCAATCCTGCCTGGCTCGGGCAGGGCTGGATGCACGTCAAGCTCGCTCTGGTCGTGTTGCTGGTCGGCTACCACCATGTCTGCCTGGTCTATCTCAAGCAGTTCACCGCCGGGCGTTGCTCCCGCACCCATGGTTTCTTCCGGGTGTTCAACGAATTGCCCGTGATCGCCCTGCTGGCGATCGTCATCCTCGCCGTCGTGAAGCCGTTCTGATGTCGCCGTCCGCTGAAACGCTCCCCCATCTGCCCATGGTGCTGGTCCTCGCCGGCCACGATCCCACCGGCGGCGCCGGCCTGGTGGCCGATGCCGAGGCCGTGGCGGCCTGCGGCGGCTGGGCGCTGACCATCCCCACCGCCCTGACGGTACAGAACTGTCGCGATGTCACGGCCGTGCAGCCGGTGGCGGCGGACACCATCCGCGACATGGCATCCGCCCTCGAGGACACCGAGATCGCCGCCATCAAGGTCGGCCTGCTGCCCGCCCCGGAGACCCTGGAGGCGGTGGTGGAGATCATCGCCCGCCGCCCGGGAGTGCCGGTGGTGGTCGACCCGGTCCTGCGGGCCGGCGGGGGCAAGGCGTTGTCCACAGAGGGGTTGGTGGCGGCCTTCCGCCGGCGCATGCTGCCCCTCGTGGATATCCTCACTCCCAATCACCAGGAACTCGCTCGCCTGGCCGACGCCGACTGCCTGGACGAGACCCAGCGCGCGGTGAGCCTGATGCACCTGGGCTGCCAGGGCGTGCTGGTCACTGGCACCGACGACCCCGATGTCCGCACCGCCCCCGAGCGGGTGGTGCACACCCTTCACGCCCCGGATGGCGACCGCCAGTGGAGCTGGCCGCGCCTGCCCGGCCAGTTCCATGGCTCCGGCTGCACCCTGGCGGCGGCCCTGGCCACCCGCCTGGCGCTGGGGGAGTCGCTGGTCGGCGCCTGCCAGCAGGCCCAGGCCTTCACCTGGCAGGCCCTGGCCCATGGCTGGCAGCCGGGACGGGACCAGCGCCTGCCGCGTCGGCTGTGGCGCCTGCCGGTGACTCTGGAAGGCTGAGGCGAGTCGGACATGGACTGGCCATCCGGGGCATCTGCATCGAGAATAGGACCATCGGGAGGGTTCCGGGACAAAGCGATGCATTTCGGCGACATTCACCATCGGATCACCGGTCGCCAAAAGCTTATCCAGAGATTTATCCACAGGTCGGAGCGCCGTGCCACGGGCCTTTCCGGCCGACGAGACACATTCGTTCAACAGCAAAGGGGTTGACATGACCACATCCGCACAGCTCTTCGAACGGGCCTGCCGACACATTCCCGGCGGCGTCAATTCGCCGGTGCGTGCTTTCAAGGGGCTGGAGCGTCCCCCGGTCTTCATGGAGCGTGCCCAGGGTGCCTATCTGTTCGACGTGGAGGGCAAGCGCTACGTCGATTACGTCGGCTCCTGGGGGCCGATGATCACCGGTCATGCCGACCCCGAGGTGCTGGGGGCGGTGCGCGAGCGCCTCGACAATGGCCTGTCCTTCGGCACGCCGACGGCCATCGAAACCACCATGGCCGACCTGATCTGCGAGATGATCCCCAGCATCGAGATGGTGCGCATGGTCAATTCCGGCACCGAGGCCACCATGTCGGCGATCCGCCTGGCCCGCGGCTACACCGGGCGCGACAAGATCGTCAAGTTCGAGGGCAACTACCACGGCCACTCCGACTCCCTGCTGGTCAAGGCCGGTTCCGGCGCCCTGACCCATGGCGAGCCCAGCTCCCCCGGCGTGCCGGCGTCGCTGGCCGAGCACACCGTGACCCTGGCCTACAACGACCCGGATGCCGTCGAGGCCTGCTTCGAGGAGATCGGCGACGAGGTGGCCTGCATCATCGTCGAGCCGGTGGCCGGCAACATGAACTGCATCCCGCCGCAGCCCGGCTTTCTCGAGACCCTGCGTCGGGTCTGCGAGCAGCATGGCAGCGTACTGATCTTCGACGAGGTGATGACCGGCTTCCGGGTGGCCATGGGCGGGGCCCAGGCGCACTACGACGTCGAGCCGGACCTGACCTGCCTGGGCAAGATCGTTGGCGGTGGCATGCCGGTCGGGGCCTTCGGCGGTCGTCAGGCGATCATGGAGAACATCTCGCCGCTGGGGCCGATCTACCAGGCCGGGACCCTGGCAGGCAATCCGCTGGCCATGGCGGCCGGCATTGCCCTGCTCACCAAGCTGCGCGAGCCTGGCTTCCATGATGCCCTGGCCCAGCGCGTGGAGACGCTCTGCCATGGCCTCAAGGCGCGTGCCGACGCCGCCGGCATCGACATGATCACCCAGCAGGCGGGGGGCATGTTCGGCTTGTTCTTCACCGGCCAGAGCCGGGTGGACAACTTCGCCCAGGCCACCGCCTGCGATGGCGACGCCTTCCGCCGCTTCTTCACCGCCATGCTGGACCATGGCGTCTACATGGCGCCCTCGGCCTTCGAGGCCGGCTTCATGTCCAGTGCCCATGCGCCCGAGGATATCCAACTGACCCTGGACGCGGCCGAGGCGGCCTTCGCGTCGATGCGCCAGGCGTGACCCGCGCCGGTGGCCAAGTGAGGAGAGTGCGATGAATCAGCGACATCCCCGAGACGCCACGATTGCCGGGGAGGACGTCTCCCTCGAGGCCGTGGTCGAGCGGCTGAGCGGCTGGCACCGCGAGCATCGCGGCCAGGATGGGGACGCCTCGGCCACCCCGGCGGCAGTCAGTGAGCGCGTGGACGCCGAGATCAAGGCCCTGGAGTCGCTGATGGCCGGTGACGAGGACCGCGAGCGCCTGGCCGGGCTGGCGCGCT
The DNA here is from genome assembly GCF_025725685.1 of Halomonas sp. M4R1S46. Lineage (NCBI taxonomy): Bacteria > Pseudomonadati > Pseudomonadota > Gammaproteobacteria > Oceanospirillales > Halomonadaceae > Halomonas > Halomonas sp. M4R1S46. The sequence goes on from NZ_CP107008.1 coordinate 4,201,703, forward strand.
GGCTGCAGGAGAGCCTCGAGCGACTGACCCCGGAGCTGCGGTCCCGGGGAGAATACCGGCTGTCCCACAGCTGGGCCTGTGACCATCCCCACAGTCGCCTGGTGGAGGAAGGGCGCGTATTGATGGCCAATGCCATCGACCGTGACCTCGAGGGCTTCGGTGCGCAGATCGCGCTGGATCCGGGGTGCGACCTGGCCTCGCTGCTGGTCGGACTCGAGATCCGTGGTGAGTCGCGCCTGGCCAACGGAGCGCTCGATCATTACCTGCGGGTGTCCGGCGACTATGGCATGCCTCGCCTGCTGTCGATGTTCCGGGTGATCGAGGCCCTGGCTGGTGCGAGACGGGCCCTGAGGCGTCGGCAGGACGCCGTTGGCGACGACGAGCAGCCGGCCCTGCTGGCGGAGACCATGGGAGCCTGCCGTCGCTATCTGACGCTGGCTGAGCAGCATGCCGAGTTCCGCTTCCCCCCGCTGGTGATCGGGGTGGGGGTGACCAGTAGCGGCAAGAGTCGCTTCACTCGCGCCCTGGTCGGTCAGTTGGGGGCGGTTCGGGTCTGTTCGGACGCGGAGCGCCGGCGCCTGCATGGAGAGTATCCACAGGCAACTCCCGACGAACCGGCTGTAGATATCTTCTCGGATGCAGCCACCGATCGCACCTACCGGCGACTGGCCGAGTGCGCCGGGAGACTCCTGGATGCCGGTTTCCCGGTCTGCATCGATGCCACCTGTCTCAAGCGCGAGCAACGGGACCGGTTGCGGCACCAGGCGGAGAGCCGCGGCCTGCCCGTCCTGCTGGTCAGTTTCGAGGCAGACGAGGCCACCCTGGAGCGACGTATCCGTAAGCGGGCCAGCCGACGAGGCGGCGATGTCCGGGACGGCCTGGCCATTCTCCACCGCCAGCGAGGCGGCTTCGAGGATTTCACCGATGATGAACGCCTGCACCTGATCCACCTGGACACCACGGCCGACAATGCCGGCGAGACGCTCGCCGGGCTGATCCAGGAGCATGCCCACTGGACCTGACCCACCGCGGGGCTCGGCCCCGTGGCCCCAGGCGCAGGGAACCAGATGACCGCATACGTTTCCCCTCTTGCGCCGGCCTGAGGGCCTGTATGTTACATCTGGTGATCAGTCATAGCGGCTGCGTAAGCCGGGGGGGTCCATTACAAGTTACGGTTTTTTAAGTGAAAAAATGGCAGTGTGTTGGTAGTGTCACTCTTGCAACGGTTTTGTTTCCTTCCTGTATCATCAAGTTAATCGATTGATTTGCAATTATTTATCCAGCCAGCCTGCGGCATGGTACCGCTGACCTGTTTCATGGGCTTAACAGTCCTGACACGAATCCCTCCCCAAAACCGCATCCCCCGTCGTGTCCCATGGCCATGAGCGCGATTTCTCTCCAAGATTATCAGCTGGTTACGTTTTCCTGGCACGCAATATGCCCTAGGTAGCTTGCCTGCGAGCGGGATCTTCGAGGGCTCAAGGTCGATCTTTCACGTCGACCAAGAGCAGGCAACCAGAACCGATGCCGTTATCGACCTTCGAATCGGCCCGGTTCGCAGCGGACGAGAATGGTCCAGCCGAATCGAACGGGAGAGTGATCATGAAAGCGTATGCAATCGCGGGGACTTCCCTGCTGACCCTGGTCATGGCGATTTCCACTGCCCAGGCCAACCCCAGCGTCGGCGTCGGAGATGCCGAGCAGGACGTTGATTCCGCCGCTCTTGCCGTGGGTGGCAGCAGCGGCAGCGCCGATGGAGGAAATGGTTCCGGGTTTGGCTTCGGGGCCGGAGGGAGCGCCGATAGCAATGATGGCGGCGACGATGGCAGCGATGGCGCTGGTTATGGAGGTGCGGGGGCCGGCACAGGGCTTGGCGCCGGCGGGAATGGCGGCGCCACCGGCCGCGGCGGCGATGCCTGGGCCATGAGCGAGTCCTACAACACCTCCATCAGCGTCATCTCGATGCAGAAGATGAAGTCGCATGTGAATGGGGCCGGCATCAACGTCTATGGCGGTGATGGGGCTCGTGGCGCCGCCGGTGCCGCCGGTGGTGGCGCGCTCGCGGTCAGCGTTGGCTTCGGTGTCGGCGGGGACGGTGGCAGCGGTACTGGCGGCGACGGCGGTGATGCCGGCGCACTTGGTCACGGTGACGGTAACGGCGGCGATGGTTACGGGAAAGGCTACGGTAGTGGCTATGGCCTCGGCCTCGGTGGCGGTGCCAATGCCGGCAGCGGCGCCGCTAGCGGTGCTTCCGCCGACAATGTTGACGGCAATGAGGACCAGAGTGCTGGCGCCGGTTCCAGCGCCGGGGCGAGCGCCACGGCCGGTACCGGCGGCGCCGGCAGCGGGACCGGTAGCGGGACCGGTGTGGGTTCCGGGACCGGCGGCGACGGCAGCGGTAGCGGCTGGGCCGGCGCGGTGGCCGGTGACGGCGGCGACGGCTACGGCGGCGGTGGCGGCGGCGGCATGGGTACCGGCGGGGCTGCCGTTGCCGCCGGCGGTGCCGGCGGCGACGGTGGTGCCGGTGGCAACGGCGGTGCGGCCATCCTGAGGACCGGGGCGGCCAGCATCTCGGTTGCCGCAGGCGGCGTCTACGGTGGTGTTTCCAACATCAACAACTCCACCGGCTTCTACAACTCGCAGCTGTCCGGCACCAGCATCGCTGCCCACAGCAACGTGAGCATCGGCAACTGAGGATGAGGGCCCAGGGACGGGCCCGAGTTGTCACATCACGGTCGGGAACTGGCGGAGTGCGCTCCGCCGGTTCTTCCCACTGCTTGGGCAGGCCGGAAGGAGGCTAAGCGATGAAGGCAATCATGAGCATCCCACTGAGACAGCAACTCATGGTGTCCCTGGTCGGGTTGTCAATGGGAGTGGCGGGGATCGGCTATGCCGGTGCCGACGAGGCCGGAGAAGGAATGCCGGCGAGCGTTGGCTTCGAGGCCCTGCAGAGCATGGATCTCGAGGCGATGGGACAGACTCGTGGCCGGGATGGCGTCAACGTGCATCTCGATCGGGTCAATGTCCAGAGCGTCCAGGATATGGACGCCATCACCGTCGGCTCCGGGTTCAATGTCACCAACGGCAACATGATGACCGGCGATATCACCTTCGAACAGGGGGCTATGGGCCACTATAGCGGCACCGGGATCTTCAACAACATCACGGGCAACGCCAACGCCGTCAATAACGCCATCGGCATCAGTGTCTATATCCAGAACCCTTGATCCCCGGTGGCGGGGAGACCTTCGCGATCAACAGGCATGAGTCTCTGATGAGGAGTGCTGGAGGTACACAATCCATGATGAAGGATTCACAAGCTCCCCCCCTTCTGCTGGTGGTACTGCTGGCCATGTTGGGGGGCGGTGCGGTTGGCTCCACGGAAGCCGGCCAGGTCAATATATCGAGTCTCTTCGGCTCCTTCCACGTCGAGGCCAAGAGCCTGTCGGAGATCAGTTGGGAGAGAGTGGTGCGGCAGGAATACGACTTCAGCTGTGGCTCGGCGGCAGTGGCGACCCTGCTGACCTATCACTATGATCGCCCGACCACGGAAGGCGAGGTCTTCGAGGCGATGATTCGTGAGGGAGACCGGGATCAGATCCAGGTTTACGGCTTTTCCATGCTGGATATGAAACGTTATCTGGATGCCCAGGGACTCGACTCCGATGGCTTCGAGATTTCCTTGGATGACTTCATGCGCATCGGCGTGCCCGCCATTACCCTTATCAATACGGGCGGGTACAAGCACTTCGTGGTCGTCAAGGGGGTGGATGACCGGAATGTCCTGGTCGGCGACCCGGCGGCGGGAACCGTCGTGGTCCCGAAGGAGATGTTCGAGACGCTGTGGACCGGTACGGTGCTCGGTGCTCGGGCCGACCTGGACGTGGCCCAGAACCATTTCAACAGCGAGCGTGACTGGCGTGTTCGACCTGCCTCGCCTATCGAGGAAGGGGTTCAGCGCTACAACGTCGGCGCCAACCTGCTCTCGCTACCGGGCAGTATCGAATTGGGTAGGTAATCACCAAGGAGTTACCGACCATGAACGTAAAAGCAATACGACGGCGAGCAGGTCCCCTGAGGGTCCTGTCTGCCGTGTTGTTGGTCGGGGCCGCATCCCTGGCTCCGACGGGGGTATCGCCTGCTTCGGCGGCAACGACCTTCGTCCATGCAGTGCAAGGTGTCCACTCAGACGCACCCGATATCTATCGGCAGGGCGAGGTCATTCCCGAGGACAGACTGGCCACCCTGCGAGGTGGCTTCAACCTGGGGGGAATGGAACTGGACTTTGGGGCGAAGCTGACCACCCTGATCAACAACACCGTCCGTTACGAGACCGAAGTGGCCTTTAGAAACACCGGTATGGAGGTGCTATCCCAGACACTGAGCAATGCGGGTAGTAGCGCCGTAACCCAGGTTGGCTCTGGCTCGACGGCTGGGAGCAGCGTTGGAGGTGGCAGACTCGATCTCTCCGGGCTCACCGACTTCTCCGGTATCGTGATCGATGGCCCGGCAGGTATCGGCAGTACCGCGGTACTGCACAGCATCACGCGCCAGGCCATTGTCAGCACTCTGGCGACCACGGCCTCTGGACAGAGCATCCAGAACAGGATCGATATCGGGGTATATGTCAACAATATTGGCGAACTGAAAGCAGCACAGCAGAAGGCCAGAATTCTCCATTCTCTACAGGGTATCGTTCGCTAAGGGAATGACTGGATGGCCCCACTGTCATCGGTCGCCAGTATCTAGCAGGTCCGATTGGCAGGGCAGGAGGCTTCGAATGGGGTTGGCAGGGGTTTCCAGTCCCTGCCAACCCCATAAGCGATGAAGCCGTTATCTTTCTGGATTAGAAGACGTTCATGCCGAAGGGGGCGCGCAACGTCAGGACGGTGTCGGGGGCATCATCGGTAACGCCGAGCTCCAGGCCCACGTTGAGTGCAGCATCCTGGCTGAACTGATAGGACCAGCCCAGCAGCATCGACCCCACATTCAGGCTGCCGGATTCTCCCGTCACGGAACTGCCCTCTTCGCCGGAAAAGGTCGTCTCGGTTTTGTCGATGAAATCGTTCTTGTAGCCCAGGGTGAAAGAGGTCCTGGGATTGATGGAATAGGCCATGCCGAAGCTCAGTCGGACGGCGTCGCCCGGATCGACTTCCTCGACCTCCACCTCACCGACTCGCTCGTTGACATCGTCCTCGAGGTGGAACTGGTAGCCCAGGTTGGCGAAGTAGACCGCCGGCGCCGAAGGGTAGAGCACCGTCAGGCTGGGTTCGATGGAATGAAAACCAGAGCCCGTGGCGAGTTCTTCCTCGATGCCATTGGCGTCACGGTCGACATCGAAGGGACCCTGGCCAGTAGTCGACTTGTAACGTAGGTTACCGACAAAGAAAGGGGCTCCATTTTCGCCACTATTGATCTGGTAATGTGCGGCCAGCTCGATATCACCGAGATGGTTGCCGGTCCGGTTTCTCTCGAGCCTGAACGGAGGTTCTTCAAGCTCATTGGCTTCCGTATCGTCCCGGTAAAGATAAGGGACGCGTAGTTCCAGTTCCAGACGGTCGGTGACCCCCAGACGGCCAGTGACGGCGGCGGTAAAGGTATCCCGGTCGATATCATCGGCAGTCAGTAGACCGATTTGCAGGGTCTCGAGAATTTCTACCCCTCGGAACGTCAGGCGGTTGACGCTGGAATGGGAGTACTGGAATTCTGGTTCGAGTACGAGACGGCCCTGGGGCGTCAAGACGCCGCCGATATCTGGGATCGCTTGGACTTCGGGCGCCTCCCGTGAGGGCGGTGGACGCTGTCCCACTGGCTGGAAGGTATCGTCTTCTGACGTTTGGGCCGTGGCATGTCCCGAGATTGTCAGGGGGAGCAGACTACAGGCGAGGGCGAGCCTCTTGAGATCGAACATCATGATCGTTTTCCCTATTCCCTTGATTTAAAAAAACTTTACAAGTTGCTCAAGACTCCTTGCCGCTTTCAGGTTCACGCACTCCGTGATTTTCTAGGGTAGTCCCTCGGAGTCACGGGATCGAGCCGGTGATGTCAATTTCTTCGGGTCAGGGGGAGGTGAGCTCATCATCTGCTACTGGGAGGCCATATGGCCTCCCAGGGATAAACGTCGAGATACTGATGGTGCGAGGATACATTATCATCATTCTATGATGGCCCTTTCTTGAGCGATGACAGGTGAAGCACATTCGGAGCTTCCCTCGGTTTCCCACCCTCATCTTTTCCCTTTGGCCCTGAGGCCTCGCTCGCCCGGTTGATCTTGTGCTTCTCCATCAAACGATAGAGGGTCACTCGAGAGATGCCAAGCTCTCGGGCGGCATGCTGTATGTTGAAGCTGTTGCGAGTCAACGCCGCCAGCACGACGCCCCGTTCGGCGATGTCCCGGGCTTCCTCAAGACTCTCGGCATGTCGTGAAGCACAGTGACGCCTCTCCAGCCCAAGGTCGCTTGGACGGATCAGGCGATGATCGCACATGACCAGGGCGCGTCGTACACGATTTATAAGCTCGCGAATATTCCCTGGCCATTCATACAGGCGAATCAGTGCCAGGCTTTCCTTGTTGAAGCCCGTCACTTGCAGGGATTTTTCATTGGCAAATTGGTGAAAGAAATGGCGGGCGAGGATCTCGATATCCGCGCCCCGCATCCTCAGCGGTGGAATCCTGACCTGCAGGACATTGAGCCGGTGGTACAGGTCTTCGCGGAAGCTGCCCTGAGCTACGGCTTTATCCAGGTCCACATGGGTAGCCGCGAGGACGCGAACGTCAACTTCGATTTCCTTCAGGCCACCGACCCGTTGTATCGCATGATTTTCGAGGAACCGCAGCAGGTTTACCTGTAGTTCCAGAGGGAGATCGCCGATCTCGTCGAGGAAGAGGGTTCCGCCCTGAGTGTTCTCGATGATGCCGATCTTGCGCTGACTCGCCCCGGTAAAGGCGCCCTTCTCATGGCCGAACAGCTCCGACTGGATCAGGTTGGTAGGCAAGGCTCCACAGTTGACGGCATTGAAGGGATGACCCGATCGGGAGGATTCGTCATGTATGGCGCGGGCCGTCAGCTCCTTGCCGGTGCCGGATTCTCCCTGGATGAATACCGGAGCATCGACGACAGCCACTTTGTGTATGGTCTTGAAGAGCTCCTGCATGATGGGACTGTGACCCACCATCTGGCACTCACTTGTCCCCGCCTCTCCTTGGCAGCGTGTTGAACTCGCAAGATGCGCAATGTCTTGAAGGCTCTCCAGAGTATAATGAAGTTTATGGACGTCGATTGGCAGCACATGATATGCGCAGAAAAGCTGGCCGATGGCCAGGCGAATATCATTCTTGTTCAACAGTGCTTTCTGGACAATAGCGATCCAACGTATCGTTCTTTCGTTGATAAAGTTTTCAATTTCACTGGAGAAGCCAGGACTCCTTGACTCAAAGATGAATAGCCCAACGAGAGGAAGGTCATCCTTGGGAGATTGCATTGCTTCCTGGATGCATTCTACCTGATGGATCGACCATCCCAAGCTTGAGATTTGGCTGATAATTTTTTCCTTATTCTCCCCTTTTCCTATGATAATGACGTTTTTTAGTGCCTTCATTACTTATCCTTTGACGTGCCGTCAAGTAAAGAAAAACACAGTTCCGAGCGCGACATTTACAAAAATAGCATCTCGTTTGATCGATGCTTTTATGATTTTTCTGGTTGATAAGTATTACTTGCAGTTGGATCGTCGTTCGGTCAACGGCGGGGGAGTCCCCAGGTTTTGCCTTGCCCAGTTGACGGCTTGCAGCCGATTATGCACCTCTATCTTCTTGAAGATGTTGTAGAGGTGAGACTTGACGGTATGCTCACTGACGAAGAGTCGATCGGCGATTTCCATATTGGATGCACCGGAGCCGAGCAGGCCGATGATTTCCAGTTCCCGCTGAGTCAGGCCGCAGGCCGGTCGGTAGGCATTGATCTGGTGGCGACGATAGAATTCGAGCATGCGTGCCATCAGCTGCCGTGACATCCATAGCTGACCATCCAGCAGCGTGGACAGACCCTTGCAAATCAAGGGAAGCGGGTCATTGCGATAGAAGATGCCCTGGAGGTGCATGCCGGACAGGGTCTCGACGGCATGATCCTCATCCCGAAGGTTGAAGGCGGCCAGGGAAATATTGGGGTGCTCGGCTCGATGGGTCTGCCAGGCCTGCATGGAGGCTTCGTCCATGTGGTCCGCGTCCAGGAGCACCAGGACATCCCCATTGTTTTCCCTGGGCTTCCAGGCCGTGCCTGGTGCCACGACCCCCACAGGGCACTCGAGCTGCTGGTGCAAGTAGTCGGTGAAGAGCTGTGACTGCGGGTTGGACTCGGTCACCAGCAGTATTTGGCGTTTATCCTGGACCATGGTGTAACCTCAGCATCTGTGACGATAACCATCACCTCGACCGATGAAATCCTTGGGCAATGTCGTCTGCCAGCTATGAGTGTCGGATGCAATGTAAAAACATGTAACTAACTTTTCGTTATATGATGTCGGCTGCTTAGTTCTCTTCAATGTTAACTATCCTTTTTCCTCCATGAAATCATAAGGTTAAAACAGTTTTCCGCCCCCTTCCACCAGAGATATGCTTCCAGCGGCATTAGAGAAACCATACCATTGTGGATAACTTGTCCTGAAGGTCTTGATGCTCCTCCATGATGAATTTGAACGATTCCGGTTCGTGCTTGTCCTTTTGCATTCTCCCTCCTCCCGGATTGCCGGCTCGCGTAGAATTGGTCCGCAACAATCCAATCAAGGTGCTGCCATGATGACGAGACTGGTGCTGGCGAGCGGTAATGCCGGCAAGCTACGCGAATTCGACCAGCTGCTCGCCCCCCTCGGCGTCGACGTTCGGCCCCAGTCGGATTTCGCCGTGACCGAGGTCGAGGAGACGGGGCTGACCTTCGTCGAGAACGCCCTGCTCAAGGCCCGTGAGGCTGCCCGTATCAGTGGACTGCCGGCCCTGGCCGATGACTCGGGGCTGGCCGTGGATGCCCTGCAGGGCCGGCCCGGTATCCGTTCAGCGCGTTTTGCCGGTGAGCCGCGAGATGATGGGCGCAACACTCGCCGCTTGCTGGATGCCCTGAGCGAGGTGCCCGACGCTAAGCGCACCGCTCGCTACTGGTGCGTGCTGGTGTTGCTCCGTCATGCCGAGGATCCCGTGCCACTGATCGTCCAACGCAGCTGGGAGGGGGAGATCCTCACCGCTCCACGGGGGGAGCGGGGCTTCGGCTATGATCCCGTGTTCTGGATTCGCGAGCTGGGCATGACCGCGGCCGAACTGTCCGCCGAGGAAAAGAATCGCCGCAGCCATCGCGGGCGTGCCCTTCGCGCCCTCTGCGAGTCGCTGTCCGCCGGGTCGCGGGCATGAGGACCACGGCCTTGCCACCGCTCGCCCTCTATGTGCATGTGCCCTGGTGCGTGCGCAAGTGCCCCTATTGTGACTTCAACTCTCATGGCGTGGGGCGCGGCGCCGAGCTGCCGGAGCGGCCGTATCTGGCGGCGTTGATTGCCGATCTGGACGCGGACCTGCCGCTGGTGACCGGACGGGAGCTGGTGAGTATCTTTATCGGGGGAGGCACGCCGAGCCTGATGTCACCGGCCTTCTACCGCGACCTGCTCGACGCCGTCGCCGAGCGGTTGCCGCTGGCCGCCGACATCGAGATCACCCTGGAGGCCAACCCCGGCACCCTCGAGCGTGGCCGCTTCGCCGGTTATCGGCAGGCCGGCATCAACCGCCTGTCGCTGGGCGTGCAGAGCTTTCAGGACGCCCAGTTGACCGCCCTGGGGCGCATCCACTCCGGCCGCGATGCCATGGCGGCGTTCGAGGAGGCCCGTGATGCCGGCTTCGATAACCTCAATCTCGACCTGATGCATGGCCTGCCCGGCCAGACCCCCGCCCTGGCCCTGGATGACCTGGAGCGGGCGCTGGCGCTTGGCCCGGAGCACCTGTCCTGGTACCAGTTGACGCTCGAGCCCAACACCGAGTTCCATTCACATCCGCCCGTCCTGCCCCGGGAGGATGTGCTATGGGACATCCAGGACCTGGGCCACGAGCGACTGCAAGCTGCCGGCTTCTCTCGCTACGAGATCTCCGCCTATGCGCGTGCCGGTCGTCGTGCCCGGCACAACCTGAACTACTGGCGTTTCGGCGACTACCTGGGCATCGGCGCCGGCGCGCATGGCAAGTTGAGTGTGCCCGGAAAGGGGGGACACGCCATCGAACGGCGCTGGAAGACCCGTCAACCCGATGCCTACCTGCGTCGACAGCACGACCCCCGCGGATTCGTGGCGGGCCGTGAGGCGATCGACCCCGAGGAGCTGCCGCTGGAATTCGCCATGAACGCCCTGCGCCTGACCGAGGGGGTGCCGCTGTCCGACTGGCGGGACACGACAGGACTCCCCGCGGAGCCATTGCTCGTCCGCCTCGCCACCGCCCGCAAAAAAGGACTTCTCGTGGAAGACGCCGACAGGCTACAAGCCTCCCCCCAAGGTCTATTATTCTTGAACGAGTTGCTGGCCTCGATCGACATATCGGGCTAGTGCAGGACGCCAATCGTCACAACAAGGAGTCGACGACACCATGACCAGAAGCTTTCGCCTGATCGCACCACTTGCCGCCGCTGCCCTGCTGGTGGGATGTACCACCACCGACCCCTATTCCGGTCAGACCCAGCGCAGCAAGACCGGCACCGGCGCCGCCATTGGTGCGGCGGTCGGGGCCGCTGCCGGGGCCCTCAGCGGGGATGGCAGCACCAGTCGTCGCGACCGTGCCCTGATCGGCGCCGCCGTGGGTGCCGCCGCGGGCGGCGGCATCGGTGCCTACATGGACAAGCAGGAAGAGCAACTCCGACAGGACATGCAGGGCACCGGCATCGGGGTGGAACGCCGCGGCGATGACATCGTGCTCAACATGCCGAGCAGCGTGACCTTCGGCTTCGATTCCAGTGAGCTGACCATGACGGCCCGCAATGCCCTCAACGACGTCTCCTCGGTACTGACGCAGTACCCCGAGACGCGGGTCAATATCGCCGGCCACACCGACAGCACCGGCGAGGCCGCCTACAACCAGCAGCTCTCCGAGCGCCGTGCCCAGGCCGTGGGCAACTACCTGTCCCAGAGCGGCGTCGCCTCCAATCGCCTCTACATGAGCGGCTACGGCGAGAACCAGCCGGTGGCCAGCAACGACACCGAAGCGGGACGTGCCCAGAACCGTCGCGTGGAGATCACCCTGAGCCCCATCGCCCAGCGCTGATCGACCGTCAGGCGCCATCCGGGCCCGTCACCTTGCCGGTGGCGGGCCTTTTCCTTGCCGAATCACCGATGTGAGAGCCATGCTTTCCTATCAGCACGCCTATCATGCGGGTAACTTCGCCGACGTTCACAAGCACCTGGTGCTTTTTACGGTCGTCGAGCATCTATTACGTAAAACATCTGCCGTTACGTATATTGATACCCATGCGGGGCGCGGTCTCTATTCCCTCGCGTCCGAGGAGGCCAGCAAGCTACAGGAGCATCGGGACGGCATCGGTCGGCTGTGGCAGGCACGCCAGCGCCTCGCCGACGCCCCCCTGCTGGGAGACTGGCTGGCGGCCCTGGCCAGGGTCCAGCCGTCGAGGAGGCTCGAACACTACCCGGGGTCCCCCTGGTGGCTGAGCCAGGGGCTGCGGGCCCAGGATCGCCTGCGCCTGTTCGAACTGCATCCCGGGGAGCATGGCCATCTGGCCCACCAGGCGCTGCCCGCCAATGTGCGACGGATTCATGGCGATGGCCTGGCGGGCTTGCTGCAGGGGCTGCCGGCCCCGACCCCGCGGTTGTGCGTGCTGATCGATCCCAGCTATGAGCGCAAGGCGGAGTACGGCGAGGTCGTCGAGACCGTGCTCATGGCCATGCGCAAGGCACGCCACGCCGTGGTCCTGGTGTGGTATCCGCTATTGCCGGCGGGGCGACATCAGGCGCTGCTCGACGGGCTGCGTGATGGTGGGCTGCGCAAGATCTGGCGCAGTGAACTGACGGTGGCGGCGCCGGGCGATGGGCATGGCATGTACGGCAGCGGCATGCTGGTGGTCAATTCCCCCTGGGGACTGGAGGGGCGTCTGGAAGGCGCCATGGCGTCCCTCACGCCGCTGCTGGGCAATGCCGGTCGCCATCAGGGGGGCTGGTGGGTCCCGGAGTAGGGCAGAGCACCGACTTGCCGATGCAGAAGCTGCCGAAGGTCTCGCCCGGCAGCCATCGGGTGAGCCGGCGCCTCAGCGCCGACTGCTGGGGAGTCAGGGCGATGAAATGGCGTCTACTCGCCGATGCAGAAGCTGCCGAAGATCTCGCCCGGCAGCCATCGGGTGAGCCGGCGCCTCAGCGCCGACTGCTGGGGAGTCAGGGCGATGAAATGGCGTCTACTCGCCGATGCAGAAGCTGCCGAAGATCTCGCCCGGCAGCCATCGGGTGAGCCGGCGCCTCAGCGCCGACTGCTGGGGAGTCAGAACAACAACATGGCGTTACTTGCCGATGCAGAAACTACCGAAGATCTCGCCCAGCAGGTCATCGGCGCTGAATTCGCCGGTGATCTCGCCGAGGGCCTGCTGGGCGTCACGGAGGTCCTCGGCGAGCAGCTCGCCGGCGCCGTAGCCGGATAGCTGGGCCGCCCCGTTGCTCAGCGCCGCGTCGGCCCGGTCCAGGGCGTCCAGGTGACGCCGGCGCGCCGAGAAGCGGCCCTCGGTGGTGGCCGAGAACCCCATCACCGCCTTGAGATGCTCCTTGAGGTTATCCACACCCGCGCCGGTCTTCGCCGACAGGCGTAGCACCGGTGTGGTTGTGGACACGTCCAGGCCGGCGCTCTCGTGGCTGGTGTCGACCTTGTTGCGGACCAGCGTCAGCCGCGAGGGGTCGGCCAGGCGCTCGACGAACTCCGGCCAGATGGCCATGGGATCGATGGCATCCGTGGTGGCGGCATCCACCAGCAGCAGCACCCGGTCGGCCGTCTCGATCTCCGACCAGGCCCGGGCCACCCCGATCTTCTCCACCGCATCGGGGGTGTCACGCAGCCCGGCGGTATCGATCACGTGCAGGGGCATGCCATCCAGGTGGATGTGCTCGCGCAGCACGTCGCGGGTGGTGCCCTCGATATCGGTGACGATGGCGGTGTCCTGCTCGGTGAGGGCATTGAGCAGGCTCGACTTGCCGGCATTGGGGCGTCCGGCGATGACCACGTTCATGCCCTCGCGCATCAGCGCCCCCTGGCCGGCGGCCGCCCGTACCTCGGCGAGCGCTGACTGGATCGTGGCGAGCTGGTCCCCGACCCGGCCGTCGGCGAGGAAGTCGATCTCTTCCTCGGGGAAGTCGATGGCGGCCTCAACGTACATGCGCAGCTCGATCAGTCGCTGCACCAGCCCCTCCACCCGGCGCGAGAACTCCCCCTGGAGGGAACGCAGGGCGTTCTCGGCGGCGCCGCGGGAACTGGCCTCGATGAGGTCGGCGATCGCCTCGGCCTGGGCCAGGTCGAGCTTGTCGTTGAGGAAGGCCCGCTCGGAGAACTCGCCGGGGCGGGCCAGTCGGGCCCCCAGCTGCACGCAGCGTTCCAGCAGCAGGTCCATGATCACCGGGCCGCCGTGGCCCTGCAGCTCGAGGACGTCCTCGCCGGTGAAAGAGTTCGGCCCCGCGAAGTACAGGGCGATTCCCTCGTCGATCATGGCCTTCTCGCCCCGGAAAGGGCCATACAGGGCCCGTCGGGGCTCGGGGCAATGGCCCAGCAGGCTGCCGGCGATCGCCCGGCAGGTGGGCCCCGAGACGCGAATGATGCCCACGCCGCCGCGGCCCGGCGGGGTGGCCAGGGCGGCGATGGTGTCCTGGGGGTAGAGGCTCTCGGCCATCGGTGACTCCTCGGGTGAGACGTCGCTATTGTCCGTGTCGGGGGGCACAAACGCCAGACCCCCGCCGGGGCGGGGGTCTGGCGTCGTAGCAGGGCCTGGCTACTTGGTCTTCATGCCCTTGCCGATACTGGGGTCGGCCTCGATCTTGCGGGTGATCACGTACTGCTGGACGATGGAGGTGATGTTGTTCACCACCCAGTAGATCACCAGGCCGGCCGGGAACCACAGGAAGAAGAAGGTGAAGACGACCGGGAGCATCTTCATGATCTTGGCCTGGGTCGGGTCCGGGGGCGTCGGGTTCAGCAGCTGCTGAACGAACATCGAGGCGCCCATCAGGATCGGCAGGATGAAGTAGGGATCCTTCACCGAGAGGTCCTGGATCCAGAACATGAAGGGCGCATGGCGCAGCTCCACGGACTCGAGCAGCATCCAGTACAGGGCAATGAATACCGGCATCTGCACCAGGATCGGCAGGCAGCCCCCCAGCGGATTGATCTTCTCCTTCTGGTAGAACTTCATCATCTCCTGGGACATCTTCTGGCGATCATCGCCGTACTGTTCCTTGAGCCGCTGCATCTCCGGGCCCAGCTTGCGCATGCGGGCCATGGACTTGTAGGCCTTGGCCGAGAGCGGCCACAGGGCGGCCTTCACCAGCAGGGTCAGGATGACGATGGACCAGCCCCAGTTGCCGATCAGATCGTGGATGTGATCGAGCAGCCAGAACAGCGGGTTGGCGATGAACCACAGCCAGCCGAAGTCCACGGTCAGCTCCAGGTGGGGCGCGATCTCTTCCAGACGATCCTGCACCTTGGGGCCCAGGTAGAGGGTCGCGCCCAGGGCGGTCTCGCCGGCGGCCGCCACGGTGCGGGTGGGACCGGCGAAGGCGGCCACGTTGCGCCCCTGGGAGTCGGTGGTGGCGTAGTAGAGGTTCTGCTGGTCCTGGGGCGGGGCCCAGGCCGAGGTGAAGTAGTGCTGGATCATGGCGACCCAGCCGCCCTCGACGTCCCGGTTGGCGAAGTTGCCTTCCTGGATATCCTCGAAGTCGATCTTCTCGTAGCGGGTCTCCGGCGAGGAGTAGGCGGCGCCGAGGAAGGAGCTCATGCCCATCTTGGGGCCGCTGGAGGGGTCGCTGCTGTTGTCGCGGGCCAGCTGGCCGATGAAGCGCGCGGTGACCGGCGTCTCGCCGTTGTTGGTCACGAAGTAGTCGACGTCGACGGCATAGCTGTCCCGCGCGAAGGTAAAGCGCTTGAGCACGTCGACGCCGTTGAGCGTGGCGCTCAGGTCGACTTCCAGCTGTCCCTCGTCCTCGTCCAGGCGGTACTCGGTCTTCTCCGGGTTGAAGGTGATACGGCCCTGGTGGCCTTCCAGCTGGAGGCCCGAGCGTGCCACGTAACTCATCGAGGCATTGTCCGCCATCAGCACGAAGGGCTGTTCGGACTCCTGGGCGAACTTGTGCTGGGGCAGGGCCGCGTAGACGATGTCGCCGCCCTCCGGGTCGATGCGCACATCGAGCACGTCGGTGGTGACGGCCACCAGGTCGCGGCTGTTGCCGGCAGCGGCTTCGCCCGGCATGGTGCCGGCCATGTCCGACGCCTCGGCGTCGCTGGGGACCGAGAGATCATCGCTGCCGGCGGTCGTCGGTGACGGGGCGTCGCCGGCGTCACTGGAGATGGCCGGGGCCTGCGGTGCCGTGGCCACCTGGCCGTAATCCTGATTCCACTGCACGACGATCAGGTAGGCGAGGACCGCCAGGGGAATCAGCAATAAGAGTCGTTTTACGTCCATGAGGGTTCTGCCCGATGGGTGGTGAACATTCCGATGGCGCAACGCAGGTCGCCCACCCGACAAACGCGAAAGCCTGCCGAGGGCAGGCTAGCGTTCGTCAGCAGAGCGTCTGCTTTCGGCGTGACGGCGTCAAGAATGGCGGCGAGAAGCGTGGTCATGCGCATGCAGGCTCCGCAGGGTGCCGACAGCGGTTGGCTGGGCGTGTCATCGACGCTCGGTCGCGAGGGCGCCGGTCGATTCTCTCCCTTCCCCCTTCCTCGCGTCCCGCTCCAGTCGTCGCCACATGCCGTGCAACTGGCGATGCACGGTCTCGTTGTCCAGCTCCTGCACCCCGCGCCGGGCGAGCAGCACGATATCCACGGCGGGGAGGCGATGCTGGCGAAGGCGAATGGATTCACGCGCGAGGCGCTTGAGGCGGTTGCGGTCGACGGCGCGCCGGACATTCTTCTTGCTGAAGATGAGCCCGAGGCGAGGATGTCCCAGGGAGTTGGGGGTGGCCAGGGCCATCAACCCCTTGCCGTGGACCTTGAAGGCAGCCGTATCGAAGACACGTCGATAGTCCCCGGCGTTAAGCAGCCTCAGCCGCCGGGGAAAGCCCTGACAGGACACGCGACGCGCGTCAGGCGCTCAGGCGCTTGCGGCCCTTGGCGCGACGACGCGCCAGGACGGCACGACCGTTCTTGGTGGCCATGCGAGCACGGAAACCATGCGCGCGCTTGCGCTTGAGAACGCTGGGTTGAAAGGTGCGTTTCATAACTCGTTATTCCCACGTGGTTTTTGGAACAAATCGGCGATTCAGAGGCGCCCGGGTTCCGGTGGGGAATCCGGGCAGATTCGGCTCAAGACCGGAAATTGTAGTGATTTCGAGCCGGCAGCGCAATTGTTCCGTGCGCTCCAGCAGGGCAATCGCAGTTGAGTGGCGAGGGGCGCAGGGGACAGGTCGTAGAGGGGGTCCTACGCCAAGGATGGCGTCGGTAGCGCCCAGGGAGGGGTTCACAGCGCCCCCTCGTAGACCTGTCGACGGATCAGCCCCGAGCGGCAACGCTAACTGCGATAGCCCTGGGCGCTCCAGGAGACCTGGCGCTGCGTCGGCTCTAC